>JBBSXD010000001.1:0-103373 GCA_038045965.1 Nanobdellota archaeon
TGATGGATATTTTTGCGCAAGCTGTGGAAGTGATTTTGAAAGAGCTTATAGTTATGTCAGAAATCCGACAAAACCACACATATCAAGAATCTTCACAAGTTCAGATTCTTGATGATCATCAAGAACTAAAAGTTCTTGAGACTTTAGTGTGTGGTGATTTCTGAGCATCCTAACCGACGAAAATCAAAAAGATTTTCGTGGCCACAAAATTCTTAAAGAATTTTGTTGGAAACAAGGGCCTTTAATAAATTGCACCTTTTAAGGTGCGGCGGCCCATTGTTTTTTTGATATATTCTTATTATTTTTCCATAAAATTAGCATTTACACACAAAAAGTTCGCACAATATACCTTGTGCGAACTATAGCTACCGATATCCTAAAACCGCAAAATTTTCAAATTTATCTTTAAATCTTTCTTCTAAGGATTTAATTGTTGAAGTTAAACTATCTTTATCCGTGTAAATATCTCTATCTAAGGCCTCAATATCCCAATATTTTAAAAGCCCATATAACCAATACTTCCCAGGAATTGGAGATTTTTCAGTTCTCCACATCAATCCAGGACTAATATTTTCTGCATTAACTAACGCATTTCCAAATAAATATAATTTCATTAAATAGTTTAATACCTTCGATATAAATCTTTTGAACATAGAATTTTTTTACATGTAAGTTTAGAATAAGAATTATTATATTATAGTGTTAAATCTATATTTAATTCAAAAATAATATCTATAAATTTCTAGTTAAAACTTTTTAGCAAAAATAAGAAGTTTTAACATATATTATAGTAATGGTTAATATATAAAATTTAATAAAGTAGTATATAATATAATATTTTTATCTTATCTAAAATTTTTAATAAATTTTTTATATATTCCTTTTTTGAGATTTTCCTTTGGAATAAATTTCAATGCTGCACTATTCATACAATATCTTAATCCCCCTTTATTTTTAGGGCCATCATTAAATAAATGACCCAAATGACTATTAGCCTGTTTGCTTCTTATTTCTATTCTTGGAAAAATTAACCCAAAATCTTTTTTTTTAATTATATTCTTTCGAATTAAGGGTTTTGTAAAACTAGGCCATCCAGTTCCAGAATCAAATTTATCTTTAGAACTAAATAAAGGTTTACCACTTATAATATCTACATAAATTCCCTCTTCTTTATTATCCCAATATTCATTGTCAAAAGCTTTTTCTGTTTTATTATTTTGAGTAACATCATATTGTAAAGGCGTTAACAATTTCCCAAATTTCTTTTCATTTAAGTTATTCTCTATCTTATTTCTTTTAAACAATGTTTTATTACTACTAATATTGTTTGGATAATTATCTCTTCCAGAATTATTTCTATAAATCAGATATTTTATTAGATTTTTTTTATAATAATTTTGATGATATTCTTCTGCAGGATAAAAAGTCGTAAAAGGAATTATTTCAGTAACAATCAGTTTATTATACTTACCAGATTTTTCTAAATTATTTTTGGATTTTTCCGCCTCTTTTTTTTGTTTTTCATTTTCATAATAAATAGCAGTAGTGTATTGTTCTCCTCTATCCACAAATTGCCCATATTTATCGGTAGGATCTATACTTTCCCAAAATAAATCTAATAATTTAGTATAACTAATTTTTTTAGAATCGTAAATTATTTGGATACTTTCTCTATGACTAGTTTTACCAGAAGACACATCCTCATATTTAGGATCCTTTTCTTTACCTCCAGCATAACCACTAATAACTTTTATTATTCCTGGTTTTTGATCAAAATTATATTCAGTACACCAAAAACATCCACCAGAAAAGGTAGCTTTTTCATATTTTATATTTACCATACAAATCATTTAGAGTTTCATAATTATAAATATCTTTTTAATCATTTATCAAAAAATTACAATTATTATATTTATAAAAACTATAATAAATATTATCTTCTTTAAGAATTATTATTATTATTATCATTTCCACATTCCGGACATTTGTATTTCAAAATAGGATTAATTCTTTTCTCAGACTTGATAATAATCATTTATAATACTAATAAATTAAGCATTTAAACTAAATAAAAATTTGCAGACTAAATGAAAACATTTATATTATACCTATTTTTATATAAATATGAAAAAAAGAGTATTTAAAAAAGTTTTTCCAGAAAAAGCTTTATTAAAGAGATTATCCATGGGGTTTATAGTAATTTTATTACTTATTAGTGCAGTTACTACTGCTATGAATACTAGTTTTTATGGAGTTGCTATTGGAGTTATTATAGGATTTTTAGTTTCCTATTTAATGAACAAAATTTAATTTAAAAAATATTAATCATAAAATATTTTCATAAAAATTTTATATTACTTCCATTTACAACCTATTTTTTTATCTCTAGCATATTTTTCAGCATCTAAAATTTCATTTTTATATTTTTTTTCTTTATAAAATCTAGCTACAGCAAATCCTTCTTCTACTATTAGGATATTAATATTTTCCTCCTTTAAAAAAACATATCTCAATAATCTTCCATATCGATCTTTATCCGTTAAGTCTTCTTCCAATAAAACTTCTTTGTTTAATATCAGTTCCTCTAATCTTTTTTTTGCTTCATTATAACATTCATATCCCTTTTCATCAGCATCTATTCCTAATAATCTTATATGTTCTCCATTTGCAAGAATAGTATCTCCATCAATAATCTTTGTTACAAAATAGTATCCTTTATCTTTTTCTTCAACTAGATTTAAATTTTGAAAAAATATATAATTTAAGAACATTAAAAAAAATATTAAAAAAATTAAAATTTTTTTCATAGAAATAAAATCATCTAAACTATTTATATGTAATGTCTTATTTATTTTTTTGAATAAATTATACTGCTTTCTCAAGATTATCTAATATTTTTTTGTTATATTAAGATCAATAAAATTTAATTATCTTTTTAATCTTTTGTTTACTCTTATTAGTAACATTAATAAATTTTATAAATAAGTTCGCACAATTATTAATATGAATCAGGATGAATTTATCTCAAATCTAGAAACAGAAATAAAAATATCAAAATTATCTTATTATACTTTAAGAAATTATCTAGATTCAAACAAGAAATTATTAATATATTCTAATAAGCAACCAATAGAAATAAATCAGCAAGATATTAAAATTTTTTTAGCAAATAGAATGAATAATAAATCGTCTAGTTCAACAATACTTTTCTTATCTGCAATAAAATTTGCTTTTTCTTCTTTATTAAATAAAGATCCAACTGCAGATATAAAGCGCCCAAAAAATGAAAAAAAAATTCCAATTGTATTAACAAGAAAAGAAGTTTACGATTTAATAAAAAATTCTGAAACCAATAAAAATAAACTGATTTTACAACTTTTATATTCTTCAGGTTTAAGAGTTTCAGAAATAGTTAAGATTAAACCTATTGATCTAGATTTTTCAGAAAATATTGGATGGGTTAGAGAAGGTAAGGGAAAAAAAGATAGATTCATCATAATCTCAAAGAAACTTTCTGATAAACTAGAAAAATTTATAAAAAAGAATTCAGATTGGAATTATGTTTTCTCAAAAAACAAGCCTTTAACTACTAGAAATATTCAAAAAATAGTAAAGAAAATATCAAAAAAAGCAGGAATAAAAAAAGAAGTACATCCTCACACATTCAGACATTCTTATGCGACTCATTTATTAGAAGATGGAGTTGATATAAGAAAAATTCAGGTTCTTTTAGGGCATTCATCTTTAACGACAACTCAAATATATGCTCATGTTTCAAATACCGAATTAAAAAAAATAACTAATCCTTTAGATAAAATTTAAATAAATTTTGGTTATACAAATCTTTTTATTATATGCTTTTTATTTTTATAAGTTAAAGGTGATGAAAAATTGAAATTTACTCGCACTCTAAATTAGCAACATTTGAACAATGTCCAAAAAAGTTTGAATTTAAATATATTAATAAAATAAAACCTGATTTTGATCAAACCATTGAAGCTTTTTTAGGTAGCAAAATTCATGAAACTATGGAATGGATATATAATAATAGAGAAAAAGATTTTAATTTAGACAAAATAATAAAATATTTTATAGATTCTTGGATTAAAGACTATAAATTAAATATAAAAATAATAAAAGAAAACCTAAAAGTAGAAGATTATATAAATAAGGGAATAAAATTTTTAATAAATTATTTTATAAAATATTATCCATTTAAAGATAATACCATAGAAACAGAAAAAAAAGTCTACATTTCTTTAGATAAAAATGACCAATATTTATTAATAGGATATATAGATCGTTTAGTTCATGATAAAGAAAATAATATCTTTGAAATTCATGATTACAAAACTGGATCTATTAAATCTCAAAAAGAATTAGATGAAGATAGACAATTAGCAATATATTCTTTAGCTATAAGAAACTCTTATAAAGACATTGATAAAATTAAACTTGTATGGCATTTTTTTGAAGCTAATCAAGAATTAATTTCAGAAAGAACGATAGAACAATTAGAGAACTTAAGAAATGAAATATTAAATCTAATAAAAAAAATTGAATTAACAAAAGAATTTACAACTAATAAAAGTAATTTATGTAATTGGTGTGAATATAAAACTAAATGTCCAGAATTCACAAAAGAGAATTTAAATTATTTTATATGATGTGGTCTTTATACGAAAATCAAAAATTTTTAGAACCATTAAAATTTTCAAATGGAAAATCTCAAGATGGAATAGTTCAAGAAGTGATTGAAGCATCAAATCAAGGTTATAAATTAATATTCATAAAAGGAGTTTGTGGAACAGGAAAATCGGCAATAGCTTTAAATTTAGCAAATCATTTTGGAAAAACATCTATAGTAGTTCCAATAAAATCTTTACAAGAACAGTATATTAATGATTATACTGATAAAAAATATATATTAAGAGATAACAAAAGACTGATAATATCTTCAATTTTAGGAAGAAAAAATTTTAAATGTAAATTTCTAGAAGAAAATTCTAATAGTATAGATTATTCACACAATAAAGAGAAAAATGCAAAATTATTTGATATATTTAAAGATGAGGTTTATAAGAAAGATTTAATTAAAAATGAGGAAGATAAATCTGCAGATAATAATCTTATCCCATGTAAAATAGAAATAAAAGAAAAAAACTTACCAATACTAAAAAATTACCTAAAACAAAACGATTTAATAAAAAAAGAGAATATTAGTTCAATGAAAGATTTTAGAAGAATTAATATCGCTCCTGCTTGCAAATATTATTCACCAATACTTGAGGATAATTTTGATTTTAACTTTAAAGACGGAAAAAAATTAAAATATAAAGGACTGATGAATAAACAGTTTGCAATACATCAAAGAGAAAATGGATGCAAATATTATGAACAATATAAATCTTATTTAAATTCAGATGTTATAATATTCAATTCTTCAAAATATTTATTAGAAACTTTAATGAACAGAAAACCGGAAACTGAATTAGAAATAATAGATGAATGCGACGAATTCTTAGATAATTTTGCTGAACAAGAGAAAATAAATATAAATAAACTTTTATTTGGGCTAAGCATGATTATTACTGAAAATGATTTTTCTAAAAATATACTAGAAAACTTATTAGATTTAGCTAATACAATTAAAAGAAAATATGATTTAGAAAGTGATAATGAAGTATTATCTATAGAACCCACCCCAATAAAAGAACTTTTATTAACAATTCTAAAAAATTCAGATTTTATATCAGAAATAGTAATTAACGAATCTAATTATTTATTCCATTTAGAAGAAGTAGCTACTAAATTCTCAAATATTTTTAAAGATACATATTTTAATATAAACAAAGAAAATAACGATTTAATTATAAACTTGGTCACTACAAATCTTAAAGATAGATTTAAAGAAATAATAAAAAAAAATAAATTAATAGTAATGATGTCTGGAACTATTCATTCTGAGATGGTTTTAAAAAATATTTATGGATTAGAAAATTTTAAAATAATAAATGCTGAAACTGAATTGCAGGGTACTTTAGAGAATATAAAAATAGGTTATGAATTTGATTGTAAATACGAAAATTTCAAATCTGGAAAATTTTCCAGAGAAAATTTTTTAAAATCTTTTTCTAGTATAGTCAATTTTGCTAAACCTCCAGTATTAATACATTTAACAAGTTTTCAAGACCTTCCAGATGAAATGGAGAAATATAAATATAATTTAGATCTACCAACTCAGAAAGATATTATTAAAGAACAAGATTTAGATCCATTAGGAAAGAAAATCCAAGAATTTAAAGAAGGAAAATTCCAGAGATTATACACGACAAAATGTAACAGAGGTATAGACTTTCCAGGAGAATTATGCAACTCTATAATAATTTCTAGATTTCCTTATCCAAATATATCTTCATTATTCTGGAAAATACTTAGAAAAAAAGATCCAAATAATTTTATGAATTTTTATATGGATAAAGCAAAAAGAGAATTAGTACAAAGAATATACAGGGGATTAAGATCAAAAGATGATAAATTGTATCTATTATCTCCTGATATAAGAGTATTAAATTATCAATTATAGTTCATCTAAAGCTTTTTTGTCTTTTTCTTCTAGCTTTACTGTCTCCAGGTTTACACGCTTCTTTTCTTCTAGTATCTGCTATTAATAAATTTTTATCATAATCCATAAAATCTTTTTTTATTTTCTCATCTTTAATAAATTCGACAATTCCTCTAGCTATAGCTAATCTACTAGCTTCTATCCGACTCTCACTACCGCCACCTTTTACATTAATATCTATATCAAAATTAAAATCTTTGCCATTTTTTTTAAAAATTTCAATTGGTTCTTCTATAATCAATCTTTTAAAAAAATCTAAATTTTCTTTTGGAATATTATTTATAAATACTTTTCCAGTTCCATTATATATAGTTGCTTTAGCTACGGCAGTTTTTCTTTTTCCACTAATAGTTAATTTATTTTGATTTATCATATTCTATCACTTAATTCTTTTAACTCTATAAATTTTAATTTCTTTGGCATATTTATACTAATTATTTTCTCATTACCCATATTTTTAGGTAAATCTTGATAACATTTAATTCTTTTAAAAGCTTCTTTACCCTGCCCCCTTCTAAAATCTGGCAACATACCTCTTATAGTTCTTTTTAAAATTTTATCAGAAGCTCTTGATATTCTAGGCCCTTTTTGAGAAAAGCCTCCTTTTTTTTTAAGTCTATCATATTTATAGATTATATCCTTTTTACTTCCAGTAATAATAACTTTTCCTGAATTAAATATTATTACTTCATTTCCTTCTAAAGCATTCTTAGCAGCAAAACTACATATTCTACCAAATATCAATCCTTCCCCATCTATAACTATTTTTTTCATATTAAAGTAATTCCCTCTAATTTAGAATTTTTATCTAAAAATGTTTTAATACTTTCTATATTACAATTGGCTTTTTTCAACTTTTCTTTAGCTTGTTCCGAGAATCCCAATGCAGCAATTTTAATTTTCTTACTTATATTACCACTTCCCAAAACTTTACCTACAACAATTATATTATCATTATCTATTTTTTCTAATTCATCTAAATTAATAATTTTATACTGCGATCTTGGTGCAGATAATCTTTTTGCTAAATCTAAAAGATTTTTATTTTTTGCTAAATTTACTATTTCAATTATCTCCGGATTTTTCTTCTTCTTAACTCTATTGGATATTTTAATTTTACTTATCATATTATCAATTTTTATAACTTACAGAAGTAAAAATCTTCTGCTCAGCGCGTTAACTCGCAGTTATTTCTATAAATTATAAAGGTATTTAAATGTTTTTATGTTGAAATACCGAGAAGAGGATTTGAATCACTGTAGACGCTAAATAATGTAGATCTTAATGACTTCCATTTAACCACTCTGCTTAAAAGATATATAGTATGAATATAACTAAAATATTTTTATTTAATATTTTTATTTAATTCATCCAAATTATCACTTAAAGTCTCAATAGATTTTAAAAAGATTTCTTTGACTTCTATTTGTCCCCACGACTCTATATTAAACTCTAATTCATTTAAATTTTTAACAGATTTAATATCCTTTATCTTGTTTTCAGATAATTTTTTATTTAATATTTCTTCCTCATCATAACTAACCTCTCCTTCATCATTAATATTAACAAAATCTAAAATTTCATTATCTAAACTATGTCTATAATAAATTAGGCCTGGTGAATATTTAATATGTTCAATACCTTTTCCCAATTTCACATTACAAACAATTTCTATTTCCTGATCTTTATCTAATAGAACTATTGGTAATTTTGATTCAGAACCAGTATCAGGTTTTATATTTTCTGAAATAACCATTTTAGGTCCAATTTCAACTAATTTAAATTTGGTTTCTTTAACACTTCCAGTTTTAATTGGAATCAATCCGATTCTATGTGCTAAAATTTCATCATACAAGGCACTATCATTTTTTATTATCTCAACTTCATCTATTGCCATTATTGGGATCTCTAAAACACTTCTTCTAATAGCATTAGCCAATCCTACAGACATATCTGTAAAAAAAATAATCTTTTGTTTATCTTTATCATAATTTTTTATCTTTATCATATTAAAATTTGTTTACTATCTTTTTAAATTATACTCTTCTTCCTCTTCTTCCTCCTTTTTTCTTT
This sequence comes from Nanobdellota archaeon, assembly GCA_038045965.1. GTDB lineage: Archaea > Nanobdellota > Nanobdellia > Pacearchaeales > GW2011-AR1 > ARS1285. The sequence goes on from JBBSXD010000001.1 coordinate 8,699, forward strand.
GGTCCGCCCCTAGGAACCCTTGTCGTATCCATTATACTCAAGATTTTAAATCCAGCTCTAGTTAAAGATTTAACCGCTGAATGTGTTCCAGGTCCAGGATTATTTTGACCAGTTTGAGATCTTACTTTTATATAGAAACCGGTAATTCCATTATCTTTAGCTTCTTCAGATATTTTTTGAGCAATAAACATAGCAATAGTAGGATTTGCCTTTAATCTATCTTGTTTAGTTAACTGACCACCACTAAATTTTACCAAACTTTTTCCAGATAAATCTGTAAGATTCATAATAGTATTATTAAATGTCGTATAAATATTAAGTATACCTATTCTATCTTGTTTTTCTTTCTTCTTATCAGATTTATCCTCATCAATTATACTTTTTTGCTCAATAATCATTTTATTTTTTCTACCATTATATTTTATTTATAAAATTTCTTCAATAATATTTTCTTCATTTTGGATTTCTTCTTTTATTTTTTCTTCTTTTGATTTAGTTTCAGATGTTTTTAAAACAATATTTAGTGTAACTTCCGATTCTTCTTCTGACTTAACCATATAAGAAGGTATATTTACTATCTGTTTACCTATAGAAACATGTTTATGAACAATAAATTGTCTGGCCTGTTTAGAAGTATTTACTAACCCTTTATTAAATAAAACCGTTTGTAATCTTCTTTTTAACCAATCTTCTTTATTTAAAGCTAACACATCTGCAATTTTATTTACTTTAAATCCTCTTGACTTTAATTTATCAATAAATCTTTCTTTATCTTCTTCACTTTTTGTAATTAATTGTTTAGCTAAATTTCTTATTCTTCTAATAGACGCATCAGCTTTCCAAATTTCTAATTTATTTTTTAAGCCATATTTTTCTCTAAGCAAATTTTCTTCATCAATTCTTTTCTTATCAAAAGGCCTACGAGGTCTTAAATATTTTCTTTGTTGTTTTTTCATTTTATTATTTATTTTTTTTACTACTTACTCCTATAGCTTTTTTATTTTTACTTCTAAAATGACTTCTTGTTCTCTGTCCTCTAGTAGGTTGCCCTAAAGCGTGTCTTAATCCTCTATAAGACCTTATTTTTTTCAATCTTCTAATATCAAACTCTTTTTTCATATCTAGATTAGAGGTAATAAAATGTGAATTTTTACCAGTTTCAAAATCATTTCTTCTATTCATTAAATAGTTAGGTATTTTTGGATCTTTTAAAAAATTTATGATTCTATTAATATCCTCTTCTTTTAAATCAGAAATTTTTAGGCTTTGATTAATATTTAAAATTTTACAAATAGCATTACTAATGGACCATGAAACTCCCTTAATATAAGTTAAACCAACAAGTATTTTTTTATTTCCAGGAATATCAGTTTGCACAATTCTAACTATGCTAGAAAATTCTCTTTTCGTATCCCTGTTTCTAAGTATTTCTTGTTTTTTCGCAGTTTTTGTATTTAATAATTCTTGTTCGGACATTTTAATTACCAATAATTGTTAATATATCTGTTTTTTAAACTTTCCTATTCTAATATAAATAAACAATATCTTTCTTTTCCAATTATCTCCTCAATTATTCTTTTCTCTATAGCTTTTTTTGGGTCTGGTAAATTAGATACTCTTTTCTTTAGGTCTTCCAAAGATTCAAAAGGCTTTTTATCTCTTTCTTCTAGAATAGATTCAGTATGCTTCTTTCCAAATCCTGGTAATAATTCAAATTGATGCAACCTAGTGTTTATTGCTTGAGCATTGTTGAAAAAATCAACAAATTTTTTCTCATTTTCTGAGATAGATTTTGCAACAAAATTCATCATATTTTGTTTTGTAGTTTCAGTAATTCTATCTTCTGGCAATTTTCCCTGTATATAATAAATTTTGTCTCTTTTACCTTCTCCAATATAAACAATTTCTCCCACTTCCAATTTAATACCTCTTCTAGGTATTAATTGCAATAACGTAAAATTTTTAATTCCTATAGCTTGAGCTACGGACATCATTTTTTTATCCATAGGATACCCATAAGGCAAATAATCTAATATCAAAGCATTTTCTTCTTTTTCCATTTTAAATTCTAATCTTTAACAATTTCAAGAATTTTATTAATCTCTTCTTCGGTCAAACTAACATCATTAAAAATTTTAATTAAATCACTAGCATCTTCGGGCAATAAATCTATAATTTTAACTATATGTTCATTTTTTATTTTTATAGAATCTAATGCCTCTATTTTATCATTTATTTCTTTAGCTTTTTTTGAACTAGTTTTTAGAAATTTTTTCAAATATAAATCTGCTTTCTCTTTTTTTTCACTATCTTCAATCCCCTGAATTAGTTTTTCAATTTCAGACATATTTATTGGAATTCTATTTATTATCATCTTAATTTCCTTAAATGAACAGGATGAATTATATATGTTTTCTCCTTATTCAAATCATTTATTTTAATTAAATATGAATTTCCTCTAGGAGATTCAATGATACCAGATCTGCCTTGTAACTGTTTTGGAAATTTCGGTTGGAAAGATAATTCTCTATTTACACTTACTCTATCTCCTTTTTCAAATTTCTGAAAGTAATAACTAAGTTTAATTTTCCCTCTATCTTTTACATTTTTTCTTTTTAACATATTTTATAAACTGGACACAAACTATTTTATATGATCTATTTCTACAGAATTATTACATTTTTAAAGCTTACTGATTAAAATATTCTGTGCACCCTGATTAAAATATTCCTTGCTCTAAATCGCCTCTACCACTCGCTTCTTTCATGTTTTGCAGGATTGTAGTAAATAATCTTTCTCCAAAAGCTCCAATACCACATCTACGACAAAAATCTATCACACTATCATCACTTAATTCACATTTACAATAAATACATTTCTTCATATTTCACCACTTTGATACAAATTCCGTTAATTTAGTATATAAATATTTATATTAAATATCATCTAATTTATCTATTTTGAATAATCTATATTTATTCATATCTTAAAGAGTCAATAGGTTTTAATTTTGAAGCTTGCATTGCTGGAAAAATTCCAGAAATAGTTCCTATCAAGAAAGAAAAAGTTAATGCTCCAAAAATTATATAATAACTCATCGATGCTTTTAATAAAGGAGTTCCAATGTAAACTGTCGCAAAATATTCTGCTCCTTTAGCTAAACCTATCCCTGTCAATACTCCAATTGACCCTCCAACTAAACCCAACAATTCAGATTCAATTAAAAATATTATTATACTGTAAAGTTACTTTCTACAGCAGTATCGAAATAATAATATTTATAAGTTATTAATTAATTATGTATAAAGAAGTCAATTTAGTGCCGAATTGCACTAATCACCAAATCTTTTTATAAGATATAAAATATCTATTATAATGAAATATATAAAAAAACTTACAAAAAAAGAAATAGAAGATAAATTAAAAAAAATATTCTCTTTAAATCCAAATAAAATCCAAATAAAGAAGGCAAAAAATTTAGCTATGTCTAAGAATATTAAACTAAAAGATTATAAAAAATTATTCTGTAAAAAATGTTTTAACTGTTTTAATTCCGATAATCAAGAAACTAGAATAAAAAATTCTTTAAAAATAATTAAATGTAAAAATTGTGGTTATATAAATAAATATAATTTAGCGAACGCCCTCGGCAGGATTTGAACCTGCGACCCCGTCATTAGGAGTGACGTGCTCTTTCCTACTGAGCTACGAGAGCATAAAATGCGGGGAAGAGGATTCGAACCCCTGTAGGCACTAAGCCAATAGATTTTGAGTCTATCCCGTTTGACCGCTCCGGCACCCCCGCATATAAATTTTAACAACTGTTCATATAAAAAGCTTTATAAACGCTAATTATCAAATTATAATGAAGACGACCATAATAATTGGGAAATACCTAGTTCCATTCCGAATCTAGAAGTCAAGCCAATTATGTTGTGAAAATAGTTTCCGGAAGGAAGTGAAATTCATAAGTTGTCTTTCATATTCAAATAAAAAATGATAATACCTATTAGATGTTTTAGTTGTGGAAAACCTTTAGCTCATTTGTGGGAAGAATTTAAGAAAAGATCTCAAGTTGAAGATTCAAAAAAATTAATGGATGAATTAGGTTTGGAAAGATATTGTTGCAGATCAGTATTTTTAGGACAAGTGGACACTTTAGAATTAGTAAACAAATTTAAAAAATTTTAACACAAAATTTATATATTTGTTAAGCTAATAAAATTATAAATTTTACAATGACATTTACATTACCAAAATTATCTTATGAATTTGATGTATTAGAACCTTATATAGATGCAAAAACAATGGAAATCCATCACGAGAAGCATCATGCTACTTATGTTAAAAAATTAAACGAAACTCTAGAAAAATATCCTGATTTTTTTAATAAAGACATCAATGAGATTTTAAAAAATATTAGATCTATTCCAGAAAATATAAAACAAGCAGTAATAAATCATGGAGGAGGACACTCTAACCATACTTTATTTTGGGATATTTTATCTAAAGATAAAACTAAATTATCTGAAGAATTATCTGAAGCTATCACCAAGAAATTTGGAAGTTTGGATGAATTTAAGAAAAAATTTTCTGATATAGCTAGTTCTAAGTTTGGAAGTGGTTGGGCTTGGTTAATAGTAAGTAATAAAGAATTAGAAATTACCTCTACTTCGAATCAAGATTCTCCTTTAATGAACAACCAAATTCCAATTCTAGGATTAGATTTATGGGAACATGCTTATTATCTAAAATATCAAAATAGAAGAACTGACTATATAGAAGCATTTTGGAATGTTGTTAACTGGGAAAAAGTTTCTGAAAATTTTAAATTAGCAAAACATTAAATATAAATATATAAAATACAATTAAAAATATGGTAAAACAACAAACACAGCAAATTATTACTAAAGATATTAGAATTGGAGATATATTGATGATAAATCCTTCTAAAGCGCAATTAGCTAGTCAAATCTTAAATGACTTTGGTATTCATTGTACTAGTTGTGGTGCTGCAAGCTTTGAAACTTTAGAGCAAGGAGTTATTGGGCATGGATTTTCTGAAAAAGATTTAGACAAATTATTAATAGATTTGAATAAAGCTATTAGTGAAGGTGGAGAAATAAAAGAAATAAAAGAGAATGACTTTAAATTAATTTTTTCTCCCATAGCCGTAAAAAAAGTAAAAGAAGCAATAAAATCTCAGGGAAAGAAACTTACATCTACTCTTAGAGTTTCTGTTCTTGCTGGAGGATGTTCAGGATTTTTATACGACCTACAATTTATAGATAAACCTTCAAAAGCAGATCTTAATTTTAAGCAGGATGGAATTAATATAGCAGTAGATAAAAAAAGTATGGAAATGTTAAATGGAATTGAAATAGATTACATTGATACCCTTAATGAATCTGGATTTAAATTTAACAATCCTAATTCTTCTGGTGGATGTGGTTGTGGAAAGAGTTTTCATTAATTTATTTAAATAAAATAGAAATATAAATCTTAAGAAACAATTTTATATTCTCAATTTTTAATATTTTTATGAAAATATTTCCTATACTCAAAGGCAAAGCAATTTTATCTCCTATGGCAGGTGTTACTGATGTAGCATTTAGAGCTCTATGTAAAAAATATGGTGCAGCTATGACCTGCACAGAATTTCTAAATTCTACAGCAATTAATAGAAAAAATAAAAAAACTATTTCAATGATGAAAACTGATTCAATAGAAAATCCTAAACAAATACAACTTTTTGGAAATTCTATAGAAGAGATTATAAAAGCTGCAAAGTTAGTCGAAGAAAAATTTGATATAATTGATATAAATTGTGGATGCCCTGTGTGGAAAGTTATTAAAATTGGAGCGGGAAGTGAATTAATGAAAAATCCTGATCAACTTTCTTTATTAATAAGAAAATTAAACGAATCAGTAAAAATTCCTATAACCATAAAAATAAGAAAAGGAATAGATAATAAAAATATTAATGCTATTGAAATAGCAAAAATAGCAGAAAAATACGGAGCTTCAGCAATTTCAATACATGGAAGAACTCAAAAACAAGGATATTCTGGAAAATCAGACTGGGATATAATTAAAAAAGTAAAAGAATCTTTAAAAATTCCAGTAATAGGAAATGGAGATGTTTTCACACCAGAAGATTTTAAAGAGAAATTAGAATTTTCTAAAGTTGATTATATTTTAATTGCTAGAGGTGCAATAGGAAATCCTTATATCTTCAAACAAATCAATGATTATTTAGAAACTGGAAAATATGACTACAAAAATTCTTTAATACAATTTGAAGAATATCTTAGATATGCAAAAAAACACAAATTAGATTTCAATCAAATAAAAAGACAATCAATTAATTTTACTAAAGGAATTAAAAATGGTAAAGAATTAAGGCAGAATTTAATAAAATCTAAAGATCTAAAAGAATTAGTAAAAATAATAAAAGACTTTAAAAACACCATAAATTCTTTATAATTATGTACAAATTAGAATTAGATAAACTGATTAATGAAATTAAAAAGCAGAAATATAAAAAAATTCTCATTCAGCTTCCAGATGGGATGAAAAATAAAGCAAATATAGTTGCAGATTCAATAGAAGAAAATACCGACGCAAAAGCATTTATTTGGTTTGGAGACTGTTATGGAGCTTGTGATTTACCTTCAGGGATGGATATTCTTAATATAGACTTAATTGTTCAATGGGGACATAATAAATTCAATAAGGAGATGTGGTAATGCCCAGATTATTTTTAATAGACGCAAAATGGGAAGGAGAAATTAAATTAACAGATCAATTAAAAAATTATTTAAAAAAAGAAAATCCAAAATCTATTGATTTATTTGCTTCAGTTCAATTTTCAGATTTATCTAATTTTATAAAAGAATTAGAGAAATTAAAAATAAAAATTAATTTATCTAAAGCTAAAAGAACAGATAAACCATTACAGATTTTAGGATGCGATTGCTATCCAGACTCTTTCCAAAAAGAATTAAATTCAGATTTAATTCTTTACATTGGAGACGGAATGTTTCATCCAAAAGCTTTAGTTTTTGCAACAAATAAACCAATAACTATTTTTGATCCAATAAATAATCAAGTTAAGATTTTAACAAAAAAAGATATAGAAAAAGAATTAATTGTAAAAAAAAGAAATATTAGAAAATATTTAAATGCTGAAAAAATAGGAATATTAGTTACAGTAAAACCAGGACAGCAATATTTAAATTCTGCTGAAAAATTAAAAGAACAACTAAAAAAAGAAGGAAAAAAATCCTACATATTTATCAATGATAATATTAATTTATTTAATTTAGAAAATTATCCTTTTATAAAAGCATGGATTAATACTGCTTGCCCAAGAATAGGAACTGACGATATTGTTAATACAGATTATACGATAATTAATCTAAGAGAAGCACTTAATCCAATAAAATATTTAGAAGATTTGGAAAATAAAAATGAATGAATTAAAAATAATCCAGCCAACAAAACAAGAAATAGAAGATGTAGAATCACAATTATCAGAATTACAAAAAAAACAGTTAAAAAAACAAGGTTATAGATTAGTTGGAAATCATTCAGCAGTCAAGACTTGTGAATGGACCAGAAAATCTTTAAGAGGAACTGGAGATTGTTATAAATATGCTTTTTATGGAATCAGAAGTCATCAATGTTTACAAATGACTACTTCTATGTTCTGCGCTTCAAGATGTAAATTTTGTTGGAGAGGACAAAAAGCTCCAGTTTCAAAAGAATGGTATGGACCAATAGATTCTCCAGAGCACATAATAAATCATTCTATAGATGAACATTTAAAATTATTGCAAGGGTTTAGAGGAATGGGTTATGATAAAGCAGATAGAAAAAAAATAAACGAAATGGATAATATAAGACATGTTGCCTTATCTTTAACAGGAGAACCAATAACTTATCCTTTAATAAATGAAATATCGAAAGCATTTCATAAAAGAAAAATCTCTACATTTCTCGTTACAAATTCACAATATCCAGAACAAATTAAAAAAATAGAAAAAGTAACCCAATTATATTTAAGTATAGATGCTCCAAATAAGAAATTAATGAAAAAAATTGATAATCCATTATTAGAAGATTACTGGGAAAGAATGCTTGCTTGTTTAAATCTATTAAAAACTAGAACTTACAGAACTTGTATAAGACTAACAATGATAAAAAATGAAAATATGATTCATCCCGAACAATATGCAGAATTAATTAAAATGGGTAATCCTGATTTTATAGAACTAAAGAGTTATGTTCACGTTGGAGAAAGCAGAAGATTTTACAAACATGAAGATATGCCAACATTAGATGAGATTAAAAAATTTACAAAACAACTTTTAAATTTCTTGCCAGAATACGAATATTTAAGACAGCATATTCCATCAAGAGCAATTTTACTTATAAAAAAATCATTAAAAAGAAAATCATGGATAAATTTTCCAAAATTCTTTGAAATGATTGAAAGTAACAAAAAATTTAACACAGAAGATTATGCTTCTGAAATGATTATGCCGAATGAATAAAAATATTTCTCATAAATAGTTCAAGGATGGGAAGCATATTTAAAATGGACTAATAGTCACAATAATATAAATAAAATATTAAAAAAGATAAGATTATATCTAACAACATAACTTACAATCTTTATCTATTGTAGAATCATGCTGTCTATGAAATTCACATAAACTATCACTCCCCCTAAACTTAACACACAAATCATAAATTTCTTTATTTGATTCTGATTTATCTTCAGCTATTCTGTAAGCAGATTTTCTAATTAATTCTATATCATTCCTAGAAAATTTCATTTCACTCCCTCTTTTATTTTTTAAATATTGTGATACAGCACTTTCAGTCATACCTAAAATCTTAGCAACTTTCTTCTGATTCATCTTGTAATCTTGAACAAGAAACTTTGCTAATTTTCTTCTAATTCCTGGAATAAGATACCAAACTTCAATTTCTTGAGGCATAGATTTCATATCTTAAAAAAGACAGTTAACTATTTAAGCTTTCCTTAAAATATTATTTTATGGATAATCTACCTAAAAAAAAATTATTGAAATTTAAATCAAAGATTATAGAATCCAAATATATTAATCATAATACTAAAAATATACTTTTTTCTGTTCCAGATGATTTTGATTTTTATCCAGGACAATTTATCTCATTAATTTTATTTATTAATGGAGAAGAATATAGAAGACCTTATTCAATAGCTTCAAAGCCACAAAAAAATAAATTAGAATTGTGCATAAAGATTTTGCCTAACGGAAAAACAACACCTACTATAGCTGATTTAAAAGAAGGAGATGAGATAAATGTTTTAGGTCCTATGGGTACTTTTTATGTTAATGAAAAATCTTTAAATAAAAATATAATATTTATATCAACTGGAACTGGAATTGCTCCATTCAGATCTATAATAAATAATTTATTAGAAAATAATTTTGGGAAAAATATAACCTTACTTACAGGATATAGATATAAAGAAGATATTCTTTACGAAGAAGAATTTAAGAAACTTGATGAAGACTATTCTATATTCTCATATTTTAGAATTCTAAGCAGATATGGTGAAGAAAATGAAAAAGGTTATGTTCAGAAATTAATTAATGAAAATTTTGATTTAAGCGCAGATTATTATATATGTGGATTAAAAGAAATGGTAAATTCAGTTAGAGAACATTTAGAATCAAAAGGAATTAAAAAAGAAAATATCTTTTTCGAGAAGTATGATTAATTTATCAATTCTCAAATTATCTTAAGATCAAAAACCACAACACTTATAAACATTATTAACTATTGTTAATTATTATGCCAAACTTACAAATAATTCAACCTACTGAACAAGAAAAAGCTCTATTAATAAATAGAGAAAATTACGATCATTATAATGAAGAAAGATTAACTTACAAAGCTGAACCAGGAATAAATGAAGAATTAGTAAGAAAAATTTCTACAGATAAAAATGAACCAGAATGGATGTTGCAGAAAAGATTGAATGGATTAAAAATCTTTAAAGAAAAATCACTGCCAGAATGGGGACCAGATTTATCAGAACTCGATCTAGATAAAATTGTTTATTATATGAGGCCAGATGCAAAAAAAAATGCAAAATCTTGGGACGATGTTCCAGAGGATATAAAAAGAACATATGAAAGATTAGGAATTCCACAAGCTGAACAAAGATCTTTAGGAGGAGCTGGAGTTCAATATGAATCAGAAGTTGTTTATCATAATTTAAAAAAAGAATTAGAAGATAAAGGAGTAATTTTTCTTGATATGGATGAAGCAGTTAAAGAATATCCAGAAATGGTTAGAAGATATTTTATGACTACTTGTGTTCCAATTCATCTTCATAAATTTTCAGCTCTTCATGCTGCGGTCTGGTCTGGAGGAACTTTTATTTATGTTCCTAAAGGAATAAAGGTAGATGTTCCATTGCAAGCATATTTCAGAATGAACGCAAAAAAAGGAGGACAATTCGAACACACATTAATAATAGTTGATGAAGAAGCTGAAATTCATTATATAGAGGGGTGCTTTACTAAAGGAAATAAAATAACTACAAATCCAGACTATAAAAATATAGAAGATATAAAAGAAGGCGATAAAATTTTAACACATAATGGCAATTATAAAAGAGTTAAAGAAAAATATATTACACCATATTCAGGAACACTGGCCAAAATAAAATTATGGGGAGATGCTATAAATGAAATTGAAGTTACCAATGATCATCCTTTCCTTTATGTAGATAGAGAAAATAAAAATGAAAGAAACAAAAATTGGAATCCAAGATGGAATGTGCCAAGATATTTTGAAAAAGGAAGTTATCTAGCTCTTCCTATTAATAAAACAATAACATCAAAAGATTTTTATGAAATTGATATTGACGTATATAAAGGTAGAAAGAAAGGTTTTAAAAAAACAAAGAAAAAAGTGCCATCTACAAAAGAATTTTTCAAATTAGCAGGTTACTATTTAGCAGAAGGAAGTATATCTAGTGGACATTATCTTAACTTTTCTTTTAATATAAATGAAAGAGAATATATAGAAGAAGTAAAAAGTTTATTAAAAAAAGTTTTTAATATAGACAAAACATTGGAGATGCATCATAAAGTTAATAATGGAACTAGCATTGTTGTTTGTTCAACAGAACTTTGCAGGATATTTGAACAATTTGGAAAGAAGGCTAATTTGAAAATTATACCTCAATGGATGATGATAGAGGATAAAGAAAAACAAAAAGAGTTAATTAAATCTTATTTCTTTGGTGATGGAAATTACTACAAAAAGAAAACTAATTCAGGATTTAAAGAAGTATTTAGAATAAATTCTGTTTCTGAAAAATTAATAATTCAATGCAGAGATATTCTTTTGAGATCTGGAATTGTGAGTTTTATAAATAAAAGAGATAGATCTAAAGAAGATAGACAGACAATGTATACTCTAGGAATAACTGGAGAATGGATGAAGAAATTTGGAGACTTAGTTGACATTAAAATAAAAACAAAAATAAATAATAAAAAAAGAGCAACAATGTTTTATGTGGATGAAGATTTCGCATTTTTCCCGATAAGAGAATTAGAATTCAAAACAGTTGAAAATATTCCCACATATAATTTCTCAGTTGAGGACAATGAAACTTATTGTGTTTCTGGAGCTGCAGTTCATAATTGTTCTTCACCAGTATACTTAGAAAATTCCCTTCATGCAGGTTGCGTTGAAATTCATGTTATGAAAAATGCAAGAGCTAGATATTCTAGTATAGAAAATTGGTCTAAGAATACTTATAATCTAAACACTAAAAGAGCTATTGTTTATGAAGATGCGATAATGGAATGGGTAAATGGAAATATGGGATCAAAAGTTACTATGCTTTATCCATGTTCAGTATTAATCGGAAAAAATGCTAAAACAGATTATATAGGAATAGCTTATGCAGGAGAAAATCAATATCAAGATACAGGATGCAAGGTTTATCATTTAGCAGAAAATACTTCCTCATCAATTTTAAGCAAAGGAATAAGTATGTATGGGGGAACTTCTTCATATAGAGGTTTAATAGAAATAAAAAATGGTGCAATAAACTCTAAGTCTAATGTAAGATGCGATGGATTAATGTTAGACAATAAGTCTAAAGCTATGACTTTTCCCTCGATGAATGTTCATGAGAATAATGTTAAGGTAGCACACGAAGCAGCAGTAGGAAAAGTTGAAGAAGAACAATTATTTTACTTAATGTCTAGAGGTTTATCTGAGGACGATGCAATTAAACTTATAGTATCTGGTTTCATAGAACCCTTAATAAAAGCTTTACCTATGGAGTATGCGGTAGAACTTAACAGACTTATTGAACTTGAGATAGAGAATTCTGTGTGTTGATTATTAACATGAATTATAAAAAAGATTTTCCTATATTTGAAGAGAATAAAGATTTAGTTTATTTAGATAGTGCCGCAACTTCTCAAAAACCTTTATCAGTAATAGAAAATATTCATAATTTTTATAAAAAAGATAATTCCAATATTAACAGAGGCATTTATGATTTAAGCGAGAATGCAACAAGAAAATATGAAAATGCCAGAAAAAATATAGGAAATTTTATTAATGCTGAAGAAAAAGAAATAGTTTTTACAAAAAACACTACAGAGTCAATTAATTTCTTAGCAAATACTATTAAATCAATTATAAAAGAAGGAAAGAATGAAATAGTTTTAACAGAAATGGAGCATCATTCTAACTTAGTTCCTTGGCAGCGATTTGCAAATGAGAATAATTTTAAATTAAAGTTTATTCCAATAACAGCTGATTACGAATTAGATTATAATGAAGCAGAAAAAATAATTAATGAAAAAACTGCTCTAGTTTCATTAACTCATGTATCAAATGTTTTTGGAACTATTAATAACATAAATAAAATTATAAATTTAGCAAAAGAAAATAAAGCTTTAACTTTAATAGATGCAGCACAATCAATAGTCCATATAAATGTTGATGTTAAAAAAATAAATTGTGATTTTTTAGTTTTTTCTGGACATAAAATTTTTGCACCTTTAGGTATAGGAGTTTTATATGGAAAAAAAGAACATCTAAATAATTGCGATCCTTTTATTTTAGGAGGAGGGACTATTAATTCAGTTTCTTATTCAGATTATGATTTAAAAGATTCTCTTGAAAAATTCGAAGCTGGAACTCAAAATATTTCTGGAGTTATAGCTCTAGAAGAATCAATAAATTATATAAATAAATTAGGATTAAATAATATACAAGAATATGAGAGAGAACTTTTAATTTATGCTTTGGGTAAATTAAAAAAAATAAATAATATTATTATTTATAATCCAAAAATAGAAAATCATTCTTCAATAATCTCTTTTAATTTAAAAAATATTCATCCTCATGATGTGGCCTCAATTTTAAATGATTTTCATATAGCAATTAGAGCAGGACACCATTGTTGTATGCCTTTAATGAAAAAATTAAATATATCAGGAACATGCAGAATAAGTTTTTCAGTCTATAATACTAAAGAAGATATAGATAAACTTTTATTAGGGTTAAATAAAGTTCAAGAGGTATTTAGATAATGGATATCTATACAGAAATAATTTTAGATCTTTATAAAAATCCTAGGAATAAAGGAATTCTTGAGAATCCTACACACGAGAATTTTAAAAACAATCCTCTTTGCGGAGATGAAATAAAAGTTCAACTAAAAGTAGAAAATAATATAGTTAATGAAGTAAAATTTAATGGAAACGGATGTGCAATCTCTCAAGCTTCAGCATCTTTATTAACTGATAAGATAAAGAATATGAATACAGAAGAAATTAAAAATTTAAATAAGGATGATATTTTAGAAATATTGCATATACCAATATCTCCAGGAAGATTAAAATGCGCATTGTTATCTTTAGAAACTATTAAAGGAGCTTTAAAAAATGCTTGAAGTAAAAAATTTATATGTTGAAGTGGAAGGAAAAAAGATTCTCAATGGAATCAATCTTAAATTAGAAGAAGGAAAAGTACATGCTCTAATGGGACCAAATGGATCTGGAAAATCCACCTTAGCTAATGTAATAATGGGAAATCCAAAATATGAAATTACCAAAGGAGAAATTCTTTTAAATGGCAAAATTATTAATGACCTTGGTCCAGATGAAAGATCCAAATTAGGATTATTTTTAAGTTTTCAGTATCCAAGTGAAATTGAAGGTGTAACAATTTCAACTTTTTTAAGAACAGCTTTAAATTCTAAATTGGAAAAACCAATTGGAGTTATGGATTTTAGAGAACTCCTTAAGAAAAAATTAGAATTATTAAAAGCTCCAAAAGATTTTGAAAATAGATATTTAAATCAGGGTTTTTCTGGAGGAGAAAAAAAGAAATCAGAAATAATACAGCTTGCAATTTTAAATCCAAAATTAGCAATTTTAGATGAAACAGATTCTGGACTTGATGTAGATGCATTAAGAGCAGTTGGAGATGGTATAAATACTTTAATTAAAGAAGATCCAAATAAGACTATACTAATAATAACTCATTATAAAAGGATATTAGAGAATATTAAACCAGATAAATTATCTGTCATGGTGGATGGAAAGATAGCTCTTGAAGGCGGACCTGAATTAGTTGATCAATTAGAAGAAAAAGGTTATGGATGGATAGAAGAGGAGCCAGCAGAAATTGAGTTGAAATGAAAACAAGATTCTAATCCTATAGTAGTAACAATAGAAACATTTATAAATACTAAATCATAAGAAAACTTATGAAAAAACCAATTTACGAAATTCCAGAAAAAATTACGGCAAGAGGAATCTTACTAGAATCAGATATAAATTTAAAAGCTTACAGTGATTTTGTATTATCCAATTATAGTTCTAAAAAAGCAAGAGAAAATTTAAGAAAATTTAAAACAGAAAATGGAGAATTAACAAGTTCATCACCTTTCATGAATACAGCTTTATTCAATTCAGGACTTTTGCCAGGCAAAAGATTAGCAACAAGAGAAGACATGGAGCTTATTTTAATTAAACAACCAGATTATTTTGATGGAGTTTATTCAGATTTTGGATTATCATTAATGACATCAACAGATAGTTATGAACCAAATAAATTCTTAACAGAAAATCTTTATGAACAATTAAATCAAAGAGAAATAGCAATACCAGAAGGAGGACTTTTAATTCCTCTAACTGTTTTAGGAAAACCAGAAGAAAACAGCAATTCTTGTTATGGTTTAACATTCAAATTTAAAGATTTAAGTTCTTCAGAATTAAAAAGTCATTTAAGAAATATTTCTGATTATAAATGGAATTGGACAAGAGATGAAGGTCTTGCGAGGACTTATCAGTTCGGTCAGGTCTGGAACAGGAATGGAGAGCATCTTGGTGACTCGTTTAGTGATGGCAGGGTAGTGGGGGTTTGGGAGGCAGACGCGCCGAATAATTTAGGATTAGGATATTTAGATGAACAATGGAAATCTGCATTTGAGAAAGCAAAAGTTCATGGAATGTACGAAACTGTAAAACAACATTTACAGGACAATTAAAAATTTAAATAAAAAATATTTTATTAAATCCCTGCCATGGGGATGGTTGGGCTACATGTCAATGCGTTAGCGCATTATTTTATATTTTAAGTCATAAAATACAGATGTTTCTTACGAGAAATTTCGGTGAATAATTGATGTATTGGCTATGATTACTTGCGAGGACTTATCAGAACGATCAGGACTGGAACAGGAATGAAGAGCATCTTGGTAACTCGAATAGTAATGGCAGAATAGCTCAACCAGTTATAATGAATAAAAATCTCTATGAAAAAATATACTCTATAAAAAATATAATTCTTGCTTGGAAAAAAGCAAGAAAAAGAAAGACTAAAAAGCAATATGTTAAAGATTTTGAGGAAAATATTGCTTATAATTTAAAGGTTTTACATGATGAATTAAAAAATCAAACCTACACACCAAAACCTTTACAAACATTTATTTTAAGAGATCCAAAAACTCGTAAGATAAGTAAATCAGAATTTAGAGATAGAGTTGTTCATCATGCTATTGTAAATGTTTTAGAACCTATTTTTGATAAAATATTCATCTATGATTCATGTGCAAACAGAAAAGGAAAAGGAAATTTATTTGCAATTAAAAGATTTGAGTTATTTAAAGGAAAAATTACCAACAATTTAAAATTAGAAGCATTTTGTCTTAAAGCAGATATTAAACATTACTTTGAAGAAATTAATCATAAAATTTTAATAAATGCTATTAGGAGAAAAATTAAAGATAATAGAGTAATCTGGTTGATTAAAAGAATTCTCGAGTTTGGAGAGAGACGTGGGAAAATTACTTATTATTTAGATAGAAAGGGAATACCTCTTGGTAATCTAACTTCACAATTTTTTGCCAATATATACCTACATGAGATAGATTTTTTCATCAAACATAAATTGAAGTGCAGATATTATATTAGATATGTTGATGATTTTATTATCATAAATAAATCAAAATTACAATTAGAATTATATAAAAAAGAAATTAATAATTTCCTAAAGGAAAAATTGGAATTAGAATTGCATCCAGATAAATCAAAAATATCTTCATTATCAAATGGAATAGATTTTGTCGGGTTTAGGATATTTTATTATCATAGACTGTTAAGGAAAAGAAATATAAAAAATATGAGATCAAGGATAAAACTTTTTAACGAAGGAGAAATATCTAATGAAAAGTTAGATAAAATTTTACAAGGATGGATTTCTTACGCAAAATGGTCTAATAGCTATAAATTAGTTAGGAAATTGCTTATCAATTTTTAACCCTATACTCCTGTACCAGCTTCGGAACAATCCAACTTCCATCTTTTTTCTTTGCTGCTCTTTCTCTAGCATATTTTAAAAATTCATTCATACATTTTTTTGAACAGCATCCATGCATTTTTTCTTGGCAATTGTTGCATTGAATAACTAATTCATCACAATTTACATTTTTACAATTCCTCTGTAAATCTGAAATTTTATTACAAGTTACGCAATTTGTTATAACATTATATTGATTAATATCACTCATTAATCTTTTATCAAATACAAAACATTTTCCTTCCCATATTGTATTGGGTAATTTCTGACAGAAATTTATTATCCCCCCATGCAATTGATAAACATCTTTGAATCCTTTATCTTCCATATATCTTGCAGCTTTTTCACATCTAATTCCTCCAGTACAATAAATATAAATCTTTTTATTTTCATTTTCCTTAAATTTTTCAACAAAATCAGGAAATTCTCTAAATGTTTTAATATTTGGATTAATAGCGTTTTTAAATCTGCCAAGTTTATATTCATAATAATTTCTTGTGTCTAAAATTATAACATCATCTTTATTATAATCTTCTAAAAACTTTTCTGGTTCTACATATTTTCCTTTTTTTGCCATATCAACATTTTTATGTAAACTTACTATCTCTTTTCTTTCTCTAACTATCATTTTATTAAAAGGAGCTTCTTTTCCTATTTCCTCTTTAAACCACACATCTTCAAATCCTTTCAAACTATGAACAAATTTTTTATATTCTTCCATTTGTTCTTTACTCCCAGCTACACTTCCATTTACACCTTCTTTTCCAATTAAAACTTTTCCAATTATTTTTAATTCTTTACATTTTCTTTTATGAATTCTAATAAAATAATTAGTGTCTTCAATAGGCAGAAATTTGTAATATAATAATATATGAACATTTTCCATATATTTTTATTAATATCATAATTTAAAAAAGTTGCGGAAGATATGACATTTATAATTTTATAGTAATAACAAATAAAAAGATTTAAATAGTCTTATTTCATATCAAAGTTATGACAGAAAATCAATTACCTAAATTTGTGGGGATTCCACTTATAGAATATCTTAAAGATTTTCCTCAAGCAGATTTTCTTAGAGGAGAATTTGGAAAATATATTTTGAAAGAATATAATTCAAGAGTAAAAGAAGATTATTCTGATAACAAAAACTTAAGAGTTTTATCTTATTCTGATGGAATAATAAAAGGTTCAAATTCTTTTGCAGTAGTTTTAATTAATCAGATTATAAGAGAAAATAATTTAAGAACTGCAACACAAGCAGATTTAGAGAAAATCTTAAGATTAAATGCTTTAAATCTGAAAGGATTTTATGAAGATTCAGCTTTAGTTTTAAGAAGTGAAGGCGAACCAAATTCTTATTTAGCAAAAGATTTATTGAGGCAACTTCCTGCTAAGCAGAAACTTCCTGTAATGATATCTCTATCAGACTTAGAATTAAAAAAAGATGACAATTCAGATTATGGTTTAGCATTTAACTTAAGAGATAATTCAAAAGTAATTTATAATCATATATTAGAAGGCAACACAGGTTTTTTCTATTCTAAAGATTTAGATAAAAATGGTTTACCGAAAGAAGTTGGATTAAAAGGAAATAGAAATTTTTATTCCGGAAATAGTGGATTGTCCAGGTTGTATTTAGATGAGGATTTGGATCAGTATGCTGATGATGATGATCTTGCTATATCTGGCGATAGTTGTAGGGTGGTCATTGTGAAAAGCGCCAAAGGCGCCGCAAAAAAATTTGGAAGAATATAATAAATATAAAGATCAATATGAATCAGAAAGAAGAAAATATCTAGATGATCTTAGATTGTTAAGAGATAAAATAAATTCTGAACTCAGTGAATAAAAATTAGCATAAAATATAACTTTCTAAAAATCTATTACCTTTTTATCTTTTCACAACTAAAAGCACAAATTTGGATACATATTTCTCCTGATTTACAAAAATTTCCACATTCATTGAAAATTCTGCCTCTTATCTATACGGTATTTTATATCAGAAAAAATTTCCGAAAAATCGCTACCTCTACCTAAAGGTAGAGGTTTGATCGGCGATTTTTCTTTCAAATAGAAATTTTTTGGGATGCTCCGAAACGACTTCACCATAAATGGTGAGGTTTTCAACGTTTCGGACATAATCTAATTTATCTTCAGAAATATTAATAGTATAAACAATTCTATCTCCCTAATTTTTTTCTATATTTATTTTTTCAGTTTCATTAAAATTTCTAACTACTATAAAAATAGTTAACAAAATTAATAAAAACAAAATAATTATTTAGATTTTATTAATTTTTTTCATATTCATTCTCTAATTTAATTTTGTGAAATCAATTTAGCAGCGAGAGCTTCCTGTTTTCTTTTTTTATAAATTTTGTATCTTACATCAATACCATATCCAATTAAAATAACTAGGACTGCCATTATAAAAGCTATAACTTGATATTTGGGTTCTAATGATCCTACATAAGATAAGGCAAAGGCTCCTGGAATTAATCCTAAAAGTGTAGCAAAAGCAAATGTTTGAAATTTAATTTTCTCAAAGAGTCCAAGTACATAACTTAAAACATCAACCGGTAAAGCAATTCTTATTAAAACTATAACCCAAAATACATTTCCTTCAGGTAAAACTTTCTCATATTTTTGTATTTCTTCTAATGAAATTAATTTGCTTACTAATGGGAGGCCATATTTTCTAGAAATTCCAAAAGAGATTAAAGCTCCTATAAATTCTCCAATTAATATAAGCATCCCAGTTTGAATCCATCCATAAGAATAAGTAGCAAGAGGTATTATTGGAAGCACACTAATTGGAACAAAAACTGTCCCTATCACTAAAAGTATCACAAAAACTATAGCAAAATCCCTAACTTTAATTTTGCTTATTAGACTATTTATATAATCTGAATTTATTTGAATAAGATAAGATATTGTAATAAAACTAATAATCAAAACTGTTAATCCAACTAATGCATTAATTTTTTCTTTTTTCATTTTAAAAATAATAATTTACTTATTATAAATATTAGCTTAAAAATAAGAAACCTTATAAACTAAAATAATGAGATTATTCTGTGCGTGGATGGTCTAATGGTTATGATTTTTCGCTTCCAACGAAACGATCCGGGTTCGATTCCCGGTCCTCGCATTTAAAACCTTACACAAAATTTAAAAATAAAGATTATCCTATTTCTCTATGTTAGAATCAGAAAAAGCAAAAACAAGCTGGTATAATAAAAATTATAAAAAATTATTACTAATACCAATAATTTTGTTAATATTATCATTATCTCAATTAGGATATATGTATTTTAAAACAGGACAAATAATAGATAGAGATATAACTTTAACTGGAGGAACTTCAATAACAATTTTTGTAGAAAAAGAAGTTAATATAGAAGAAATTTCTGATTTTCTAAATGGAAAAATTGAAGAATTTGTAATAAGAGAACTTTCAGATTTTCAGTCTGGAAAGCAAAAAGCAATAGTTATAGAAACTCTATCATCTTCAGAAGAAACAAAAAAAATTTTAGAAAAATTTATTGGATATAAATTAACAAATGAAAATTCTTCAATAGAGTCTACTGGTTCTGCTTTAGGAGAATCTTTTTATAAACAATTAATTTATGCAGTAATACTATCTTTCTTTCTTATGTCTATCACTATATTTTTCATATTTAGATCTCCAGTCCCAAGTTTTGCAGTTATCTTATCAGTGTTTGCTGATATTATTATGACAATCGCAATAGTTAATATTATTGGAATAAAAATTTCAAGTGCAGGAATAATTGCAATATTAATGCTTATAGGATATTCAGTTGATACAGATATTATGTTAACTACTAGATTATTAAAAAGATCTGGTGATATAAATGAAAATTTAAAACAAGCTTTCAAAACAGGATTAACAATGACTTTAACTTCTATAATTGCAGTTGCAACAGCTCTAATAATTACTTATTCTATATCAAATGTTTTAGCTCAGATATTTTCAATATTAATCATAGGTTTAATTTTTGATATTATAAATACATGGATAACTAATGTGATAATAATGAAATGGTATCTAGAGGCTAAAAAATGAACTGGAAAATTTGGCTTTTAATAATCTTTATTTCAAGTTCTTTATTAGCTATATTTCCTATGAAATTTTATCAAGGACTAGAAATAGTCTCAGTAGATACAAATTCATTGGCTTATAATCAGGGATTGAGACAGGGAATGAGAATTATAAGCATTGATGATAAATCTATAATAAATCTAAAAGATTTTCAATTAGCATTATCAAAACTTCCATCTTCTGAAAATCAAAAACTTACTATAATTACAGATAAAGGTTCATTCATATTATTTACAAATAAAACTTTAGAAATCTCAGTAAAAAAAATCGAAAAAACAAGAATAAAAACAGGTTTAGATTTATCTGGAGGATCTAGAGCATTAGTTAAAGCCCAAGACAAAGAATTAACAAAATCAGAACTTAACGATCTTATCTCAGTTACCGAGGAGAGACTAAATGTTTATGGATTAAATGATGTACAAATAAAAACAGTCAGCGATCTTTCTGGAAATAATTTTATGTTGATAGAAATTGCAGGATCAACCCCAAAAGAATTAGAAAATTTAATAAGTCAGCAGGGAAAATTTGAAGCAAAAATTGGAAATGATACAGTCTTTGAAGGTGGAGATAAAGATATCACTTATGTTGCGAGAACTGGAGATCAAGCAGGAGTTTATTCTTGTCAAGATAGTGGAGATGGTTCTCAGATTTGTCAATTTAGATTTTCTATATCTTTAAGTCCAGAAGCTGCTAAAAAACATGCAGATACTACTTGCAAACTTGGAACTAATTCAAGTTTACCTCAATATTTAGATAAACCATTAGATCTATACTTAGATGATGTTCTTGTAAATTCCTTATTTATAGGAAGAGATTTAAAATGTTCTGAAACTACCCAAATACAAATCTCAGGTTCTGGTTCAGGACAAACAAGAGAAGAAGCTTTTGATAATGCTCTAACAGAAATGAAACAATTACAAACAGTTTTAATTTCAGGAAGTCTTCCGTTTAAATTAGAAATAGTTAAACTAGATACTATAAGTCCATTATTAGGTAAGGAATTTATAAACACAATATTATTATCAGCTTTATTATCTTTTATAGCAGTAGGATTAGTAATATTTATTAGATACAGAAATATTAAATTATCTCTGGCAGTCCTTCTAACAAGTTTTTCAGAAATTTTAATAATTTTGGGAATCTCAGCTTTATTTAATAGAAATTTAGATCTTCCAGCAATAGCTGCAATAATAGCTGCAATAGGAACTGGAGTAGATTCTCAAATAATCATCTTAGATGAATCTAGAATTATTAATACTTCATTAAAAGATAGAATAAAAAGGGCTCTTGCAATAATAATGGGAATTTATTTTACGACTTTATTTTCGCTTTTGCCTTTAATGTGGGCAGGTGCCGGATTATTGAAAGGGTTTGCTATAGTAACTATCATAGGAGTTTCAGTTGGAGTTTTTATCACTCGTCCAGCTTTTTCAGAAATAGTTAAAAATATAGTAAAAGAATAATGCTTCCAAAATATCATATAATAATAGGAGCTATAGCTTCATTAATTCTTTTTTATTTAACAAACTTAACGATAACACAAACTATAATTATTTTTCTATCTTCATTTCTTATAGACATAGATCATTATATTATATATGGAATTATGTATAAAAATTGGAGTTTAAAAAATTCTAGAAAATATTTTTTTAATATAAGAGAAAAATGGATAAAAATTCCTTTGAAAGAAAGAAAAAAATATAAAAGACATATTTTTATTTTTCACGGAATAGAATTTTGGATTATTTTATTCATAATCTCTAATTATTTTCCATTTATATTATTCATACTCTACGGATTTGCTATTCACATATTTTTAGACTATTTAGATCTTATTTATTTTAAAGAGCCATTATATCAAAAATTTTCACAATTTTATGTTTACCAAACTAACAAGAAAAAAATAAATTTTAATTATTAATATAATAATCTCTAGAACTTGCTATTTTTTCTCCTTGTCCATCTACCATTTTAATTCCTAATTCTCTACACAATTTAGATTCAGGAATTTCTCCTTGATGCCTATCCCCCCCATTAGCAAAAATATCTGGTTTCAAAAATTTTAAGGATTCACAAACACTTCTATCTCCATCTATGCTTATAAAAACTTCATCAATATATTTTATTGATTCTAAAAGTTTTTTTCTTTGTTCTTGATTCATGAAAGGAGCTTTTCCTCTTTTCATTAAAACTTGTTTATCATTATTTAAAATTACTATTAATTTATCTCCTAATTTTTTTGATAATTCAAATAATTCTAAATGGCCGATATGCAAAGGATCAAAGTAACCAGATACCACAACAACTTTTTTATTTTCATTAATTTCATCCAGATTTATTTTCCTATTCTCCTTATTAGAAATTCTACAAGCTTCCATTATCTTTGCTATTTTTATCATCTCATCAAACTTACTTTCTTTATCATCTAAAATATTTAAAAAGAAATCATCAAAAGTTTTAGCATATTGATTTACTATTTCACATTCAATTTTCTCTTTTTTATTTTCATACTCATATTCAATTTCAGGATTATCTTCTCCTATAGAATAAGCTCTGTTAACTCTAATTAATCCTTCACTTCCCCAAATTTCATAATTATTTTGGTAAAAATTATCAAAACCAAAATCAAAAAAAGCTATTTTATTTCCAGAAAATTCCAATTTTATACAGCCTTTAATATCTACTCCTGTCTTATTATCTATAAATAAATTACAATCTACATTTAATGGTTCTTCATTAAAAAATAATCTCGAGATAAAAATAGGATAACATACAACATCATTTAGTATACCATTATTCAATTCTTTTTTATATCTAATATCATTTTTTTCCAAGGGAGCATGACCAAAACTGCTTTTAATGCTGAACATTTTCCCAATTTTATCATTTTTAATCATCTCTAAAACTTTATAATGCTGGGGATGGTTTTTAATCATAATATTTTCATACAATTTTACATTATTTTTTTTACAAGATTCAATAATTTTTATAACGCTATAAAAACTTTCAGCTAAAGATTTCTCACAAATTATATGCTTTTCATATTCAGCTGCTTTAATACTCCATTCTTTATGCAAACCTATTGGTAAAGCAATATAAACAGCATCTATATCTTTTCTTTTTAAAAGTCGCTCATAGCTATCATAAGATTCTATATTAAATTCTTCTGCCCATTTCTTGGCTTTTTCTATATCCCTGCTTGCTAAACAAACTATATTTCCATATTCACATTTTGATATAGCATCAAAAATTCTTTTCCTAAGAAAATTTGAACATCCCAAAACACCCAATTTAATTTTTTTATCTGACATTTTTAAGATAGATATCATCAATTTAAAAGAATTATTATTATCTTAAACTATCATAAAAATTTTTAATGACTTCAAAAACATATGGAAAAGTGATATTTTCAATTAATTTTAATTCTTCTTCAGCCCAAATAGAAAATCCAGCACCCTCTCCAAGTCTAATTTTATTCAAATCTCCATCAAATCTCGCGCTATAAAAATAGCAAGGACCTTTACTCGGTTTATGAGTTACACCATATTTAGTTTCATCGATATAAACATTCCTAAAAAGATTTATTTCACATAAATTCTCAAGTCCGGTTTCTTCTTTAACTACTTCCCTATAAAATGTCTCCATAGGATCTTCTCCTATTTCTCCAGCACCTCCAAATACAGTCCACATTCCTGCAAATTGCTTTTTAGGATAACCCAAATCTTTTCTCTGGAGTAGTATTTCATTACTTGGATTTAATATTAAAGCCCCAACATAAAACGGATTTTCCATAAAAGATTATTAATAATTCTATTTTTAAGTATTTATATTATAAAAAACAATTAAATTTTTAAGTAATAATAAATAAAGCAATAAATGAATCTACTATTATTTGACATTCATGGAACTTTAATTAACAGTGAAGATTATTTAAAAGATTATGAGTCTCAATTAACAGGATTTACAACAGATTATTTCAGTAGAAAATTTGTAGTAAATTTTGATGGTTATCATGGACTTACAGAAAGAAATAACTTGAAAGATATTTTCGCAAAACAAGGACTAGATCTTTCAGAAAAAGAATTAGATGATTTTTTTAATCTTTCAGGAAACAGGTATAAAAATAGAGAAGGAAGTTTAAATCTAATTTCTAAAGTTAAAGAATCATTGCAAACATTGAGTGATAAAAATCTTTTGGGATTAGTGACTGGCAGTCAGAAATTAGTAGCTTTAAAATGTCTTGAATCAACTGGAATCTCAAAATATTTTTTGTTTGGAGCTTTCGGTAATGAAAGCTACGATAGATTTGAATTAGTAAATTTAGCAATAAAAAGATCCATTAAACAGGGATGGAAAGGAGATAATATTTATATTATTGGTGATACAGAAAGAGATATAGAATCAGGAAAAAAAGCGAAATCATCATTAAGATATAATATTAAAACAATAGCTGTCTTAACTGGTTCTGGAAAATTTGAACAATTAAAATTATCAAACCCAGATTATATAATCAAAGATCTTTCTGAAATAGAACAAATAATAATTAAATAACTTTTTAACCATAGAAACATTTTAACTATCTAAAAAGATGAATATCTATGAAATTAAAGAAAATATCGGAAGAAGAATTGAATGAACTTTTTCAGAAATCAAAAATCTCAAAAAGAAAAAGAATTATGAAAGTTTTTCAAGATGATTCTTATAAAGGAGTTCATGTTTGTCTAAATATAATACAACCAGATAGTTATATGCAACCTCATCTTAGATATAAAGATGAAATAATCCTATATCATTCAGGAAGATTATGCTCTTTATGGTTTGATAAAGAAGGAAATATAACAGAAAAAAATTATTTAAATAAAGATTCTCCATTTTTATTCTTACCAAAAAAAACATTCCATACAATAGTTTCTTTAGAAGAAAATTCTTCAATATGGCTTATACTTAAAGGCCCACATAATCCCAATAATTTCTCAGAATATCTTAAAAATACTCCAAATGAAAATGAAGATTATTATAATTATTTTAAATCTCTTAAAGAGCAATCAACTAACCATATTTAACAGGTTTTGTTAACAAATGTATAGATTTTATTAAATCTTCTATCATTTCGGGGATATTATATTTAACTTCAAAGCCGGCTTCTCTCATTCTGGTATAATCACAAGCATAGTCTCTCACATCTTCATCCTTATAAATTTCAGCATAAGCTACAAAACATCCAGTTCTTTCTTTTATATATTCAGCCAATTGTCTTTTTGTCCAATTATTTTTTTCAGTTCCTACATTATAAACTTTATATTTCAAGTTCTCAATATTATCTAAAGCATAAATTAAAGCATCAGCAAAATCTCTTATATCAATAAATGTTCTCATATTATCTCCTTCAAATATAGATAAAAATCTACTGGTTATTGCCTCATTAGTCATGTAATTAGGTAAAAGATTTAGTCTCATATTAGGAGATACTCCAGCACAAGTAGCAAATCTAAGAGCTATGCTATTAGGAGTTTCTAATATTATTTTTTCTCCATTATATTTTGTAATACCATAAATTGATTGTGGATTTTCAGGAGTCTCTTCAGTACATAATCCATCTTTAACAATACCATATATAGAACCTGTACTGGCAGCAACTATTTTTGTATCTCCCTTATATTTAGCAACATATTTCCATCCGTCCTCATTAACCGCTTTAGCTAGAATAGGATTTTTACTGCATGCTGGAAGTCCAACAATTCCAGAAAGCAGAATAATCCCATCATATTTACCCTCATGTATTTTTCTTACATCTTCTTCTTTAGAAATATCTGATTTTTTAAAAATAAAATTTTTATTATTAACGTATTGTAATAGAGAATCTCCTCCTTTGAATAAATTATCAGCCACAACTACTTCATAATTTTTTTCTAATAATTTTCCAACTAAAACAGACCCAATAAATCCTGCTCCTCCCCAAACTAAAATTTTTTTCATTTATCTAAACCTCAATCTTTATTCTATAAGTATCATCTTCATATTTATTTCCTTCTCTAGATTCACTAACTATGTCTATCATAACACATTTTTCTAATGCTTTAAATCTATGAATTATTTTTGGAGGTATAATTATTATTTCTCCCGCATTTAATATAATTTTTTTAACATTAAAAGGTTGATTCCATGGAGCAAGGAGAACTTCATATTTACCTAATAGAATATAAGAATATTGCTTTGATAATTTATGATAATGATTGCCTCCTATAGAATTAATTTCATTTGTTATCAGTCCAACATGTTTAACTGGCTCGTTTATAATATCAGTTATAGATTTTGTAGGATCAGAATAAACTGGTTCTATTTTTTTTATTTCTACTCCAAATAAATATTCTTTTTCATTATTATCTTCCATTATAATTGGATTTGGAATTGGCTTTATAAATTTTCCCCCATTTCTGTAAAATTTCTGGTTGATAGGATTTTTTATAATTTCTTCAGCAAAATTCCAGGCAAAAATAACGCCATAATCTGCTTGGCTATCTTCCAATAATTTTTCTTCTTCAATTATAGGTATATGCATTCCAGGAGTATAATGTCCAGGTTTCAATCCAGATTTTTCAGTCATATAATCTATTAAATCTTCATGAATCTTGCAATAATTTAACAAAGTATTTCCTTTTGCTGGAGCACTAATCCCTATTATTTTTTTATTCTGTTTTTTTAACTCTCTCAACATTTCTACAAAGTCTTTTTTATGTTTCTTAATTTTCTTAGCAAAATCATCTAATATTTCTTTTCTATAAATTCCTTTTTCTTCCTCAGATTTCAACATTTCATAAACAGAATTAGATATATTTCTTTTCCCATTTTTTCCGACAAAAACTCTTATAGAACTTCCATGAATCTCATATTTCTCAACATCGAAAACCTCAAATCCATTTTTTTCAAAGAATTTAACTAAAGGCTTTAAACTTAAATATTCTAAATGATCTAAATAAATAGTATCATATTCTAAATTATCTATTAAATCTATTAAATAAGGAGCTTCTATAACAAAAACTCCATCTTCATCAAGAATAATCTTAAGACTTATAATTAACCCCTTTTTATCATCTATATGTGCAAATACATTAGTTCCACACACAACTTTAGCCTTACATTTTTCATAGACTATTTTACTGGCTATTTCAGGATTAATTAAACTCTGCCATGTTTCTATTCCTCTTTCATTAGCGATTTTAACAATTTTTGGCGCAGCATCTATTCCTAATATATTACACCCATTATTTCTAAAACCTTCCAATAAAACTCCCACATTACTTCCAATATCTATTACAAGATCATTTATTTTTAAATCTAATTTATTAAAAATAGAATTTGCCATTTTAAAAAAATGTTTTTTTCCAGTTTCTGTGATAGAAGATTCATAACTATATTTTTCTCCATACAATAATTCAGGATTTACAGCATAAGTTAATTGAGTTAATCCGCAACTTTGACATTGTGCTACAACTAAAGGAAAATGAACTTCGGGTTCATCTAATTCATGTTTTTTTAAAATTGCATCTGCTGGAGGCATAAATCCCAAATCTAAAAATCTATACAAATCTTTAGAATCACACATTCTACAATTATCTAATTTTCTACCAAGATTCATTTTATACCTTTTTTAATATCTAATTTTTAATAACAACAACTTAAATATATTATCTAACTGAAAAATATATATTATAAATCGCTCTTAGAAATTTTATATAAATACTTATAAAAGATATTTTTTTGAATATAAAATGAATATTAAACATAAAATAACTAGATTTGTTGAACAACCTTCTGGAGTTCTAGATTTGATTAATGGAATAAGACCTATACATAAATATTACTTTATTAAAATTAAGCAGTTTACAAATTCTCTAAATACCTATATAGACATAGGAGCAAATCAAGGGAAGTTAATAGAAGCTTGCAGATTAGTTTTTCCAAAATCTTATGTTTATGCAATAGAGCCAATAAAAAAACATTATGAGAATTTATCAAAATTAAAAAATACTACAGTTTTTAATTGTGGATTATGGAATGAAAATACTACTAAAAAATTTTACCACACAAAAAAAGATGATTATGAAAGTTCTTTTATAAAGCCCACTTCTTTAGATGATAATAAAATGGAAGATATTGAAGAAATAGAAATACCTGTTAGAAGATTTGATTCACTTCCTATTAATATAAAAAATCCGTGTTTTGTTAAAATAGATGTAGAAGGGGCAGAACCACAAGTTTTAGAAGGAATGGGAAAAAGACTTAATGAAATAGATTTCATTCAAATTGAACAAATTCATGTAACAAAAAATAAAGAAAAAAATATTATAAGCAAGTGTATAAAAATTTTGGAAAACTATAATTTTACTGGATTTATTCAAGTGGGCACAACTTTTTATCCAAATGGATTGCCTTCTAAATCAGATTTAATTTTCTTCAAAGAAAAGATGTTAAAAGAACCCTGGTTTAAAAATAAAAATGAATAAAAAATTAAGAATAGCTATATTTGAACCATCTAGACTTTTTCCACCTGGAGGAAAAAATATGGATGGAATAGCAAAACATTTATCAAAAAAACATGATGTAACAGTTTTTACCCAGAAACTTATCGAAGGAGGAGCTGTTTTTAATACTTCAAAAATAAAATTTATCAAACCTAAATCAAGATTTTTAGCCCCATTCGCATTTCTTAAAAAAAATATAGATGAAAAAGATTTTGATTTAGTAATTTTGGGTTGTTTTCCAGCAACTCTTTCTGCTTTAAAAAATTTTAATAACATTCCTTCTATATATATTTCTCATGCTCCCCCAAGATTTTTTTACGATCTTAAAGAACATAATCTAAAAAATGCAAATTTTCAAGGTAAAATTATAATACATTTAAAAAATATTTTATTTAAAAAATTAGATTATTTGGCAATTCAAAAAATAACAAAAATTTTAGGGGTAAGTTCTGAAGTTCAAAGAAGGATTAAATTATATTACAATAGAGATTCTATAGTTTATCCAGCAGGAGTAAATCCAGAGAAATTTAAAACAGGAAGATACGATAATTATATATTATCTGTATGTAGATTAGTAAGTGCGAAAAGACCAGAGATTATTGTTAAAAGTATGGAATTTGTAAAAAATAAAAATATAAAACTTATAATGGTTGGTTCTGGAGACTTAAAAGAAAAAATAAAAGAATTAGCAGAAAATTATTCAAATGTAGAAGTAAGGGGATTTGTTTCAGATGATGAATTAAAAGAGCTTTATGCTAATTGTTTAGCTACAATATATATTCCTATAAATGAAGATTTGGGATATGCTCCTCAAGAAGCAGGAGTTTCAGGGAAGGCAACAATAGGAGCAGATGAAGGTGGATTAAAAGAAACTATTATAGACGGTGAAACCGGATTTTTAATTGATAATCCTACACCAGAAAAAATAGCAGAGAAAATA
This sequence comes from Nanobdellota archaeon, assembly GCA_038045965.1. Taxonomy (GTDB): domain Archaea; phylum Nanobdellota; class Nanobdellia; order Pacearchaeales; family GW2011-AR1; genus ARS1285. The sequence continues at coordinate 39,192 of JBBSXD010000001.1, forward strand.
GATTTTTTTGCGAATAATAAAGATATTGCTGAGAAAATGGGAAAAAATGCTGCAGAACATACTAAAAAATTTCATTTAGAAAATACATTCAAAATTTTAGATAATGTAATTAAAGAGGTTATAAAATAACACCATTTTTATACCTTATTTATTATACTATAAAATGTCTAAAAAAGAGTTTAATAATATTTTAGAGAATTTATTTGAAACATCTATTTTTATCTTTGTAGCAATAATGATATCTAAAATATTTTCTTATATTTATAAAATAATAATTGCAAGATATTTAGGAGCAGATATTTATGGAATTTACTCTTTATCATTAATTATAGTTTTATTAGTGGCCTCAATTTTTGGATTTGGGATAAGTGAAGGAATTTTGAGATATATTTCTTTATATAGGGGCAAAAATGAGCAAGAAAAAATAAAGTATTTATTTAAGTTTTCATCAAAATTATTATTAATATTAACTATAATTGCTTCTTTTATATTATTTTTTTTATCAGAGTTTATAGCAATAAAAATTTTTAATAATACCTCTTTAGCATTTTTTTTAAAGATATTTAGTTTTATTATCCCGATATGGATTTTTTCTGGTTATTTTATGAGTATTATGATTGCTTTTGAAAAAGTAAAACAACAAACTTTTATAGAGAAGATAATTCAGAGTTCTGCTAAATTATCTTTATTATTATTATTTTTATTTTTGGGCTTAAGAACTAATGCAGTTATATTATCCTTTTTTATAGGAGTTTTCATTTTTTTTATCAGCACTTTTTTATACTGTAAATATAAATTACCATTTTTATTTTCAGAATATAATATTAATAATAAAGAAAAGAAAAAAATAAGAATGGGACTTATATATTATTCTGCCCCTATAATGTTTTTTGGATTAGTTTTCTATATTTTTTATTGGACAGATTCACTAATTTTAGGTTTCTTTAAAACAACAACCGAAGTAGGAATATATAATGCTGCAGTACCTTTAGCATTATTGTTAAGTTTTGCTCCAGAATTATTTATAACTTTATTATTTCCAATTATAATAAAAGAATATGCAAAAAGAAAGCTAAATATAATAAATAATTTAAGTAAACAGATAGCAAAATGGATATTTATTATAAATTTGCCATTATTTATTCTTATGGTTCTTTTTCCTGAATTTATAATAAACATATTTTTTGGAAGTGAGTATTCTAGTGCCGTTAACACATTAAGATTCCTTTTAATAGGAAATTTTTTTGCTTCTATATTAATAATTTCCAATAGATTATTATTAATGGTAGGAAAAACTAAAACTTTATTAATAGATTTATTAATAACAAGCTTACTTAATTTGATATTAAATTTAATATTAATACCAAAAGAAAAAATATTCTTTATTAATAATCATAATGGACTTAACGGAGCAGCTATCGCTACAACCATATCTATAATATTATTTTATTTATTGTTAATGATTCATGCGAGAAAATTTACTAAGATAACCCCTTTTAAAAAAGATTTTTTTAAGATAATATTTATATCAATAATACCCACCATTATCCTACTTATAATAAAATCCGTAATAAACCTAAATAAATTATATTTTATAATGTTAGCCATATTTTTCTTTTCTTTTTATATATTATTACTATTTTTAATGAAAGGTCTAGATAAAGAAGATTTATTAATACTCGCCAGAACAAAAGAAAGATTTAGCAATAAAATAAATAAAAAAGATATAATTAAATTGTTAGATTAATTATATTTTAAATAATAATTATTAATTTCTTTAGATATTTTAATAACTTCTTCTTCTTTAATTTCAGGATACATAGGCAATGATAATATCTCCTCGGAAAATATTTTGGCATTTGGAAAGTCATCTTTATTATGATTTAAATAAAAAAAAGCTTTTTGCATATGTAAAGGTATAGGATAATGAATTAAAGTTGCAATATTTTTAGATTTTAAATGCTCAATTAACCTATCTCTATTTTTTGCTCTAATTATATACAAATGGTAATTATTATCATAGCTATAATCTGGTATTTTAATATAAGGATTTAATTCCAATAAATTATTATACAATTGAGCAATTTTTTTTCTTTTATCATTAAATTTATCCAAATATCTTAATTTTACTCTTAAAATTGCCGCCTGTATTTCATCTAACCTAGAATTTATGCCCAAAATATCTGCGTTGTATTTATTAGATTGACCATAATTTCTTAATAGTCTTATTTTATTGCTTAATTCTTCATTATCACAAACAATCATTCCACCATCTCCCAACCCCCCCAAATTCTTACTTGGATAAAAACTAAAACATCCTATTTCTCCAACAGGTACTTTTCTTTTTTTATATAAACTACCATGAGCCTGACAACAATCTTCTATCACCTTCAGATTATATTTTTCAGCTAATTCAAATATTTTATTCATATTGCAAACTTTTCCATATAAATGAACAGGAATTATAAATTTTGTTTTATCGTTTATTATATCTTCAATTTTACTTGCATCTATTAAATAATCATTATCACAATCTACAAAACAAACTTCTGCTCCACTATCTTTTATAGCCATTGCAGTAGGAATAGCAGTATTAACTGGAATAATAACTTCATCATCTCTTTTAACGTCTAAAGCCATCAATGTTAATTTAATAGCGTCAGTTCCATTTCCCACCCCAATTCCATATTTTTTTCCGCAATAATTAGCAAATTCATTCTCAAATTTCTTAAGTTCTTCTCCTAAAATAAAATTAGAGCTAGAAATAACTTTTCTTATAGCATTATTTATTTCTAATTCTATTAATTTATGATGCTCATTTAAATCTAAAAAATATATATTTTTATCATCAACATTTTTTAAATCATAATTGTTGTTAAAATTAAGATAATATTGATTTTTTTTATAAAATTCAATAGTCTTTTTCAATCCTTCATTTAAACTTGTTTTCGGATACCATCCAATATCTTCATATATTTTTGTAGCATCTAAATAAACATGCCCAGGTTCTATGTTCTTATTTTCATTAGGATATAAAATTTCTTTATAAGAACCATTATTATTTATATCAATAATATTCTTTGCAATTTCTTTAACTGAAGAGATATTATTCTCAATATCCTGATATTTACTATTTTTTCTTATAAAACTTCCTAAATTATACATTTGATAATCAGTTTTATCAGAGGTTATTGCCAATAACATTGCTTCAACAACATCTTCAACGTAATTAAAATCTCTTATAGATTCCCCCCCACCCCATAATTCAATCTCTTCATTTCTTAATGATTTATATATAAAATATCCAACAAACCCCTGTCCAGAATTATTTATTCTCTGTCTAGGACCATAAGTATTAGTTAATCTCAAACAAACTACTGGAATTTGGAAATTCTTTCCATACCATAAATGATGATGTTCTGCTCCATGATTATGAATCCCCTGAGGATCAGCAGGATTTTCAATAAGAAAATTCTCTTTTATTGGTAAATCTTTTTCTTTCACTCTCCCATACACATCTCTAGTACTGGTAAATAAAATTTTAAATTTTTTCCATGGATTTTCTTTAATATAATCTTTGCATGATTCTAAGAATTTAACATGAGGCATTAAATTTATTTTTAAATCTTCAACTGGATCTTTCTTACTATTAAAATGATTTGGAGATCCTGCCAAATTAAATATATAATCCACATCAAGATAATCTATAATTCTATTATCATCAATATTCATACCACCATTCTCAATTAATGGAATCTCTAATTTATCTTTTATACCCTCAATATTTTTAATATCTCCTCCTTGTCCAGGAATTAATGGGTCTATTACAATTATTTTTTTTGGATTTAACTCAATTAACTTATGAACTAGATTACTTCCTATAAAACCAAGCCCTCCAGTAACCATAATTTTCTTACCTTCAAATTTTTTCATATATTCCTTTTTTTCTTGATAATACATAAGAATTCTATAAATAATTTTCTTATAAAGATTGTTGAGATAGTTAATATAATTTATACCATCTATCAGTATAAAATAAAATATCTTTTTTTAATTAACCAAATGTTTATCTCAACTCTCTAATCAACGATTCTGAAATATCTTTAGAAGAAGAAAATAAAACTCCTTCTAAATTCATATCAACTCTTTCCCATTTTTTATCTTCAATAGAATTTCCTTTAAAGTCAGTAGCATATCCTTCTAATTCTTTTGTCAATAAATACATGGCGGGAGGTTCAAAAACTCCTTTAGCAACCATTTGTGCAACTGCATCAACATTTCCGTAAATTAAATCAATGCACATAGCTGCACTTGAAATCCCTCCAAGAAGAGCTACTTTTCCTTCTAAATATTTAGCAAAATTTTTCCCCATAAATTCCTCAAAATCACTTAAACCTTTAGTAATACCTTCTGCATATTCAGCTTTATAACAGTCAACCATCACCGAAATATTTTCAGAAAAATTTTTATCGTTAAATTTAGGAAGCTTTTTTTCTAATTCATTTTCTCCTGGATTCTCAATAACATATACCCCATTATTTTTAATTCCATAAAAAATTTTTTTACTGGCATATTCAGTTATACCAGCAAAAACAAAATCATTATAAATAGGATTTAAATTATCTGCAATTGAGATTATTGTCCCACATTTACTATTTGGATCTTTAACAAGTGCAGAGCTTCCATCAATTCCATCTAAAACCATTAAATATTCTGGGTTTTTAACAATGTCGATAGTTCCATGTTCCTCTGCAATTATTCTTAATAACAAATTTCTTTCTTTCAAATATCTTATAATAACTTCTTCAGATTCCCAATCTCCCTTTGTTGCTCTATCTTCTCCTCTACCAACAGTAACCAATTCTGCTATTGTTTTCTCTTTCAAAAGTTTTCTTTGGATAGAATAAGCTAGTTTTAGAGAATTAATAGCTTCAGAAAATATTTTATTCATTATTTTTGAGATATTTTTATTTCTAGAGTCCCTTTTTTTATTCTCTTGTTCATATCGTCAAGAAGCGCGATTTTATCAATAGGAACCATACAAATCGAACGTGCAACCCAGTGTGGAAGCCAGATTCCTCCCAGACCTTCCTTATCAGTAAGTTTTAATTGCTCATCCACATCCATTATGAGATAGTGATCTATTTCTCTTCCAAAAATCCATTCTTTGTAAGTAGGTAACTCTACCCCATATCTTTTCCTATCCCCCCTGTTTAATGCACTAGAATATACTATATCATTCAAACTAAATCCTAAAAAATTATAGACATTTCCCTGAAATAATTCATTCGCCTCATCAATAATTCCCAGAATTCTCTCAGATTCGTCTTTCCAACGATAACTGCGCAATTCCTGTGAGTGAATATGTTGATCAAGTGATTCTATTTCTTTTATTTCCTCTTTCATTTCTCTTTTTAATGCTTGTACTGGATTTTCTCCTGGTTCTAAATGACCTCCAAAAATAGCGACGTTTCCAGGCCAATAAAAAGGGTAGTTTCCTGGCTGAAACAAATCTGTTCGTGGATGATGAGATTTATCAACTTCTCTGCCTTGCAAATAATAATTTACATCTTTTCCAGCAGTATAAACAGGAAGAAAGCTGACCGAGATTGAATCTTCTGACATGATTATTTCATTAAAATACTATTTAAAAATATTTATATAGTAATTAATACAGATTTTTTAATGCAAAAAATAGCATTTGATATTGTAATTTTACCTCCTAAAGATATAACTGATAAAATTATAGAATTAAATAGAAATTTAAAAAGAGATTATGATAATCCAAGAATTGTTTTAGGAGAAAATTGTTTGCCCCATATTTCGTTATTAATGGGAGTTATAGATTAAAAAAATATAAATAAAATAAGTAAGATAGTAAATAAAGTTGCTAGAAATTTTAATACTCTTAGTCTAGAAATTATTGGTTTAGATTTGGAAGATCTTCAAGCCAAAGATAAAACTTTAAAAATTGCTGGATTTTCATTAAGTAAATCAGAATCATTAAGTAGATTACATAAATCTTTACTAAATAATTTAAAAAATTATTTAGATTATAATAAACCAACAAAGGAGATTTTTTATAATCCATTAGAGATAGATCAAAATGATACTCCATGGATGTTTAATTACATTCAGAATTTTATTATAGATTCTAGTTATGATAAATTTAATCCTCATATTACTATTGGGGATGGAATAATAGAGAAACCTAATTATCTTCCTTTAAAATTTAAAACATCAATATTAGGTTTATACCATTTAGGAAATTATTGCACTTGTAGAAAAGTTTTGTATGAAACTGAATTGAAAAATTAAATTTTTTAATTTTCTTTTTAAAGATTATTGTAATCAAAAATATATGTAAAATGCGTCAATAGCCTTTGGTGCTACTTATTTATATCTATAGAAATTTTATTTTTATTGTGTGGATATATTGTTACAATAGACTCTTTTTTTAAATCCATGAATTTAGCTATATCTTTAGGTATTCTAATTATTAGCGAATTGCCGCTATAGCTTATTTTGCTTTCTCTTGATAACCCAAATAAATTAGCTTTTTTCTCAGCTTTTTCTATTTTAATAGAAGTTTCTTCATCAAACCATTGCTCTCCGCAGGATTGACAAACCATGGCCGGGAATTTTCCTAAACTTTCTCCATAAATTTTATAATCCACAATTTCCTTTCTTAGATTTCCATTGCATAAAGCACATTTATTTTTCATTTTTTTCTGTCATTATCATTACAGTTATAATAAAATATTTATCTTTAATTTTTTTGAATACTATTTTTATATGTCTATGTTTTGCAATAATTTTTTCTTGCTGCAAAAATTTTGCTCCTTTACTAATTGTTTCTTTAATCTCATTAATGTTAACTCCCCTTTCCCTAGCTTGTTCTAGAGCATGTTTGCTCATTATTATATTCATAATTCACTTACATGTAAGTTAAAGTAAGTTTTTAAATATTACTATATTCTATAGATATAAAACTCTATAGTCTTCTTTAATCCTTCTTCAAAATTAATTTTAGGTTTCCAATTAACAGTCTTATTAAATTTTAAGTAATCAGCAATAAAATTCCTTTTATTAATCTCATCATATCCTTTAGGAAATGGAAGATATTTGATTACTAATTTTTTATTTGTTAAATTTTCTACTATTTTTTTTATTTTTTCAACAACTTCTAAAAAAGTTTTCCCTTCTCCAGAACCTAAGACAAAAATCTCTCCATTTGTTTTTTCTGATTCAGCAGCTAAAATAAAAGCATCTATATAATTTTGGACATAACTATAATCTCTTATAAAATCACCTTTTCCATATATAGTCAAATCCTCATTTCTTAATGCTTTTCCTATCATAAAATTTAAAATTCCCCTATTAGGATTATCTATTTTTTGATATTCACCAAAAACATTACTTAATCTTAGAATACAACTCTTAATTCCATATTTTTCATGATACATTTTTATATATTTCTCTGCCATCAACTTATTTATATCATAGGATGATAAAGGGTTTTCTCTTTCGTCCTCATTACAAGGAATATTCTTAGTAGACCCTATTACTGTAACAGTACTCGCGAATATTATTTTTATTTTAGGATTATATTTCTTACAAATTTCCAAGATATTGACCAATCCAAGAATATCATTTTTTAAATCATCAGAAGGATTTTCCATAGATTTCTTTAAATCAGTTTGCCATGCAAAATGATACAAATAATCAATATTTAATATAGAATCTTTAATTAATTCATAATCTAACAAATTTCCTTCAATAATTTTAATATTCTTATGACTTTTAATATCCTCAATTCTCCATAAATCTGTATTCGGTTTAACGAACAAGCTAACTTCATTTTTATCAATTAATCTTCTAGCTAAATTACTTCCTAAAAATCCAGCTCCCCCGGTAATAAAAATTTTTTTATTTTTTAGAATCATTACTTATCCCCTTAAATAATTCAATAGTTTCTTTTATACCATTTTCTAAATTATCATTAGGAGCAAAACCAATAGCTCTTATTTTTTCATCTGATACATGATAAGCTTTTTGATTTAATAATGGACTTTTAGTTATCTCAATTTTAACTTCTGGAACAAATTTTTGAATAACATTAATTATCTCTCTCATTTCATAATTTTTAGTTAAAACATTATAAACTTCTCCTATTTTACCATTATTTTCAAAAAATTTATATGCATTAATACAATCATTCAATCCAAGATAAGGCCTTTTACTGTTTAATGCAGAATCCCATATTGTCAATGGTTTATTCATAGCAGCAAGATAACAAAATTTATTTATTGCAGTATGGAATCTTATTCCAATACTTGTTCCAAAAATAGTTCCTTTTCTTAATATAATAGCAGGAAATCCAGTCTCCCTTGATACATTATTAATTAATAATTCAGTTTTTCTTTTAGCCTCGGCATACGGACTAGCAGGTTTATAATTATCATAGTTTTCATCTACAATTCCTTCAGCTTCACCATAAACACTAGTAGTACTAGCATAAAGAAATTTTTCAACTTTAGCATGTATCGCTGCATTTAAAACATTCCAAGTTCCATTATAAATAATCTTCTCAGTCAATTCTTTATTATTAATTGTTGAAGGGGCATCAGTTACAGAAGCAAGATGAATAACAACATCTATATCTTTCATAGATTTTTTTATGGTTTCTATATCATTTATATCTCCTTCAATAAATTCATACTTTTTATAAGGCAAATCAAATAAGGAACAATATCTTTGAGTAGAAAGATTATCTAAAATTCTAATTAATTCGACATCATCTCTTTTAGCATACTCTCTAATAAGTTTAGAGCCTATATGTCCCAAACCGCCTGTAACTAAAATTCTCATAATAAAACATATAATTTTAATTTAATAATATTTATATACTGTTAAAATAAAATAAAAAATGTCAGAAAAATCATTTCCAAGGAAAGAAATTTATATTCATAATACTCAAAAGCCAATAAACAGTAATTTAATTAAAGCTTTATATGATAGAAATCAAAAAATTAATCATTTTCTTAGTGAATATTCAGATTCAAAATGGGAATTAGAAAATCAAGGATGGATAAGCTCAATTATTCCTACTATTGTGGATGTAGATTCCAACAGAGATGAAATGATCCTTCATTGTGGAACTTCAGAGTACAAATATCTATTAGGAATGGTAAAACTAGCTAAAGAAAAAAGAGAATCAGATACTAATGGAATTATTCATGGTCTGAGCACTGAAATAATACCTATTTTTAACGAGGATATTATTGTATTTGAACAGAGACAAGGAAAATCTACTCAACATGGAGTTGGTTTTTATGATATCCCTACTGCAAGCCAAAATGCAGAAATTTATATCGATAAAGCAAATAAATTTAAAGAAGGACTTGTAAAAAATATTTTTGATATGACCGGATTTCCAAAATATCATATTTTAAAAGCATTTCCAAAAATTTCATTAGATAAAATAAAAGAAATTTTTTATACTGGGTTTTCAAGAGGATTTGAAGTTAGTTTAGGTACTCAAGTTAACGGTTATACAAATATTGATTTAGATATTAAATCTATCGAAGAAAAATCTGAAAACAGATTATATTACCAGCTGTTAGATTTATTACCAATTCTAGATTCCATTGGTAAAACTATTACAAAAGAAGATATTTATGGCAAAAAACCAAAAGAAAATCTTCAAACAGAAAAGTTTGCAATCATAGACGATTGTTTAGGAAATATATTAAATTATATCTATCATAAAAAATATAATATATACAATTCTGCGATAGAAATTTTAGAAAATAAAGGATATAAAATAAATGAAGTTAATAAGAATAGAATTACTTTAGATGACCTTGTTTAATTGAGTGTTTATTGATTCTCAATAATCCTTATATAATCTTTTTTTTTACTATAAAAATGAAACTATTAGTAACAGGCGGCTGCGGTTTTATAGGAAGTAATTTTATTAATTATATTTTTAAAAAATACCCTGATTATTCTATAATAAATTTAGATAAACTTACTTATGCTGGAAATTTAGAAAATTTAAAAAATATTGAGAAAAATTCTAATTATAAATTTGTTCATGGAGATATTTGCAATAAAGAATTAGTAAATTATCTAATTAAAGAAGTTGACGCAATAATACATTTCGCAGCTGAAAGTCATGTTGATAGAAGCATCTTAAATTCTGAAGAATTTATTAAAACAAATATTTTAGGAACTCAAATATTATTGGACGCTGCTTTAAGAAACGGAAAAAAAAGATTTCATCATATAAGTACTGACGAAGTATTTGGAGCATTAGGTTCTGAAGGAAAATTTAATGAAAATACTTCTTATAATCCCCATTCTCCTTATTCAGCATCTAAAGCTGGAGCAGATCATTTAGTAAGAGCTTACTTCGATACTCATAAATTACCTATAACAATTTCTAATTGCAGTAATAATTATGGCTCTTATCAATTTCCAGAAAAATTAATTCCTTTATTTATAACAAATTTAATTGAAGGTAAACAGCTTCCAGTTTATGGGAAAGGAGAGAATATTAGAGATTGGATTTATGTAGATGATCATAATGAAGCAATTGACTTAATAATTCATAAAGGAAAATATGGAGAAACTTATTGTATAGGGGGAGATTCAGAAATAAAAAATATAGAAATAACAAGATTTATCTTAAAAGAATTTGGGATGGGTGAAGAAATGATAGATTATATTGAAGATAGAAAAGGTCATGATTTTAGATATGCCATAGACTTTAGCAAGATAAAAAATGAATTAGGATGGCATCCTAAAATTAATTTTGAAGAAGGATTAAAGAAGACTATAGAATGGTATAAAGAAAATGAATGGTGGTGGAAACCTCTCAAAAAGAAAGTTTTATAATTGTTTAGGAAATATTTATTTTATTCTTCTTTTAGTATATCTATTCATAGTTTATATTATAACATATAAAAACATATAAATAACTACATTTTTCAAAGAAAATGAAAGGCGTGATTCTCGCAGGTGGAACCGGATCTAGATTATATCCATGTACAAAAGTTACAAATAAACATTTGCTTCCAGTATATGATAAGCCTATGATTTATTATCCGTTAAAAACATTAGTCGAAGCTGGAATTAAAGATATTTTAATAGTTTCTGGAACAGGACATGCGGGCGATTTTGTTAATTTATTAGGTTCTGGAAAAGAATTTGGAATAAGATTAAATTATGAAATTCAGGATGAAGCTGGAGGAATAGCACAAGCTTTGGCTCTTGCAGAAGATTTTTCAGATAATGAATCAGTTATAGTTATTTTAGGAGATAATATATTTGAGGATAATATTAAAAAATATGTTCAAGATTTTAATGAAGGATGTAAAATTTTCCTTAAAGAAGTAGGAATTAAAGCTGCTAAAAGATTTGGTGTAGCAGTTATTCAAAATAATAAAGTAATTAATGTAGAAGAGAAGCCACTAGATCCTAAATCTAATCTTGGTATGACTGGATTATATTTATTTGATTCAAATATATTTAACATAATAAAAAAATTAAAGCCAAGTGCAAGAGGAGAATTTGAAATAACTGATGCTATAGATTTTTATGTAAAAAATAACCTATGTTCTTATAATATTTTGAATGGTTATTGGTCTGATGCTGGAACATTTGAAAGTTTAAATAGAGCTAGTAATTTAGTAAAAACCAAATCTTACAATAAAGATAATTTCTGGTCAGATACAGAAGATTTTTCAGAAATTTTTAAATTTCCTTCAAAAGAAGACGATCACATTACTATAATAGAAAAATTATCTGAATTATCTAAAAGACAAGCACAAATTTTAGACTATATTTTAAACAATAAGGAATAATTTATGGAAGATAATTTAAGATGTAAAATATGTAATTCTAATTCATTAAAGAAATTTATAAGTTTTGGAAAAATGCCTGTTTCAAATGCTTATCTCAAGAAAGATGATTTGGATAAATTAGAATTTTATTATGATATGGAAGTAGGATTTTGTGAAGATTGTAAGATGGTTCAAATGATAAATCTCGTTCCTTATGATAAATATATAATCCCAGATGAAAAAGGGAAAACAAATTATGCTTTTTTTTCTTCAACTTCAAAAGAAATGGAAAATCATTTTGCAGAGATAGCAAAAGAAATAGAGAATAAGTTTTTAGATTCAAATTCTAAAGTTTTAGAAACAGGAAGTAATGATGGAATCTTCTTAAAAAATTTTAAAAATAATTATGTTTTAGGAATAGAACCTTCTCAAAATGTAGCAGAACTAGCAATTAAAAAAAATATTCCCACAATAACTGAATTTTTTAATGATAATTTAGCTAGAAAGATAAAATTAGAAAAAGGAAAATTTAGGATAATTTTCTCAGCAAATGTTACTTTAAACATCATAGACCTTCACAGTTATATGGAGGGAGTTTTTAATTTATTGGATGAAAGAGGAGTTTTTATTACAGAAAACCCTTATCTATTAGATATTCTAGAAAATAATTCTTACGATCAGATTTACGATGAGCATATCTGGTTTTTTTCTTTAACTTCTTTATCTAATATTTATTCAATGCATGGATTAGAAATATTTGATGCAGAAAGATCTTGGGTTCACGGTGGATCAATCAGAGTTTATGCATCAAAACCAGGAGTTTATAAAAAAACAGAAAGATTATTAAATTATTTAGAGGAAGAAATAAATAAAAATATAAATTTTATAGAACCATATATTCAATTTTCAGAAAAAGTTAAGAAAAATAAGGAAAAATTCATAGATTTATTAAAAAACTTGAAAGCTCAGGGAAAAAGAATAGTAGGATATGCTGCTGCTTCTAAGGGCACAATTGTTCAGAATTATTGTAATGTAGGAACAAATATAATTGAATATATTTCAGACTCAACTCCTTTTAAACAAGGACTTTATACTCCAGGAAAACATATTCCAATATTTAGTCCAGAAAGATTTCACGAAGATGCTAAAAATAATAATATAGATTATGCTATTATATTTGCCTGGAATCATAAAAAAGAAATTTTAGAAAAAGAAAAAAACTTCTTAAAAAATGGCGGGAAATTTATTATTCATCTTCCAGAACCACATATTATAGAAAATAATATATTTGAAAATGAAGAAGAGTTTCATATAGACACCACTCAAAAATCAGGTTTAATAGAGGGAGTAGAAATAAAAAAAATTAATATATTTGCAAATGATCAAGGTTATCTTTTTGAAGCTATAAGAAGCGATGATAAAATTTATGAAGGTAAATTTGGACAGATATTAATATCAGAAATTTATCCTGGAGTAATAAAAGGATTACATCTTCATAATAAACAGACAGAATATACCACTTGTATAAAAGGAAATATAAAATATGTTGCAATAAAAGAAACAGAAAAAAATCCAATAATAAATACTTTTATCATAGGAGAAAAAAATCCAATAATAATAAAAACTCCTCCAGGAGTTTGGCATGGATACATGCCTTTAGAAAACAAATCAGCTACATTAGTATATTTAATGGACAAACCATACAACATAAAAGACAAAGATACTGAAGAAAAAGATGTTTTTGCATTCGGAGATGTATGGACAGTAAAAAATGGTTAAGAAAGTTTATTAATATTAATTTAATAAATTAATTATGAATAAATCAATAAATCAATTCATAAAATTTTGTATAGTAGGCTTTTTTGGAGCCTTATTAAATTATTCAACATTTTTTATATTATACAATTATTTATCAGTTTATTATATAATCTCTTCGGGAACAGGATTTATTTTGTCTGTTTTTCTGGCATTTTATTTAAACAAAAAGTATACTTTTAATATAGTCACTAAATCAAAAAATAAACTAGTAAAATATTTTTCTGTTAATATATTCTCTTTAATATTAGGTTTATTATCTTTAGCTTTTTTTGTGGAGATTTTGTTTATAAATATTTATATAGCTAATTTGCTTATAATCGGAATACAGACAACCAGCAATTTTCTAGGAAGTAAATTGTTTGTTTTTAGATAATATTAATCTTAAAAAGAGATATTTCCCCTCAATATCTTCTTATTATAACAATTATTATAAGTCATTTTATGATTTAATTTTTATGTGATGGTGTAAAAATATGGTGAAGTTAGATAAAATTTTAAAAGATATAAATATTTTAATGTATAGATTTAGATACCTAATAAATTATATAATAATAGGAATACTATCTATAATTGTAGAATTAATAATAATCAGTGGATTAAATTTTTATATTATAAATCAGGTGTTCGTAATAATAACTGGTTTTCTATCTGGAATGCTTTTCGCCTTCATTTTGAATTCAAAATTAAACTTCAATGTTCCAAAATATAGAAACACAAGAACTTTTATAGCTTTTCTTTTAATTTCAACATTTGCCTTTATTCTAAATATAACTTTGATTAATATTATTAACTATATAATAAGTATAGAATATGGTGTATCTAGAGTAATCTCTGCCGGAATAATATTTCTATTAAGCTATACTCTTCACAGAAAAATAACTTTTGATTTTATAAAGAGAGTAGGTATTGCAGTATACTTAAATAGCGAAGAAGATGTATCTAAAATATATTCAAAAATAAAGTATTACGCAGATTTTATTCATATAGATATTATAGACAAAACAATAAATAAAAATGCCTCTCCTGTTGATTTATCTTTAATAAAAAAAATAGATAAAACATGGACACTAAAAAAAATGCTTCATATAATGTCAAAAAATCCTTCTAAATGGATAAAATATCTGTCAAAAAATGTAGATATAATAATATTCCATGTAGAAATAGAAGAGTCTGTAGAAGAGGTTATAAGATTATGTAAAAATCTTAATAAAAGAGTAGGATTGGCTATAAAAGATGAGACACAAATAAATGAGATAAGAAAGTATTTACCAGAATTGGATTTTGTACAGGTAATGGGAATAAAAGAGCTTGGTAAATCTGGACAAGGTTTAATTTTATCTTCATTGAAAAAGCTGAATGAATTAAATAAAATTAAAGATAAATATAATTTTGAGATAATCTTTGATGGAGGTGTAAAATCAACAAATGTTCATCAAATTAAAGCAAAATATATCGTATCTTCGTCAGGAATATTAAAAAATTCAAATCCTATAAAATCATTTATGGAATTAAAAACCAGCTCGAGATATAATTCTGTCAGTGAAAACATTAAAGAAGATATAAAGTCAAAAATTAAAGAAATATTAAAAAATATCAATTATATAGAGTCCGGAACTTTTGTTGGATCGTTTGCTGAGAAAGATAATCTAACGGGAATAAATGATATAGATATAGTTTTAATAATAGATAAATTAACAAAAGAAAAATTTTATGATATAATAAATAGATTTGAAAGATTAAAACTAGAGCTTGAATCTGAATATGGACATGAAGTAGTAATAAATCCAACTTTTGGACCATTAAAATTTAAGAATAATAATATAGTTTTTCATTTAATGATATATGATTATGAATCTCATAAGGATCATTGTATCAAAAGTCCTTTTACCTGTTTTGACTGGCAGCGTTCAGATATTTTTATAAAAAAGCCTATGAAAGATATATTTAAAGTAGGCTTCTTACAACCAAATCAATTTATAACCTCTAGAAGAAGCGTAACAAGTTACGCAAACGATATAAAATCTAATAAGCTAAGTTATAAAGAATATGATTTTAATAAAGATAAAGTATTACAAATTTCTAAAACCAAAGATTTAGATTCTAGAAACAAATTAGAATTTTCTTTACATATTGTAAAATTTCTTATGCTTAATCTAATAAAGTTAATATCAAGGGAGAATAATTCTTATTCTATCAAAGAGCTTCTAGAAAAATATTTTATAATATTCCCAAGAAATAAAGATATTCACGTGAAGAATATATTACTCCTAGAAATTAAAAAAAATAAAAAAAGTTTTAATGATGTCTCATGGGTATCTAATTATCTAGAGTTTTTCTTAAAAGATTTTGAAAAGCAGTTTATAAATTATTTTTACAATAACTCAAAAGAGATTTATTTTATAAGACATGAAAAAACTATTTTAAGTGATAAAAATTTATTCCTTGGATCTAAAGATGATATAGGAATAATGAAAACAAGTCATAGAATAAAAAATAAAGATAAGATAGAAAAAGCAGATATTATATTTTCTTCTCCTTCAAAAAGAGGTCTTGATACCATTAAAATTATGACAGATAAAGAAATAATTATCGATAACAGATTAAAGGAAATTAATTATGGAGATGTTGATGGAAAAGATTTAAAATATTTATCAGAGAATTTTCCAAAAATAATAGAGGAATGGGATTTAGGATTAGATCCAAAATTTCCTAATGGAGAAAATTATTTAGATGTTGTAAAGAGAATGAGATATTTTATTAGATTTATACAGAAGAATAAGGCTAAAAGTATAGTAGCATGTACTCATAATGTTATAATAAGAACGTTAATTGGTATATCTTTAAAAATACATCACACAAAATGGCATAAAATAAATATTCCTTATGCAGAACCTATAAAATTTATATTAACTAAAGATAACAGAATTTATATAGAATTAGAGCCTGAACAATCTGAAATGATATTTAAAAATTTATAAAATGGGTGTTTATGTTATAGCTTTAGAATTAGAGGAAAAATTATCCAATTTTATTATAAAACAAAAATATTCTGTAAAGAGAATAGCTGGGGAACAAATTTATTTTAATCACCCCCCACATATAACTGTTTATATAATTTCTAATGAAGATGTAAATGAAATAAAGAATATAATCGAAGAGATATCTAAAAATACTAAGAAATTATCTTTAGAAATAAAAGGATTAAACTTTTTTGAAAATGATAATGAAACAAAAGCGAATACTATTTTTTATGATTTTAAAGAGGAAAAGGAATTAAGAAATTTTCAAGAGAACATTATTTTATTATTATCAAATTTAGATAAAAGTGAGAAAAGATATCATTTTATAAAAAATAAATGGCATCCACATATTACTATTGCTTCAGTAGAAAAAGAGAAATTTGATAAAACATTTAAAAGATTAAAAGAAAATGAGATAAAAGGAAGATTTAACATAGATAAAGTAGTGATATATTATTATATACATCCAGAACCTCCAATAATAATTAAATCATTCAAATTAAAAAATGCTTGAATCTTTAAAAAAAGAAGTGGTTGAAGCTAATAAATTAATTGTAGAATCAGGATTAGTTAATCCCTATACTACTTTTGGAAATGTTAGTTCAATAGACATAGAAAGAAGATATGTTGCTATAAAACCGAGTGGTTTATCTTATAAAAAATTAAAACCATCTGATATAGTTATTGTTAATTTATCAGCAGGTGTTATTATTGAAGGGGATAAAAAACCAAGTTCAGATACCCCTACACATTTAGAATTATATAGAAGTTTTCAAGAAATTAATTCGATAATACATACACATTCTTTATATGCGACATCTTTTGCTCAGTCAAAAACTCCTTTAAGATGTTTAGGTACAACTCATGCAGATTATTTTAATGGAGACATACCAGTAATTAATTCTTTAACAGAAGATGAGATTTTAAATGATTATGAATTAAATACTGGAAAAAATATAGTTAGATATTTCAAAGATAAGAATATAAATCCATCAGAAGTATCTGCTTGTTTAGTTTCTTCTCATGGTGCTTTTGTATGGGGAGAAAATTTGCAATCAGCTTTAGAAAAAGCAATAATCTTGGAAGAAATAGCTAAGATGAATTATCTTTCTATTAACTTATTTAATAATACTCCTTCTTTAGATGAGTCATTAAGAAAGAAACATTATTACAGAAAACACGGACCAGATGCTTATTATGGACAGAAGAAATAAAAATTGCTAACTAAACCAACAAACCACAATATATATATATATTTTTATAAAAATATTTATAAATTCTTTTTATCACAAAATCCCATGTCACAAGATAATTATACAGAAATGGTTCATTTTCTTGAAAATGTTGCTAAAGTTAATAGAGCTGTAACACTTCCATATTTAGAAAAAAAGACAAGATTAACAACTTTAGCAGAAGAATTTCAATTAAAAAATCCAAATTGTCCATTAACAAAAAAAGATTATGATTATAAAAAAGAGATTTTAGCTCTTGTGCAATAATTTACATAAATTTTTATATACTTAAAAATAATTTTTAATTATTATAATGATAAACCTTATACCTATGGCGGGATTAGGAACTCGTTTTACAGATGCTGGATACAAAATTCCTAAAGCATTTATTTCAATTTCTGGTGTTCCTATGATTATAAAAGTTATTAGAGATCTTCCTGAAGCTGATAAATGGATTTTTGTTATAAGAAAAGAACATAAAGATCAAGGAGTAGAAGAGTTGATTAAAAAAGAAATCCCAAATGCGATATTCTTAGTTGATTCAAATCCTATAGGACAGGCAACTAGTTGCATGATAGCAAAAGATTATTTAGATTCTGATGAAGAATTATTTATTGCTGCATGCGATAATGGTTTTTTATATAATAAAAATAAGTTCAATGAACTTAAGAATAAAAAGAATGTGGATTGCATAGTATGGACATTTACTCAAAGAGAAACTTTAAAAAGAAATCCAAATGCATGGGGATGGTACAAATTAGAAGAAGACAACGAAACAATTAAAGATATTTCAGTAAAAATTCCTGTTTCAGATAATCCATACAACGATCATGCAGTTGTGGCAACTTTCTGGTTTAAGAAATCCAGAGATTTTGTAAATTCTATTAATGTTATGATAGAACAAAATTATAGAATTAATAATGAATTTTATGTAGATTCTGTTCCAAAATTTCTTAAGCAATTAAATAAAAATTCAATAATTTTTGATGTGGATTTATATGTTGGATGGGGAAAACCAGATGACTTACATGAATATGAGAAGATAGAATTTATAATAAAATATAATATTTTGAAGAATATGCTGACTGAAGAAGAGAGAAATTTATTACCTTTGTGGGAGAGATATTTTTCAAATGAGATCTGAATTGAGTATAATAATACCTTGTTATAACGAGGCAGAAAATATTCCTATATTATTAGAAAAATTCAAACAAGTTATTAGTGAATCTAAAATAAAAGATATAGAATTAATTTTAGTTGACAATAATTCTAAAGATAATACTAAAGAAGTTTTAAAAGAAATTCTATCAAAATACAAATTTGCAATCTCAGTATTTCAGCCTATTCAGGGATATGGAGCTGCCGTTTACAAAGGTATAGAATTGGCAAAGGGGGAATTTATTTGTACAACTCATGCAGATTTGCAAACAGATCCTTTTGATGTTATTAAAGCATATAATTTAATCAAAGAGCAAGATAATAATAAAGAAATTTTCATAAAAGGAAATAGAAAAGAGAGGCCTTTTTTTGATAAATTCTTTGAATCAGGAATGTCCATTTTTGAGTCTTTTATTTTAAGAACTTATTTATATGATATAAATGCACAGCCAAATTTATTTCATAATTCTTTTCTCAAACTTATGAAAAATCCTCCAGAGGATTTTTCATTTGATCTTTACATTTATTATGCTGCTAAATCAAATAATTACAACATAATAAGATTTCCAGTTTTATTCCCAAAAAGAATTCATGGTGAAAGTGCATGGAACACAACTTTACAATCAAAATTTAAATTTATAAAAAGGACTTTAGACTATAGTTTTAAATTTAAAAAAAGTTTAAAAAACTAAAAATAAAATGCAGAATAAGGAAAAAGATTATATTCTTTATTTGACAACATAAAATATCCTGTATTTAATGATACCACCTCTTTATTTTTGGTATCCTCTGAAAAAGAGGCCTCATTCATTAATTCTCTAAATTTGTCTAATTTATCTGAAGGAATATTATCTTTAAATCTTCCTACACTAATATACCTTCCCCAAGTTTTATTTAATTTCTTTTCTCCTACTGAAGCTATTTTTATTACATTTTCCGTTAATTCAAAGAAATCTTTTGTATCACCATGTGATTCAGCGATAACAGTACTTTCATCATAAATAAATTCAGAGTAATTTAACACTAGACTCGGATTACCATTTACTCTCATCTCTAAAAAATTATAAATACTTTCATCTGATATATCACTTAATTCATGTAATATATCTCTATCAGGATTAAAACTTTGAACAGTTTTCATTTCATAAGTAGCAATAGTAGTATGAATATTCCCCATTTTCTTATGTCCCCAAGAATTGGTATGCAAAACAGAATTTCCATTTAAAACTTTTGATAATTCCGATGAGAATTCACTAATTCTGCACTCAATATCTTTATTATGAACTAGATAAATAAGATAACCAGATTTAATTTCTCCTTCTTTAGGAAGACTACAAACTAAACCTGTTTCCAGAGCTTTTCTCCCTCTTTCTTTCATTTCTTTAAAAATTCTTTTCTCATTAACTGAAAAATGCTCTTGAGACATTAAAGTAATACTTTTAATACTTTTTTAAATATATTTATAATTTATTATACATTTTTATAATTTAAATATTTTCCAAAAATTCATTTCCAATAGCATAATATTTTATAAGATCTCCATTATTTTTTATCTGACAAAACCTATATTTATAATAATTATCAGAATCATTTAGCTCTTTTTTAAAAGCTATAAATTCAACTAATTCAGGAACTAATTTTAAACCATCTTCTAAATCATAAGCTAATCCTTCTTCAACAAGTTTTGAAGCTAAATCTCCTCTAGTATAATCTCTACTAAAAATCATCTTTTCATTAAAAATAAATAATTTTAATTTATCTAATATCTTATAATAGCATCCATAATCTCTTGGTAGAAATTTACATATTATATCTAACTTCAATTTATTTTCATCGATATATTCTATTTTATCTCTTTCAATTAATCTTTGAATTAAAGTTTTTTCATTATATTTATTTTCTATAATCCCAATATTTACCATAACACTAATTTATCACTATATTTTTAAAACTTACTTATTACAATAATAAATAAAAACTATATCTTTCTTTTATAAAAATGCAAATAATTTGTCATAGAATAAATACCATATCAGAATTAAAAACTATTCCAGAGAAATATGGAGTAGAAATAGATATAAGGGCTCTTGGAAACAAATTAATTCTAAATCATGAACCACATCAGTCTGGTGACGAATTAGAAGAATATCTTAAAAACTTTCATCATGAATTTGTAATATTCAATATAAAAGAAGCAGGAATTGAAAAGGAAGTTATAGCTTTGGCAGAAAAATACAAAGTAAAAGATTATTTTCTTTTAGATGTTGAATTCCCCTTTATCTATCAAGCAACAAGAAAAAATGATTTTAAAAAAATAGCAATTAGATTTTCTGAAGCAGAGCCAATTGAAATGTCTTTGGCTCAAAAAGGATTATTAGATTGGGTTTGGGTAGATACAAATACAATACTCCCATTAAATCAAGAAGTTTACAAAGAATTAAAAGAAGCAAATTTTAAAACTTGTTTAGTTTGTCCTGAAAGATGGCACAGACCAGATGATATTCAAAAATATATTGATTATATGAAGCAAAATAATATAAAAATCGATGCTGTAATGACTAATAAGAATTATATATCTCTATGGGAAAAGATGAACTAATTTATTGTTTAAAATAATCTTTTATTTTTTCAGGCCATAAATCTTTAGCTTTTCTATCACAATAAATTAAAACTTCATTGCGTGGAATAAATTTAGCATCTTCTAAATCACTTCCTACAATTAATTTATCAGATTCAGCAAAACATTCATACCACTTTGCTTCTTTTCCCGTATTAGTTATATGGCTTCCCAAATATTCTCCAACAACAATTTCCAATCCAGCTTCTTCTTTAATTCCTCTAATTAAAGCTTCATCATCAGATTCGTTATCTTCTACATTTTCACCAGGAACATGCCATTCTCCAGCTAAAAATTTTTTAGAATTTTTATTCTTCTTTCCTAACAATATTTTACCATTATAATTAACTACCGCAACAACAGCTCTTCTTGACATAATTATAACTAACTATCATAGTTTTTAATTTTATGTGAAATAAGAAAATTCAACTTCCTCTAGCGCTTAAATTTCTATATACAAGCAAATATTTAATGAGCCATGGAATACTAGCATTAACATGATGTCTACTAGTATAATAATAATCACTTAATCTCCACAACATTTGATATGCTAAATTATCTTTCTGATAAATAGCATGATCTCTAATCCATTTTCTTAAAAAAGGAAAATTCAAATAAATTTGGCAAAATCTAGATAACATTAATATTTTTTCCCCTTCTGGATCAGTCCTAAACATTCCAACAAAAGTTCTTCCATTATCTCCAATTTCATTAGTATCACTTATTTCTTTAGCATCAAATTGATTACTTTCTATAGAATCTTTAACAATGTCCAATTTAGGGAAAGGAGTGAAAAGATTCATAGCAACAAGACTTTTTCTTCCATTACTTAGCTCTATAGCAAAATCTAAAGTCTTAAAAGCATCATCAAGAGTTTCATAAGGCAATCCCATCATAGCCTGCATAGAATATTTTATTTTATATTTTTTTAACAATTTTGTACATATCCTAAATTGTTCGTCTGTTACTGTTTTTCTCATTTTAAATCTAAGTTCTTGATTTCCAGTTTCTAATCCAAATCTAATAAGATAACAATTTTTTGTAGAAGCTAAAGCTTTTGCAACATCTTCATCAATTTCACTCGCAACTCCATTAAGAGTAAATGGCATATTTATTTTATGTTTATTAAATAATTCACAGAATTTGATAATCCAATTTTTATCACAAGTTAGGTCACTATCATTAAAGAAAATATTCTTAACTTTTTTGTATTTTCTTTTTATCATTAAAATCTCATCAATAACATTTTGAGGATCTCTTAATTGCACATATTGCGAATTTCCTACTTTGTACATTTTTGCATAAGTATGATTATAGCAGTAAGTGCATTTCCAAGGACAGCCTCTTCCAACCATTATTAATTCAAATTCTAAATCTTTGAAAAATTGATGATAATTTCTATAAATATCTCTATCATCCCAAGCTTTCTTATTAACATTACTAAAAGGCCTTAATTCATTTTGTATAATTTCTCCGTTTTCTTTTCTAACCCATAAATTTTTAATATTAGAATAATCTTCTTTTTTTTCTATAGCATTAGCTAGCTCTACAAGTGCTTCATCTCCTTCCCCCCTGCATAAAACATCTGCTTCAGTAAATTCATTTATAACTTCTGGAGAAAAAGAAGCATCATATCCCCCCAATACTATTTTTCCTTTATACCCTTTTTCTCTTATATGTTTTGTAACAGATAGCATGAATTTTCTAAAAGAAGTAATAATAGGAACAGCAACAATATCAGGATTATATCTCTTTATTTGCTTCCATAAACTATCTTCATTAATTCCAATAGCCACATTAGCTTGATGTCCTGCTCTTTTCAATTCTCCAGATAATTGAGTCACAGCTTGTGCTGGGAACCATATTTGCTGCAAAAACATAACTTTAGCCATCTTATCTTTTATAAATAAACAATAGTTAATAATATTTAAATCTTTTTATGCTCATAAATTTATATCATCAAAAACAATATATCTTATATAACTATCTAAATAATTAAAATTATGATTAAAAAAGAAGATAGTTCTAAAAAAGATAAATTATCAAAATTAGATTTTTTAATAATCTTAATCTTATTTTTTATTATTATAGACATACATTCCTTTGGTTTTTTTGGGAGAACTACTTTTCCTCAAGATTCAGCAATTATTTTTGAGGGTTCTCAGAGAATTTCAGAAGGACAAATTCCATATAAAGATTTTACCATAGTTATGGGCCCCGTAGTTTTTTTAATGCAATCATTTTTCAATTTATTCTTTGGAACAACTTTTTTTTCAATGTTTACCCATTCTTTATTTTTGTCATTAGTAATTTGTTTCATTTTTTATTATTCTGCAATAAAAGAATTTAATATTTTTATTAGTCTTATTTTTTCTATATTTTTCTATATCTCTTTTCAAGGACTAGCTTTTCATCCTTTCTACAATCACACTACCTATTTCTTTTTATTTCTAAATATATTCTTACTCTTAGCTTATATAAACAAAGAATTGCCAACTTATGTTTTTATTTTAAGTAGTATTTTAGCATCATTAACATTTTATACTAAACAAGATATAGGTTCTTTACATATATTATTAATTTTTTGTTATTTTATTTTCAATTATAAAAAACAATGGAAATATATAATTTTATATTTAGTAACAATCGCATTTTTAGTCGGAGGGATTTATCTCCTTCTAGCAAAAACCACGGATTTTGAATATTGGTTTAATTTAGG
Organism: Nanobdellota archaeon; assembly: GCA_038045965.1. Lineage (GTDB taxonomy): Archaea > Nanobdellota > Nanobdellia > Pacearchaeales > GW2011-AR1 > ARS1285. The sequence continues at coordinate 63,605 of JBBSXD010000001.1, forward strand.
GCAATATCCACATAATTCTAGACTATCTAATTTATTAAATCCTATAAAAATTTTAGAGATTCTAAGTTCTTGGGAATTTTATATATCATTAATTTTTTTATTCCTAATTCTATTTAAAAAAAACAATAAACATAAATCGATAATGAGCCTATTTCTTGTTATATCAATATCTTCAATAATTAATAAAGCGCTTACTGGTGTTACTAGACAAGTTTCAGTAATAACTACTATAATACTAATTTTCTTTATATTTTTAATAATTAAAGAAGAATTTAATAGATTATACAAAAATAATAAGATATTAACTAGTTTAATCTTAATCTTAATTTTATTACTTGCAGTAAATCCTTTGCCAACTTATGGATTAATAGTCTATAATTATTTCTCTAATTCAATCTCACATATTGATGAAGGATGTTATAAAGGAGCACCCATACTAAAAGAAGATTTAGAAGGACTAAATGAGATTAAAAGAATCATAGAATCAAATAATAAAAGTTTTATAAGTATAACTCATTATTCTTTTTTATATTGTGATTATGAAATAGAGCCTCCAGAAAATCTTCCTGCTTGGTTTGATGAAGGAAATTCTTTCTATAAACTTAACTTGCCCTCAATAATAAATGCAATAATAAGATACAATCCTAAGATTATATTAGTTCAAGAATCTCATAATAACGAAGATCCTAATTTTAACGAAAAATTGATAAATATATTTATATCCAAAGGATACAAAATAGAAAAAGTTATCGAACAAAAAGCAACACAGAAACCCATAACAATTTTAATAAAGAATTAAAATAAATACTTATAAACTATATATGCATAATAAAATTATGGAACAAATAACTCTTGAGAAATTGAATGAGAAAATAGAAGTCATTAAAAAAGAATTTGAGATATTAAAAGAAGATTTGAAATTTACTAGAAGAACCGAAGAAGCTTTTGAAAGAGTTGAATCTGGTGATTATATTAGTATAGATTCTGATAATATCGAAAAAGAAATGAAAGAATGGTAGAGATCAGATTCGATAAGAAATTTATTTCATTATTTTCTAAGATTAAAGATAATTCTTTAAAAGAAAAAATAACAAAACAAATTAAGAAAATATCTGAGAATCCTCAAATTGGAAAGCCAATGAGATATGATAGAAAAGGAACAAGAGAATTATATCTTAAACCCTTTAGATTATCTTATTCTTATATAAAAGATAATAATATTGTTTATATTTTAGATCTTTATCATAAGGATGAACAATAATCTACTTTATTAAAAAATAAAACTTATAGACAGATTTTTAAATAATAACTTATTTAATTCAATATGAAAAAGAGATTTCTGAGATATTTTTTCTGGCTTATATTAATAGTTTTTATATTTACAATAATAGATTTAGTTCTCCATTATTCAATTGAATATCTAGAAATTTATTATTATCCAATACCCAACTTTCTTAAATTTATCTCTGACTCTCCTACAATTTGGTATGGTATAGGCAAGTTTCTAGGGAGTTTTATTATAGGAATTTTGTGTTATCCTTTACTTATAAAAATAAAATATAATTTGAATAAATCTTTAACACTAACAGTCATAACAGTATTATTATTAGAAGCAAGATATATTTTATCTGGATATTATACTATTTCTTGGGATTTATTCAATGCAATTAATCATTTTATAGTTTTATTTATTTGTTCTTATTTTATATTTTCTAAATTTAAGATTTTTGATTCAAAAAATAAAAATTAATTATCAACTTTGTTTTCATTCAAAACTTCTTTATTTCTGCTTCCTTCATCTTCTTTTATAATAAATCCATGCCAGAATCCAATAACATTAATTATATGTTCAATAACCCCCGCACTAACAAAATGTAAAGGTAATAAATAAAAATATTTTTTTAAAGGATATCTGTAATAAATAGAGGCAAATCCCAAAAATGGAGTTGCCCTAATTATTTTTTTTAAAAATCCCCAATTTCTTGTTTCTTTATTTCTTATAGAAATCCCATTAAACTTATAGTAATTATAAAATGTTTCTAACATTTTTTTATAACTTTTATAATTATGCAGATGATAAACTATTACATTTCCTCTTTTTATTTTACCTATTTTTTTTATTTTAAAAACAAAATCCAAATCTATAGCACTAACTTTTTCATTTATTAATCCAATTTTTTCTAAATCTTTTTTTCTGTAAGAACATGAACTTAAGTTCATTCTTGGCTTTTTAAGTTTTAAATCATGAATACTAAACATTTTCATAAAAAAACTTCTTTTCTTCCAATAATATTCTGGAAGTAATAAATCAGAAACTACTGCAGAAACATTTTTATCTTGAAGAGGTTTTATCAATTTTTCAATATAATTTTTATCTTTAGGAATACAATCTTGTGCTAAAATAACTATTATTTCTCCTTTTGCTTCTTTAATGCCCAAATTCATACTAACCGCTTCAGGATTATTCCATTTTTCAATTATTTCTACTGGAATTGTTTGATTTCTTAAATTCTTTTTTAATTTATCAAAAACTTTTTTTTCTGGCTTGTAAACAGGTATTACAACAGAAACTTTATTTTTTTCCATAAAATGATATAAGTAAATAGGTTTTAAGAATTGTTGTACCCTTTAATTATACTAATAAATTTCCTCATAGTTTTTATCAAATCTAAATTCTTCTTCATTATTATTATCTATCTCAATATCATTAGAATTATTCTTATTATCTTCTTTTGTCCAAGCTCCCATTTCTATTAAAAAATTTTTTATCATCGTAGAAGAAACGTTTTTTGTATAGGGAAAATATAAAACTTTTACTCCGGATTTTTTTAATTTTTTTTCTATTTCCTTAAAATTTTTATCTCCAAAATAATCATCTCCTATAAATGTTATATCAAATTTTAATTTTTCCCACATTTTGAATCTGTCAAAATCATCTTGTGCAACTACACTATCTACATATCTGCATGATTTTACTACTTCTACTCTCTGATCATAAGGTATTGCAGTCTTTTTACTTTTTTCAGATATCATCTTATCACTACTCACTCCAACAATTAAATGGTCGCACATGCTTTTAGCATTTGCCAGATGATTAACATGCCCAACATGAAATAGATCAAAAACTCCTGCAGTATAGCCTACTACTTTTTTATCCATTTATATTTAGGAAAAATCATCTTTTTAAAGAATTATATAATGATTAATATTCAATAAAATATTATTGTTTATCTTAACCAATATAAATTACAGATTTACAAATAACTTTTTATTAAAGAATAATATAAAATTAGTTCAGATAATTTTTTAAACTTATAAATTCTTGATAATTTATGGAAAGTATAAATGTAAAAGCAGAGGATTTGAAACGGCTAATTAATGATGTAGCTCAAATAAAAGAAATGCTTATATCTGAAAGAGAAGAAAGAGAAATGGAAGAGATAGAATTAACGGATTGGGCAAAAAATGAGTTAAAAAAATCCAGAGAGACTCCTGAAAAAGAATATATTTCACATGAAGAAGTCAAGAAAAGAATTTTTGCAAAATGAATTATTCTATAGATTGGCATTCACAAGCTTTTGATTTTCTTAATAAATTACAAAAAGATATAGTACTAAGAATAACTAAGAAATTAGACGAAGTTAAAGAAGATCCATTTAGATTTTTAGAACATTATGAAGGACAATACTATAAGCTAAGAATAGGGGATTATAGGCTTTTAATTGATATCGATTTTGATAGAAAGATTCTATGGATAAGAGTTTTAGACAAAAGAGGCAGAATTTATAAAAGATAAATTTAATAACTTCTAAATAAATTATAATATCTATACCACTTTCTCTCCCACAAAAATCCTTTTAAACACTCATTCATAAATACCTAAATGAAAAAAAGACCTAAATTTGAAATTGAGAGATGTGTTTACAAAGATGGAAATCCTGTTTATCTTTATGGTTTAATAGATCCTTATACAGCAAAGATGGCAAAATTTCTTTATGAGAAATTGCATCTTACTGCGAATAAAACAACTATACTTGCTTTCACTTTAGGATTTTCAGGAATAGCAGTCATGTATTTTTATCAAACATATTTAGGATTAATAATCGCTGCTATTCTAATAACTTTAAGAAATTTTGCAGATACTATAGATGGAAAAATAGCAAGAGGAACAAATAGCTTGAGTCCTTTAGGTGGTTATTCAGATATTGTAACTGATTGGTTATTTTTTCATGCAGCTTTTTTTATTGTTCTTGGATTAATGACTAATCATATTATTTTAGGATTTTTATGTGTAACAGGATATATGAGTAGGGAATTTTCAAGAAGAAAATTCACAGAAAAATATGGAGTAAAAATTACAGAAACTAAAGAAGCAGAAAAAATGCCTTTTATAGTTTCTTTAATAAGAAAATATGATTTAGCAGCATGGTTTTTAATAATTCCAATAGTACTATTGATTAAACCAGTTTTTATTATTTATTTTACAGTCATAGTCGAATATGGATTACTTTTTGGGGAACTTATAATTAATTATAGAATATTAATAAAAGATAATCAGAGAATATGGAAGGAATTAAGAGAAAGTCTGAATAAAGAAGAGACTTTAAACGAAATGATTAATATAAAATAATATAGTATTTTTATTAGCAGCAATTCTTAAATATACTAAAATATGAAGAATACTACTTGAAATGGGAATAGCTATGAATTGTAATGAAGCGTATAAATTATTTAGAGATTTAGAAAAGTTAGTTTCAAATGAAATATCTATCTTTACTAAAGATAATAAATTAGATATTAATCAAAAAGATGACAGAAGCCTTGTAACTAAATGTGATAAATATATTGATAAACTAACTAGAGATCTTGTTAAGAGTAGAGGATTACAAGTGATTTCAGAAGAAAGAGAAAATGATTTAAATATTTTAAAATCTGGAAATTATGTTATTATAGATGCTATTGATGGAACTTCTGGATATATAAAACATACAAAATCATCAGATAACAAGTTAACTCCACATATAAATAGAGACTTAGGTTTTAATTGGGATTATTCTTTTCTTACAGCAATTGTTATAGATGGAAATCCAAGATTTGGTTTCTGCCATAATTATGTTACTGGAGAAAATATATTTTTAAGTTCAGGAAATATTAAAGATACGATTTGGGAAAATAGCAGAGATGATTTTAAGGCAGAAAATGCTCTTTATGTAGATAATAGATCAAAAAATGATGGTATACAAAAATTACTATCAGAAAAAGCTGATGGAATACATCTATATTCATCTCCAGGATTAGCATTTGTATATGCACAACTAAGAAAACATAAGTCTTCAGTAATTTATCATTTTGCACAACAAAATGGTTTATGGGATATAGCCCCAGCTTGTGTAATATCAGAAATTACAAATACAAGAATATTAGATGGAAATGGAGATTATATAAAATTTAGAGATTATCTTAACATTCCAAACAAAGGTCTTGCTCTTATTAGAGGAAATAATTTTTCCTGGATAAAAGAAACTTTAAAAAGAAAACAAAATTAATAACCAATAAAATATATTCAACAACTATAATTCTTATATACTATATTTACACGTTTTTTATTTACTTATAAAGAAAAATGTGCGGAATTTGTGGATTTAATTGGGAAGATAATCAGTTAATAAAAGATATGACTGATACTATAATTCATAGAGGTCCAGATCAATATGGATATTATACTGATTCTTTAATATCATTAGGACACAGAAGATTAAGTATAATAGATTTATCTGAGAAAGGAAGACAGCCAATGTCCAATGAAGATGGAACTATATGGATTGTTTATAACGGAGAAATTTACAATTTTAAAGATTTAAGAAAAGATTTAGAAAAAAAAGGCCATAAATTTAAATCAGATACTGATACAGAAATAATAATTCATGCTTATGAGGAATATGGTCCAGGATGCGTAAATTTTTTTAATGGAATGTTTGCATTCGCAATATACGACTCAAAAAATAAAAAATTAGTGCTTGCCAGAGATCGTTTAGGAGTAAAACCATTATATTATTATTTTGATGAAAAATCAAACAAATTTATTTTCTCTTCAGAAATAAAATCTATAATAATAAATCCATTATTAAAAAAAGAATTAAATCATAATGCTCTAAATCAGCTTATTCATTATGCCTATACTATTAATGGAGAAACTATGTTAAAAGGAATTAATGAACTTTTGCCAGGACATTTGATGATATATGATTTTAATAAAATAAAGATAGTAAAATATTGGGAATTAAAAAATAGAATTCAGAATAATTCATTAGATTATAATGCAAATAAGCTTAGATCTATCTTAAGCGAATCAGTTAGAAAAAGACTTGTTGCAGATGTCCCATTAGGAGTTTCTTTATCTGGAGGAATAGATTCTGCATCTATTTTACATTTTACTTCAGAATTAAATAAAGATAAAGTAAAAACATTTACTGTTGGTTTTAATGACGATTCAGACGAATTAAAAGATGCTAGGAAAATATCAGAATTCTATAATACGAAACATCATGAAATAATTGTTGATTTCAAAGAAATAACTAAGAATATTCCTAAAATTTTATGGAACGCGGAAATTCCTTTTGCTAAACCTGCAATGTACGCAACATACTTTCTTGCTAAAGGTATAAAATCAAATAATGTAACAATAGATTTATCTGGAGAAGGTAGCGATGAAATATTTGGAGGATATAATCGTTATAGTATTTTTTTAGACAATCAATTATCTAATTTTTATAAATCCAAACGAATAGTATCAAGTTATTTCCCTGAAATTAATGATAAAAATAATTTCTTTAAAGAATTATATATTAATGAGCTTAATGAATTAAAACCAGAATCGATAATAAAAACAGATTTAGATAATACTAGCAAAGAAGAACACTTAAATACCGCTCTAAATTTTGAGATAAAAAAACAGCTCCCAGGTATACATTTGTTAAGAGTAGATAAAATGAGCATGGCTCACTCACATGAGATAAGAGTTCCTTTCTTGGATTATAATTTAGTAGAATTTGCAATGACAATTCCATCAAATCAAAAATGGAATACAAATAAAAAATATATTCTACAAAAAGCTATGCACGGGTTACTTCCAGAAGAGGTTTTAAACAGAAAAAAAATGCCTTTTCATATGCCTCTTTTAAGATATTTCAATGAAGAATTCATAGAAATATCAGAATCTATTTTATCAAATTCATCTTTAATTAACAATATATGTAAAAAAGATCATATATTAAATCAAATAAAAAGAATAAAATCAAAAGAAGAATCAGAAGATAATACTTTAAGACAAATTTTATTTCTAACAAATTTAGATTTATTCAATAAAATATTTATAGAAGAAGATAAGATAAATGAAGAAAAACTAAATATTAATAATTTCGTTTAGATATTTCTAAAATCAAATCAGAATTCGATGATATTTAAATAACCTTTTTATAAGCCAACAATTTATTTAAACGTACTATATTCTCAATTTAGAACACATGTATTTTCAAAAGGGAAGATACATCGAAGAAACCGAAGGTGTCTTAGATTATGAAAATAGCTCATGTAAATATGTTTTACTTGCCTACATTCGGAGGTGTTGAACAGGTTATGTATGAATTGGCAGTTAGACAAGTTAAAGATGGACATGAAGTTCATGTTTTCTGCTGCGATTCAGATAAACATCAAAAAATAAAAAAGAAAAATGAGATAATAGATGGAGTTCATATACATAGATTGCCCTATATTGCTAGACTTTCAATGAGCACTTTTATTTGGCCCTCATTATTATGGCAATTTAATGGTAAATTTGATATAGTTCATACACATGTTTCTGGACATTTATATATTTTAATTATAGGGATATTATCAAGATTAAAAAAATTCAAGCATGTTCATACAACTCATTGTCCTTGGACAGATGCTTCTTTTAGACCAAAAATTCTAAGACCATTCTTATTTTTAAACGATTTATTTCTAAACAGATTATCATTTAATTTTATTGATAAAGTTTTCCCAATAACTCCTTGGGAATTAGAAACTATAAATAAATATGTTAAAGATAAAAATAAAATTAAAGTAATTCCAAATGGAACAGATAAAATATTATTTGAAAAAATAGATAATAATAAATTCAAAAAAAAGAATAATATAAAAGAAAAATATTTAGTTCTTTTTTTTGGTAGATTGAATCCTACTAAAGCTCCAGAAAATTTAGCTAAAGCTGCAATAAATATTACCAAAAAAAGAGAAGATATAGCATTTGTATGGGTTGGTCCTGATGAAGGAAAAGCAGAAGAAGTTAAAGAATTAATAAAAAATTACAAAAATATGTATTACTTAGGTCCAATTAGAGGTAAAGAAAAAATTGCAGAAATGTATCAATCTGCAAATGTTTATGTTTTACCAAGTTACAGAGAAGGATTACCTCTAACTTTATTTGAAGCTATGGCTTCAGGACTTCCTATAGTAGCAAGTCCTGTAAATGGTATTCCTTATGAAATGAATGAACCAGAAAATGGATTTTTAGTTGGATATGGAAATATAACCCTAATGGAAAAAAGGATCTTAAAGTTATTAGATGATAAAGAATTATCAAATAAAATTTCAGAAAATAATTATAAAAAATCAAAAAATTTTGATTGGGATATAATATATAGAAGATATATGAATGAATATAAAAAATTGTTAAAAATGAAATAAATATGGGATTTTTCGAATTAATAAAAAATAGGGGGCTATTAGAAATAGTTGATGAGAGAGATAATATAACAGGATATGAATATGAACATAATATTCATAAAAAAGGATTAAGACATAAAAGTATTAATATAATCATTACTGATAAAAAATTAACAGATAGAAATCATAAATTAATCATAGCTTTTAAATATGGAAATTTTGATTTGCCTATAAAAACTCACCCGAAGATGTCGCAATCTTATTTAGAAAGAGCATGTGATGAAGTAGAAAAATTATTTTGTGATAAAAATTCTGAAGTAAAGTTAACAGAAATAGGAAGATATAAAGATGATTTTCAATCAGATTTAGAAAATACTTGCTTATTTCATTTTATATATAATGGAAATTTAGAAGATACAAAAAACACTAAATTCATATGGGTAAAACCAAGTGACTTGATAAAAGATTTAATAAAATATAATAACTATTCTCATTCATTAAAAAAGGCTTTTAAAATAACACACAAAAACTGGTCTAAAATAAATTCACCTTTTTAGTGTAAATAATATTTTATCATAGTAAAGTTTATAACATAAATAATTATCATTTATGTATAAAAAAGAATATGAAAATAACTTTGATTTCCACTTCAACATTTCCTTCTGATCAAGGACTAAGAACTTTATCTGCATGCTTAGAAAAAGCAGGACATGAAGTTTTAATGATATTTCTACCTTTAGTTGAGGATTATATGAGAAGGTATACTAAAAAAGAATTAGAAGAAATACAAAATAAATCAAAGAATTCTGAATTAGTTGGGATCGGTTCTATGGAGTCTACTACTGGAAGAGCAAAACAATTAATAGATTTATTTCAAAATAATAATATTCAAGTAGTATGGGGTGGGCCTCATCCAACTTTTTTCCCAGAAAAATGTTTTAAGATGTGTAACATAATTGCTGTTGGAGAAGCAGAAGAAGCTATAATAGAACTTGCAGATAAAATGGATAAAAAAGAAGATATTACAAATGTAAAAAATTTTTGGATAAGAAAAAATGGAAAAGAATATAAAAATGAAGTAAGAGCCCCTCCGAATAACTTAGATATTTTAGCTCAACCAGATTTTAATATAGAAGATCAATGGATTTTGGAACATGGTAGATTAATCCCGTTTGAAGAAAGACATTTTGCAGGAATGCTTTTTTTCCAAACAGAAAGGGGCTGTCCTCAAGCTTGCTCTTATTGTACAAATAATATATTAAGAGCTTTATATGAAGATAAAGCAGACTTATTAAGAACACATTCAGTAGATTATGTAATATCCTTTTTCAAAAAAATAAAGAAAAAATTTCCTTCAATAAAAACTATAGATATAAGAGATGAAACAATAACTGTAAGAAAAACAGAATGGCTAAGAGAATTTTCTAAAAGATATAAAAACGAAGTTGGAATAAGAATGAAATGTTTAGCAGAACCAGCTACTATGGCGTTTGGTAGTGTTAGCGACGAAAAAATAAGATTATTAGTTGAAGCAGGTTTAACAGATATAATAATAGGAATTCAATCTGGAAGTGATAGATTAAACAAAGAAGTTTATAATAGATTCATAACCTCAAAACATGTGCTTGAATGTGCTAAGATAATTAATAAATATAAAGACAAACTAACTGTTATGTATGATATAATTTCTTGTAATCCTTATGAAACAAACGAAGATATAATTCAAACTATAAAATTATTACAAAAAATACCCAAACCTTATTTTCTTAGCGTTAATAATTTAATATTTTTTGAAGGAACTCCTTTATATAAAAAGGCAATGCAAGATGGACTAATAAAAACTTATAACGATACAGCAGGAAATTTGAACTATTGGGATAGATGGAAACATATAAAACTGAAAAAAAAGAATCCATATTTAAATTTAGTTTTGAATATGATGAGGGGTTCAGTAACGGAAAGAAGGTATGGTTTGCTTCCAGCTTGGTTTGTTAATTATCTTACAAGAAATGATGTTGTAAAAAGAAATATAGAAAATGAACGCCCTACTTATACCATTGGAGAATTAGTTGAAGTTATGGACAATACAAGAGAAAAATTAATTAAACCAGCATATAGATCTATGCCAGTTCAGGTTAAAACTTTTTATGATAGAATAAGGTATAGAGTTTAAGTTTTATTTCTGTAATCTTTCATTTTATTTTTATATTTTGTATTATCTTTTATGTTTGCCCAATAAAAAGCTTCTTGTCTTAATCTACACGCTAAACAAACTCCACAATGCTTATTTGAAACATAACAACTAAAAGTTTCATTTATATTTACATTTAATTTCTTACCTAATTTTACTATCTCATCTTTATCTTTATTAATAAAAGGACTTTTTATATGTCCTTTAATATCGAGCAATTTCATTAAATTATTCATTTCTTTGATAAATTTTATATTTGCATCAGGGTAAGCTTCATTTCCTTCAGAATTAAATCCAACAAATATATCAGCTCCTTTTAATTTATCAGCTAAAGAAATCGCATAGCTAAGAAAAATACCATTTCTATTTGAAACATAAAATTTTCTAGATTCATTATAACTATTTTTCAGATCTTTTATATTAATTTTATTTATTTTTTTCTTATTAGTTAAATTAGAGTTATCAATTAAATTAATTTTAATTTCTAAAAAATCCGCCTTAATCTCTTTAGCAGTTTTTTTGCTTGATCTTCTCTCGCTATTTAGAGAATTTTGATTATAATCAAAAAAAAGTATTATTAATTTATTATATATTAATTTATTTCTTATATAATTGGCCATTACAACGCTATCTAATCCACCAGAACATAATATTACAGCTTTTCTCATAAAAATTCATTTCAACAAACTTTATAAATTTAATTTAGTCTTTTTAATATATGAAAAAACAAGCAAAAGATCTTAAAAAAAGTGAAAGAATAAAAATAGCAGATAAGACATTTATTATAAAAGATTTGGAAATATCAGATATAGGAAAACATGGAAAAAAGAAAGTCAGAATGGTTTTAGAGTCAAATTTAGGAGAAAAATTAATAATAATAAGACCAGAAGATTATCCTTTCGAATCTTTATAATTTTAAAATGATAGATATAATAATAACTTCTTATAATGAACCAAAATCAACTTTAAGAGCTATACAAAGTTTTCTTAATCAATCATTTAAAGAAGAATTTAGAATAATAGTTTGCGATCCATTTATTGAAGTTAAAAATTTTTTAAAAGATAATATAAAAGATAATAAAATTTTATTTTTCTTGGATCCTGGAGAAGGGAAATCTTATGCTTTAAATCTGATAATGGAAAAATTCCCAGGAACTAAGGAAGATATTTTTATATTTACTGATGGAGATGTTTATGTTTCTAATAATACTTTATCTTCAATTTCAAATGCATTTAAAGATCAAAATATTGGTTGTGTTACTGGAAGACCAGTATCTTTAGATTCAAGAGAAAAAAAATATGGATATTGGTCTCATTTATTATTTTCTGGAATACATAAAGTAAGAATAGGACTATCAAAAAAAAAATCATTTTTTGAATGTTCTGGCTATCTTTTTGCTATAAGAAAATCTATAATAAACAGTTTTCCTTTAGATGTATCAGAAGATTCAATCATCCCTTATTTATTTTGGGAGAAAGGTTATAAAATAAGATATGTACCAGAAGCAAAGGTTTACGTAAAAAATCCTTCAAATATAAAAGATTGGGAAAATCAAAAAATAAGAAATATAAAAGGCCATGAAAATTTAACATCTTTATTTCCAGAAATGCCAAGGACTAAATCTTTTAAAAATGAAATAAAATACGGATTCTTTCATACTCTCTTTTATCCAAGAAATTTTAAAGAATTTTACTGGACCTTAGCACTTTTTAAAGAAAGATTAAAAATATACAGAAAAGCATTTAAAGATTTAAAAAAAGAAAACTTTTATTCAGATGGATGGAGAGATATTGAAATAAAAACTACAAAGACTTTAGATTAAATTTAAATTTAATTAACTCCTTTTTTAAATCATCAAAATTATCTAAAATTTTCATACTTCCTATTAGTATAGCACTCAAATATTCTATTCCATCTTTAACACTTTCATCAGTTTTAATTCCTATTGCAGGAATATTTTTTGCATAAGCATATCCAAGTTCCCATGCAGTTCCAGCCCCAACATGTAATCCATTTAAATCAGCTATAATCAAGACCACGTCTTTAAATCCTTTTTTAATATCCCCATTAAATATTCTCTGAACATCATTAAAGTTTTCAGCTAATCCAACATCTCTGTGGGGAAGAAAAGTTTTAAATCCAATTTCTTCACATAGTTGGGATATTTTCTCTAGAAAATATTTTTCTTCATCAGAACGTAGCTTTCCTGCAACATACACTTTCATCTTAATAATTATTATATATAGCTTTTTTTAAGTTTATGTATGAGAATAGGAATAATAAAACTTGGTGCCAAAGGAGATATAATTAGAACTCTCCCTATATTAATAGGTATAAAAAAAAAATATCCAGAATCAGAGATAATATGGATAACAAAAAAAGAATCTGAAGATATTTTAAAAACAAGCCCTTACATAAATAAAATAATTACATTACCTATACCAAAAAATTTAAATTTTGATATTTTGTATAATTTTGATATTGAAAATTTAGCTACAGAATTAATTAATAATATAAAATCAGAAGAAAAATATGGATTTTATTTAAATGGAGGTTATCCTTCAGCCATAAATTTTTCTGCCGAATATTATTTGAATACTGTTTTTGACGACGAATTAAAAAAAGATAATAAAAAAACCTATCAAGAAATGATTTTCGAAATAGCAGAATTGCCTTATAATAAAGAATATCATCCATTATATTTAACAGATTATGATAAAAAATACGGAGAAAATTTCTTAAAAGATAATAATATAAAAAAAGGTAAAATTTTGGGAATTCATATAGGTTCTTCTAATAGGTGGCCTTCAAAAAAGTGGCATTTAGATAATATAAAAGAATTTATCATTAAATCAAAAAGTCAAAATTATGAGATTATAATCTTTGGAGGTCCAGAAGAAAAAGAAGATATAAATAAATTATTTGAAAGTCTAAAAAATTCAGATATTAGTTTATATAAGAATGATATTTATAATACGGATAAAGAATTTTTTTCATTAGTTAATATTTGTAATAAAATAGTTACTGGAGATAGTTTTGCCTTACATGTAGCTATAGCTTTAAATATACCAACATTAGCTCTTTTTTTCTGCACAAACCCAAATGAAATTGAAAGTTATGAGATATTAAAAAAGATTATATCCCCGATGTTATATCAATTTTTTCCAGAAAAATCAGATGAGTACTCAGAAGAATTAACAAAAAGCATATCTGCACAAGAAGTTTTTAATGACTTATAATCTATTCTTGACAATAAGAATATTTTTATATCCTATATTTAATAATTTTGTATGGATAATCTAGGATCAATTTTAGATAATTTTAAAGAAAAAAAGATTTTAGTTATAGGGGATGTTATGCTTGATCATACTATTTATGGTACTTCAGATAGATTAAGCCCAGAAGCTCCATCTCTTGTAGTTAAACATGGAAGAGAGGAATATAATTTAGGGGGAGCTGGAAATGTTGCTTATAATATAAAAAATTTGTCAGATAAAAGTACAGTTTATCTTTTTGGATTTATTGGAGATGATAATTATGGCGAGAAAATATTGTCTATAGCAAAAGAAAAAAATATAATTCCTTATTTGGAAAAAGAAGGTATGACAACATTAAAACAAAGAATAATAGTTGAAGGAAGAGGTTCTCCACATCAAGTAGTAAGAATAGATAGAGAATCAAATAATAAAAAAAGATTTGAAGATAAAAAAACTCTCTTTAATTTATCAGATAAAGCAGACATAATAGTAATATCAGATTACGCTAAAGGCGCAGTTAATAGTAATTTAAGAGATTATATACAAGATTATAAGCATAAAATAATAGCAGATTTAAAACCTCCAAATTCTGAAATTATGGAAATTTATAGAGATGTTTTTATGTTAAAGTGTAACAATTCTGAGGCTGCTCAAATATCTAAACAATTAAATTATGAATATGCGGGAGATTTTCTTAGAGCCCATTTTAATTCTAATATATTGATTACTAGAGGAATTAAGGGTATGACTTTATTCCCTCTTGATAGAACGATTAATAAATTTGAAATCTCAGCAAATGCTCAAGAAAATTTTGACCCTACTGGTGCTGGAGATACAGTTATTGCAGTCTTAGCATTAGCTTTATCTAAAGACAGATCTTTAGAATCAATTTTAAGTGCATCTAGTTTAGGAAACATAGCTGCAGGAATAACAGTTAAGCATACTGGAGCATATGCTCCAATTTTTCAAGAATTAAGAGCTTGTTTGAATAATGAAACTGAAAACTTTGGATCAGCTTAAAATAATAATAGACTTGCATAAATCTCATAGAAAGAAAATAGTTTGGACAAATGGATGTTTCGATTTATTACATCCAGGACATATTTTCTCATTAGAGAAAGCAAAAGAAAAAGGAGATATTTTAATTGTAGGATTAGATTCAGATTCTTCAGTAAGAAAATTAAAAGGTTTTAATAGACCAATAATCCAAGAAGAGTATAGAATAAAATTTTTAGAAGCTTTGTCTTTTGTAGATTATATAATAATTATTAATTTTAATGAAGCAAAATATATAATTAAAGAATTAATGCCAGACATATATGTTAAATCTGGAAATTATAATTTAGATACAATTAATCAAGAAGAAAGAATAGTAGTAGAAGATTATGGTGGTGAAATTTATATTCCAAAAGGATTAGAAGGATTTTCTACAACAGACATCATTAAAAAAATAAAAAATGAATGAAAAAAATTTATTTGATAGAACAAAAATTAGAACATTACCTTTATCATGCAGAGAAAATAAATCAGGATTAAATGTTATTATAGATCCCAACAAATTACCAGATCAATCTAAAAATTTAGAGAAAATAATTTATACTGCAGGAAAAATAATTGAAGCTAAAAAAAATAATAAACCAATAATTTTGACTTTTGGAGCCCATTTAATAAAAAATGGCCTATCCTTAGTTATAAGTGATTTAATAAGAAACAAATATTTAACACATTTAGCTTCTAATGGGGCCTCTTGTATTCATGACTGGGAATTTGCATATCAAGGTAAAACTGAAGAAGATGTAAGAAAATATGTTAGTGAAGGTCAATTTGGAATCTGGGAAGAAACAAATAAATTTATCAATTTAGCTTTAATTGCTGGAGCTGGAGAAAATAAAGGTTATGGAGTTTCTATTTGTGAAATGATTCATAAAGATAAAATAGAGATCCCAGAAAAGATTTTGGATACCGCTAAAAAGAAATTAATTAGATATGGAATTAAATCTGAAGATACAATAGAAGTCAAACATCTATATAAAAAATATAGTTTTCAGAATGTTGTTTTTGAAGAAAATATAAATTTTACAGTACACCCTCATTTAGGACATGATATAATTTATAATCATCAGTTAAATGATATGGCTTCTATAGGAATTTGTGCCGAAATAGATTATCTAAATTTTGCAGAAGCTGTTTCAAATCTTGAAGGGGGAGGAGTTTATTTATCAGTTGGTTCATCAATTATGTCTCCCATGGTTTTTGAGAAATCTTTATCTATGGCAAGAAATGTTGTCCATCAATCGGGAAAAAGAATAAAAGATTTCTCAATAATAGTAAACGATATCCAAGAAGGAGAATGGAAATGGGGATCTGGAATAGAACCTAATAAAGATAGTCCTGTTTATTATCAAAGATTCTGTAAAACCTTCGATAGAATGGGAGCAAAAGAAATGATATATATAAAAGAAGATAACAGAACATTTTTAACTAATCTTTATCATGAATTAAAAAACATGATAACATAAATCTATAAAAATCATATTTCTTAGTAAAATTATGGAAAATGAGGATAATCTCCCTTTAGACTATATAATAGACAATAAAAAAAGTCCATTACAAGACATCGAAAACAGAAAAAAATTTATTTATAATTTTTTTAATAGATATATAAAAGATAATTATGACAAAATATTTATTTTAGTTCTTTTAGCAGCCTTTATTATCAGAGTTGTAATTTATTTTAAAACAAATCAACAGGCACTATGGTGGGATGCTGCAGATTATCTTGCAACTGGAAAAAGATGGGGACTTGGACTTGATACTATAGACATATGGTATTATAGAAGGGGATTTTTATGGCCTTTAATTACGGCATTTTTTTTTAAGATAGGCTTAGGAGAATTGTCAATGAGATTTTTAGTAGTATTAATATCAACAGGAATTGTTTTTCTAACTTATCTATTCATATCAGAAATGTTTGACAAAAAACTTGCAATTTTAACAAGCATTCCATTGATATTTTCATGGGTATTTTTATTTTTTACAGGAAGATTACTTATAGATTTACCATCTTCTTTTTTCTTCCTTTTTACTTTACTATTTTTTTGGAAAGGTTATATTAAAAACTTAGGAACAAAATATTTTTATCTTTTTGGATTGTTTTATGGTTTAACATGCATGGTAAAAATGCAGTATCTTATGTTTGCTCCCACATTTCTGGCTATGGCAATTGTAAAAGAAAAATGGAAATTTGTTAAAAATAAAAGATTATGGATATCTATACTTATGTTTGTAATAATTATTATGATTCAAATGATTATGCATTATCAACATTTTGGAAATCCAGTATCGGATTTAACTAAATATTATTTAGGGATTGGTAGTTCTCAATCCCAAGAAGTTGGAGTAAAATTAACAAGTTTTTCAAATTTATTTGTCTATTTTAAAAATTTGCCTTATATTTTAGATGGCAATAATAAAGGCTATTCATCATTATTTGTTATTAGTCCTTTTTATATCCTTTTTATATTGGGATTTTTTCTATTTTTTATCGATTTATTTTTAGGAATAGATAAAATATTTCAAGATTCAGAATTACAAAAAAGATTCTTTATATTATTTATGATAACTTCAGTTTTCTTGTTTTTAGGATACATAGCCCCTCATTTAGAGCAAAGGTATATAATGTCTTTGATACCTTTTTTATTTCTTATATCTGTTTATCCTATTTATCTACTTATTCCTATTTTAGAAGAAAAATTTAAAATAAAAGATTTTTATTTAATAGTTCTAATATCTATAATATTAATATTGCTATTAATCCCAAATTATAATTTTGGATTTGATTTAATAGAATCTAAGAAAAATTCTTATATGGAAGTAAAAATGGCTGGAGAATGGATTAAGAAAAATTCTATTCCCTCAGATATAATAATAGGAAGTGGCCTCCCCCAATTAACTTATTATTCAGAACGTTCAGTTTATCCCTTTGAGTTGTCTTACCGTAGAGATTTAAAAAGACAAAATGAATCTGGTTTAGATGATTTTATTATAAAAAATAAACCTAAATATTTGGTTGAATCTGCATACGAACCAGAAGAACCATGGGCAAAAAACTACCCCTTAAATAATCAGAATATTTTAGTTCCAGTTCAAGCATACCCTAATCTACAGCAACCCTTAGTAATAATCTACAAATTTAATTATTAAACAAAAATATATGGCATACACTAAAAAAATTAATTTTTTTTGTTAATTTAAACTCTTCTATTAATAATTTTACTATATCTTCATATCTAGTTATATGTTCTTTTGGGACTTCAGATTTTCCAACTAATTTCCTGATTTTTCTAGATATAAAATTCTCAGTTGGCTGTGAGATTATTAATTCAAAATCTCCCATTTTTTTAAAATTTTTAATTATTTTTTTAACTTCTTTAATGGGAATATGTTCAAAAACATCTAAGGCAAATATTTTTGTAGGTTTTATTTTCTTATAATCTTTAATAAAACTTTTTTTAGGATTTAAATCATACCCATAAATTTTATAATTTTTTAGTTTATGCTCTAACCATCCATCACCGCATCCATAATCAAGAATTATATCTTCTTTTTTTAAATTAGCTAATTTTATAGCAGTCATAACTTTAGATCTAAAATAAATTTTAGTTATTAAATTCCTGCTATTATAAGTATTTTCTAAAAGATTATTTTCTTTTCCTAATTTCATTTAATATTTGGTGAAGTTCCTCAGTTTTTAAGTTTTTCTTTAGTCCAGTTTTATTCAGTAAATAAAAAGCTTTCATATCTTTATTTTTCCCATCATAACCATGCATACCTTTAACTGGTTTATCATTCCAAAAATTAGGAAATATTAAAATTCCAGTATCGACTAAAAATATCAAATCTCCATATTTTTTATCCCATTTTATTATTTTACCATCATTTAAAGGCAGTTTTTTAATTATATCTTCTAACTCTTCTTCTTTTCCCCAATATCTAGCCATATCCGAATCTATAAAACAATCTCTCGTAATAGGAACACCAACAATTTTTTTTATGTCAACCATACCATGATCTGAGAAAATTAAATCAAATTCCATTTTAGATATTTCTTTATCTATTCTTTTAACAGCTTCAATTATTTTAGAATCTTTAGTTCCATATTCATGTCCTAAATTATCTAGATCACCAAAATAAAAAAAATCAATATCTGATTTTTTAGCTATATGTTTTTTAATACTAACATCTAATTTATATAAAACTTTTAGAGGTATATTATTTATCTTAAACATTTCATATCCTTTAATAAATCTGGGAAAATTGAATAAAATATTAACAAAAAATTTTCCTAACTTTCCAAAACTATCAAGCCAGATAAAATACTTAAAATAATTTAATGAATTTTCATTTTTGTAGAAATTAGCTATAATATCAGAATTTCCGTTAAAAATAATATCTACTCCTCTCCAATGCCCAACCCCCATATCTAATTCTCCATACTGATTATTTTTAGATAATAATTTTAAGTAAGGAGCATATTCTAAATATTCCGGCTTGAAAGCATCAATCATTATTACTTTTGTCTTTTTCATATTAAATTAAACGAATTATCATTAAAAAATATATTTATTGTATTAAGCAGCTTTTTTTTCTAAATAAGCGCCTTTTACATTAGCTCCTAATTCATAAATAACTGGCTTTATTTTCAGTCCTTTTCTTGCAACATAGTTTAATCCCTCATCTCTATAACCTACTTCTCCCAAAATTTTATTATTTTCATCGAAGACAAGATATAATATGCCTATTTTATCTTTTTTTGCACTTGGATGAATTTTAAGATATTCGTTTTCAGTTTCTCCAATTCTTTTTACATATGTTATAGAATTACTTCTAAATTTATTATTCGCAATAGTATCCATTGTCTCTAATTCTAAATTATAACCATTTTCTCTAGAAATATTTATTATCTGTTCTAATATTGTTTCTTTCCCATTTGTTTCAAAACCACATTCTTGAATACAATAAGCTCTTATATCTTTTCCATCCTTTTTCATTTTATTAAATATAGAAGTAATATCTCTATTTTCTTCATACATTCTTTTATTATAATCAACTTCAGCGATTACATCAAATACATAATTACCTTCATCTAATTTACTATCCAATTTTACATTTTTTATCTCTTCATTATTATCTTTATTTTTTATAACAACTTTATATGAAATATTATTAACAGAAAATCTCTCATTGTCTTCCATAAAAATTCTTGTTCCGCTTACATCTTTAAGATAAATATCATTATCTTTAATTTCAAATTCAAGAAAAACTCCTCTTTCTTCAAAAGCTTTGAATAGCATAGCAGAAACTTCATTTGCTTTTGTACTATACACTTTGGAATAATCTGATTTTTTATCTCTTACTCCGAAAACCGCATTAGATTCAATATCATCTTGTTTAACAGTTAACTCTAATCCTCCTCTAAGCAGACTATATTTATTATCATCAATTTTTTTAGGAGAAAAATCTATATCTAAACATGGTTTTACTTCTGACTCAAAATCATTTCTAGAAAATAATTCTCTAGAATAATTTAATTTTTCATCGACATAAAATGTTTTATTATTAACTTCTGATAAAACAGAAACTTCTCTTTTAAAATTATCAGAACTAAAAACAAAGTTAAGCAGATTATCTTCAAGCGATTCTTTTTGTTTTTGAATTAATAATTTCTTATTTTCTTCTTCAGTATTAATTTTATTTATTCCATTTTTAACAGCTTCAATTTTATAACTTACATCATTATATTCTTGATTAACAGAATTCTCATTTTTTATATCAGATAAATCAGAATTCTTTTCTACTTTTATTATTGTTAATTCTTTTTTATCTACAATATCTTCAATAAATTTTTCTTTAGCATTAAAATCAGAATCATATTCTTTAATCTTAGTTTTATCATCTTGTTCAAAATATTTATTATCATATTTTATATCAATTTGATCATATGGTTCTAGGTTAAAATTTTCTATTCTATCCTCAAGATAAAAATTAAAATCAACATCAAAATCATCGTTAAAATAATCACTAATCTTAGCTTCATATTCTTCTGAGAAATTGTAACTATTATCATCTGAATATTTTACAGAATCGTCAAAATCTCCATTTTTGTATCCCCTTATTTTAGAAAACATAAAATTATTTTTCTCACTCAATTCTAAAACATATTCTTTTTTAAAATCATTACTAGAAACAAAATATCTAGAATAAAATCCATAATCAAAATTATTTTCTTCTTTAGATTCTGCTGAAAAATCGCTTGACTCTGAAACTATTTCAATTAATGGAGTATTATTAAACCATTTATTTTTAATAATTACATCAATTTCAGATTCATGATAAAATATATCTTTTATCATCTCATTTATAGTATTAATTTCATATTCATTAAAATAATCCCTATTTCTTGATAATAATCTTAAAATCATTACAAAAATACACATATCTTTTACACTAGAAAAACTATATTCATAGGATAACATCTCATTTTTCATTATTTATCTGGATTTAATTTATATTTAAAGATTTATATAAAATATAAAAACTTATAAATAAAAAAATCAAGACTATTCAATGATAAATAAGAAATATGAAAAGGAGAAAGCTAAAGAATTGTTAAAATTAATTGAAGAGTATATGAAAACTCAAAACAAATCTGAGAAAAATCATGAAATTCATAAACTTTCAGATGAATTATATAATAAAAATAGAACTATTTTATCTCAACCAATGATTGATGTTTCTCTTGCATTATATTCTTTTACAGAAGCTGCTATGTCTGGAGGACCTTTACAACCTTTAGATGAATTTATTCCGGATTTAAATGAGATAATCAAGAATTAATTATTTATAATAACTAAAATTTTAATAATATTATTAATTCATTGAAAAGTTTTTTAGCTTTTTTAATAGCATCAACCGCTGTTTTAAATTCCATTCTTTTTCCATAATAAACCAAAGAATTTCTTTTATATCTACAATCATCAAATATTCTAAATAAATCATCTCTTTTCATCATATCTCTTAAGTAAAATCCAATACATACATGATTCATAACTTTATATCCATCAAGTAATATTATAGCATGAATTAACTCTAAAATTGATGAATAATAATCTTCAAAAATATAATTGGCTGTTTTATCATTCAAATCTTTATTTATCTCAATTCTTCCTTTAGCAGTTTCTATCAAAGACTTCGCTTTTTCCATATCTGAAGTTATTTTTATAGAGTCCCAATTTTCCAGACAATCTTTCCAAGAAGAACTTTTATTTATTTCAATCATTTAAAAATCTCTATATAATTATTTAATATTATCCCATTGATAATGTTGTTTGATAAATGAATATTTGATATACTATTTATATTTTTATAAATAAATAGATGGATTTCTCTTTTTAGTAATTTTTTAAATTTATCAAGATTTAATTTTTTATTAGAAAGAGTTTCTATATAAATATCAATATCACTATTTTCAATATCTTCTCCTTTTGCAAAAGAGCCAAATAAAATAATCAAAGGATTACTTAATTCTTTTTTTAAGTAATTAATAATCTCAGATTCATATAATATTCTTATATTATTAAGTTTCTTTTCTAAAATATATTTTTCACTTATTCTATCTGCAGTATAAAATACAGAATTTCCAATTTGATTAATTCTTAATAAATTTTCTTTTTCTAATTCTTTACAATATCTAATAACAGAAGGCAAAGGTATTTTAAGTATTTTTTCTATTTCTCTAACTCTAAGCTTATCACTAGGATTATCAAAAAAATGATTTTTAATTATATCTTTGATATTTTTCCTTTTCATATGATAACTTATAATATCAATTGATATTTAAAGTTATATGTTTAATAGAAGTATAATTATAAGATTTTCTGTGAAGATAAATTTTATTTTTAGTCATAAGTAAACATTTTAAGAATACAATATAATTTAAAAGTATTAAATTAATTATAAAAAATAGTAAAAACTTTCAAGTATAGTTTCCATTGAAGAGGTAATGTCTTATCCAGAAATAATGTCCTCTCGATAAAAAAGATATAAAAAATATTTAGTATTTTGTAAAGAAGAATGTTATACATGATACCATATAGATAAATAACTTAAATTACAAACTAATTGTATAAGTTATCATTAGACGAAATTTTTATAGTTAAGATAAGTTTAATAATAATTTATTATTTAATCAATTATGTTTAGAGTTTTTAGATCAAGTAATTACAAAAGGAAACTAGAGAAATTAGAGGGTTCTGATTATAAAAGAATTATTAATATTGAATTGTCATTGAAACAAAATCCTTATTCTGGAAAACCTCTTGGCTATAAATTTTTTAGAGAAAAAAAATTCGATGGGAAAAGATTGATTTTTATTATTTATGAGCAGCATAAATCAATTTTCTTAATAACAATAACTGATAAAAAAATTCAGCAACAGGAAATAGATTTAATAAAATCAAATTTAGATATTTATAAAGAAGAATTAGAAAAAGCAATTAAAAAAATAATTTAAATTATATTTCTTCAACATTTCCTGCTAATATATCTTTTATTCCAGCAGCTATGTCTAAAAGAAGTTCTTTATCAATCTCTTGAGTATGTTTTAATTTCTGATATTCAATGAATTCTTCTATTGATATTATAACTTTATCTTCCATAATCTATTTAATAGAAGCATACTTATAAGATTTTCTATTTGAGATAATCTAAAAGTTTAGAGAACAAATTGATAAATATATTTCTTATTATAATTATCGATTCTTTAATTTTTAAAAATTTATTGTATAAGAAATTATCATAAGATTTTGTTATAGAAAATGTAAAACCTAGTAAAGATACAAATACTAAAATCATTAAGACAAATCTTTTGTTTTCAAAATCTAAAATACGCTTATTTATTTTTATTTTAATATCTGGATGATTAACATCTGATATTTTCTCGGTTTTTAAAAATACATTAAATTTCTGATTAATTGCAACTTTTCCTATAATTTTATAATGTTCTTCAATATTATTTATTTCAAGTGGAATTACATTTATCTCAGTCCAATTTCTTTTATCAATTGCAGAAAAAACTCTTATTTTATCATATTTGGGAGATTTTATTGCTACAAATATATCAGCTAATGAGAAAAAATAGCTAGGAGGAATAGAAATCTCATTCACGGATTCAGCTATATCACCTTTGAAAGTTACATTTTCTTGATAATTTATTATTGATAATGGTTACTTAGGAATATCAATATTATAAAGAATAATAAATATAATTAAAGAGATAATAACAGAAATAATTAAACAAAGATTTGTTTTCTTATCTTTTTTATTAATTTTTTATATCTTCTAACTACTCTTCCCAGTACTCATTTTAGCGACGGCCATTCCAGCTTTAACATAAGCATTAAATTGTTTTAAATTTCTTACTTCTAATAATTTTTTCAAAATCATTCTAGGTCTAAAATAATATTCTCTATAAGCTCTTTGCTGCATTTCCATCATAAGATTAAATTTACTATCTTTATATTCAAATAAAGGTTCATTAAATGCATTAAAATCTTCCCATTTTTTTGAGAATATTTTTCCTTCTCTTTTTATTGTATCAAATAAAGGACTTCCGGGAACTGGAGTATAAATTTGAAATTGTGCAATATTTAAATCAAGTTCCTTTGAAAATTTTATTGTTTCTAACATTTCTCTTTTTCCTTCTCCCTCATTTCCGAACATAAAAAATCCTTCAGTAAGTAACCCTGCTTGCTTAGACCATTTTACAGCATTTTTTATATGATCTTTTGTTTCACCTTTTCTCATTCTTTTTAATATTCCTGGATCTCCAGATTCTATTCCAAATGCTACTAAATAAAATCCAGCTTTTTTCATATGCTTCAGCATAGGCAAGCTGGTTCTATCAGCTCTAATACCATTTCCAGTTTTAAATTCTACATCATAATTTCTTTTTATTAATCCATCACAAATTTCTTTAACTCTTTTTGGTAAGAAAGTAAAATTATCATCAATAATATTTATTTCTTTAACTCCATAATTTTTAACTAAATGATCTACTTCTGCTAAAACATTTTCGGGAGATCTTGCTCTGAATTGTTTTCCTTGAGTTCTAAAATTACTGCAAAAAGTACAGCTATAAGGGCATCCTCTGCTAGTTATCATTATAGCATAAGGATATCTTCTTACTCCTGGAGTCCAATATTTATCTAAAGGCAACAAATCTCTTGCAGGAAATGGTAATTTGTCTAAATCTTGTATCAAAGGTCTGGTAGGATTTACTATAATTTTTCCATTTTTATCTCTGTAAGAAATTCCCAGAATATCTTTATCATACTTTTTTTCAGTTAATTCTAACATAGTTTCTTCAGCTTCGCTTATAACACAATAATCAATTTGTTTACATTCTTCTAAAGTTTTAACAGGTTCCATAGTTGGATGAGGACCACCAACTACAACTTTTGCATCAGGCAAAACTTCTTTTGATATTTTTGCAAGCTCATAAGCTAACATTATAGTATTTGTAGTAGCTGCTAAAGCTACAATATCCGCTTTACTATTCATTATAGATTTTCTTTCCATATCTAAGTTTGAACGAAGTGCAGCAAAATCTAAAACTTGAACATCAACTCCTTTTTCTCTTAAATATCCAGCGATATAAGCCAATCCCATCGGAGGATTAATCATAGTTGCTTCTTCAGAGACATAACTATACACTTTCAAATAATTCGGAGCAATCAATAAAACCTTCATTTTTTTCACATTTAGTTAAGTTAACAATAGTTTATAAGCATTATCACAACAATCTCTGTTCATAATACAATCCATAAGCTCTTAAAGCTCTTTCCCTCAAATACCAAAATTCTTTTTTTTCTACTCTAATAAATTTATTTAATTCATTATATGCTTTTTCTAAATATTCTTCATTTTCTTCAATTTTATATTTTAACAGATAATAAATAGGCAGAATCATTCTTAATCCAACATCTTTCCATGTAAATAATGGTTTAATAAAAAATTCTTTTTCTTTAGCTAATATTTTAACATATCCTAAATTTAGAATATACTGGCTTGGAAAAAAATTAAAACCTATCTTATCTTTCAGAAAAGGTTTAAAATAATAATAAGGCAGTTTTTTATTAATAGCTTTACCGACATCATTAATTCCAGAGATTTCTCTAATATAAAATTCAAAAACTTTTATTATATCCTTAAGAGCACTTTTCCATAATTTTTCAGGATCTTCATTAAAATTTGGTTTTATTTTGAAATCAGTAGCTTTTTTTACTTTATCAGTTAGATCAGGAATTTCTTTGTAAAGATAAGGAAAATTGTTTTTGTATATTCTGCAAAAAATTTCACTTCTTTCTTTAGCTGTAGGAGCAAATTCCTTATTCAGAATAAGCAAAGATTCACAAATTGACATATAACATTTATAACTCCAAAAAATTCTAATTTTTCTCTGATCTTCATTATAATATTCTCTCAATCCTAAAAGCATAGTATGCAATTTATTAAATAAATTTCTTAATCCATCAGATTCTGGTAAATCTTCTTTTTTTATTTCTTTTATCTTACTTATTATATCTTCTCCATAAATAATCTGGCTTCCATATTTCAATTCATAATATCTTTGAATATTCATTAATTTATTCATTTTATTTAAAGGTAGACATCTAACATCCACATGAAAATATTTATTTGTATCATAACCTTTATCTGGAAAATAAGCAATTTCCAATCCCCCCATTCCTATCTCCTTTGAAGCATTCATAGAAATTTTATTTAATTCTTCATCACTTAATTTTTCTTTGGTAACAACATAAAAATCAAAATCATTAAATGGAATAGGCTTCCCATTTAAAAATTGTAAACTTCCTTCCCCTTTTCCAAAACCCCCAAATAATAATATAGAGATGGGATTACAATCTTTTACAAAACTTTTAATTATCTTATCAAAATAATTTTTCTGTAGATATTCATCAATTTCATAATCGTATTCGGTATATTTACCCATTTTATATAATCAGAAGTTTAGTTTAAAAAATATCTGTTAATGTAAAATATCAATTAGCATTAATAAAAATAAGATTAATCTTCTAAATCAATTTTATCCTGAGTATATTTTTTTCCATTTTTTAAAGCAATATAAGCTTTTTCCAATTCTACTCCTAAATCTGCAGCATGATCCAGCATAGTTACTAAATCTTCTTTTAAAATAGCAGTATATACTTCAACAGGATTTTCTCCTCTAATAATAATTCTAACTTTATTTTCTTTTAAATCACAAAATGCAGCCTCTATTTTTTTTAATTCATCATTTACCCTAATTAGAAAATATCCTTTTGGATCCAATCTCCATGGCCTATTAATTTTTGTAGCATCAATCTCTATTGGTTTCTCCATAGTTATCTCTTTAAATCCTTCTTTATCATATTTACCTAAACTGATAGCACTTTCTTTTTTATCTTTCATTATATTTTTTTATCAAATTACTATATAAATTTATAGATAATCAAAAGAACCAGAATTTATTTAAACAACTGTTAATATTAGATTCTAAAATAAAATGGATAAACCAAAACTTTTACTTATTCAACCGAATTATAGATTAGTTTATTCTTATGCTGGCTCAGACACCGCAACTCCCATTTATCCTCCATTAGGACTAGCTTATATTGCTGCAGTTGCTAGAGAAAAAGGCTTCCCAGTTAAAATAATAGAAGCAAATGCTTACAACTTAAATTATGAACAAATTAAAAAAGAAATTATCGATTATGAACCTAATTTTTTAGCTCTTTCTGGTAGTTCTAGTATGATGAATGAGATAGATAAGATAGCCAGATTATGTCCAGAAAATATAAAAATAGTATTAGGAGGAATTCATGCAAGTTCAGTTCCAGATGATGTTCTTACAAATTATCCAAGAATAGATTTAGTAGTAAGAAGAGAAGGTGAAGAAACAATTATAAAAATATTAAATGAAGAAAAATATGAAAATATAGATGGACTTTCTTATAGAGATGAAAATGGAAACATAATTAATAACAAAGATTCAAAATTTTTAGAGGATTTAGATAATTTACCATTTCCTGCAAGAGATTTATTGCCAATGAAAAAATATTTCAGCTTTGAATCGAGAAAATCTCCAATTGATTATATAGTATCTGGAAGAGGCTGTCCTTATAGATGCACTTTTTGTGCAGATTTTATAACATCGGGAAGAAAATTAAGGATTAGAAGTGCAGAAAATATTGTAAAAGAAATAGAATTTCTAATTGATAATTATGGAACTAAAGAAATAGATTTTCAAGATGATAATTTTACTTTTTATTCAGAAAGAATAAAAGAATTTTGTAATCTTATGATAAAAAAAGGTTTGAATAAAAAAATTATTTGGAAAGTTGCAAATGGAGTTAGATGTGACAAACTTTCTCTGTCAATGTTAAAGCATATGAAAAAAGCTGGTTGTTATATGTTATCATTAGGAATAGAATCAGGGAACCAAGAAATTTTAGATAAAATGAGAAAAGCTGAGAAAATAGAAGATATAAAAAATGCTGCAGAATGGTGCCATCAGGTCGGAATAGAAACTAGGGGGTTATTTATTTTTGGAAATATTGGAGAAAATAAGAAAACAATGGAAGATACTATAAATTTTGCAAAGAGTCTTCCTTTAGATACAGCAACATTTCATATATGCATACCAATGCCAGGAACAGAACATCATAAAATAATAAAAAAAGAAGGAAAATTTTTGAATGTTGGTTGGGAAGGTTTAACTGCATATTCTGATGGCGCCTTTATTTTAGGAGATGTAAATCCAAAATTAATGAGCGAGATGCAAAAGAAAGCATACAGAAAATTTTACATTAGACCATCATTTATACTTAAAAGATTTTTAAGAATACGTTCCATGAATGATATAAAACTAATCGCAAAAGGGGGAATAGAAGTTTTAAAATTTGCATCTAACTAGTATATTTCTAAAACATCTTTAAAATAGATATATTATTTAAAAGTGTAATTAAATCAAAATATAATGAAAGGTGAATTCAAGAAGAGTCTCTCTTTAATTATACCAGCTCATAATGCTGAAAAAGTTATAGAAAAATCAATTATAAGTTATAATAAAATTTTTTCAGATTTTGATAATTTTGAGATGATTATAGTTTGTAATGCTTGTTCTGATAATACTTTTGAGATTGTTAAAAAGCTTAAAGAAAATTATCCTATAGAGATTATAAACATTCCTCATAGAGGGAAAGGAAATGCTTTAAGAAGAGGTTTTGATAAAGCAAAATATGACATTATAGGTTTCTTGGATTCAGATAATCCATTTAGTTTAGATAAAATAAAAGAAATGGTTTTAAGTTTAAAAGATTATGATATGGTTATAGCAACAAAATATCTTAAAGGATCTTTAAAAAATAAAAAAGGAATTCAAGATTCTCAGATGAGAAGAATAATAGCTTTAGGAGGACAAATGTTTACCAGAATAATATTTGAATTAAAATTTAGAGATACTCAAGCAGGAGCTAAATTCTTCAGAAAAAAAGTTTGGGATAAAGTAGGAAAAAATATAATTTGTGTTGGTTTTGATTTTGATATAGAATTATTATATAAATCTAAAAAGAAAGGTTTTAGAATAGCTGAATTTTATACGCCATTAGTTAAATACGAAAAATTCTCAACAGTAAGATTAAGATATCTTGCAGGAATGATTTACAGATTAATAAAAATGAGACTTTTATCATGAAATCAATATTATTAACTTTTGATTTAGAAGAATTTGATTTACCAAAGGAATATTATCTAAATATAACTGAAAAAGAAATGTATGAAATTTCTTTAGAGGGTCTAAACAATTTATTGAATATATTAAATAGAAATAAAATTAAAGCAACTTTTTTCACGACGGCTAATTTTGCTATAAAGTATCCAGAGATAATAAAAGAATTATCTAAAAAACATGAGATAGCAAGTCATGGTTATTCACATTCTATGCCTTTAACTTTAGAAAATATAAAAAATGCAAAAGAAGTAAAAGAAAATATTATAAAAAAAGAAATAAAAGGTTTTAGAGCTCCAAGATGGGATTTAAGAAATTTAAATATAGTCAGTTCGTCAGAATTTAAATACGATTCTTCAACTCATCCCATTTATCTTCCAGGAAGATATAATAATCTAAGTCAAAAAAGAAATATACAAAAAAAAAATAATTTAACAGAAATTCCAGCATCGACGATTTTTCCAAATTTTTCAATATTTTGGCTGACTTTCAAAAATTTTCCATTAATTTATTCAAAAATTTTCACTAAAATAAATTTTTTAAATTCAAGATATACTATGTTAGTCCAGCATCCATGGGAATTTGCAGATATAGAAAATATAAAAATCCCAAAATATATAAAAAATCCCTGCGGAAAAAAACTAACTAAAAAATTAGAGGATTATATTCAATTTTGCAAATCAAATAATTATAAATTTCAAACTGTTGAAGAGTTTTTGGGAGATTATTTTAAAATAAATTTTAATAATAATTCAGAAAGATAAAATTTCTTCTTTAGAAGAAAATGCTCCTTTATTTTTTATTTTTATACCTTTATCAATAGTTATTATCCCATTTTTTTGCAGATATTTTATAATTTTCTGCAATCTTTATTACTTCTTCTGGATTTGGTGTTGCTATAATCATTCCTTGTCCCATATCCCATGTCTGTTTTGCAGCATTATAAAATATTTTAGAAACATCATCACCTAAATTAATATTCACTCCAGAATCTGCGTAAGTTGTTTTACTAATCATTTTTAATTAGAAAATTTATAAATTCTTTTTTATAATCTTCCATCAGAGCTATAAAAAAATAAACTATAAAAATTTATTCCTAAAATATTAATTAATTTTAAGTAATAAACATTTTATTGCACAATAGGTAAAGAAACTTTAACTTCCTCAATTCTTTTGTAAGGTATTGGTTCATTTGTTCCAGGTTTTATAGCTACAAGATCCTGACGAGGATTATGCAAATTAGCATTCATTCTTGCAATCTGCTCTTTAGTCAATAATTCATTTTTATCTTTCTGAATCTCTGGTTTTCTACTAAAATCTTTCATATGCCCTATTACAGATGTAAATCCTTGAATAGAATATCTAATATCTTCCCAGCTTCTTACTCTTTCTTTAATGTGATGCCATATATAACTGGGACTAAGATATATCCAATAATTTAATTTACATAATTCTTGTATTTCTTCTGGCATCATTTCAATATTTTTCATTGCTGGTTGATCCATTGCTAATTTTTCATAATCTGTTTTTTCAAATCTTAGCCATCCTTCTCTAGCTGCTTCTTCATATAAAGGAGTTCCTGGATATGGCATAATAACAGTTGACTGATGAATATCTACTAAACCTGCATTCATTAATTCTTTTGCTAGCTTAAAAGTTTCCATCGCATCAGCTTTTGTTTCCCAAGGATAACCTACCATCATAGTAATATGAATAGTTAATCCTGCATCTTTTGCATCTTTACAATGCTGGAAAACCTTAGTTACTTCAGTTCCTTTATCTAATTTATCAATAGTTTTCTGGCATCCAGATTCTAATCCAAACTTAAGCAACCTAAATCCAGCTTTTTTCATCAGCTTATACATTTCAGCATCTACCCATCCAAATCTCATATTACAAGAGTATAAAACTTTTTCATTATATTTACTATCTATCATTAACTGACAAAATTTTTTCAACCAGGGTCCAGGAGGAATAGTTCCAGCGTCATCAAATATTTCTTTTGCTCCAAAATTGTCTACTAAATTTTTTACTTCTTCAAATGTATTTTCAGGACTTCTTTGTTTATAAGCACCTTTAGGATATAATGCATGATCCCAAACACAGAAAGTACATTTCCCCCATGCACAATCTCTAGCACTCATTATATAAAACTGAGGTCTGCCTTTCAAATTAAATTCATCTTGATAATTCATATATTTTGTAAGATTTCTATCTGGAAAAGGTGCATCGTCTAAACTTTTTTTACTATCTTTATAAAATTCATATCTTCCATTTTCTACAATCTTTCCTTCCTCATTTCTATACCATATTCCATTAGGAGCATTTTTATTTTTCCCATCATTTAACCAATTAACTAATTCCATAAAAGCAAAATCATAATAACCTCCATTAATAACATAATCCACTTTTGAATTTTCTAATGTTTCTCCAGGAAGATAACTTACATGATCCCCACAAATTACAATTTTTATATTTGGAAATTTTTCTTTTATATGATTAATTCCTTTCCAATGTATTTTAATAACTGGTGCTTTTGTCTCAAATAAAAAAATATCTGGCATTTCTTTTTCAAGCATTTTATCATATTCAACCCAATCCATATTTTGGGCAATTGCATCTTCCCATATAACATTATACCCATTTTCTTTAGCCATTGTAGCCGCAGTCCCTAAAACTACTGGATACAAAAAAGTAGGCTTATTAAAATATTGAAATTGTCTGTTCTGACTAAGTAAAGGAGTTCCTAAAGGACTTTGAGTAGGGGGGAAACCAACTAAAACTTTCATTTTAAATCTCTCTTTTCATCTTTAATATTTTAATTTATGATTATCTAAAATCAAATAAATTGTCTTTAAATATTTTTGTATCATTTAACTATTGTTAATTTTTCAATAACTTCCTCTAAAAGCTCTATCTGTAAACATCCCCATAGCGAATCCAGCAATTCCTATCAAGAATGATAATCTCCAAGGTAAATTCCAATTAAATAAAGCTATAAAAAAAACTGTTAAAAATCCAAGTGTTGATAATATATGTTTAGGAAATGCCATAATAAAAAAATAAAGTCATACTATAAAAACATTTTCTATAAAATTTATAACCAATTGGTACTAAAAATAATCATAAATCTTTAATTTGAATTGAAGCCACAAAATCCAGAAAAATAATAGAAAAGCATCAAGGGTAGGAAGAATCAACTCCCGCAAATATGATGGAAATTTACTGACCAATTCTAATCCTATTTCATAATTTGAAAAAGGATAAAATACTCTTATAGTATCAACAAATATAAAATCTAATATTAAGTGAGTTAAACTTCCGAAAGCAAATATAAAAAAAATAAAACTAATAAAACTAATATTCATATGTCTTTTATTAAACTCTTTATATCTAAGATTTATAATATAAGCTAATAATCCTAAAATAAAAAATGTTAATGGTACAAAAATAGAATGTAAAAAGTATCTTTCTTTAAAACTCAATAAAAATAAATATTCTAAATCAGGAAAAACTGATGCTAAAGCTCCCACTAAAATATAATATCTAGGAAATTTCTTGTTATTCTTAAGATAATAATCTCTAAATAATTCTAAAGCAATTATTGTAACAAGAACGTGTGTAGTTGTGTATGGCATTGTATCTCTTTTATAAAATAGAAATAATATTATATTATAAATTTATCTGCTATTCCATGCAACTTTTTCATTTTTTTCAGGAGATGTTATAATTCCTTTTAACCACCCAAAACCATAAGCAAAATGAGTTAAAATACTTGTAGCAAATACCACTAAACTCATAATGAAACTTTCTTTTAAACTGGAAAGAAAAATTAATATTAAATAAATAAAAATCCCAGCAAGAAAAATTTTTTCCGAGAAATATATTTTATTTTTTGTTGTCTCTAAAATAGATAAGCCAGTTATACTAGAATAATCAAAAGATAATAAAATTCCAAATATGACCAACAAACTAAAAATGCTTAATAAAGAATAATATAATTTATCTATAGAGAATTCTTTTTTAGTGAGCCATGCAATATCTCTTCCATAAATATACATTTGTTTAATATGCTTTGATATTTTATCTCTTCTATGATGATAAACAACAACATCGCTAGCATATAATATATCATATCCTTTTTTAGAAATATCAAAACAATATTTAGAATCTTCTGCAGTTAAAAAATTAGAGTCATATTCTATATCTAAATCTCTTGATATATAATTACAGCTTGGGAGTTCTTTACATTTTTTATTTTTAGTAATCTTATATCTAATAAAGGCATTCCCAGAAATAAGAAAATTACTTAAAACATGCCCTGAAACTTTCTCAGCAAAATTTGCATCTTCAGGAGTTAAGTTAGGACCTCCAACTAATCCTATTTTATCATTATCAAAATATTTTATAGCATTTTTTAACCAATCTTTTCTAGGATATGCATCATCATCAATAAAAGCAAAAAAATCTCCAATAGCCAATTTCATTCCTATATTTCTTTTAAGCGCAGGTTTAACTTTTCCAGTTTCAATTATTTTAAGATTTTTGTTTTTAGATTTCTTATCACAATAATCAGGCAGAACTAAAATTTCAAAATCTTCATAGTCTAATTCCAAACATTTCTTTATACATTTTAAAGTTTGATTATTTATGCTTATGCAAGGGATTATGATACTGACTTTTCTCATTTTAATTATTTCATTAGAATTAGATTATTTATGAATATTATTATCTAAAAATATATACTTCACTCCAACCTTTTTTTAAATGCAAACCTAGCCCCTATAATAGCAGGAATTATTCCTGCTATAAATAATCCAATTAAAGACATAGAAAAAACTTTTGCCGATGCTATATCAAATAATCCAAAAAGACTAATTAAACTAGCTTCTCTCGTTCCTAATCCAGCAACACTTATTGGAATCAAAGAAACCAATGTAGCTAAAGGCATTATAGAAACATAATAAATAAAACTTAAATTAATTCCTAATGATAAACCTATAAAATAAACTACAAGATAATTAACAAACCAATTTAAAGAATTCAATATAAAAAATAATATAAAATATCTTTTTTTTGGAACATGATCATAAAAAGATTCAAAATTACTTTTTGCTTGGCTTCTAAGATTTTCTGGAATCAATCTCTTATAAAACATTCTTAAAACTATCTTTCCTCTTTCTTTTTTGATAAAGAATAAAGTTGAAGATATGAATAAGAAAAATAATATAATAAAAAAACTTATAGGCAAGTTTAATCTATTTCTAAAATTATAAGAAAAGATTATTGCAATAAAAAGCAAGGAGCTTAAATCCATTATTTTATCTATAACAAAATTAAAGAATCCTTTTCCAAAATGATCTTCAGTATATTTTTTAAGATATTCTGCTCTTATTACCGCCCCTAATTTAGATGGAGTAATAAAACCATAATAATTATCTATCATATTTATTTTTAAAGCTTCTTTAAATGGAATTTTAATATTCTGAAATCTAGCTATACTAAACCATTTAGTCGTCTCTGTTATCATCATCAAAAAAGTTATTATAACTGCTAGGATCAAAAAATAAATATTTGTATTTTTAATTTCTATTAAAATATTAGTTATATTCACTTTAAACAGAATATAAACAAATAGCCCTATACCTATTACAGGCAAATATTTTTTCCATTTTTTAAAATAAGAAATCATTTTAAACAATTAAATTATTTTTAAATATAAATAATGCTAAAAAACAAATTAATATCTGAAATAAAAATATTAAATATACTACCTCTTTTTCATAAACTTTATTTTTAAATTTTTTTAATATTTTTAAAGAAAGATGAGTCATTCCATAAATTTTTCCATAAGGTAAATCTAAACTTCCATTTTCATTTATCTTTCCAAATGATTGCTTAGTTAAATTCCCTCTTAATTTCAAGAAAGTTTCAATTATATAAGGTATAAACATAAAAACTGCAATTTTTTCAAAATTTCCTAAAATAGCCATGCTTGCTATTAAAGCCCCTATAGCATAAGTTAAAATATCTCCAGGAAAGACTTTTGCAGGAAATTTATTATAAAAATAAAAAACTATTAAACTAGCTACCATACATAATCCAACTACACTTAACCAAGAGTTTCCAGTTTTATAAGCAACAAAAGACAAGAAACTTAATATTATTATTCCTTGTCCACTTTCTACTCCATTAAATCCAGCCAAAAAATTATAAGTGGTAGTAGCTCCAGCAATTCCTATTGGTATTAATAAGAGAGGATAATAAAAACCTAAATCAACAATTCCAAGAAAAGGAATATTTATTATTTTTGAACCAGCATTAATAACAACTAAAGGAATTGAGGCCATAAATGCTAAAAATAATCTAAATCTTATAGATAATCCTCTAAAAGTCCAACCCAATACATCATCAACGAATCCAACTAAAGCTAATATTAATATAACTGCTAATAAAGCAAATATTTTAGTAATTTCTCCATTTTCTCCTAGAATAAAAGTTTTAAGTGCAATATAGCTCAAGACACCTATGACAAAACTTATTACTACAATTATTCCTCCAGAAGCTGCAACATTTTTATTTCTGACTATTTTATTCATATCTTCCCACAAAAAACCAACCTCTTCGCATTTTTTTATCCATTTAGGCAAAGTATAAAAAGTTAAAATAAAACTTAATAATATTGGTATTAATAATATATTTGTCATTTATTAACTAAAATTTTTTAGTTTTTAAATTTATTTTACAAAAGCCAATCCAAGTATTTAGTCTCATCTCTGTCAATATACTCTGGTTTTATTTTTTCTTTTCCAGTATATTCAATTTTCCATATTTTTATAGGTCCCAATATCCCATTATAATATACAAATTCAGGAAGAGGAAGCCCCTGAGAATTTAAATCTTTTACTATTAAAGCAGATTCTACATGAGCTAATTTAAAATTAGGAAATTTACCAAGTGCATTATCCAAAATATAAACTTGTGCGAGCATTCCTCTCATTAATCTAGGAGAAAGGAACATAGCCGCTCCTTTTTCATTTACTTGAACTCCACCATTATTCACATTAAGTCTTGGAAATACATATACTGTAGCTTCAATACCATTTCCAAAATCAGCCAGATTATTATTTATATATAAATATCTTAATTTAAGATCATATTGTTGTCCTTGATAAACTACTATCACATAAGGTTGCTGATAAATTTTTTTATTATTGTCTGCTGGAATTATTATTGCTCCTACACCCGCAGAATTAGCAGGAAGTAAAATTTTTTTTCCGTCTTGTTCTATTATCCAATCTTCATCTAAGAACGTTCCACCAGAATAAACATAAAGAGTTTGATTACTAGTCTCTTTTGTTTGTTTGTCATCTAATAAATAAGTGCTTATATAAGAAAACCTATCAAAATTTTTATCACTTCCTATGCTTGAAAAAGCAGTATATTTTCCTATATCACTAGAGTCTATTAAAAAATAACTAACATTATGATTATATAATACTTCTAAAGCATCATTTTGATTATCTCCAGTTAAAACATATCTTCCTACTAAATAATTCCAATAAGTAATTGCATTTCCTCCATCAACCATTGTAGCTCTTTTTCCTATACTCTGAACCCAATAACCATAATCCCACCAATGAGAAAAAACAGCATTTTCTGGAGTATTATCTCTTACCCATTCCATAGCTTTTTGCCATTGAATATTATATGCAGAAGGAACAAAATTATAAGATTGAATAGTAATATCTTGATAAAAATTATAAAAAGTATAAAAACTTGCAACTAAAATTAATATAGCAAATATCCCCACAAAAATTTTTAACATTTCTTCTTTAGTTTTAAAATATTTATCAACTATTTCTACAATTATGAATCCAACAAATATAGAAGCAACAGGTCCTAAAACCATAATTAATCTTACAGCTCCCCTTACTGTAAACAAGCTTACAATAAACAAGGAAAATAACAATAGATATTCATATCTAATCTCACTAAAACTATTATCTCCTTTTTTATAATAAATAATATAATATTTTATAACCAAAAATAAGAAGACTAATAGAGATAGATAATAAAAAGATTTACTAATTAAATTTTCTCCATTGAATAGACTGCTATCTGAATACCTTGAATATATTATTCCTGATATAAAAAACACATAACCTGCTGTTAAAATCCAAGTATCATTATTTTTAATTATGTTAAGAGTTTTTTTAAATAATACTATAGATCCAATCAAAAATAATGAAAACATTAAAGGAATATTTTTAAAATATGGACCAAAACTACCACTCCATTCCTGAAAATTAGGTTGTTTATTTTCAGCTACGGTAATATTCCATCTTCCAAATATTGGTTTAAAAATAGTCTGATGGACAGCTTTTATTTTCTGAACTATAAAATCTGGGCCTATAAAAACTGCTACAAGAATTAACAATACTATTATAGCAATTATAAAACTTAAAATTGTTTTGGGTAATTTACTTTCTTTAATATAATAAAAATCTTTAATTTTTGTACCTAAAATAACATAATGTACTATTATTACAAAAAGAACAAAAACAGCACTTCCAGAAGATAAAGAAGTTAGACTAGTAAAAATTTTATATTTATTAGAAAAATAAACCATTATAAAAATTGAACTTACTATCCATGACAAATAAACAAAAAATTTATTTTTATTAAATTTATTTAATATGAACGCAGATAAACTGGCTAAAGCAATAGGAATAAATGCATAAATTACTCCTCCCCAAACTAAAGCCATTAAGCCAGTAGATATTCCAGAAGTCAATCCGAAAAAAATACTATTCTTAAATTTTTCTGTTTTCCATCCTTTTAGGAAAAAATACAACGATAAGAATAAAAAGAAAAAAGCGGCACTTTCTTTTTCAGGAATTCCTGCAACAGTCCTAGGTAGAAATACTGGAATTACTATCATAAAAAATGTAGATATAATAGCTATAATGCTAGCTTTAAAATTTTCCTCATTTTTTATCAAAAATAATTCTCTTACAAATAAAAAAAAACTTATTATAGTGAATGCAAACATTAAAACGGGAAAAAGTGATCCACTAAATTCTATAGGGTAATTACCAAAAATATTTATTATTTTATGAGTATAAACTATCATATAAGGTAATAACTGACTTTCTATAGAATTATCAAATCCTAGTGGTACGTTTCTCATATTATCTATTTCTGGCAATTTTCCTTCATTGATTATTTTTTCAGCATTTCTCAAAAAAAGCCAAGGGTCCAGGTCAGGCCCTAAAGTCCAATTTTTTGTACTAACATCGTACAATCCAGGATTTCCTCCATGATCAGTCATTGGTAAAAATCTTATATAAATTCCTAATATAACTGCTATTATTAAAAGAATTATAACTAATCCATTTTTATTTTTAATAAAACTAAAAAATCTGTCTTTACGTCTCTTAATATCAATATTTTCTATTTCACCAGTTTCATTCATTCATTTATCTAATATAAGATGTTTTTAAATTTATAGTAATAAAAAAACAATAGTATACTACCATCGTTTCAAACAAAATTTTTTATAATATATTAACCAAAAAAGTTATCTACTTCATCTAATAATTCATGAGCAGATTTTACTTTTTCTATATTTTTATTTCCGCAGAAATCACATTCTAAAGATTTTTTTGCCTCAGAAATGTAATTGCAGTTTGTACAAATATATTTTATCATGTTAAAACAAAGCAGGAGTTATAAAAACTTCAATTAAAGAGGCTATAAATAAA
>JBBSXD010000001.1:103473-150743 GCA_038045965.1 Nanobdellota archaeon
ATGTTAAAACAAAGCAGGAGTTATAAAAACTTCAATTAAAGAGGCTATAAATAAAATTATTACCGCTACTATTATAAGATTTAATGAATCTTGTAAAATAGTCCAAAATTTATCAGATTTTATATCATGTTTAATTATGGCAACACTTACTATACCTCCAGCTAAAGCTCCTATAAAATAACTAGCAATTTCAGGCAATCCATGTATCATATATCTCCCAATAGCTAAAGGCAATTTACTTAAACTTCCTTTAGAAAAAATGCCTATGGCAGAAGCTATAACACTAGCGTTCCAAGCTAAAATAAATATAGCTCCAGCTCCAAATATTAAAGAAAAAAACAAAGTAAATATCAAAACATAAATATTATTCATAAATATATTTACTACTTTAGTTCTAGCTGAAGAAAATCCAGTAGGACTTTTATCATGACCGATACCATAGTCAGAAATACATTGATCAAAATTATTAGGTCTATTGATTAAACAATAAGTTTCTATTTGTGCTTTAAAATTTTGATTTCCATCTTCAAATACTATATACCAAAAAGAAAAAGCTACAACAAATCCCATAAACAAAAAAATTAAATAAGTTAAAGCTTTTCCATGCTCTTCTAATAATCTAAAGAAACCAATATTCTCTAAATCTTTTTCTTCTTCATATTTTATCGCAAAATATAGAAATGGAATTGTAAACATTACACAGAAAGTAACTATTAACATTCCAGAATATTGAGACAATACGGGATCCTTTGAAAATATCCATTGAGTTAAAAACAAAGAAAGAGTTGCATAAAAAGCTCCTATAAAGAACATTTCCCAAGGTCTTTTTTCAGCCTTAACAGGATTAATCAGCATCTCAAACATTTTTACACCTTTTTCTTTTCTTTATATGATATCACAATAATAGTATATAAAGATTTTAGTACCAAATCTTTTTTAATCATTAAAAAAATAAGACCAAGAGAGTATAGAAAATTCTGATAAATTAATCAAAGAATATAAAGAAAAGATAAAAAAATTAAAAATAAAAAACCATAGCTGAATTATTATAGGAGTAAACAAATTGAAGATTTTGAGAGAGAAAAAGAAAAGGAAGAAAGAAAGTTAAAAAAGTAAATCAACACATTTTTATAACTAATATTATTAATTTTATAATGAAAAGAGACGAATTTGATAAAATATCTAAAGATATAAAATCTATAAAAATTCAGGGAGCCAGAAATGTGGCAATAGCAGGATTAAAGGCCTATTCATTAAATCCAGCAAAATCTTCCAAAAAAAAGATTCTTTCTTTAAGGCCAACAGAACCTATGTTAAAACATGTTTTAGATTTAGCAGAAAAAAAATCCATAAAAGAAATATTAAATCATTTTTCAGAAGCTCAAGAAAAAATAAATATAAATGCTTATAAAATAATAAAAAAAGATGATAAGATATTTACTCATTGTCATTCAACCAATGTCATAAATTCTTTAATATACGCTAAAAATAATAAAAAGAATTTTGAAGTTTATAATACAGAAACTAGACCATTATTTCAAGGCAGAGAAACTTTACTTGAATTAAATAAGGCAGGTATAAAAGTTACTATGTTTATAGATTCAGCAATGCTAACTGCTATAAAAAACAAAAAAGTAAATAAAATAATGATAGGAGCAGACGCTTTAACAAATAAAGGTATAATTAATAAGATAGGTTCTGGCATGCTTGCAGAATTGGCAAAAAATAATAGAATTCCTTTTTATGTAATAGCCGACTCATGGAAATATTCTAATAAAAAGATCCCAATAGAAAATAGAAGTTTAAATGAGATATGGGATAAATCTCCAAAAAAATTAAAAATAAAAAATCCGGCATTTGAATTTGTAGATAAAAGATATATAACAAAAATAATAACAGAATTAGGGATTCTTAGCTATGATAATTTTCTGAGAAAAATGGGGAAATAATTATTTTTGTTCTTTTTGAATTTCATTGATCATTTTTTCCATCTCTTCTTGAAGATCATTCAATTTTCTTATTATAATATTTTTATTATATTTCAATTTATCTCTTTCTTGCTCAACAGTTTTTTTTATTTCTTCTGCAGACTTCTTGACAAAATTTCCTTTTCCTACATCTACAAAAAATTTTTTATCTTTAATATCAACTGGTAAGAAAATTCTTTTACCTAAATTTACCATAACTTCTTTAACCCCATCTTTTTTAATTTCTTCTAAACTATTAATTAATTCATCCATTTCTTGGGTATTTTGTTCCAAAAATTGTAATTGCTCATTCAACTGATTTGTTTCCTGTTCCATCATCTGAATTTTTATAATAGATTCTTGATTCATTATAATCTGGGCTTAATAACATTTTTAAACATTATGTCCAAAAGTTGAAATCTCACTTTGAAACATGAGATCGTTTAGAATTACAATAATACTTAAAAATAATTTATTATTTTAAAATAGATGATTTACATATTTGAGAAAAATAGAGGAGTATCAATTATAATAACTTTGATGATTTCTTTAATTATTTTTTATGTATCTTCATTAAGTTTTACAGCAGGAGGGGGAAAATCTTCAGTAGCTGTTATATATCACTTTACAGCTTTTTCATATTTATCTCTTTTCTTATTAATCTCATTGACTAAAGGAAAACTAAATAAATCATTAATAATATTGGGAATTATTTTAGTAATAATTTATGGAATTACAGACGAGATTCACCAACTTTTTGTTTCAGGAAGATTTTTTTCTATTAAAGATATTTTAACAGATTCTTTTGGATCCATAATAACTGGTTTGGCTTATATGAATTATATAAAAGAATAGTTATTGCAATCCAAATCCTTTACTAAAAATTATACTAAAAATTATAGAACTTATAATATACCACCATAACCATGTATCAGCAATAGCCGTAATAGAATAAACAGATCTCATCCAAGCAAAAATAAGTAATATAGGAATTAAAGTTATTAACATTGGTTTAAAACTTTGCTTCATTTGTTCAGGCATATCATTCAACATTTTTTGATTTATCTCCATCATTTTTTCAGGATTATTTTTATACATCTTCATTTCTGCTCTAAGATTTTTTTGCTTTTCTTTTATTTCTTTCATCTTTTCTTTATCAGTCATAAAATATCTTATTAAAGTTATAAACAAACTAATTAAAAAAGAAATAATTACTATAGATACTTTAGGATTGCTTATTATTAAATTTTGAATACCCAT
Source organism: Nanobdellota archaeon (assembly GCA_038045965.1). Lineage (GTDB taxonomy): Archaea > Nanobdellota > Nanobdellia > Pacearchaeales > GW2011-AR1 > ARS1285. The sequence continues at coordinate 106,701 of JBBSXD010000001.1, forward strand.
TTAAACACCCATTATTTTTTTCATTGCAGGATTCATGTCTAAGGCATGTTGTTGTGCAATATTTTGATAAAATTGGAAAGTTATCATTATTCCTAACAATAATGCGGTTCCACCAACTAAGGTTCCTAATACATCTGCTAATGCTGCCAACAATCCTATAGCTAATCCTCCCATAACAGTCAAAGGCATAATATATCTAGATAAAACCGATTCTAAAATTCTATGATCTTTTCTGAAACCAGGAATTTGTAATCCCGATTTTAATATATTATTAGATTGTGCAGTTGCATCCATTCCGCTTGTTTTAACCCAAAATACAGAAAATGTTGCAGCAAAAAACATATAGAATATAACATGTCCAAAAGTTTGAAGAAGCAGAGAATTTTCCCAGCTTCCAGTTATTATTCTTTCAACAATATTTGTACTATCTATCCAATACAAAAAACCAGAAACGGCTCTACCATTAACTATATTTCCAAAATAAGTTGGATTTCCAGACCAGTTTTGGATTAAACCTCCAAATAATTGTAAATTAGCAATTAATGCACTTGTTAATATTACTGGAATATTATTTGCATAAAAAAATTGTAAAGGCCATTTCATCCCATATCCTCTCAATCTATCATAACTTAAAGGGATTTCAATTTTCAGATTTTGAGCCCATACTACTACTAAAAACAAGATTACTGTAGCTACAATAGATGTTCCAGCTAGTAAAGCTCCTTGACTATCAGCATTTATCAAACTTACTACAAATGAAATAATCTTACCACTTGCTTGAAATTGTCCCTGAGTTCCTAAAAATCCAAAACTTGCAGTTATTAATTGCCATCCAACTCCAGCAGCTATAAATAAACTAACTCCAGAACCAAATCCCCATTTGTGACAAACTTCATCCATAAATAATATAACTAATCCCCCAAGCATTAATTGAAAAATTACAATTGTAGTATATCCAGGAGCAGCTTTAATTCCTCCCATAAGTACATAAATCATAGCCTCAAAAATTATAAAAAAGAATACCATTAATTTTTGTAATCCCTGGAAAAATTTTTTTCCTTCTTCAGTTTTTGTATCAATATTTATTATTTGGCTCCCAACTAATAATTGTAAGATAATACTAGCCATAACTATAGGACCAATACCTAATGAGATTATAGATCCAAAATTTGTACCTAAAATTACTGCTAAGAATTCAAACTGATCTAAAAATCCAGGATCAGCACCATAAAGTGCAATATTAGACATTACAAAAAATGCAACAATTATAATTAAAGTCCATTTAAGTTTAATATTAAAACTAAGTTTTTTTTCCGTAGGACTAATTACTTCAGGTAGGTTACGCAAAATATCTATAAATGCCATATTACTCAGAAGGATTTATATTTTTAGATAATACCTCTATCTTTCCACCAGCTTTTTCAATTTTCTCTTTAGCATTTTTACTTACACTTAAAGCTTTAATTTTCAACTTATTTTTAATTTCTCCATCTCCCAAAACTTTATATTCAGATAAATCAATCCACCCATCTTTTTCAGAAAATTTTGATAAATTTTTCTCAATATCAATAATATTAATTCTTTTTCTTTTATCTCTTTTTGTGCCTTTACTCGTTATTCCTTGTTTTCCAAAGTATTTATTTCCATATAATTTATTTATTAAAGTTTTTTTATGGTCTGCTCTTTTACCTGTTCCAGCCATGCCAACCCCCCCCTTATGACCACTTTTTTTCCATTTTTTTCTAGCTCCATGACCATAAGTAGTTCTACCTCTTTGCCCTACTGATTTTTTCTTTTTCTTTACTTTCATTTATAACTACAACATCCTCTCAATTAATTTATTTATATCTTTTTTATTGTCTCCTAAGACTCCTTTAGGATAATGCAATTTAGATTTAATTCCTTTTCTTGGAGGATGAAGTCTAAAAAAATCTTTTAATTTAAAATCCTTTAATTCTTTATTTTTAAATAAACCTTCTACAACTTCATCTACATCAACTTTAATCTCACTCTTTCTACCACTTAAATTTTCAGCTCTTTCTAAAATTAATTTTTTTAATGAATCTTTATCTATATATCCATAAGCCACACAATTTTTAACTTTTTTTAGCATACCATATACATTTTTATTATTCTTATTTAATAAAACACATGAATATTTTCTTCTAAGTTTTAATCTATCAAGAGTTTCACTAATATCTTTTCTAATTTTAACCATGCCTGATATTCTTACTACTACTAAGATTTTATTGATGTTTTCTTCTTTATTTTCAATTTTATTTTTTTGCATTTTCATATTTTATGATATTTCAATACTGTCTTGTGAAAAACCAAGTTTAATTAAAGTTTCTTTAGCTTTATTTAAATGGTCTCCTTGCAGTTCCACTTTATTTTCTCTGGTTGTTCCTCCACATGCTAGCGCATGTTTAAGATCTCTTGCTATAGCTTTCAAATCCACACCTTGAAACCCAGAGATTACAGTAATAAACTTTCCGAATTTTTTTTTCTCAGTAGTTATTTGTATTCTTTGTTCAGTTTTAGCAATTTCTTCACAGACACAAGCTTGTAAAGGCAATCCACATTTTGGACATATATCCATATTATTTATTTTCAACTGATTTGTTTAATCTGTTGAAAGTTAGTAATCTAGCAATAGTTCTTTTAATTTCTTTTATTTTAATTTTCCCACCTTTTGCTACATTTATTTTTTCTTTTATTAATTCCATTCCTAATTCTTTAATTCTCTCCAGTCTTTCATTATTAGACATTTTTTTTATATCTTGATTTTTAATTATTGCCATTTTTTATATCTTCACTAATTTCTTTGTCTTTATTATTCTTTTTATTTTTTCCTTTTTTAACAATTTCTTTTTTTTCTTCAATATCATTGTTTAAAATAACCAAACTAATTTTCTTTCTTACTTCATCATCTATTATTATTCTATCATACAATCTAGCATCAGGAGGCATTATAGCTACTTTTATACCAATTATCCCTGTTTTAGTTAATGCTGTTGATTGAGCTCTCTCAACTTCATTTGAAGAATCACCAGCTTTCTTTAAATATCCCTCTGCAAATCTCCAGCTTTTTGCTCTTTCACTTGGTAATTTTCCAGATAATCTTAATTCACATCCTAAAGCTCCAGCTTTAATTATTTCTTGTAATTTCCTATAAGCAATAACTTTAAATTTAAGATTACCCATTCTTTCTAAAGCTAAAGCAATTTCATCAGCTACTCCTTGAGCATCTAACAATGGATTTTTAATTTCACTGATTTCTATATGGGGATTTTCTAATCCAAATTTCTTTTTTAGGAAATCTGTTAATTGTTGAATTTGTTCTCCTTTTCTTCCTATAACTAATCCAGGTTTACTTGTACTTATTATTATTTTTTCTCCAACTGGTGTATATTCAATATTTAGATTACTAATTTTACCTTTGCCAAGCTGCCTCTTTATATATTCTTTAATTCCATATTCTTCTTTCTTTAATTTTATAAATTTTCTTTCTTCCATTTTTTCATTTCTTCCATTTTTTTATTTTCTCCCGTTAAAAAATGGGAGTTTGAAAATCTCAATTTTCATTTCTTCCATTTTTTTATTTTCTCCCGTTAAAAAATGGGAGTTTGAAAATCTCAATTTTCATTTCTTCCATTTTACATCTCCGTAGTTTTTCTTAAAGCATCAATACAAGCTTTAGCCATATTTATTGTTGTTCTTTTTTTGCCTTTAGTATTACTATAAACATCTTTTATTCCGGCGACTCTTAGAATCTTTTTTATTTCATCTCCTGCAACTAATCCTGTTCCTTGAGGAGCAGGAATTAATTTTATTCTACTGCCTCCACACTTACCTTCTACTATAAATGGAACAGTATGATTTTCACCACAATTACAATCAAAACTAGCACACGCAGTTCTTATTTTAATTAAATTAAGTTTAGATTTTCTTACAGCTTTTGCTCTTGCTGGAAGTGTTTCTTGGGCTCTTCCATAACCCAATCCAACATAATTATCATTACCAACAACTATCATACAAGAAAAAGTAGCAACATTACCTTCTTTAGTCTTTCTTTGAGTTTGTCTCCAAGCTCTTCTTTTTCCTCCACCAAATTTCCCTTTTGCTTGTCCTATATTAATAACTTCTTCTCTTGTTTTTAACAAACTATCTACTATTTCTGGTTCTAAAATTTTATATTTTAAAGCCTCATCTATACTCTTTATCTTAGCTTCTCTAACTTTCTTTCCCAAGATTGTTTTTGGAACCCAATTTTCAAGTTCTTTAGATTGGATTTCTCTTATTCTTTCTTCTCTGAATTTTTCCAAATCTTTTTTTGATTTTCTATTATTTATATTAATTCTTTCTTGTTTCATTTCATTTCTTATCCTCTATATTTTTTTTAATTTTATCTAAAAAAGAATATTTATTAATCATATCATTAGTAGGTAAGATATTCTTATCATGAGGGATTTTTAATCCTCCATCAATAGCTCCTTTAACACAAGCATAAATTCTAGATCCTTTAGTACTTGGGATTAATCCACTATCTAATATACATTCTTTTATTTTTTTATTTACACTTTTTTTAGCTATAAGAATTCCAGCTAAATAAGCCGCAGATAAACTCTTTAAACTTCCAACATTTTCCTTAGGCCAGCCATACTTTAATAATTCTTTAGTATTTACACTAACAATTACTTTATCTTGAGCTTTATCACTCTCAACTATTTGTAATATTATATATCTATTAGTTTTTCTTACAATTAGTCTAGGAGTATCGCTTTTAAGCAATATTAATCTTTTGAGATAATTTGTTTTATTTTCTCTTCTTCTTCTCTTATCTAATTTTTTCATTTTTAAATTTTTATTTTAGTATTTTCTTTAATCCCTTTTTTATTAGTTTCTAGTTTAATGCCTAAACTTTTAAGATATTCCTTCATATTAGACTTACTTTTAAATTCTCTCATCCTTATTTTATTTCTAAGTTTTTTATACAATTCTCTTTCAATTAAACTCATATTTTTTAAGCTCATTAAATAGCCTCTTAATTTTCTTGTTATTTTAACATAATTTTGTTTTCTTCTATTTATTTTCATTTTAATTTTTCCAGGACCTCTTCTATATTTTCTTTTAACTATTTTTCTTCTTCCTTTTATATCTTTTATTTTTATTATTCCTTCACTATAAAGTTGTTTTATATCCTGTCTGGTTATAGCTTCTTTTATTTCTTTCAAATTTTCATTCTTGAATATTATTCTACCCTTACCAACTCTTAAAACCTTCGCTGCCAATGCTTTTTTCTTATTTAAATTCATTTTTATTTCTCCTCAATTTTAGCTTCTTTAATTTTTTTCTCATCTTCATTCAATACTTCTTCATTAGCATTTTTATTTTCCACTTTCTTCTCTAATTTTGTATGATCTTTATCTTTTTCCTCTAACTTATTTTTTTCTTCTTTCTCTTTAGATTTTTTATCTCTATTCATCTTCTCAACAATTCTTCTTTCTTTACTTTTTTTAGATAATTTCATTTTTTCTTCCAAATTTCTTAAAAAATTTTCAGGATTAAACTTATAAATATTTATTTTTTGTTTAATTACTTCTTCAGCTATAATTTTCTTGTTTTTATTACCTATCTTTGCAATAATTCCTATATTATCTTTTCCAATTTTTTTTAGGTCTTTTAAATTATAAACCATTACAACATTCTTTCCATTTAACAAATTTCTAGTAGAACTTTGATTTTTAAAACCAATTTTAACTTTTCTTAATCTTCCAGCTCTATTAAGTCTAATTTTATTATCCCCCCCGCCTGGTCTTCTATATTTTAATTTTTTCTTTCTTCTTAATCCCAGTTTAGAATAATTATGTGCACTTACTTGTCTGAAAATTGGTTTTAGTTTTGTCATTTTGAATAAATTCTAGTAATTTTTTTAATAATCTTTTTTAAAAAATTAGTATTTTTGCTTATCATTGTAACAAAAGGATTATCTTCAAAATAGATAAAATCATCTTGGTTTATTTTATAGGTTCTGTAATTAGCATATGTTTCATTTATCTCTATAGTTGATATATTCTTTTCATTTAATTTTACTAAGGTTTCTCTTCTACCTCTATTTAAAATAATATCCCCTAATCTAATAAGTGATAATTCTACTATTTTATTTTTTGGTAATTCAAATTCTAATCCCAATCCAAATTTTCTCTCTAACATTATAAATAAGTCCTCCCAGGTTTTTCGATAATAAAAATTCCATCCTGGTAAATTCTTCTATCAAAATTTTTTACTTTAGAACCTTTTTCTATACTAGATGCAACTATTCCAGCTTTTTCTATATCATAGCTGCTTACTATAACATCTTCTCCATTAATCTTAATATCAACATTATCTATTATTTTTATTATTCTATCTTTTTTCTCTCCCAGGAAATTTTTAATTACAAACTCTCTTTTATCTTTGTTGAAAACTACGTTCATCGGAAAATGAACATTTGACACCCTCAATTTATAATTAAACCCTTCTGTTAGACCTTTAATCATATTTTTTATATGGGCAATATAGGTAAAAAATATTTTTTTTTCTTTTTTTCTTTTAGTCTTGGAGCTTAAAACTATTTTATTTTCTTTAATCTTAATATCTATCAAATGAATAAAGCTTCTAGATATCTTTTTATCATTGTGTTTAAATGTAAAACTCTTATCTTCTATAATGGTTTCTATGCCTTCAGGAATATCAATTTCTTGATATAATCCAATTTTATTCTTTTCATTATTATCCATTAGTACATATATGCAACTAAGCATCCTCCTAAACTTTCCTTTTCAGCTTTTTTATGATCCATCAACCCTTGATTTGTACTAACAATAATAAACCCAAAATTTTTAGCAGGTAAATATCTTCTAACATAATAATCAATTTTTTTTACAGGAACAGTATATCTTGGTTTAATAGCCATAATATAGTTCAAATCTTTTATTTCTACAATTAATTTTGTATTTTGAATCTCATAATCTAATAATCCATTTTCTTTAGCAAAATCCAAAATATGTTTTAATAATTTTGAGTATTTATTTATAATTACATTTGTTTTTCTTGCTTTCTTAGCATTCATTATTTGGTTAAGTGCATCAGCAACTGTATCTTGACTCATTTTAACTGTATTTTTTAAATCCCAAATCCTCCGCTATTTCTCTAAAACAATGTCTACATAAATTCAGACCATAACTATTTATCATAGCTCCAAATCTACCACATCTTTCACATTTTTTCCTAGCTATTCCTGTGGTCCTATCTTTTGGTTTGTTATGTTTTATAACTTTATTTCTCATAGCAGGATTATTCTTAAATTGCTTTAACATTTTTTTCCAATCACTTGCTGTCATTGTATTCTATCTCCAATTTAAAATTTTTAGTTAAATAATCTATTATTTCCTCTTTGGTTACATCTTGTCTTTTAGGATATTTGCCAGTCTTTATTTTCTTAAGTTTGACACTTTTACCTTTTCTCTTAAATACAACCATAACTTCAAATCCTAAAATTCCTATATCTCTAATATATTCTAATCCTGGAATTTCTATATATTCACGAATTCCAAAACAAGCATGATTAGTTGTTATTTGTTTAGACTTTAATATATTATTAATCGCTAAGAATAATCTGTCTAATAATTCTTTTATTCTTTTTTTATCTCTAATTGTTATCTTTGCCCCAGATTTTTTTCCAGGACTAATTCCAAAAGCAGGGATTCTTTTTCTAGATTTTATAACATAAATCTTATTGCTTCCGGCTATCATCTCAAGTAATTTTACAGATTTCTCTAATTTATCTTCAGTTCCGCCACAATGCAAAACTAATTTTTCTATTTCAATATTCCTCATATTATTAATTTTCATTTTCAATCACAATAATATTTTTTATCCAAACATTTATTTTATTTCCAGTATCAATTTTAACTAATTTTTTACCATTTATATTTAAGATTTCTAAAATCTTCCCTTTAGCTCCGCTATTTTTACCGCTAACTACAAAAGCATAACTTCCCTTTTCAATCTTAATTATCTTTTTTATTTTTTTACTATTAAAATCAAAAACTATAGAATCATTTACATTAGCTTTTTCATTAGTTATTATATTTCTTCCATCCATTAAATTTAATTGTATTTTATTTTTTCCTAAATTTTTCTTTCCAATTATTTTTAAGACTTTTAAATTAACATCATTTTTAATCTCCTCAAAAAATGTTTTCTTACCATTAAAATTACATCTATAATTTTTATCATGAATGGTTAAAACATCAAATAAACTTAAAGGATATTTTATATCTCTAATCTCCTTTCCATTTATTTTAATTTCCTTTTCATTTAAGACTTTTTTTAATTCTCTAATATTTCTAACTAATTTTAATATATCTCTAACTACAACAGATAAAGGAATGGAATTATTTTTATTATGAAGACTTACCGCTACATATTTTGTTCCTTTTCTTGGCACTGGCCAAAAATTACCCGTGTTCTTTCTATTTTTGTGCATTTTATTTTTGATTTTTATTTATTTTTTTATTTGGTAAAGGTTTTGGTTTAATCTCTTTTTTTATTTCAGGAGTAGACTTTCTTTCTAAAGCTATTTTTCTTTTTTTATCGTTTAAATCTAGTTCTTTCATTTGTAGATTAGATGGATCAAATTTAACACTTATTTTTGTTCCATCTTTTTTAGTTCTGTAAATTCCTTCAATCATCAATTTCATTTTTTTTAATATAACTTTTTCTACTTTTCCGTATTTCCCTTTAAATTCTCCCATCATTACTCTAACGATATCACCTTTTCTAGTAGGAAAATTTCTTTTTCCATATTTTTTTCTAAGATCCTTAGTTAAATTAATACTCATCATTTTATTCCTTATATGCAATGGAGCATTATGTCTATACTTTCTTTGTTTTCTTGGTTGTTTACTACTAATCCATTTATTTGAAAATTCTTGTTTCATAGAACATACCTCGCTATTTTATTTACAAAAGGAAATCTTTCTCCAGTTTCTTTCGCAATAGGTCCTTTAATTTGAGTTCCTTTAGGATTTCCTTTATCATCTTTTAATAAAACAACTGCATTATCTGTAAAAGCTACTCTTTCTCCATTTAATCTTCTATATGGTTTTTTTTGTCTTATAACAACTGCATCAAATACTTCTCCTTTCATTTTTGGATCTCCTTTTCTCACTGATACTTTAACCCAATCCCCTATCTTTGCATATTGTTGTCTTTTTTTTCTTGTTTTACCACCTTTAACACCAACTATTCTAACAATTCTCGCTCCACTATTATCACTAGCATTAACCAAACTTCCTATATTTAATCCTCTAGTAGCTTTAGCTGCAAATGCTTTCATTTTTTTACCTCTAATTTATTTATTTTATTTTCATCATTAACTTTTCCAATTAAAATAAAATGAATAATCTTAGAAATAGGTCTGCATTCTTTAATTTCTACATAATCACCTATCTGAATATTATTGCTGATACAGTCAGGTAATCTAGCATGTAATTTAGTTTTTCTTTTAGCATATCTTTCATACTTCTTTACATAAATAGTTCTCTCGAATTCTATTACAACCCTCTTCGGAAATTTTTTTATGACATTTCCTTTAAAAGTTCTACCTCTTAAACTGATATTTCCATGAGTAGGGCATGCAAAATCTTTACATTCTATATTTTTTTCTTTATTTTTCATCTTGTTTTGTTTCTATTGGTATTAATTTAATTTGAACATGAGCCCTTTTATGATACCCTTTACCTAATCTTTTTATAGGTCTTGAAGCCACATTAGCCATTGAAGCCAATTTTAATTTTTCTAACTCTAATTCATTATTTATCGCATTTGCTTTTAAACTTTTTAATAATATTAAAAATTCTTTAACAGCATTTATTGGATATCTACCACTCATCATCCCTTTTCTATGAGGGATTTCTCCTTTCATAGGAACAGCAATTTTCATTTTTTTAACCTCTTCAAGTTTATTAATAGCTTCTTCAATATTCTTATTTTTAATAAATTTACATACTGCTACTGCATGTTTCAATGAAATTTTAATATCTTTGCCATTCACAACAGCTTCATTTTTTTTAATTATTTCTTCTATTTTTTTTTCTGTATTAATTTTTTTATCTTGTTTAGTTTCTTCATTTTTTTTATTAATATATTTCACTTTTTCATTTTTCATTTTTTCTAAATTTTTAGTTCTCTCAGGTAGATTCATTGGTCTTTCAGTCATTTTATTTCACACTCTTTGATGCACTAGATCTAGTAGCTCCTATCCCAGCTAATCCGTGCTTAACTTTAATTCTTGTAGGCGAAAATTCTCCTAACCTATGCCCCAACATCTCTTCTATTATATCCACCGGAGCAAAATTCTTTCCATTATATACGCTGATTTTCATACCAATCATATTTGGAACTATTATTAAATGTCTTAAATGAGTTCTTATCTGCTTTTTATTTTTAATTTTTTTATTACAATCTGTCAAGAACTGATGAATTTCATTATATTGTCTTAAAGCAGTTCTTTTTTCATTTGATTTAAGCAGTCTTGCAAATTCTCTTATATCTAAACCTTTTAATTCATTTAGAGATTTTCCTCTATAATTGAATTCTTTTTTAGTTATAATTTCTGAATTAATTTTTTTATCTTCTGTCATTTTAATTATATTTTTTTCCTCCCAGTTTTTCTAGGTCTAATATGTCCTACTTTCGCACCTGGAGGAGCATTTCTCTTAGCAATTTTGCTTTTAATTCTTTTCCCTCTTCCACTACCAAATGGATGATCTACTGCATTGGATTTAACTGCGCTAATTCTGTGCCATTTTCTGCCTACAGCCTTCATCATATGAAAATGTTTACCTGCTTTTACTAAAGGTTTTATTAATCTTCCATCTCCAGCAATTACCCCAATAACAGCTCTGCAGTTTTCATTTAATTTAATCTTTCTTTTTTTAATTTGTAACTCAATAACATTATTATCATTAGAACTAATTATTGCAGAATTTCCTCCTGTTCTGATTAGCTTACCACCTTTTCCAGGAACTAATTCTACATTGAAAACTTTTGTTCCAACAGCTATATCCTTAAGCATTAAAATATCTCCACTCTGATTATTAACATTCTCAGGTCTTTTTCCAATATAAATTTCTTGACCCTCATAAATTCCATTTGCTGCAGGAATTATAAATTTAATTTCTTTATTTTCTAGAGAAAAATTTATCATTTGAATTTCAGCAAGCGGAGAGGTATGCCCACTAGAATTAAATAATTTAATTACTTTAGCAGCTCCATTAACATTAAGATGAGGATAAGTTATTTTATATCTATAAGCTCTTGGTCTGACTCTAAAAGTCATACTTCCTTTTCCTCTAGCTTGTTGTGTTGTTCTTTTTCCCATTATATTGAAGTTTCTCTTATGAAACCGGATTTATTTATAATTTCCATTTCTCTTTTTCCATTTTCAGATTCAGTTGAATATCTATAAACTTCAGGATTTCTAATAACTAAATTTTCATTATAAACTCTTATATTATCTTGATGAATTTTATATTCTACAATTGACCCATCCCAATCATATTCAATGAATCTATGTAATTCGTCCTCTAATCCTCTATAAACTACCCATTTAAAACTATTCTCATTTAGTAATTTAGCTCTAACTAATTTATTCTCTCTGTTAGATAAATATGAAGGAACATTTTTTCTACTATTAGGAATATCTTTGCTTAATAAATTAACTTTCCATAATTTTTTTCTTAAGCTTTTTTTTATCATTATATCATTCCCAACCTTGTAGCTACATCTATAGCCAAGTTCTTTGCATTTAATTTAACATAAACATATTTCTTATTATTTTTTATTAGACTATTAATACTATCAATTTTAATATCAAAATTTCTCTCTAAATCTTCTTTAATTTCTTTTTTATTCATTCTTCTATCCACTTCAAAAACTAAAGTATTATTTAATTCTATTAATCTTACTGCTTTTTCCGAAGTTATTGTTTTCATTTTTTCTTTTCCATTTTATTCTTTTTGTTTTTTAAAATAGATTCAAGCTCTTCAATAGCTTTCTCACTAAACAAAGTTAGTCTAGCTCCTCCAGAAGCAAGATCACTTACTCTTAACTCATTGGCTTTAACAAAATCTAATCCATTAAACTCTTTATTTTCTTTTGATGAAACAACAAATAACATTCCAGCATTTTCTTTGTATTTTCTTCCTCTTCTCTTACCTACACCACTTCTGATACTCTTTTCTTTTATAGCTACTTCATATAAATTTCCTAAAACTTTTTTTAAATTACTAAAAAATTCTTTTGTTTTTAAATTAAGAATATTATCTTCAATAATTAAAGGCAATTTAATATTTACTTTGTCAATACTGCTATATTTTTTTTCTAACTCTTTAGAATTTGAAATATAACTTAATGAACTCAATAAAGCCTTATTTAATTCCTTTTTATTTATTTTTTTAATATTTGGATATCCTTTTGGTGGATGAGCTCTTCTTCCTCCTCTAGTAGAGGGGACTATAGCTCCTTCCCATGAAAATTGTGTACCTCTTCTCCAAAATGCTTTTTTTGGGATTCTAGCTAAACCTCTTCCTCTATCAGATTTCCATGAATGTCTTTTGTGTCTGACATTTCCACTTGCAGATCTATTCATTCCAGCAAGATATTTATTGGAATAGGGATGTTTAAATTTTTCAGCTTCAATAACTTTACTTATAATATCAATTCTTATTGGTTCTTCAAATAACTCTGTTTCTTTTTCTTTTATTTTATTTCCTTCTTTATTTAATATTTGTAATTTCATCTTGTCTCAATAAATTCATAATTTTTTTTAGATTGATTTTTAGAAATTCTTACTGGAGCAGTAAAAAGTAACTGTCTTTTAGGTGGACCCATAATACTTCCATGAATTAAAGCATAATCATTTTTTATTATACCATATCTATTAAAACCACTCTTTGGATTAATATCTTTTTCTTTAATATTTTCAATCATCAGAATTTTACCACCATTTATAGTCCTAGAGAAATATCCTAATTGCCCAGCTTTTGGCTGAGTAAAATCGACTCTTGCAGGATGCCAAGGTCCACCGGATCCAGCTCCCCTTACACCTTTCTCCGATTTATGAAATCTTAATTTTAATCCAAATCTTTTTGTAGAACCTTGAAATCCTCTTCCCGTACTAACTCCTCTTATATCTATTAGTCCTTTTTTTATATTTTCATTTTTGGAAAATTCTCTAACGTTAATTTCTTTTGTTAAATTTTCTTTCACAAAATTAATTTTATCTTCTTTGCTTCCACCCAAAATAATCTCTATAATATCAGGATTTTTTTTAATAACTGTTTTTTTGACTTGGCTATAAGCAATAATTTTTAAATCATCATAATTGTCTTTATTAAATTCTTCTATTTTTTTTATTATTAAATCTTTAGAAATAGAACTATTATTTTTAGGAATTTTTATTTTTCTTTTTATTTCTTTATCAATATTATAATTTAATATCTCATAAACCACTTTTCTATTTTTATAAAATCTTACAGAAAGAATTTTGATTGTAGGAAATTCTACAACCGTTGCAGGAATTGTGATTTTTTGTCCTTTTGTTAAAGAAGTAGAAGAAATATCTTTTACATAAACACTAATCATCCCAACTTTATATCCAATAAATCCTAATAATCCTGTTTCTGTTTTATTTAAACTTTTAAGGTTAGCACTAGGTAAAATTTTTTCTGCCCTTTTTCTAGGCCAGAACTGCAAACTTCCATGTCTTATATGTCCTTTATGTCCCATATTATAATAAAATTAATGACAGCAAACAAGAATAATATTCTTGAGACATTCGGTAAAAACCAAATACTATCAAAAATTTTGCTAAGATACATTTACCTTAGTAAACAACTTCTAACTACCTGGAAAATAAGCTTTAAAAACCTATCTAAATCTCAAAATCTTTTTCAGAAATTTTTTCAATACCATCAATTTTTATTTTTCTAATAATCTTTCCTTTTCTTTTGGCTTTCTCTTTTATCAAAGCATAATCATTTCCGGTCTCTCCTTTTAATTTATCATCAATTATAATCTCTTTAATTAAAAAAGTATGATTTATTTCTATTTTCTTAAAATCTTTAATATCAAATATTAAATTGTTAATTAATTCTTTATCATCTGTTTTTAATTTACAGAAATCTACTTTTTGCTCACTTTCTCCTTTGGTACTAGGTTTTGAAGATTTAGGAGCTTTTTGTTTAATATTTAATTCAGTATTATTAACGCTAAAATTTAATCCAAAAAAAGCATTTGGAAATTTATCACACAAATTTATTATATCTAAACCAGTCATATTCTTATTTATAATATATTGTTTAATTCCCATAAATTGTTTCTTATCTTGAAAATCTAATTCTCCAGTTAAATCTCTAGTTGAAACAATTATTCCATTAACATTAGTAGAATTCTTATTTAATTTTTCTGCTAAAAATCTTACAAATTCATTTGCATATTCTGAAGTTGTATTTATTTTATAAATTCTTTTAGGCAGAGATTTACAAGAAATCATGGCTTTGTTTTTAAATTCGCCTCTACTAAATTTAGAAAATTGTATATGTACTAAATTATCATTTTCATTATCAAATATCTTATTAATAAAAAATTTCATATTATATTTTCTTTATCTTAATTTATAAACATTTTTATTTACCAATTAACTATTAATAATGTTTTTATATACTATTATTCTATTTAATGTTAAATAGGTGAGAGATGAAACTTTTTATAAAAAGATTAAGATTTTCGGCAGAACGTCCAATTTGTATGATTCATGCAGATACTGCAAAAGAATTAAGCTTACACGTTGGTAATAGAGTTTTAATAGACAAAGGAAAAAAAGATTTAATATGTAGCATAGATACTATAGACGGAATAGTTAATAAAAAAGAAATAGCGGTTTCAGAAGATGTAATAGAAAAATTAAATTTAAAATCCAGAGATTTAGTAAATGTTGATATAATAAAAAAACCTTTAAGCATAGATTTAATAAAGAAGAAACTTGAAGGACATAGATTAACTAAAAAAGAAATTTATGAAATAATAAGAGATATAGCGAATAATTCTTTAACAGAGGTCGAGATAGCTTTTTTTGTTTCTGCAGTTTATATTGATGGGATGACTACAAATGAACTTAAAAACTTAACCGAAGCTATGGTAGAAATTGGAAATAAACTAAAGTTAAAGGGAAAAATTTTTGATAAACATTGTATAGGTGGCGTCGCCGGAAATAGAACTACTCCAATAGTGGTATCTATTTGTGCTGCTGCAGGACTTATAATTCCTAAAACTTCTTCGAGAGCAATTACGAGTGCAGCAGGAACCGCTGATGTAATAGAGACTATAGCAAAAGTGGAGTTTAGTATATCTGAAATAAAAGAAATAGTAAAGAAAACTAATGCATGTTTAGTTTGGGGCGGTGCTTTGGGTTTGGCTCCAACAGACGATCAAATAATAAAAATTGAAAGGATTGTTAATATAGATTCTAAATCACAACTTCTTGCAAGTATCTTATCTAAAAAAATATCTGTTGGAAGTAAAAATATTCTTATAGATATCCCATTCGGAAAATCTGCAAAAGTTTCAAAGAAAGAAGCTAAAATATTAAAAAGAGAATTTCTAAAGATTTCAAATAAATTTGATCTAAATTTAAAAGTTTTAATGACTGACGGTTCAGAACCTATAGGAAACGGAATAGGCCCTAAATTAGAAATGCAGGATGTAATTAATGTTTTGTCGAGAACAAATTCTCCTAAAGATTTAGAAGAGAAATCTATAAAACTTTCTGCAGAATTATTAAAATTAGCTGGAAAAAATCCAAAAATAGCAAAAGAAATTTTATATTCCGGAAAAGCATATAAAAAATTTTTAGAGATAATAAAATCACAAAAGGGAGATATTAATCTATTAAAAAAATTAAAACCCAAATTTATTTATAATATAAAATCTAAATCTAATTCAAGAATAAAACATATAGACAATGAGCTAATTAATAGATTAGCAAGGCAAGCGGGATGTCCTGAAGATAAAGCTGCAGGAATTTATATATATAAAAAGAAAAACAATTCAATAAAGAAAGAAGAGAAGATTTTAACTATTTTAACAACTTCAAAAGAGAAAATGGAACACGCAAAGAATTTCTATAAAAAAAATGATAGAAAAATTATAGAATTTCATTAAATTAAATTTATAAATAATAAATTACAAATTAAAAAAGGAAAATGGAGGATATTTTTATTAATATTAGTTTAATTATATCATTAGTTTTTGTAATATGTTTTTTTACTAGATTGATAAAACAACCCTTAATTATAGGGTATATAATCTCTGGGATTATTGCAGGACCTATTTTTTTAAATATAATTCCAGACGAAGGAACAATATCTACTTTTGCAGAAATGGGAATTTCATTTCTTTTATTTATAGTTGGACTTCATTTATCTCCAAAGGTCATAAAAGATATAGGAGTATTTTCATTATTTATAGGAATAAGTCAGATTTTATTTACAACTGTTATAGGATATTTTATATCTCTGGCTTTAGGTTTCTCTAGGATAACTGCTCTATATTTAGCAATCGCATTATCTTTTTCTTCTACTATTATAATTATGAAATTATTATATGATAAAGAAGCACTAGAAAAACTTTATGGAAAAATATCTATTGGAGTTTTATTGATTCAAGATTTAGTAGCTATAGCATCACTTTTATTTATTTCTTCTTTATCTAATGGAAATATATATGGTTTAATAACTAACACATTATTAAAAGGAATAATTTTATTTATAGTTCTTATACCTCTATCGATATATATACTGCCAAAATTTACTTACTTTTTTGCAAAATCCCAAGAATTTTTATTTATATTTGCAATATCCTGGGGATTGGGTTTAGCTTCTTTATTTAACTATTTAGGATTCTCTTTGGAAGTCGGTGCTTTAATTGCAGGAATAATTTTATCCATGACTCCTTATAGTTATGAAATTTCTTCGAAATTAAGATCATTAAGAGATTTTTTTGTTATATCTTTTTTTATACTTCTAGGATCTCAAATGATTCTTTTTGATATTAACAATTTATTAATTCCAATAATAGTATTATCCATATTTATATTAGTGGGAAAACCTTTAATTATATTTTTATTAATGACTATTTTTGGATATACCAAAAATACTAGTTTTATGTCAGGAACTGCTTTAGCTCAAATTTCAGAATTTTCATTAATACTAATATCTTTAGGTATAAAAGTAGGGCATATTCCTCAAGAGACTTTATCTTTAATAACTGCATTAGGAATTATTACAATAGCAGGGTCTAGTTATATGATTCTTCTATCAGAAAAAATTTATTCATATCTAGAAAAACCTTTAAATTTGATTGGAAAAAGAAATATAAAAGAGAAAAAAATAAAGATTAGAGAGTATAAATATTTTCTTTTGGGAGAAAATAGAATAGGGTATTCTATAATGAAATCTTTTAAAAAAACAAAAAGAGATTTTTTAGTTATAGATTACAATCCAGAAACAATAAAAAGATTAGCTCTAGAAAAAATAAATTGTTTATATGGCGATGTTTCAGATATAGACTTTTTAGATTCTATAAATTTTACTAAATCAAAGATTATAGTATCAACAATCCCGGATTTAGAAACTAATTTAATAATGTTAAAAGAAATAAGAAAAATAAACAAATCTAGTGTAATTATTATTACTTCAAATGATATTTTATATGTTAAAGAACTGTATAATGCAGGAGCAGATTATGTAGTATTAACTCATTTTTTAGGGGGAAATTATATAGCTAATATCATAGAAAATCTAGGGGAAAATAAAAATAAATATAAAAATTACAAGTTAGCGCAATTAAAAGAATTAAAAGAAAGAATTAATAGGGGGCATACTCATCCAAAAATTGAGAAAAACAAATAAACACAAGTTTTTTTAAATAACCTTAAATTATATAAAATATGTTAATAGAACAACTTGCAGAATATGTAGTTAAAAATCTGAAGAAAGGATATACTTTAGACTCTTTAAGATTTTCTTTGATTAGTCAGGGATATTCTAGAATCTCTATTGAAAAAGCTATAGAAACTGCTAATAAGATTATGGCCAATGAGATTCCCAGAATAAAAGAAAAGCCAGAAATATTATACAAAGTTTTAGATGAACCAAAATCTATTATTTCTAAGATTAAAGATTTCTTTACAAATTTATTTAAATAATCTTTTTGATTTGAATAAATTTTTAATACAATTTTCCTGAGAAATTTAGCAAGAACTCACATAGATTTAATATAAAAATAATTTTACAAGATTTTAATAAACAGCAAAGAGATTATTTTTAATAATATTATTTCAACAAAGCTACAACTATCTTGCTCTATTCTAAATATAAATTAAAATAATTAACCGAATAGAGCACTAAGCCCAGCTGCAGATTCTTCTCTCTTCTCTTGTTTAGGTGCTTCTTCTGCTTTTGTTTCTTTATCACTTGATACAACAGAAACTGTACTAGCAACAATAGCATTTTTCAATTCTGCATCTATATCTATTCCTTTTAGACTTGCAACAAGACTCTTAATTTTGCTTTCATCTACTTTAGCTCCACTAGCATTCAGAACTTTATTTATATGTTCTTCATCTATTGGGCTTCCAGACTTGTGCAAAAGCAGAGCTGCATAAATTGCTTCCATTATGCGCTTTCCTCCGGTTTATTTAATTTAGCATAATTTTTTAATTTATAAAGATAATTCATTATTCTATTCATTTTTATTTTCTCCTATAATATTTTCATATTTACTTAAAGCATTAGCATGACTATTAGCTTTAGATAATAAATAATTTATTGTATCTTTACATACATACAAAATTTTTTGAGCAAATCCTAAAGATTTACTAGCAGCTTCTTTTAATTCTCTAGCATATCCTTCAGGATCAATTTTTAATTCAGTATAAATTTTATTATTATGAATATCATAAGATGCATTTACATTTAATCCAACATTAAATGGCATTATATTTAATTTTTGAAGTATACTTGCTTCATTCTCTTTAATTTTCTGACCTTTTTTTATTACTACTTTAGATTTTCTAATAGAAATTTTTCCATTCTCAACTGAAACTTGCAAACCTAACGCTCCTAATTCACTTATTGCTGGACCTGGCACTAAACTAGTAGGCCCATCTTTAATTTCTATATCTTCTAAAGCTATTTGCCCAGCTTTTGCAAAGACAGGAGTTTTTTTCTTAGCTAATTTTGCAGCCAGATCGTACGATTCTAAGTCGGAGATTATTAGAATACAATCCGATACTATATAATCATTTAAACCAATTATATTAGATTTTTCAAGAGATCTAATCATTATATTTTTTTTGGCAACTCTAACATAAGCATCTTTTCTAATTGATTTTTTTATATCCTGAAATTGTTTTGAAGGTAAATTCTTAATACTAGCTATCATCAAAGTTCTAGATTTTTTAATTTTCTGAGCCAATTCTTCAACATTTTTTTCTTTTAGATTTATAGTATTTTTTTTATCCATTATCTAATCTCCACAGTAACAGGTTTACTCATAGTAAATTTAACTTTAACATTTTTAATATTATCAATCCCTTTTGGTAAATTATTTAAGATTTGATTGTAAGCATTAACTAAATTATCAACTATTTTTTCATTTTCTAGACTTAATTTTGCAACTCCAATTTTAATGCTCGGTTGCTTAACTATAATTCTAACACTTTTATTTACCTTTTCAATAGTATTCTTAATTATAGTTTCTTCCTCATTTGCTAGTATTCCTAATTGAGGACTTGGCATTTTACCAGCAGGACCCAATATTCTACCAAAACTAGTAGCTACAGATGGCATTAATTTTGCGTTGGCTAAAAAGAAATCATAACTTTTAACTAATTTTTTAATATCTTTTTTATTTTTATACATTAAAAAATTATCTTTTTTAACAACATCAATTAATTTATTCTCTTTATCAAAAAATCCAGCAATTTTTTTATCTTTAATTTTATTTGGAAGATTTATAAAAGTATTAAAAGCTTGTTTTCTAATGTCAAAATTTTTTAGATTTACAATTATATCTATAGTTTGATCAAACTTTCTTTCTTTCTTATTTTCTTCTCTTAGCTTATTAACAGCCTTAAGAAAACTGTCTTTCATTTCCATTTTATAGTTCGCAAATTTTTGCTTCTACCTATTCAAATAAAATTCAAGAAGATAGAATTTACTTGATGTAGTTATTATTTTTACAAAATCAACCTTTTTAAACTTTTTCAATTTCCATTATATTTCTCTAATTCTTCTAAATATTCTTTTACTCTCAATATTATTTGAGGTATAACAAATTTTTCTATATTCTTTTCGAAAATATTCTTTAAAGAATCACTCTCATGTAAACAATAAAAATTAGTTTGTTTATCGACTAACATATAATCTCTTAATCTTTTTAACTGTCTTCTAATATTACTTTCAGCTAATCCTTTTGTCTCTAAACTGTATTTTTTTCTAATTAATTCTACTTTCTCACCAATCTCAATACTTGTAAACTTATGATTTTTATAATCAGGATCAGTTAAAACCATTAATATATCAACTATAACATCTCTTGAATCTCCCAATTGAAGCAAACCAAGACTCAAACAAATTTTTCTAATAAGTTCCCTTTTTTCTAATCCTTCTGGTTTCTCATACTTTCTAAGTGTAATCTCTGATAATGGAATATCTTTCATTTTCAATAAAACAAATCATATTATTTAAAATATACTAATTTATTTATTAAAGTTCATCTTCCATCATATAAAACCTTATAAATTTATTTAGTTTTTTAATAAATGGAACTTGTAGCATTATTGGGAAAAGGAGAAGGAACTTGGGGGCAGGTAGCTGGTGTTATAAATAAAGGAGATTGGGAAAAGATAATTTTAATAGGAGATAATTTTGCAAAACAATTTACAACCAAAAAAGATTTTGAATTTATAGAAATAAAAGAATCATCAATTACCGATTTAAAGAACGAAATATTAGAAAAACTTAAAAATAAAATTAATGGAACTGAAGCTATATTATCTATTGCAAGTGGAGAAGGAAAACAGCATATGGCATTAATTTCAGCTTTATTATCTCTTCCCGTCGGCATACGTTTTGTTGCATTAACCAAAGATGGCTTGATCTTTATGTAACTGTTACTTTTATGAAAAATTTTCTCTTTACAAGACCTTTATTTACTTTTCTTCCTAACTCTAAAGCATCTTTCTCAGTTAATTTTGATTTTGAGACAATGGAACGAAGTCTTGACAATTCAGATATTTTTTCACGTATAAATGTATCTATAATAGAATCCCAATCAGTTGAAAGTTCCAACATTTTTTTCTTTAAATCTTCTGAAATTTCTATCCTTAATTCTATCATAAATATTATAAAAGATCCAAGTATAAAAATTTTCAAATTAAAATAAATAATATTAATCAACTAAAAAATAATTCATCAAAACACAGCTAAAAACCAACCAATCATTAATAAAGCTAAACTTCCCAATATTAAATAAGTTACAAATCTAAATACATTCTCAGCAAATTTTTTATTTCCAGTTAAACCCCATATTGTTATCATAAAAAATCTACCTCCATCAAATATAGCTACAGGCCACATATTCATTAAAGCCACACTAAGATTAATTAGAGCTAGCCACCAAATTAAATTATAAATGAATAATATTAAATCTGGATTATATTTTGGCTGGTAATCTGTGTCAGTTTTCTTAAAAAAATTAAAAAATTCTGTTACTTTTCCAAAAACTCTGCCATTATCCCTGTCTATTAAAGCAATTCCAATAACTGCTCTTTCAGGATTTTTAGAATCTGCAGCTAAATTAATATTATAATTTAATATTTCTTCTTGATCTCTGGTTATTATTTTAACATTATCTCCTACTTTAAAATTTTTTAATGTTAAACTTAAATCTACCCCCTCCCTTATTTCATAACTATTAATTTTTATTATAGCTCCTCTTAACCCAGCTTTTAATGCTGGTAGATCTTCAAATAAAATTACATTTCCCTCATTGTTTTTATTTTTCAATTGAGTAATAAAATTATCTAATGTAATATAATATTTTTTATTACCTGCTTTAATCTCAGTTAGTTTTATTTGATTATCTTCACTTCCCAAAATAAGTTCATCTCTTAATCCATTACTTTCAATAACATTTAAAATACTATTTACAGAATTATCACTAATATCTTTTCCTCCAATCATACTAATATCAGAAATTTTTACAATTCCAGGAGTATAACTATTAAATACAGCTCCTGCTGGAGCATATGCTGCTAAAAAGAAAATAGATAATAATAAAAAAAACAAAATAGATAATAATAAATTTGTAAATACTCCTGCCGATAAAACTGCTAGTTGATGGTATTTTGATTTATTTTCCATATCTTTTTCATCTGGCTCAACAAAAGCTGCTAAGAAAGGACCTAGAAAACCAAATCCAGTAGTTAATATTTTAATATTATATCTTCTTGCAATTATCCCGTGAGCAAATTCATGAAACAGAGCAATAACAGCAATACTAATTATCCAATAAGTAAAATAAAACGGCGGAAGAAAACTGATATTAAAAGCTTCTGGCAAATAAGGAATTAAAGGCATTAACGGAGGAATTTTTATCGCTCTTACTATATCAGGATTAAATAAATAGATAGACAAGAGTTTATATAAAAACCAGACCATACTAAACATTAAAAAGTATCCTACTATAACTCCGATAAAAGCATAAACACTAAGAAACTTTTTGTATTTAGCTCCTATATAATCAATAAATTTAATTCCAACTTTAGTTCTATATAAATACATAATTCCTTCTCTCTTAAGATTACTTCTTCTTTTATATAAAAACCAAATTACAAATAAACTAAAAATAATTAGAAAACTAATATCATAAATATAAACACTAGACATTTTCTCTCCTAACTTATCAAAAGTTTAAATATCTTTTTAAATCTTGGGATTTTATAAATTAAGTATTAAATTTAGAAGTTTTTGTATTGCAAATTTGTAGTATCTTCAGATTACAAATTTAGGTATTATCATATAATTCATGAAACAATCTAGCTGGACAATTGATAACAAATGAAAATAAATTGTCTAGCTGGAATATTTGGATTTATAAAAATTTATCAAAAATAAGATTTTATATATCAGAATTTATTTTTTTCTAATAGATCTAAATTCACTCTTTAAACATTTTCTACATCTAACCTTTTTTTCAAAAATTTTTCTAGGATCAGCTCTAATTTTTATTTTACAATTTTTACATACAAACATATTTCTATATAATCTTGCTTGAGCCGCAGGTAATTTTGTTCCCATTTTAGATTGTTATTTATTTAATTCTTCCTCTTTATAATTTTTACTCCTTCTATATTCCAATATTCAACTTGATCCTCTTCTTTTATCTGCCCTTTTAATTCTTCTATAATGGGAATTTCTAAAGTTTCATAATTATCTAAATCCATAACACTTGCATTATCACCAATTATATTTAAAACTTGAGCCTTGTTTTTTTCAATCATTGGAACTTCCATTCTTTCATGACCAGCACTAACAAAGACCTTTTTCTTGCCATCAATTATTCCAATAGCTTCTATTCTACATTTAGCATGACCATGTTTTCCAGTTTTAGAGATATCATTACTTTTGACAACACAGGCAGTTCCATCAACCATTATAGTAGCACCAGGTTTAGCTTCTGTTGCACTAATTAATTTAAACGCCATTCAACACCATTATTATTTTTATGATATAGATTAAAAAAATATGTTTATAAATCTTGTGCAGACCCAAGGAAATTATCATAATTATCTTTAAGTAGAAATCTTAAACATTCATTAGATATATTACTATTTTTTAGCCATTCAATAAAACATTCTTTAGGAATTCTTCTTTCTAAAGAGAGTGGTAATGTAAATCCTTTTAATTTTCCGTAATCAAATTGTTTAAAAAGAGATTTATCTGGAATTTTAGATATACGACTTAATTCTTCAATAGTATATAACTTAGAATCTAAATAATTAATCATCTCATTATCATTAAGAAATTTAATAAGATCTTCTCCCTTGACATTTCTTTTTTTATTTAATACTTTTACTCTTTCACCTTTGATATATCCTAAATCTATCCATCTAGAAACAATTTTTGGAGAAAACTTAGTAATTTTAAAAATATCATATGTACTATAATCTGCGTCAGGACATATAGAAATTTTATTAGAATCATAAGATTCATAAAATTTTTTAACTCTTTCAGAAATTAATTCAATACCATTATTATAATTTGGAATTATTAGAGATTCTTGAAAAAGCCCTTCTAAATTATTATATTTATTCTCTCTATAAAATCCTATCTTATATTTTTTATTTCTCTCAGAAAAAATAATATATTCTCTATACTCATCATTAATCATCTCTAAATCAGCTAAAATTAATTTAGAATTTAGTATCTGGCTTTTAGAATTAGTCTCTCTAAAAATTAAAACTTCTTTACCAGTTTCAGATAATTTTTTTGATAAATTTTGATAAAATGTTCTTCTTGAATCCAAATGATTAGTAGGAATCGCAAATATAATTATATCATATTTTTGCATCTAAAAAAAGTAAATTATAATATTTAAATTTTTATACATAAACTTTTAATACTAATTATTATAGATTTTATAATGACTTTAATAAAAAAAAATGATTTTATAGAAATAGATTTTACTGGATATGCAAATAATCAGATTTTTGATACTACAAATTCAAAAGATGCTGAAAAAATAGGTTTAGAAATAAAAGATATAAAACCTTTAACAATTTCAGTAGGAAATCAAATGGTTATTAAAGGATTAGATGAGGATTTAGAAAAAAAAGAAATAGGAAAAGAATATTCTGTTGATATATCTCCAGAAAAAGCTTTTGGAAAAAGAAACCCTTCCATGATAAAAACTTACGGAATAAATAATTTTAAAAAACAAAATTTAAATCCCTATACTGGAATGGTTTTACAATTAGATAATATGATTGCTAAGGTTATATCTGTAAATGGGGGTAGAGTTACTGTTGATTTTAATAATCCTTTAGCAGGAAAAAGTATAAACTATAAATATAAAATAAATAAGATAATAACAGAAGATAAAGAAAAAGTAAATGCTATACAAGATTTCTTTTTTAGAAAACGTCTTGAATTTATTATAAAAGATAAGAAAGTAATATTTAAAGATGAAGAAATAAAACCTTTTATAGAATTAATAAACCCAAAATTAAAAGATATGACTGGATTGACATTCGAGATAGAAATTAAATCAGAAAATAAAGAGATTAAAGAAAAAACAATCATATAAATCAAAACACTCAATAAAACTCCATAATATTTATATACAGATTCTAGTTGTTTATAAAAATGGAAGAGGATTACGAAAAAGAGGATTTTATTCCTAAATATAGAAATGGCTCAGATTTTGCTAGAAAAGAAATTAATTATCCTCACTTTCATAGTTCTGATAATCCAAATCAAAAAGGATTCAAATCTGTATCATCTAATTTAAGTAAAAGTCAAGAGCTCAGCGATATAGATAAAGAATTAGAAGAACTAGTTAAAAAACAACATGCAAAAGTAAAAGTCTTTGGAGTTGGAGGAGCTGGAGGAAACACTATTTCTAGAATGAGAGAAATTGGAATTAAAGGCGGAGAATTTATAGCTCTTAATACAGATGCTCAAGATCTTTTATATTCAAGTGCTGATTATAAAATATTATTAGGAAAGGAATTGACTATGGGATTGGGAGCTGGTTCTAATCCAAAAGTTGGAGAAGAAGCAGCACATGAATCTGAACAAGAAATAAAAAAAAGATTAACTGGTTGTGATATGATTTTTGTAACATGTGGTTTAGGAGGAGGAACTGGTTCTGGTGCTGCTGGTGTTATAGCAAGTTTAGCGAAAAAACAAGGTGCTCTAACTATAGGAGTTGTAACAATGCCTTTTACTATTGAAGGTAAAAAAAGAATAGAAAATGCAGAATATGGATTAGAAAGATTGCAATCTTCCGTAGATACTTTAATAGTAATTCCTAACGATAAACTTTTAGAGATAGCTCCAGAATTACCATTACAAACTGCTTTTAAAGTAGCTGATGAAATTCTCACAAATGCTGTGAAAGGAACAACAGAACTTGTTACAAAATCAGGACTTGTTAATCTTGATTTTGCAGATGTTAAAGCCGTAATGTCAAATGGAGGAGTTTCCTTAATAGGAATGGGAGAATCAGATTCAGCGAACAGAGCTCAAGATGCAGTAGAAAAAGCTCTAACAAATCCTTTGTTAGATGTAGATTTATCAGATTCAACAGGAGCCTTAATAAATATTATAGGGGGAAATGATATGTCTTTAGATGAAGCACGAGCAATTATTTCTTCAGTTGGACAGAGATTAAATCCTAATGCAAAAATGATTTGGGGAGCACAAATATCTCCAGAAATGGAAAAATCTATTAGAGTTATGATTATAATAACTGGAGTAAAATCATCTCAGATAATTGGAAGCGATTTACCAATAGAAATGAAAAAACAACTAGAAATGGAAGATGAATTAGGAATTGAATTTTTGGAATAGATTTTTACTTAAATATAATAATTTTTAAATAGTATTTATGCGATAATGATTTTATGAAATCAAAAGTTAAAATGACAATGAGAGATTATGAAGATTTTAAATTATTTAGAAGATTATGTTTAGCAGGATTACTATTTCTTGGAGGAATTGGATGCTACCAAGAAATTTCTGGAAGCATTAAAAAATATGGTTCATTTAAAAATTTTTATAATCATCATATGGAAGAACTTAATAAAATTAATTTTAGAGGAATTTACCCTTAATCTTATTTTTATAGGGTCTTTAAAAATCTAAAACTTTTTAAACTAACAATCACAAATTTTATTATGTTAAATATAAAATCTTTTTTAAATCAAAGTTTGAGAGTATGGAAATTATTAAAAAAACCAACTAACGAAGAATTTAAAACAATATCTAAAGTTTCTGCGATAGGACTTTGCATAATTGGACTTTTAGGATTCTTAATTAATTTAATAATGACTTATCTTAATTTATCTTAAGCTTGCAAAAAATTTATATACTCCTTATTTTAACTAATATTATCTTTCTAAGTGTTTATCATTTAGTTGGAGCTGAAAAATAAAATGGAAGAAATAAAAAATAATCAAGAATCTCAAATATTTATAATTAAAGTAACAACTAATAAAGAAGATCGTGCACTTGAATTAATTTCCGAGAAAATACACAAGAAAGAACTTAATATTTATTCTCTTTCTAGACCTCATGGATTAAGAGGTTATATTTTCTTAGAAGCTGCTGATAGAGATTCTGCAGAAGAGGCATCTTACAATCTTCCATATGTAAAAGGTATAATCGGAAAGACAGTTAGTTACGAAGAAATTAAAAATATGTTAGAGCCTGTTTTAGAAGAAATCAATATAGAAAAAGGAGATATAGTTGAGATAATAGGGGAGCCATTCAAAAAAGAAAAAGCAAAAGTTATTAGAGTTGATAAATCTAAAGGAGAATCAGTAGTTACTCTTTTGGCAGCAGTAGTTCCAATCCCCGTTACTGTAAGATTAGATAATATTAAAGTAATAAGAAGAGAAAAAGAAGAAAATTCAGAAGAAGATTTAAATGAATCAGGGGAAAGTTTTAATAAGAAATCCAGTGAGATAAATGAAGAAACTCCTTTAGGAGACGCTCCAGATATTAGTCAAGATTATAAAGAATCTACAGGAAGTTTAGTTCCAGATGATGATTATTAGATAAATTTAAATAATGTGAATAAAATCAAAATAATAAAATTATTATGGTTAAAATTAATTTATTGATAGAGGGAGGAAATATGAAACCGGGACCAGCTATAGCTCAGCAACTTGGACCTATGGGCATAAATATAGGTAAAGTTATTTCTGAAGTCAATGAATCTACAAAATCTTTTAATGGGATGAAAGTTCCAGTAGAATTAGATATCAATGAAAAAACTAAAAATTTTGTAATAAATATATCTTCTCCACCAACTTCAGAATTAATAAAAAAAGAACTTAATATAGAAAAAGGTACAAACAAAAATAAAGAAATAAAAGTTGGCAATGCTTCAATAGAAGATATTATAAAAATAGCTAAAATTAAATTTCCAAATATGCTTGATAAAGATATTAAATCGGCAGTTAAATCTATTTTAGGAACTTGTGCTTCAGTAGGAATATTAGTTGAGAATAAAAATCCTTTAGAATTAGTAGAGTTAGTAAATAAAGGTGAATTTGATTCAGAAATTAATTCAGAAAAATCTGAGACCTCTAATGAAAAGAGAAAGATGATAAATGATTTTTTCTCACAAATTAGATCTCAACAAGATGCAAAAGTGGTTGCAGAAAAGAAAGCTGCTGAAGAAGCTGCTGCAAAAACTGAAGAAACAAAAGCTGTTCCTGCCACCACAACTACAAAAGCTCCAGAGAAAAAAGCTCCAGAGAAAACAGTACAAAAAGAAAAAACAGTTTCAAAGAAATGACTTAATAAAATTATTTGTAAAGATTTTTAAACATATAAATTTATTAATTTTGTATGGGGCTGTGGGGAAGCCTGGTTATCCTCCGAGGTTTGGGACTTCGTGTCCCCGGTTCAAATCCGGGCAGCCCCATTTAAATTTAAGACAAAGATTTTTAAACCAATTATAATAAATCTTATTATGAGAACAAAAAAAATTAAGTCTGCAGGAAGATTTGGTTCTAAACATGGAGTAAGAGTTAGAAGAAAGATAACAGAAATTGAATCTACTCAAAGAAAAAAACAAAATTGTATTTTTTGTAATGGGATAGCAAAAAGAATCTCTAAAGGATTATGGGAATGTAAAAGATGTGAAAAAAAATTTAGCGGACATACTTATTTTATAAATAAAAAATAGAAACAATTAAATACAAATAAATAATAAAAACATAATGACATCCTACAAATGTTTTAAATGTGGAAAGAAAATAACTTCTTTAGCTTTGGGAAAAAGATTTCTTTGTCCTAATTGCAGATATAAAATATTCTACAAACCAAGAACTCATGTAGTTAAAATAAAAGCAGTATAATTATTTTCTATTATATTGTCTATAATAAATAAAATGGAATTTGATAAACAAACTCAAAACAAGATTTATGAACTTCAGTTGCTAGAGCAAAATTTACAAGGTTTAATTATGCAAAAACAAGCTTTTCAGATAGAACTTTCAGAAACAGAAAATGCACTTAATGAAATATTTAATTCTAAAGAAGATGTTTTTAAGTTAGTTGGAAATATAATGATAAAGTCTGACAAGAAAAAAATCTCCGATGAATTAAAAAGAAAGAAAGATATTATAATATTAAGACTAAAATCAATAAACTCAGAAGAAAATAATATTAACAATCAAATTGAAGAAATAAAAAAAGAAGTAATGACAAAAATAAAATAAATCTTTAATAATTTCTGATATAAATAAATTATGAAATATTCTGTATAATATTTTAACAATCATAGAAATATTTATATAGTTCTCAATTTAGAAAGAACTATGTTTGATGGTATAAAAAGAGCGTTTAGTTCAGAGGGAGGACCCGAACACGAGTATATAGAAATAGATTTGGGTAGAGAAGTTAAAAAATCAAAAGTTTTAGTGCACCCTTTTGTTTTAAAAAGTTTTGAAGATATCAATCCCATATTAAATGCGTTAAGAGAGGGATACACTATTGCAATTATTGATATAAAACCATTAAGATCCAAAGATATAATAGAACTTAAAAGAGCAATATCTAAAATAAAGAAAACAGCAGATGCACTTGAAGGGAGTATTGCTGGTTTTGGAGAGAATATAATAATAGTAACTCCTCAATTTGCAAATATTCATAGATCTTCTCCAGAAGAGTCTAAAATTTAATTCATTATTTTATATAAAATCATTGAATTTAAATTTTGAGACAATTTGTTAAATAAATTTGAAAAGGTAAATATAAATTTATTATCGCTAAATTTGAGAAAATTAATTAAAATAAATAGAAAATTATATATCTTTTGTAGAACCATAAACTTTATAAAGGTGTTGTAACTCAAAAATCATAACATGAAAAAAATAAAAGTTTTCACAATTTTTTTAATGACTTTAGTTTTAGCTTCAGTTTTAGTTTTCGCTGGAACATCAAGCCCTTCTAAATTATTATATAATCAGCCTACTACTTCATTAAATGCTACATTAAGTTCACTTGTTACTGGATCTAGTTATAATATTACAACTCCTAATATAGTTCAATCTAATAATGTTCCTATAACATTTACAGTTACTGGATCTGAAGTTGCTGGTAATGTTTTAACAACATCTGGGACAACATCTACAATAACCGTAGTTACAAATGTAGACTACACTCAATTAAAAATTGGTAGTTCATACACTGGCAATATAGTTATAAATCAACAATCTGGAAACGATACTGTAACAATACCTGTAGAATTTGTAAGTTCTTTTTGTTCTAATGGTGAAAAAGGTGGTAATTTAGAAATCTCAAATGTAGAATTTGATAATAACGATGGAGAAGATGATGAATGGAGTCCATTTGATGAATTAGAAATAAGTGTAGAAGTTACTAATAATGGTAATGTTAAAATCAAAGAAGTAGTTGTTGAATTAGGATTATATAATTCAAATGGAAAAAATATAGTAAAAGATATGGATGAACTAGAAGACAGAAAAATAAAATTAGGAAGTATAAATGACGATAACGAGGAAACTGCTACATTTAAATTTAAGGTTCCAGCAGATTTTGAAGAAGATAATTATAAATTAGTAATAAAAGCTTATAGTGATAATCTTAATGAAGAGAATGAATGTACTTCAAAAATAGATGATTTTGATACAAATGATTTCTATCAGTCTATAGACGGAGTTAGAGAAGAAGAAGAAGAAAAACACATCATATTTAGCAATATAAATGTTTCACCGAGTCCTGTTCAATGTGGAGAGAAAGTACAGGTTACTGGAGAAATCTTTAATATTGGAGATGAAGACTATGAAGATCAAGTGCGTGTTACTTTAGTTAGTGATGGATTAAAGCTTAATACAGAAAAGATTGTTAGAGAAGATTTCAGTCAAGGTGATTCAAAATTAATAGATTTTGAATTCGATGTTCCAGTGGGAACTACAGAAAAATTGTATAATTTAGAATTTAGAACATATTATGATTATAATAAAGACACTGATAAATATCATATAATCTCTGAAGATAAATTTACAACTTCTTTAAAAGTTACTGGGAATTGTAATGTACAAAAAGCTAGTGTAGTAATAACTGCAGATTTGAATCCAGAAACACCAGAAGTAGTTGCAGGAAAAAAAGTAATAATTGATACAAAATTAAGTAATACAGGAGATATTCCTACAACATATATAGTTTCAGTATCTGGAAATTCTGAATGGTCTATTTTATCATCTATAGAACCTCAATCAGTTAATCTTAATCCTGGCGAATCTAAAGATGTTAGTATAGCTATAAACGTGGATGAAGATGCTTCTGGAGATAAAGAATTAACAATAAGAGCCGTTTACAATGAACAAATTTCTGAACAAAAAGTTATTTTAACTATTAACGAAACTAAATCAGAATCTAATGTAAGTGTGGGCCCTTTCTTTGATCACATAAAAAATAACTGGTTCATTTATTTAATAGTAATAGTTAATGTAATACTAATAATAGCTATAATTTTAGTTATAAGAAGTATGGTTTCACCAAGACCATTATAATTTTATTTTAATTAACTATATAAATTATTAGTTACTTTTATTTTTTATGGAAGTATCTAAGAAAATTAATTTTGATAAGAAAATAATTGGAATGATTATTATCTTTATAGGATTAACTGGAATATTGATTCCTGGAATACCAGGAATACCTCTAATAATCTTAGGATTATCTATATTAGGTTTTGATGAATTAAGAGAAAAAATAAAAGATCTTAAAATTAAGATAGAGAAAAATAACTTCGAGAAAAAATCTTCTTTGTTAATTAAATTATATTTAATACCTTTAGAATGGATGCTTCTTTTAGAAAAGAAGAAAATAGAGAAAAAAATAGATGAGATAAAAGAAGATAAAATAAATTTTAGTAAAAATAAGATATATCTTATTTTATCTAGATACTTAATATTATTGTTAATAGTTTTGATTAGTCCATTAATTATAGTTTTTATATTAAAACCACTAACAATAAAACTCTCAGTATTTTTGTTAGATATTTTTTATAATATATCAATCAATAGAAATTTAATAATAATAAATTATAAAACTTATATTTCTATTATAGATGCTTGTATAGCCGGTTCAGCATATCTTCTTTTATTAATTCTTAATTTAACTACTCCTATGAAAGAAAATATAAGAATAAAATCTTTTATTTTCTCCTGGATATTATTATTTATTTTAAATATTTTAAGAATAATTATTTTAAGTATATTATATCATGAGGATTTTAGATATGTAAACTTTACTCATGCTTTTTTTTGGTATGGATTAAGTACTATATTTGTTATATTAATTTGGTTTTTAACTATAAAAATATTTAATATTAAAAGCATTCCTATATATAATGATTTTTTTTATCTCAAAAATATTTCTTTTTTAAAAAATAAAATAAAATAAAAATAATTACAGATATTATTAAAAACCAATTTATAATATTTAGATTATTTTTTATTATTTCCATATTTTCACCAAATACATATCCTAAATAAATTAATATGAAAGACCATATTCCAGCTCCTAAACAAGTATAAATACAAAATTTATCTAATCGCATTTTACTAAATCCGGCAGGGATAGATATCCATTGTCTTATAACAGGTATCAATCTGCCTGTAAAAGTGGTGATCTCTCCATGTTTATTAAAAAAATGATCAGTTTTATCCAATTTATTATTATCTAAAAGAAACACTTTTCCATATCTTCTTATTAATAATTCAACTCCTTTCCTTCCAAAATGAAGTGATATAAAATAATTAAATAAAGCTCCTGTTAAACTACCAAAAATTCCCATTAATAAAACTAAAATAAAATTCATTTTCCCTTGCTGAACTAAGAATCCTGCAGGAATTAATACCACTTCACTTGGAAATGGAATAAAAGAACTTTCTATAGCCATTAAAATAAATATCCCAAAATATCCTAAACTATTTATTATTTCAACAGAATTTTCTGCAATAGAATAAAAAATTTCAATAGACATTAATTAAAGAAATAATTACAATTTAAATAATTAATTAAAATTTATTTCTTGAATCTATCTCCATATTGTTCAAGAATATTTAATACAAATTTCTCACTAACTTTTAAAACCTCACAATCTTTAAATTTTAATTCAAAACAACTTGGTTGAATTTCATTTATTACACTTTTATTGCCATCCGTTATTATTATAACAGTACTCAAAGGGTCACACCATTTATGTGTTTCATTATTTGCTTTAGCATAAGCTTTGTCAGTCACAGCAGACCTTACATTTAATCCCGAATCTCTTAAAAATCCAGATAAAGTTAATAAAGAAATTCCACTATCATCACAAATTTTCATAAAAGGATTTATAGAAATATAAGTTGGAGCATATATCTTTGTATCATTTTTCATTATTAAACTAAATTTAATATCTCCTTCATTAACATTAACTGGAATATAATCTAAACTTCTAGGATCATTTCTTAAATTTATAGCATAATCTCCAGTTACTTGTCCTGTAGTACTTACAACAGGAAATTTAGCAGAGTAAAAAATTAAATCTCCTAATTGAGTCTTTTGAAAAGTTATTTCATGATATTCAAATTTATTGATAAAATTATTATTAACAAAAGTAATAAGTACTATTATTAAAATAATTCCTACCATTAAATAAATAGCCCACCTTAATTGATTTTCATATCTTTTATTTTCTTTGTTACTATCTTCCAACAAGCTTTCTTGTTTGCCATCAGAACCTTCAATTCTTTTCTCAATTAAATCATCATCTATTTTTTCATCTTTATTCATCAAAAGCATAGAAAAATTTACTTTTTAAACTTTTTTAATATACATAATATATACTAAATTCATTTAATATCTAACAGGCTAAATAAATAAGCATCCGCATATTTAGCTTCATTTTCTTTTTTAACAGTTATATAAACACAGTTTTTTTCAGATATTATTTCTTCTTTAATATTCATATCTTCAATTTCTATTATATTTCTAATAATTATTATATTATCAGAATCACAATTTTTTATTGGGTAATTTTCTTTACATTCTTTGTCTAAACAAGCATTACTAATTCTAAGAGCATAATTATCTAATGACCTATACAATTCAGAAAAACCATCTCCAACATTTCCTACAAAATATAAGGGCTTATTATTATATTTTTCTATATTTTCACTTGTTGAAAATTGAATATCAGAAACTTCTTGAGGATTATATAATGTATAAAATTTATTGCTATTAAAATTAAAAGTCCAATAACCATTTACATCTCTAACAAATTCTATATCTTTATACTTTATTTTTTCTGTATCATTTTCATTACCATTAAAATTAAAAGCAAATCCTATTGTACTAAATATCATCAAAAATATTAATAAAATCCCTACAATTAATTGATTTCTTTTAGCTATTTTCTTTCTTTCTTCATAATTAATTATTTTCTTCATTTGTTAGAATATCATCTTAAGTTTTTAAGGATTTACATTTCCAAATAGTTTATAGAAAAATAAAAAAAAAAGAAAAATAAAAAATTAAAATTTACGCACTTGCGATTGGATAAACTTGACTTGTTTCAGCATCACTCATAACTCCTTCTAAAGCTTTCTTTACAGCGTTAACTGTATCAGCAGCTTCATAACCAGCAACAAGCATTGCAACTTTAGAATCACTCCAAGGTGATTTAACAGTTTTGATTATATACTGTCCAGCTCCAACACCTGTCTTCTCAGTAAATGACGAAGTACATAAAGGTGAATCACTGTCTAAAATTTTAGCAGCAGCTGTATTAATACAACTTCCTCCTACAACAACTAAGTTCTTTCCAGAAACTGAAGTCAATTCTGAATCTTTAACGATTAGAACTTGTCCACCTGAACCAGTACTTGTTGTTCCTGGTGTAATTGCAGCAGAAGCTTCAGCCATATAAATTTGACCATGAACTTGTTCATCTGGATAACTTATAGTAGCTGTTGTCTGATCTGAATCACCAGCATCAGTGCTAGCAATAGTACCCCACAAATCAATATCATCTGTGATATCAGTATTTGTTTTTCTTGTTGATTCCCAAGATCCTGAATCATTTGTCCAAGTGTCTTCAACATCATTAACTCCGATACCATCATCAGAATTTACTCCATTTTCAACAGTTAAAACTATTGCCTCATATACATTATTATCATCCTTTTCTTCCCAAAGGACTAATGCAGGAGCATCAATATTGCCTCCACCTGGTTGTGTTAGATAAATCTTTACAGTTCCATTCAAATTATTATCATTAGTTATATTATAAACTAATTTTCCAATTTGACCACTAATACCGCTATTAGCAGATCCTCCTATTGAAGTATTAAGAAGTGTACTAGTTCCATCAATAGCAAATATCCAAGACTTATTATTATTAAGACTGTTAGCAGGTTTAGTAATAGTTATACTTTCATATCCATCTCCGTCAGGAATTTTAATCTCTGTAAGATTTTTATGAGTTCCTTGTGGAGTATTGTCTGCACCAGTTAAATTAATAACTACTGGCTCATAAAATCCAAACTTTGCACCTTTTGAGGTTTCTATAGTTGGGTAAATTACAAGAACGTTTGCAGCGCTATCTGGATAGTCAATAGTAACATTAGTTCCAGTATCACCTGTAGCAATAGTTGAATCACCAGTCATAGTAACTGTGTATGATAAACCACCAACTGTCAGCGTACCAGTTCCTTCAGCAGTCCATGTTGTATCGATAGTATCTCCACTAGCAACATCAACAAATCTCGCTTTATCATTACTTGTTCCAGCAGTACTTGAATTAGCAGTACTATCAAGTTTTAGCAAATAACCATCATCTTCATTTCCAACAACAACATAATCTCCAACATTCAATATTTCAGATTCTCTTATAGAAATATTTTCATTGTCATCATTATGCATCAATTCAAAAAATTTAGTTCCATTTTTAGCAAAGATAGTATTGATAGTTTTTCCACGATGTTCTGCGAAAATAACATTCATCAGATCATCACCACTATTTTTTATAGTAAAAGCTTCTCTTGCTGTAGAATCTCTATCAATATTCAATCCAGCAAAATTTAATTTCATGGTTCCGAAAACAGGGTCTACATAAGACTCTCCAACATTTATTGAATCTTTATCAGCAGAAGGAGCATCAAAACTAACAGTTAGTTTTGTTAAAGCATCCGGATCTCCACTATAAAATTCAACTACTGAACCATCAATTACTTCATCACTTTCACCCTTTAAGACAGAACCCCCATCTTCAAGAGTTATTTTGTCTGAACCAGCTACAACAGTAGCTGATAACTTAAGATTTGTTTCATCAGCAACAGTAACAGCAATAGTAATTCCATTTACTTTTTTGGATGCAGCCTCATTAATTTCTTTACTTTCAGATTTTCCAGAGCTATCAATAACTTTAATAGTTGCGGCAGTATCTGAAGAAGAAACTAATTCTATTGTATAAGTAGAACCATCAATAGTAACATCCCCTGAAGGATTACTACTATCTAAAGATAATTTTTCAGCACTTTTCAATAATACAATTGTATCATCATCAGTATCAGCACTTATTGTAAATTCCATTCCAAACAAATTAATAGTTTCTCCTTCAGAATCTGCATGAGTGAAATTCACTGCTTTGCTAAAAGTAGCTGTAGCATTCCACATAGGTTTAGTATTTGTTGTACTTGTTTTAATACCTAATACTGGATCAGTCGAACTTGTCGGCTGCTTTTCAAAAGTAATTTTTGGATCAGGTCCAATCTCAATTGTCTGAGTAATTTTAGAATCTACATTTCCTGAGAAAGTAGTTTCTTTAAGTACGTTTGGCATATCATCTTTTGTTACAGTTGTTTTAACAAGATTTAAACTATCATTTATATAGAGTTTTGTTCCACCACTAAATAGGGGAGTAGCTTCTCCGATAACAGCAGCACTCGATGTACCTGTTGATGAGCTAACCAAAGCTCCTAAATTTTGTTGAACATCAATTGCAGAAGTTAAATCACTTACAGCAGCATTTGCACCCCATACAACAGCAGCGTCTGCTGTTCCATCTTTAACAAAAGGTTCAGGATAATTTGCAGCCATAGCAAAACCTATAGTACTAGATAACATAACCGCACTAGTTAATACACTCGCTATTTTTTTAAAATTAAACATCTTTTTTTACCTCCTTTCATCAATAATAAACTTTATGTCCCAATAGACACTTTTTAGTTTCTATTTTAACACTTTTTTTCTGTAATCTCTATAAGATCTCTGTTTTTTCTGGCCAGTTTAAAATTCATCGATCTTTTAACGATGAATATTCATTAAAAATTTCTTTTCTTTAAAAAGCTTTCGTAAAAAATAATCCTAAAAATCATTTTTTTAGAGATTTATTTATAAATAACAAGTTACTATTACACAATTAATATCATTTTATAAAGAATAAGAATTATATTAAATAGAATATAGTCTATTTTTTTTAACATATATATTAATTTATAACCAGTATCAATAAAATATATAAACTAGATATATGGATAAATATATATACTATATAATTTTATATAATCTATGACAGAGAACAATAAGAAAATTAGATCAATTTCTATATTTGAAAAAGAAGGAACATTTTCTACCTTACTTCACAAATTTAAATCCTCTAAAAAACAATCTTCTGAAATAAATTTATTAAGACAATTATTTAGTAATGAAAAAGCAAGACTACTACATATATGTAAAACTAAAGAGCCAGCTTCTATTTATGAATTAGCAAAATTACTGGGAAGAGATTTTAAAGCAGTTAGACACGATATAAAACTATTAGAAAATTTTGGATTTATAGAACTAATAAGCTCACACAAACAAGGCCGGGAAAGACTAAGACCTATAGTAGATATAAACGAACTAATTATAAAAATAAATATTTAATAGTTCTTACCAATAGTATAAATTTACCAAGTGCGTAAATGATATGAGATAAAACTACTCTGACAAACAGTTATTAATAAGCCCGCTAACACAAGCATAATAATTATTAAGACTAGCCCCCCTTTCCTAATTTAATTCCACATCTTTTTTTTCAAGAGCTATAATACATTATTCTAAATTAGCTTAAAAATATATTTCACATAAAACTCTAATTTAACATTCTATTAATAGATTAGAATGATTATATTAGTAAAATTATAAAGATAAATATTTAATAGATTTTTTGTATTTTCTTAATTTATAGTTCTCACCAAGTTTTTTTTTTAAAACCAAATAAATAATTATAATTAAGATTAGAATAACTATTATAACAGCCCACCAACTTAAATTCGCTATTTTATTCTCTTCTTGAGGAACATTCTTTTCTTCTTTTCCTGATTCCTTTATTTCTTCTTTCCTTTCTTCAGCAGGAACTGCTTCATTCAAATACTCAATTGTCAAATCTGCTTTTCCATTCAGTATACTATTCAATTTAACATAAACATCATATATTTTATTGTTATCTAAATCAACTTTAGTACTTTGACCAACACTCAATTCAACTTTAACAGGATTACTTTCTATCTCAACTACAACACTTTTTGTTTTAACTTCTCTTACTCCAACATAATGTATTTCATTATTTATCTTAATTTTAATTCTCTCCTTATCATCTAAAATTTGTACAATAGATTTTATTTTCTTTAAATCTCCACTCTTAGGTATAGTTTTAGTATAAAAACTGTTACTTGAACTTCCTCCACCCCCACCACCAGAACTAATTCCTCCTTGTTCAACTGTATAACTTCCAGAAGCAGTTCCAGAATTTCCAGCCATATCTTTAAAGCTACAAGTTTCAGTAAATGTTCCAGTATTAGCTGTTGAAGGATTTGCAGTTATAGTTGTAGCACTTGTATTAATTCCAGAGACAGTTCCAGTACCATCAGTTGGAGAACAAGTACAAGTTACTGTGTCTCCAGAATTAACAGTAGCAGGACTACAACTGACACTTCCAGTAGGAGCTTTATTATCTACAGTAACATTAGTTATAATCTTTGAATTATTTAGATTATTATATGAATCATTTGCCCATATTGTTATATTATACTGCCCATCTGGAAATTGTGCGGTGTTTAAAGTAACATTCCAATAGATTTCATTCCAAGATTGACCAGTTACATTACTTGCTATTAAAGTCCCATTTTGAGAGCCACTACTATTTGTAATATTAAAAAACACATGAGTTATATCTCTAGCATTACCCAATCCAGTTATATTACCATTATCTTGCACAGAAACATTAATAACTATTGATCCAGATATATTCTCACCAGACCTATTAAGATCTACAACTGAAGAACTACTCCAAATTTCAACAGTATCTGGCTTTGTTGAATCATTTACTAAAATAGTTATATTTGTTCTATTTGAAGTAGCACTATTATTAAACTGATAGAATATAGAAAGATTATAAACTCCAGGAGTAGCTACTGAGAAATTAGCAACTAAATAAACTCCACTTGAAACATTACAACAACTAGCATTTGCAGCATTCATATTAACAGAACTCGTAAGATTTGTTCCATTCCAACTTAATATATGATGAACATTAGAAACACTTAAATTATAAAAATAAACTTGATTATAATTAGTGTCCTTTCCAGTACTATTTAATGTCGATTTGTTAGAATTAGATGGAAAAGCAAAATCAAAAGGAATTGTAACGTTAACATCAGTTAGATTTTCAGGACCACCATCAGCAGAATTATTTATAGTAAAATTAAAAACATATTGCGTATCTTCATTAATTGTAATTTTAAAAGGAGTGCCTCCTCCAAAAGTTACAGAGTAATTTGAGTTTGTATTATTTATTGAAGTATTAAGAGAAGGAAGAATTTGCATAGAATTAATCAACGGATAAAAACTTAAAATCAAGAAGACAAAAGCTAAAGCAACAAAAATTAAGATACCAATCTTAGCTTCCTTTTCCATTTTCACACTCTTTTTTATTAAACAAAATTTAATAGATAATTAGTTTTATTATTTTATTATATATAAATGTTTCTATCATATTTCAAAATAGAGATCAATTAATAATAATCTCCTACTCCCAACTTTTTAAGTTCATCTTTATCTTTCTCAAATCTTTTTTTAGCTTCGACTAATTTTTTCTTTCTATTTTTTATTTCATCTAATTCTAATTTAGCTTCAGCCAATTTTCTTTCAGCATCAGCAATTTTTCTTTCATCACTATGAGAATATTTAATAACTTTATAATTATCAGAACTATTCCACATTCTTCTTCCAGTCTGAATAGCAAATATTAAAACAAAAATTCCAACAACAGCCCCTAAAATATAATAGACAATTTTTAAACTCGAAGAATCTTTAATCTCTTCAACACTTTTTCCAGTTGCCACAACAGAATCAGATTTCTCCACCTTTTTTTCTTCAATTTTTTCTTTTTGAGTTTCTTCTAAATTAGTTGTTTCATCTAAAATCTCTTCACTAGTTTTAACTTCTTCTACAACAGGTTTTTCAAAATTATCTACCAACATTTCGTCTTTATCCAATCCAGGTATAAAATTAATATAAATTATCTTATTCGTCAACAAACTATCAAAATTTCTATTTATTACAACTTCTCCATCTTTTTTTAAACTTAAAACTAAATCCATTTCATCAAAATTAAATAATTCACTTGTAATAGAAATATCTCCATTAGCAGTATTAACATGCTGACTATCAACATTAGTTAATTTTCCAGGCTCTCTAAAAAAAGCTGAAACCCTATGATTTGGTAATGTTTGGATATTTAATTGAACAGCAAGAGCTATTGGACTAAGACTTAAGACTAAAACAACAAACATAAAAAATAAACCCTTTTTCATTTTACACCTCTTTAAAACTAATATTTTTTTATTTATAAACTTTTTTATTTTTAATAATATATCTTTTTTGCTATTACAAGAGAATTTTTATTGTTTCCTAAAAATATTCATAATTTTTATAAATATAAAACTTTTAAATATAAATATTATCAATAAACTCTTACACTCATTATTAAGAAAAAATATAAAATAATTAATTTAATTTTTACATACTTTTAATTCAGATTCAATTAACCCAAAACCAAAACTACTCACAGGAATAGGATGCTCACCACCAACGATAAAACTACAATTATTAAAATTACCTTCATAAAAATTTAAAATTAAATTATTTTTGGTTTCTTTATCATCAGAAGCAAAATAAATATCTATATTATATCCTTTGTTCACTCCATTCTCATTCACATCTAAACTTTTACCCAAAATTTCTTTTAAGTTTATTTCTAATTGTTCACATACATTTTCTCCATTCAAACAATTTCTAGAGTTTCCAGATTTATCTTTATAGCATTCTTTAACTAAATCCTGAACATTTCTATATTGAGGAATGTAATTAATAGCACAACTTGTTGTTTGATACATACTAGCTTCTAATAAATTAGAAACTTCAACACTATTTTGTTTTTCAGTTTTAGGATTTCCTAAAGTTATTGATAAAAAAATAACTCCCACTATACTTACTATTAAAACTATCAATACAAATCCAACTATCTCATGTTGTGCTTTTTTAATTTTGTTTTTCATTTTCATTAACTAATTTAGTTCCAGCAATTATTTTCACAATTTCACATTTATCGTAGGTATAATCATTTTCAAATTCTTTTCTGCACATTGTTGCAAAACTGCTTATAGCTCTTTCATTTTTCACCTTTTTATCATATATATAAAAAACATCACATTCAGGATAGTTCTCTTTTTTGCATTCTATAATTTCTTTTTCATTTTTATTAAATCCGCTAAATTTAATAACTTTTAAACTGCTGTAGGGCCAAAACTCTCCATAAATATTTTTTCCAACTAAATTAATTAGTTTATCTCCATCTATACAATTTGATTTAGAACCCACACAACTCATTTCAGGTGTATCCGCTAAACTAGTTAAAGAACTTAATGTTCTATCTTCAGCTATTTGAGAAGCAGTATCATGGATATTTGTATATACAATAGTAAGTATAAATAAACCTATTAAAACAAAAAACAAAAAAACAGCTAATAACATAAATGCCATCTCTTGAATGCGGAGTTCAGCTTTCTTTAAGCATGAAGGTTCCAAAAATCTTTTAAGATTTTTTAGAATCTGGATTCTCAATTCATTTTTTTTATTTTCTATTTTCATTCAAAATCTCCATTATAATATAATTGACATCCACTTTTTGCATCTCTATTTATAGAATTTATATCTTCAGCAGCTTCATATAATTCAATTAATCCTCTAGAATCTTCAATTTTCCCCAAAAGTTTTGATAGTTTATCACCTATATTCGATTTACAATCTTTTCTTTCTATAATACTAATTTTATCCAGATATATTTTAGCTAATTCATCAAATTTTACTTTAATTCTTTTTATATTACATTCATAAGTTTCAGGATCAGAAAATATCGCTCCATAAATTAATTCTCCAACATAATAAACTCTTTTACCATAACTTTTTTTAATAACATATTTTTCATCTTCAAAGATTTTAATTTCACAATTAGCTTTACTTCCAAAACATATACTAATTCCCTTACATTTGCTAGTTTCATTGACAAATATTATATTTTTCATATTTAATCCTTCCAAATCTTCTTTAACATATTCTGGAGCATCATAAAAACAATAGTTTTGATCCTGACTAGTAACTATATTTAAATCAGTTATTTTAAACGGAATAAAAAGGGGTTTTGAAAAAGCATAAATTTTATCTCCCTCTACAACTCTATCAGAAAAAATATATTTATTTTTAATGCTTACTTCTTCTCCTTTTTCTCCATATACTTCACCAAAAGTTTGTTCAGAAAAACTTATCGTTTGTTTTCCAAAAGGCGGATTTAAATTTTCATTACACTCAAAAAATAGTTTTGATTTTTTTTTAAAATTAATTTCGTGGGCTTTTCCTGAAGCTAATCCTGTTTCAAGAGGATCAAATAAGCTAATTAAACTAGCTGCAGTCTCGCTGTAAATAACTTGCTCGCTTGTTCTAATAAATTTACCAGCAGAAAATATCGCTAAAAACAAAATAAATCCTCCTGCTAAAATAGCAAATATCCAATTAAAAGACATAGCTATCCCTTTATTATTAATTTTTTTTAAATTCATTATTTTATAATATTCACTAATCTATCATTTAGATCTTTTTCAATATTTATAACAATCTTTCCATTTTCAATATTAATACAATTTGGATTATCAATTTTTGTAATTCTTTCTATATCTAAATGATTAATTTGATTAAAAGGCATTTCACAAGCTTTGTTAACAGGATAAAAAAAAGTATTTGCTATTCTTCCTTCATATAATGAAATATCATAACCTTGTTTTTCAAATTTTCCTTTAATGCTATTTGATAAATTAGCAAAACAAACATAATCAATAACCCCTGGTAAGTTTCCTTTAAATTCTCCACTAAAACTTTGAGAATTCCAAGTTTTCTTTACTTCGCTGTCAAATCTATCTATAAAAATTCCCAATTCTACACATTTCTTAGTATCTAAAAAAGATTTAATTACAATTCCAGCTACTACTATAAAAAATACTATTAATATAATTGAAAATATAAC
>JBBSXD010000002.1:0-36746 GCA_038045965.1 Nanobdellota archaeon
TATCTGGAAAATGGAGTTGTTGGCTAAGTTCAAATATAAGAATAATTTATAGTATAAAAGACATTGAGAAAACAATAATAATTGAAGCTATTGGAACTCATAAAATCTATTAACATTAATATTCAAAATCTTTAACTTTTCTTCTTTTAATATTATCCTCACTTTCTAAGATCTGAGATATCATATCAGAGTTCTGTAATACTTCTATTGTTTCTTTCATTCCCTCATATTCTTTCAAGGATATTTTAATCATATTTTCTTCCATAATTAATACAATTATCTCAGACTTATAATCTTTCCGGTTGTATTTCTTTTTTAAAATTCTGCAAAGTCTTTAATTATAGAATTTCTTCTTGATACAATATCCAATTGTTCAGAAGTTAATTCATTAAAACTTAATCCTTGTACATAAATATTTCCAAATCTTATTTGTATATCATATAATTTAAGGTTGTGTAATTTTTCTATTTTTTTATCTAACTTTACTTACCCTACTAATTACTTCTTTATATTTATCTGATAATCTCTCTAAACTTTCTTTATGAAGTTTATCATTAAATTCTTCATTTTTGTA
Source organism: Nanobdellota archaeon (assembly GCA_038045965.1). Lineage (GTDB taxonomy): Archaea > Nanobdellota > Nanobdellia > Pacearchaeales > GW2011-AR1 > ARS1285. Next base: position 575 of record JBBSXD010000002.1, read on the forward strand.
AAAGCTTTTTTCGTAATTCTCACGATCTTCATTTAGTCCTTTGTCATAAAGTTTTATAGCTATTGCGGTGTAAACTCCAAGCCCTAATCCCACATACCACACTAAGCTTAAATCTGATGAATTAATTTTTAATTGATGAATAAAATCTGAAATTAATAATCCGACTCCTGCACATGACGATCCAATCAAAAATTTCTCAATACCATTCATCTTAAATCTTGTATATATCTTCACTCTTCTTCCTTCTGTCCTAATGAAGTTAAAACATCATATAATTTAGGTTTATATTTATCCTCTGTAGTTTTAAGATAATCTCTAACTTTATTATCATTTTCATTTAAATATTCTTGTGATTCTTTAAGATATTTTTGGAATTTTCCTAGAGAAAATTCTGAAGAAATTTTGCTATTAGAATTAGCTATTGAATCAGCAAAAAATTCAATAAAGGACTTTGTTGAATCCGGAGAATCTTTATATTCTTCTTTATATTTCCTTAAAGCTAATAATTTTATTTCTCTTTCTAATTCTTTTAATTCATTAGGATTTTTATTTCCTTTTTTAACTTCATCTTGAGTAACTGCCATTTGATAACCTAAATATAAAAATGAATGATAATCTGAAACTTCTCCTTTTGAACTTGGAGGAATATACTGTAAAGAACTTGCTAATACTTCTAAAGGTGCATCACTAATTATAGCTTCTAGATCTTTACCTTCTGAAGCTTCCTTATTCATTGCTTCAAGATTTCTTTTTAAAACAGGAATCCCAACCTTAGGATCTTGTGACATCACCGCAGCCATCTGTGATCTATCTTCCGGTTGAATATTATTATACTCTCCACCAAAATAAGCTCTTTCTATTTGTTCTCTTTGTTTTCCCTCATCTGCATCTCTCTTTAAGAGACTTTCTATAACTGCTTTACTTTTTCTTCTTTCAACCGCTTCTTCATATTTATTTGCCATTTTTCTTAATATTCATAAATATCACAGCTTTATAAACTTTTCTATTTGTTTCAATCTAATAGTAGTAACAATAATTAACTAGAATTATTATCTTCATAAAAATCTATTTCTTTAATACTCTCACTATCATCTTCTACTTCTATATTATCTTCGATCTGATGTTTCTTTTCCAATTTCTCAATATTATTCTGGCTAACATCTTTTTCAATTTGATTAGAAACCTCTTGAATTGTAGAAATCTCATCTATATTCTCAACTGGCTGATACAAAATATCTTTCTCAGCAATAATTTTTATATTATCTTCATTCAATAAATTATTTTTATCTGCATTATTACTTATCTTAACTTCCCCTTCCCCTATATCTTCAGATAAAGCCGTTTGAGCTCTTTTATTCCAATTATGATACCTTCCTTTATTCTCCCAACTATTTTCATTATTATTAACCGCTTTATTTTTATCTCCATATAATCTCTCAATTTTTTTTCTTTCTTTCCATTTTTTAAACTTTTCCCATTTCTTCATATTTTTTAACTTCCTTCTTTCATCACTATCTAAATCCTTACTTATAAAATTTTTATTATCAAAATTATTTTCAACTAAATTACTATCCTTATTTTTATTAATTGAATTATTAATATTATTTTTAACAATAACATTTTCATCTCTAATAAAATAATTTTCTTTCTCCAAATCACCAACGAGTTTAGAAACATCATAAGCAGCATCTGCATTAATACTTATACTTCTTATTCCTTTACTAACTAAAAATTTTATCATTTCCTTTTTGCTTCCTGCCTGCCCGCATATACTTGTAACTACATTCCTTTTTTTACAAGCATCTATTACTTTACCAATTTGAGAAAAAATAGCAGGATGTAATTCATTATATAAAAACTGAACTCCTTCTTCTCCTCTATCAACAGCCAAAGTATATTGTGTTAAATCATTAGTACCAAAACTTACAAAATCCACATAATTAATTATATCATCTATAATTTGAACAGCAGAAGGAGTTTCTATCATAACTCCAAATTCCATATTATCAGTTTTAAATTCTTCAAGATATTTTCTAGCTTCTTTAACTTCTTCTATACTTATTATCTGAGGAAACATAACTCCTAACTTTTTTTGAGGATTAGCTTGAGCCACTTTTTTAACAGCTAATAATTCTGCCTTTAATATTCCAGGATGTTTTAAACTAAATCTTATACCATGAAAACCTAACATAGGATTAATTTCTTTTTGAGGAGCCCCTTCCAAACTACTATATTCATCAGTTCTAATATCGCTAGATCTTATCCAAACATTATCAAAATGTTTTACAATTTTTATTATTCCTTCTTCTATTAACTTACTATAATCATCTAACTTATTATTTTTCTCATACCATAAAGGATGTTTTCCTAAACTTGCAATTATGCCTTCTATTCTAGTTAACCCCACTTCTTTAATTCCAGATTGAGCTGCTCTCTCTGCATAATCAGGCAAATCCACAATCAATTTAATTTTTACTCTATTAGTTTCAAGAGATTTTTTTATTTCTACAAAACTATTTTGAGAAACTTCTCCCTCATAAACTTTTCCGCTAAATCCATCTACACTAACTTTCATTCCATCTTTTAATTTAGAGCTTGCATTTCCTGTTCCAACAACTGCGGGAATTCCCATTTCTCTGCTTACTATAGCTGCATGACTTGTTATACCCCCTTCATCAGTAATTATTGCGGTAGATTTCTGCATACTAACTACCATGTCAGGATTAGTCATTTTTGTCACCATCACTTCTCCTTTTTTTATATTAACCAAATCTTCCATACTATGAATAATTCTAACAACACCTACTCCAATCCCAGGACTAGCAGCTAACCCTTCAACAATAATATTTCCCTCTAAATTTTTCTTTTCTTTTTTATTTCCTAAAGTGGTAATAGGTCTAGACTGCACTATGTAAATATGTCCGCTCTCAACAGCAAATTCAATATCCTGCGGTTTCCCATAATGTTCTTCTAGTCTTATAGCAAAATCTGCTATTTCTTTAATTTCTCCCTTAGTTAAAACTTGACTATTTCTTCTTGATTCACTTAATCTCACTATTTCATTACTCCCCCCAGAAGTTCTTACAATAGCAATTTTTTTATCTCTAATCTTAATATCTTTTATTTCTAAATTTCTATCTACAACATAACTATCAGGATTAATTTTTCCGCTGACTATTCCTTCCCCCAATCCATAAACAGCTTCTACAACAATATCTTCATTCTGATTAATTGGGTCTCTTGAAAAAACCACTCCAGATTTTTCACTATCAATCATTTTTTGGACTACAACAGCTATTGAAGCTTTAGAAAAACCTTTTTTCTTTCTATAAAAAATAGCTCTAGGAGTATAAAGGGAAGAAAAACATTTTTTAATATATTCTATTAAATTATTTTCTCCTTTAACATTCAGAAAACTATCCTGCTGTCCAGCAAAACTAGCATCAGCTAAATCTTCAGTAGTAGCAGAACTTCTAACAGAAACAAAAATAGGTTCATGAGAATTTTTTAGAATGGATAAAGCACTGCCATTAATATTATAATTTACAGAACCAAAATTTTCATCACTTAAGATTTTATAGTTATCTAAAATTTCTTCTTTTAAATCAGAAGGAATCTTCCCATTTTCTATTAAACTTCTTATTTTTTTTGAGGCTTCATTTAAAACAGAAGTATCATCTACATTTAATTCAGAAATAGTTTTATTAATCTCATCATTCAAATCAGATTTTTTCAAATAATATTCATATGCCTGAGCTGTTACAACATATCCTTGAGGAACTGGAAATTTACTTACAAACATTTCTCCCAGATTTGCTCCCTTTCCCCCTGCAACAGGAATATCTTTCTTATTTAATTCAGAAAACCATCTCACATAACTTTCACCATTTTTCATATCAGAAATTATATTATTATCTTTGGAAATATCTTCTCGAGAATTACTTTTGTCATTAATATCTAAATTTTTAAGAGAATCTTTAACCAAAGAAATAGACATTTTTATTACCTCTTTTATTATCCATATTATAAAAGAATAAAAATAATATTTAAACTTTTGTATATATAATTTATAAAATATAATCTAAATTACAAATAAGAAATTTATATAAACTAAATATACTAAAAATTATTATGAATAAAAATCGATACTCAAAATTAAAAGATATAGAATACCCTCATCCATTCACAAGAAAATATCTTTCTCATATAATTATTCTAATAATTTTTTTATTGATATTACAAACTATTTTCCTAATAGTACTCTGGAATAAAATGATAAGCTCTCAAAAAGATTTAGAATTTTTTCAAGAGAAATTAAAAAAAGATATGGAAATAAACAATGCTGAGATAAGAAATAAGATCAATGAATTAACAGAGAATTTGTTTGGCATAGAAGATTCATTTAAATCAGAGATTAGTAATATAAAAGCCAAAACAAGCTCAGATTTCTCTGGTATAATAAAACAATCGATACCGTCAGTTGTAACGATAAAAACAAATATTGCACAAGGAACTGGATTTTTAATTTCCAAAGAAGGATATGTTGTAACAAATGCTCATGTTTTGTCTGGATCAAATTTTGCAAATGCAATAACTTCGGAAAGAAAAGTTTTGTCGATGCAATTAATTGGATATAACGAAGAACTAGATATTGCTTTATTAAAAATCTCTCCCCAAGATTTATTTTTAGAATTTGCTTCCTCTAATGAAATAGAAGTTGGAGAAAAAGTTATTGCAATAGGAAATCCTTTAGGACTTTCATTTTCAGTTTCTGAAGGAATAGTCTCTGCAAAAAATAGAGAAGGATTAAATAAAATTCCAGGTTATATCCAAACAGACGCAGCATTAAATCCAGGAAATTCTGGAGGACCTTTAATAAATTCAGACGGAAAAGTTATAGGTATCAATAATTTCAAAGCCCAAGGAGATAACATAGGATTTGCTCTTCAAAGCGAATATATAATCGAAACTACGAATGAAATAGCTTTAAGAAGTTTAAATCAGACAGTAATATAGGAAAAATAAAAGTGACATCTTCCTCGCCATAAAGGGTTGCTCACTTCGTTCGCAACTTTTTGCCTTCGGCAAAAAACAAAGCATCCTAACTAAATATATCCCTATGCTTTTCTTGATTCTCTATTTAATATTATCCAAAGAAATCTCAACTATTCACTTCCCTCTACTTTTAATAAACTCTCTTAATAAATTGATAATCTCTTCCTTTTTATTGGGCAAAAAAGTTATTGAGCCAGCATTTTTATGCCCTCCACCTTCGCAAAATGAAGCTGGAGATTTTTTATTAATAAAAGTTATAAGTTCATGAACAGAAAAATTAGATTCGTCTGTAGCTCTTAAAGTTATAGCAGTAGCCATTATTCCAGCAGTCACTAAATTAGTTATCTTTTTAGTCTTTTGTAAATCATCATGAGTCATTCCCACTGCCATTCCAGGCTTAGGATAAAAACCAAATCCTGGAAAAGTTTTCTCTATATCAATAATCTGTAAAGTAGTTTTTTCTATTAATTCAGTTTTTGCATTTGCTTTTGCAATTGCTAAACCTTTTTCTGATAATTTTCTTATATAAGGAGCCATTAATTTAACTAAAAGTTTTTGTTGAGATCTTGGTTCTCCAAATAAAACTTCTATATATTCTCTAACTTCCATAAATCTAATTTTAGAAGAAACAAAATCTATTACAGATGCAATTTCATATAACAATTCTTTGTTATAACCTTCTTTTTCAGCAATATCTAAATAATCATCAACAGCTTTTTTATTTCCTATATCTATTCTATCAGCAAGTCCTGCCATTCCAGCAATTTGACTTACATTTTTAACATCAGGATTAATAAATCTAGCAAATTCTGTGCATAACATTCCAGCAGAAAAATGAGCTCCATTTTCTCCAACTAAAAAAGGATTAATATGAGTAAGTACTTCAGAACTAATTACATCCTCATCAAAAAAATGATGGTCAACAACAATAAAATTCATTCCATGAATTTTTCCATGTTTAATAGCCATTAGATCTTCAGGACTTGAACCGTTATCAGCTATTATAACTAAAGGCATTTTATTAGAAAATTTAGCATTATTCCTTAATGAATTTGCTGAATCTCTAATTGAATCATCTATTTCATAAAAAGGTGCACCACATGGCGCTCTAAGAAAAAATTCCCACGCTGCTTTATCACTTTTTTGTTCTTTCTGAATTAAAGGTAGAATAGCTCTCTCAAGTGCATACCCAGAACTATAACCATCAGTATCATTATGATGTCTTACAATTATAGGTCTCTGCTGAATAATCGCCAATCTAATTTCAAAAGCGGCCTTCTCAAATGAATTTTTTAATTTATCTAAAATAACACTTTCAATCAAAAATTCGGGAGATTTAACTTTTGCTCTTTCCATCTGAACTTCTTCAATTTTTTTAGCCAGATTTTTTTTCTCTTCTTCAGATAATTTAATTAAATTTTTTATTTCTCCTTCCAATTCTCCTTCATATTCACTTATTTCTATATTTGCTTTAACAAAATCTCCAACCTTTATCTGAGGATAAGCTCTTTCTCCAGGTTTATCAAAACCTTTTAAAGCTAAAACTCCAGTACCATCAGAAACAATAAAAATAGTAGGTCCACCAGTTTGAACAATTCTCTCAACACTTCCACTCACAATTACTCTTTCTCTAATCATACTCAAATCAATATTTCCCATATTGAGTTTCTTCGCATTTTCAAAATTTTCAAAATTAGGATTTCTAAAACCAGCATTTCTTCCAAATTTCATTTTCTTATTTTTATTAAAATTAAAATTTTTCTTTTCCATTTCACATATTATATATCTTCCTTAATAAATCCATCTTAATATCTGCCTCTTCTTTCATTTCTCATACTTCCTCTTGTATATCTTCTCATTCTTTCTCCTTTCTTTTTTTCCATCCATCTAATTTTCACTCTCCTAATATATGGAATATCTTCAGATTGAATATTAAACTCCTTGCTTTCAGTAATATCTCTAAAATTATCATAGTGTCTAGATGTTAAAATATTTATAATCTTCCCATCTTTTCCAGCTCTTGCTGTTCTCCCTATTCTATGTATATATTCATTTTTGCTCAAAGGAATATCATAATTATAAATATGGGTTACATTCTTTATATCTAATCCTCTCGCAGCAACATCTGTAGCAACTAAAACATTAATTCCATTATTTTCTGAATTAAACATTTTCAAAAATTTATTTCTTTTTTCTTGAGAAAAACCTCCATGAATTGGAACAACATTCATTCCCATAAAATTTAGATTTTTCGAGACAAAATCTACATTCTTTCTTGTATTGCAAAAAATCATAACTAAACCAGATTTCTCATTTTCAAGTAAATGTTTCAATAAAGAAAATTTCATATTATCTGGAACATCATAAAAAATCTGACTAAGTTTCTTAGGATCCACATAAACTTCTGCAGATATCTCTACTGCTTCACGCATATATCTCTTAGACAATTTAACAACATCTTGATTAATTGTTGCTGAAAATAATAATGTCTGTCTTTTATTAGGACATTCTTCAATTATCTTTCTAACATCATCAATAAATCCCATCTCCAGCATTCTATCAGCTTCATCTAAAACTAAAGTATTAATTCTAGATAAATTTAAACTACCTTTATTTAAATGATCTAAAATTCTTCCTGGAGTACCAACAATAATTTCAGAACTAGGAATCATTTTAACTTGATTATAAATAGAAACTCCTCCATAAACTGAGATAACTCTTAAATTTTTATATTTTGAAAAATCTAAAACTTGTTTTGTTACTTGTTCAGCTAATTCACGAGTAGGAGTTAATACTAATCCTTGAATTCCTTTATCTCTCTCAATATTTTTTACCAAAGCTGAGGAAAATGCTAATGTTTTTCCAGAACCTGTCGCAGCTCCAGCTATAACATCCTTACCAGAAATTATTACAGGAATAGATTTTTCCTGAATTTCCGAAGGTTCCTTAAACCCTCTATCCAAAATAGATTTCAATAGAGGATTATCTTTATCAAATAATCTTTCGAAATTTTTCATTTTAATTTATAACCAAAATACCTTATAGTCGACATTTTATTAAACATATAAATGTCGAGCGAGAAATAGCTTTGTATTTCTCTAACAATATATAATATGTATCTTACTTATTTAATCTATACATTATCTAAATAGATAGTTTATAAAACTTTTGGAATGCCTAAAATCTAATTTCCATACATCTTAACATGCTTATCAATCAAAGACCAAGCCCTAATACTTCCTTCATAATTTTTAACTTTGTATCCTTTCTTATGCAAATATTCTGCAGCAATTCCACTTCTATTCCCAGTTCTGCAATAAACAATTACCAAATCTGATTTAGATGGTTTCTTAAATTTATATTTATCAAAGAAAATTCTCTCATCTAAATTAAAAGCTTCTTCAAAATCTTGCAAACATAAATGAACTGCACTTGGAATCATTCCATAATCTAATTCATGATTATTTCTTACATCAATGAGAAAATAATCTTTCTTGCTATTTATAATTCTCTTAAGCTCTTTAGTTTCTATAACTTCCATATAATAAAATAATAAAAGAACTTTAAAAACTTAAGTTTTTATAGTTAGAAATTTTTATTTTATCATGAAAAAATTGGTGATAGGTTATCTCTATAACGGAAGAGGGCTTGGAGAAGATGAGATACTTTTTAGAAAAATAGCTAAAAAAAAAGATATTGATACTGTACTAATAAATACTTCTTTGGGTTATACTGATGATGAACTTAAGGAAGAAATAAAAAAATGTAATATTATTTACAATTCTAGCGGAGATGACTTCGTAATAGAAACTGAGAAAACTATAGAAGAATTAGGAAAGAAAATTATAGAAAGTTCTAAATCCTATTATTACGTTGAAGACAAATGGATGTTTTATCTTAAATGTAAAGAACATAAAATCAAAACTCCAGATACTATACTTTTAGCACAGGATATTACATATACCAAAAAAGAACTAAGAAATTTTAATAAATGGCCAGTTATAATAAAAAAAGTGAATGGTTGTATGGGGGAATTTGTAGAAAAAGCAGACAACATTAATGAAGCAGAAAAAATAATTAAAAAATTATGGAAAAAAAGTAACGAGAAAGATCCTTTAATTGCTCAAGAATTCATAAGATCCCCCAGCTACAGAGTTACTTTAATCGGAGGGAAAATAGTCCAAACAGCCATAAAAGAAAATATTGGCTGGAAAGCAACAGGAGTTTATGCAAAAAAAATAAAGAAATTTAATATTGATAAAAAAATAAAATTGATTATAGACAAATTAAATAAATTTACAGATATTCAGATATGTGGTATAGATTTCTTGAGAAAAGATGGAGAATGGATAGCTTTAGAAGTTAATTCAGCTCCAGGATTAGATTTTTTTGAATCTGAAAGAAAAGAAATGATTGAAAAAGTAATTGAATTATTAGTAAAATTGGCAAAAAAAGATTAAGATTTATAATGATCTTCTAATTTTTTTATTTCATTAAGATTTATTTTTGAGATTATAAGTCCTTCCTTTCTAACTATTTTAGACAATATCTTAGTCGGAGAAGCAATTGCAGAATAAGAAATTTGATACTTAGAATCCATAACTGGATTGCACAAAGCTACAAAACAAACATTTTCAAAAGCTCTTACTCTAACTAAAGATTCTAAAATCTCTAATTCTCTTATTTCATGCTTTTCTTTATGAGCTATAGAATCATACCACCATTGTGAAGGACAAAAAATAATCTGAGCTCCTGCTTTTTTCATTTTATTAAATAATTCTGGGAAAGCTAAATCCCAGCATATAACAATTCCTATTTTTCCAAAATCAGTATTAAAAACTCTTATTTTTTTTCCAGGATTAACTTTATCTCCATATAAATGTATTTTCTCATAATCTCCTACTATCTTACCTTTTCTATTTATTAAAAGAGAAGTATTATATAACTTATCTTTTATTTTAATATCTTCATTTATAATCGCCCAAATTTTATTATTTTTACATTCTTCTCTAATTTCATTTATCAATTTATGATTTTTATGAAAGATATAATTTTTATGCAGGCACGACTCCGGAAAACAAACTATATCAGCTCCCCTCTCTTTAGCCAATATTATATATTTTTTTATTTTCTCTATATTATTAACTGAAGAAATATCAAAATATTTAATCTGCGCTAAAGCAATCTTAACAAATTTTTTCATTCCAATAAAAAATAATCCTATTTTATATATCTTTATCTTTAAATAAAATCAAAAATAAAACTAAGATTTCATTCTAGCCCTTCTTACCTTCCTTCTTTGCGCTCTTTTGCTTCTCGCTCTAACCCTTCTCGTTGGTCTACTTCTTGGCATAATAAACTAAAAAGATTTAGCTTTAAATATTTTTGCTATAGTCAACGACATTAATTTTTCCTACTTTGTCGTTGACTTATTAGTGAAAAACATAAGTCTTTCATTATAGATTCTTAATTTCTTTGTTTAGTTTTATTTTTTTAAGAGATTTTATTCTCTTATTTTCATAAATAAACTTGGATATGTTTTCACTAACAAAAACCTTGACATTCAGAAAACAAATTAACTTTTTAGAGAATCAAAATATTTCTTATCTGTTCTCCTTCTTGTTATTACTCTCATATATCTTATACACTTACAAAGTATTTAAATATCGTCTTTGAATAATAAGTGTAAGGGTACGCCAGCACCTATTCGCAATCTCATTTAGTTATTAAATAAATATTTGGCTAATGAAAATTATTCAATTCGAACTCTTTCCTAGTTTGCATCTCTAACATAAATCTTTATGAAATCAATAAAGAGCGCCCGCACCGAGATTCGAACTCGGGTCGCAACCGTGACAGGGTTGAATGCTGACCACTACACTATACGGGCATAAACTTATCTAATTATCTTTGTTTTTAAATTTTACTAAATAAATTTATTAACATAAAAAATCTGTATTAATATGACAAAAGAGGAAAATTCATCAACCATATTAAAAATAATTAATATTCTAATAATAATCTTCCTTATATCTTTAATTTTAATTCTATCTTATTATATTTACATAAATTTCCCAAGAGAGCCTGAATTATTAAAAATAATAAATAATCCTTCATTTGAACCAGTTATAAATTCTGAAGTAAAACAATTCTATCCAAATATGAAATTTAATCATAATAAAATAAGCTATTTTATAGATATAAGTTGCGATGAAGAAAGAAAATCAAAAATGGGAAAAGCATTTGTAGAATTAAGTAAAAAAGTTTCCGAAATAACTTTCTATTCTAATGAGTTAAATCCAGATATAGAAATAACTTGTTCTAAAAATAATGAAGTTAATATAGACAAAAAGCATTTTGTAGCAGGAGAAGGTGGTGCAAAAGAAATAATTCAAACTGGAAATTATAATGTTATAACAAAAGGAATAATTTTATTATATGAAAATACAAAAATCAGATCAAAAAATTGTGATTATCCAAATATAGAATTACATGAATTGCTTCATGTTTTAGGATTTGATCATTCTGAAAGCAAAAAAAGTATAATGTATACATACATAGAATCTTGTGATCAAGTCTTAGATAATTCCATAATAAATCAATTAAAAGAATTATATTCAAAAGAAAATCTTCCAGATTTATACTTTGAAAATATAGAAGTTACAAAAAAAGGAATATACTTAGATTTTATTTTAACAACGAAAAATTCAGGTTCAATAAAAGCAGACAATATTATATTAACTATAATGGATGACGATATAATAATTCACGAAAAAAATTTAGGGGATTTTGATTTTGGAGCAGGAATAACTCTAAAAACAAAAGATTTAAAATTAGAAAGATTAAATCCAGATAAAATAAATTTTATCTTAGATAAAGAAAATAAAATAAATGAATTAAATGAAGAAAATAATATTATAGAAATAAAATTAGATTAATCTTCTTCTCCATCTAAGTCAAACTCTTCTACAGTCTCTTCTAACTCATTATCTTCTTCAAGATCATCATTGTCCATTTTTGAGAATAATAAAAACCCTTTAAAAACTTTACTAAAATCTATTTTTACTCCATGGTAAAAACATTTAGAAGAAATCTTACTCTAAACTTTTAATCTCTTAAAAGTATTTTCCAAAATATCTGTTCCAGCATAACCTGCTAATCCCGATACTTTATAATCAGGACCAAAAATAATCCCCACAAAAATACCAATGATAATTGCAATAAAGATAGTAATTAAATAATAACCTAAAATAAATTTTTTATTTTTATTCCTGTTAAAAGATTTCCAAACTCCAAAAGTTCCTCTTATAAGCCCTCCAATACCTCCAATTAAACCAGGAAAAATAACTAAACTAAACAAATCAAAAACCATCTTCTAAATAGATAATAATTTTCTCTATTTAAATATTCTCACAAAAATTTTACTCCATTCCGCCATAAGCCATAGGACCTTTGCCACCATGGCCATTTTTACTTTTACTCGCTAAAACATCATCTATTCTTAAAATCATCACAGCCACTTCAGTACTGCTACTAATAGCTTGAGTTTTAATTTTCAACGGTTCAATTATTCCAGCTTTTAAAGCATCTTCAATTTTATTATTAAGAATATTAATCCCTGCATTAACTTCTCCACTATCATGTCTAGATTTTAATTCAGTTAAAATATCTATAGGATCTAAACCTGCATTTTCAGCAAGAGTCAAAGGAATATATTCTAATGCTTCTGCAAATTCTTTAACAGCTAATTGTTCTCTTCCATTTAAACTATCTGCAAATTGTTTCAATCTTTTACTTAATTCCATTTCAATAGCTCCTGCTCCAGCTACAATTTTCCCATCTCTAACAACACTAGCTACATCTCCTAATCCATCTTTCAACGCTCTCTCCATTTCATCCATAACATGTTCACTTCCTCCATGAATAAGAATAGTCAAAGCTTTTGGATCAGAACATCCACTAACATAAGTCATTTTATCATTTCCATGACTATATTCCTCAACAATTTCTGCACTTCCTAAATCATTTATGCTAAGTTCATTCAGATTACTAACTATCTTAGCCCCAGTTGCTCTAGCCAAATTTTCAATATCAGACCTTGCAACTCTTCTGCAAGCATAAATTCCTTCATTGGCTAAATAATATTGGATAATATCATCAATTCCTTTTTGACAAAAAATAACATTTGCTCCACTAACTTTAATCATCTCAACCATTTCTTTTAAAATTCTTTCTTCTCTATCAACAAATTCCTGAAGTTGCAAAGAATTGCTAACAGAAATTTTAGTCTCATTTGGATTTTTAACTTCAAGAGCTTCAGAATAAATTAAAATTTTTGGATTCTTAACTTTACTAGGCATATCAATACTAACCCTATCTTTATCAATAATAAGTCCTTTAATTAATTCTGTATCTTCAACTCCATTACTTTTATTTTTTATAATTTTGATATTATTCAAATCCACTTTTCCCTTTTCTTGAATCTGTTTTATAGAACTTACAATGATATCCGAAAAATTATCTCTAAAATTTTCAGCTCCTTTTCCAGTCATTGCAGTTTTAACTACACTTTTTAATATTTCTTCATTATCTTTAAAATCATAACATAATTCTTTCAAAAATTCTTTAGATTTTTCAGCAGCTATATTATATCCTTTTGCTATAACAGTTGGATGTATTTTCATATCTAATAATTTCTCAGAATTTTCCAATAATCTTCCAGCAAGCATAACCGCCGTTGTTGTTCCATCTCCAACTTCAGCTTCTTGAGTTTTAGAAATCTCCACCATCATTTTAGCAGCAGGATGTTCTATATCCATTTTATCCAAAATAGTAACTCCATCATTAGTAATAGTAACATCTCCAACTCCGTCAACTAACATTTTATCCATTCCCTTAGGGCCTAAGGTAGTCTTAATCGCATCACTAACTAATTTCGCAGCAAGAATATTATTCCTTTGAGCATCTTTTCCAATAATTCTTTCAGTACCTTCTGGTAAAATATATATTGGCTGTTTTTCTACCATATTAAGAAAATATATCTCTATTTTTTAAAGATTTTCTATAAACAATATATATACTGTAAGATATAGTTCATAAAAAGATACTATTTAGAAAAATAAATACTCTTTTAAACTTTCATTATTATATATAATAAAAGATGGCAATTAAAGATAAAGTTTTCAAAGGTAAAATAAAACAAAATGCCAATTTTAATTTTAAAGGTATTTATGAATTTGTATATGATTACTTAAATGATGAAGGATGGGCTCTTCATGAGACTCTTTATAGAGAGAAATCTCAAGAAACTAAAGAATTAATTATAATCTGGAAAGGTACAAAAAATATTTCAGACTATTTTAAATTTGAGATAGGACTAACTTTTCTCATAATCGGAATGAAAGATGTAAAAGTAACTATAGACGGAAACGAAGTTAAAATGCAAAATGGTTCTATAGAAATAGTTTTTGATGCCGCTTTAGTAAAGGATTATAAAAATAAATGGGACAGCAGTTTCATGAAATTTTTCAGAGAAATATATGACAATTATATAATAAGAAATAGAATAGAAGATTACGAAGTAAAACTTTACGAAGAAATAAATGAGATAATAGCTACAATAAAATCTTATTTAGCAATAGAATCACAACACTCGTATTAATGATAAATTTATATATTATCCTAAATATATGATAGAATGTCAGAAAAAGATTCCATATATAAGGGAAAGATAATCCAAAAAGGAATTTTTAACTTTAAAGATGTCTATGGATTTTTATACGATTATTTAGTAGATGAAAATTACGATGTAACAGAAACTAAATATGTAGAAAAATTAGAAGGAAATACCAAAAATTTGGAAATTATATGGAATGCTACAAAAGAAGTCTCAGATTATTTCAAATTTGAGATAACAGCTACTTGGGCAGTTTTAGGTTTAAAAAAAGTAAAAGTAAAAAAAGACGATCAAGAAATAGTTATGGATTCTGGTTCTATAGAAATAAAATTTACTGCATCATTAATAAAAGATTATGAAAGTAGATGGGAAAATAATTCAGTGCTAAAATTTATGAGAGGTATGTATGATAGATATATTATAAGATCAAGAATAGACTCTTATGAAGTGAAAATTTGGGGAGAAGTAAATGAAATAACAACTCAAACAAAATCATTTTTAGCTATAGAAGGACAACACAAATCTAAATAATAGTTACAACATTAAAATTTAGATTATTAAAAATATTTTTTAAATAATTGATCCTATCTGGAACAGTTATAGCCACTTTAGGATACAAAAATCTTGAATCTTCTTTATAAAATCTAGCGATTATATCATGTCTATATCTTACAGTTTCAAAATCAATCGCATTTGGGAAAACAGAAGAAAAATATTTATCGCTATGATTATAATAACCACAATCTTCAACAGGAAAATGTAAAAAATAATGTTCTAATGAATCACCTATTATTCCACATTTTTTCAAGAGTTCTATCATGCCTCCTGGAAAAGGAAACTTATAAGACAAACTATTCTCATTAACAAACAAATAAATATTAGTTCTCTCATCTAAATTTTTTTTTACAAAATTTTGAATAAATTTTAAACTAAAATCAAGAATACTATCATAATCATTCTTATCAAGGAAAATATTATCATTCAAACAATCCTCTAAATTATATTTTATCAAAAAAGAATCTTTAATACCCTTACTTACAATCTCTCTATCTACCATTAGTTCTCTATATTCTTTTTCAAGTTTTTCATTTCTTTCAGACATTATTCTTTTAATACCTTTTTCCCAATTATCAATAAACTCATAACTACAACATAAGGCCTCATCCATAACTGTCCTAATAGCTCTCCGTCTTGAATAATGTCCATTATAAGATTTTCCTTTAATCTTAGATAAATTCTCATTTAACTCTTTTAAAATAACTGATTTAAATCTTGATAACCCATAATTAAAAATCTTTCTTAAAATACTTAAATTAAAATAATTATGTTCAGAATTTTCCTCTAAATTAATAAAAGAGTCACAACGTAAATTTATTTCTTCAGATCTAGATCTTCTTATGCTTTCATTGATTATTTCATCTAATCTCAAACCATAACCTCTTCTTTGTCTATGAAATAAATTATCCATAGATAGAATAAAATAAAAATTAATTTAAATATATTTCTATAATTTTAAAATTTAAGAATAAATCTTATATTAATACACAAATATTTAAATACAATTTAATATAATATCCTTAATGAAAAAAAGTGTATTGCAATTTTTAGTAGCATTAATTTTTCTTAATATAACTCTTATCTCTGCAATAAATCTTGAAGTATCTTCAAAACCTATATCTAATAGTTTTGTTGTAGAGCTAAATGATCCAGTAATATTTGATTTGATAATAAAAAACCTCGGAGAAAAAGATAGTTTTGATATATATTCTCTAGTTGGGATTAATATAACTTATGATCCTTTCACAATAGGTAAAGAAGAAACAGAAATAATTAGAATATATTTAACACCCCAAGATTTTTTAAAATCGAACCCTAAACCATATACTTTTGAGTATAAAATAAAAAATTCTAAAAAAGAAATTCAATCGGATACTTTAACTATTAATATTTTAAAATTAGATTCAGTTTTTTCAGTTGATACAGAACCAATAAATCCTAAATCTGACAAAATAATAATAAACATAAGAAACAATATAATGAAAGAATTTAAAGATATAAATTTTAAGTTTAATTCAGAATTTTTTAAATATGAAGAAAAAATATCATTAAATCCAAACGAGAAAAAATATATAATAGTATCTATAGATAAAGAGAAATTAAAAACATACGCAGCTGGAGATTATTTAATGAATTCTCAAATTTCATTAGAGGGGCATGTTACAAATATAAAATCCAGAATAAGATTTTTAGAAACAGAAGAAATAGAAGTATCTGAAAATAAAGAAGGAATATTAATTCAAAAAACTGAGATAATAAAAAAAAATACGGGTAACACAAAACAACTTGTTTCTATAAATAAAAAAAATAATTTTATTGCTTATCTTTTTACGATAACTAATATACCTCCGACAAAAACAGAAAAAGAAGGATTCTATAATCAATATATATGGGAAAAAGTTTTAAATCCAGATGAAGAGTTAAAGGTAATTACAAGAACAAACTGGCTATTTCCAATATTAATAATTATTATAATAATTATTGGTATTGTTATTATTAAAAAATATTTATATGATAATTTAGAGCTAACAAAAAAAGTTTCTTTTGTGAAAACAAAAGGTGGAGAATTTGCACTAAAAGTATCTATAAAAATAAAAGCAAAAAAAACACTGCAGAATATAAGAATAATTGATAGACTGCCTGCATTAGTTAAATTATATGATAAATTTGGAATAATAACTCCTGATAAAATTGACTTACAATCAAGAAAAATTTATTGGAATATAAATAGATTAAATAAAAATGAGACTAGAATATTCACTTATATAATTTATAGTAAAGTTGGCTTATTCGGAAGATTAGAATTACCTGAAACAAAAGCAATTTATGAAGACGAAGGAGAAACTAAAGAAACATCTTCAAATAAAAGTTTTTATGTAAGAGATAATCAAGAATAATAAAAAACTATAAATCTCTAATGAATTTCAAAACTTCTTGAGCATGATCCTTTGCTTTAACATTTTCATAAATTTTTATTACATTTTTATTTTTATCTAAAACATATGTATTTCTAAAAATGCCATTAAACTTTCTTCCCATAAAAATCTTCTCTCCATAAGAATTATATTTTTTACAAATACTAAAGTCTGGATCTGATAATAAAATAATTCTCAGATTATATTTCTCACAAAAATTTCTTTTACTCTTCTCATCTCCTCCAGAGATACCAATTATAACTGTATTTAATTCTCTAAATTTTTCAACAAAATTACTAAATTCATTTGCTTCTATGCTACATCCTGGAGTATTATCTTTAGGATAAAAATAAATAATAGTATAATCACTTTTTATATTGATAAGTCTAATATTTTTTCCATCTTTATCTTTTAATTCAAAATCTACAGCTTTCATTCCTTCTTTCATTTTAATCTACAAATACTTATTAAAATATAAACTATATTAATAAATTATTCTACTAAAATTCAAAAATCTGTCCGGGCATTACAAATCCAGCAAACCCATCTTTTTTTACATCTTTTTTATCCCATCCATTACCAAGATGAACAAGATAAGTTTTTTCTTTAACTTCTTTAGGCAATTCCCTTTTTAATTTATCATAAGGCATATGCACATCAGAATTAGTTTCAAAAAATTGGCAATCTTGAAATATTATTCTTGAATCATAAGAAGGCAATTCAACACTATCTCCAGAATAAAATACTCCATTATCAAATCTTAATCCATAATTTTCCATACCCAAAACATGTAAAGTTGGAAATAAAAATAATTTAGGAATCCCAGGAATTTCTATCTCTTTTCCTATTTTAACTTCAAAATAATCGTCCAAAGTAGCATTAAATGGTTTATTATTTTCAGATTGCAACTTACCTAATCCTCCACTTAAAGAATGTTCCCATAAATTATGAGCAAATTCATTGCTTGCTAAATATAAATTTATTCTATATTTTCCTCTTAGTTTATAACAAAAATAATTCATAAAAGCTACAGCTTCAATTCCTCCAATATGATCTGCATGAGTATGAGTTATCACAATATCACTAACATCTTTTAATCTATCTGACTCCATTAATTTAAAAGGAACTGTATATCCTACATCTACTAATAAATTTCTTTTTTCTGTTCCACTAACCATGAAACTTGTATTTCCTAATTTAGGATTTAATCCAGATCCTGTTCCAATCCATTCTATTTTCATACTAATTTAAAAGAAAAGCCGTTTATAAATCTTTTCATATGTAATTACTATTAAGTTATGAAATTTATCTAATTAAATAAATTTCTAAAAATAATCAAAAAATAAAAACCAAATACAAAAACTTAAATATACTCCAAAATAACTAGTATAATACCCTCGGTAGTATAACGGTTATTACAGGTGGCTGTAGACCACTTGAAGCAAGTTCGACTCTTGCCCGAGGGATGTATCAATATCGCACAACAATAATTAAATACTTGTTAAAATTAATAAATCAAATGGAAATAGTATCTATACCAAAAAAACAATACGAAGAAATGATAAGAGAATTAGAGAAACTAAGAAAAGAAAAACAAGAAATAGATTTTAATATAGAAAATCAGATTAAAGAAGGACTGGAAGATCTAAAAAAAGGAAGAATAATAAGACTAGCCTAATTATTCAATAAATTCTTTACATATTCTCTATAGAAATTTATTTCTGAGATTAATCTATCAATTGTCTCTTGTTGCGTTTTCTTATCACTTATTGCAACAACTAATACAACTTTCAAGTTTCAAATACAAAATAATATAATCTTTTTTCATCTATATGTTTCTCTCTTAATGATTTTATCTGCAATTGATCACCAGCATAAGGATTATTTTTCAACTGTTGAACTATATTCCTAATCCTTTCCTGTTGACTCAAAGATAATCTCAAAATAATTTTTTGATATAAAGATTGTAATGTAAAAACTAAATACGCCATAAATAGATATATGAATAAAGTTTAAAATATCTCCCATAAGATCATATTGACATATTTCTAGAATAATATTAAAATCACAACAATAATTAAATACTTGTTAAAATTAATAAGCTCATGAAAAAGAGTGTATGTTTTTTAACATTTATAATATTACTAATTTCTACCATTTTAGTCTCTTCCATGAATTACTACAATGATGACTATTACAATAATTACAACTATTACAATTACAATAAATATTTTATAGAAGAAGAAAACAAATTAACATCAAAAACTTTTTACATAGAAGACAGCAATGAAAATAACTATTACAGAACTTTCATTAATTATAATCAACACCAAAGAGATTATTATATATACAAAACAGATTTTGAAAGGAAAGGAATATATTTAGATTTCTTTGATAGAGATTTGACATTACATACATATCTTAAAACAAAAAAAGAAGTTGTCTGTCCAGAAGGATGGATATGTAAAAAATAAGAAAAATTTTAATCTATAAAAGAAATAAAAACTTTTAAAAACAATATATTTCTTGAATTTTATCGATAATTAAGGAAAATGTTATTATTAAGAAAATCAAGAAACAAAGATATATTATCAGAAATCTTTAGTCATGCAAGAATAAAGATAAATGGAGATAATCCTTGGGATATTAATGTTCATAACCAAAGATTTTACGATAGAGTAATTTCAAATGGTTCTTTGGGATTAGGAGAATCTTATATGGATGGAGACTGGGACTGTAACTCTCTAGATCAATTATTTGACAAAATAACTACTTATAATCTAAGAGCTCACGCAAAAGAAAACTATCCCCTATTAAATCTTTTAATTAGAAAAATTTTAAGCAATATAAACTCTGATAAATTAATGGATTTGCATTACGATCTTGGAAATGACTTATACATTGAAATGTTAGGGGGAAATCCAATGGAAACAGAAAATCATGCCTTCATGCAATATACTTGTTCATATAAAGGAAATGAAGAAAATAACAAGAAATTTAATCTAAGAAATTCTCAGATAAATAAATTAGAATTAATTTGCAAAAAGGCAGATTTAAGAAGAGGAATGAAATTATTAGAATTGGGAAGCGGTTTTGGAGGATTTGCAAATTATGCTTCAAGAAATTATGGAGTTGAAGTTACTTGTTATAATATTTCCAAACAGCAAATTGAATTCTCTAGAGAATGGAATAACAATCTACCTATAAAAATTATAAATAAAGATTATAGATTAGCAGAAGGAAAATTTGATAGAATAATCTCTATTGGTTTAGCAGAGCATGTTAATTTAAAAGAATTAATGGAAATTGCACATTCATGTTTATCTGAAAATGGATTATTTATTCTTCATAATATCGGGAAAATAAAATCAGAAAATTTTACGAATCCTTGGATAACCAAATACATTTTCCCAGGAGGAAATCTGCCCTCTATTTCTCAACTATCAAAAGCAACAGAAGGATTATTTACAATTTTAGATTTACATAATTTCGGACAAGATTATGATCCTACACTTATGGCTTGGAATGAAAATTTCCAATCTTCATGGCCAAGACTAGAAAAAAAGTATAATCAAAAAGTTAAAGGAAAATTTAAAAGAATGTGGGAATATTATTTATTATCATGTGCAGGAGCATTCAGAGTTTCAGAAGAAAATCCAAAAGCGGTTAAGAATCAATTGTTCCAATTAGTTTTATCAAAAGCTCCATTAAAAAAATATATTTTTGTAAGATAAAACTAATTTTATCATCAATAAAATCACAAATTCGAACCCAATTTCTCAAACTTCACAATAGTTCTACAAGCTAATTTTGGGGTTACTTTTTTAATAAATCCTCTTACTTTATGAATATTATCTTCACTATTAAAATAAAGACTAAAAATTGACTGTCCATTTTTAACTACAGCAGCTCTCCCCTCTGATGATCCAAAACCTTTGCTCATCCCAGTTTGCACTCTTTCTCCTTTTGAAGCTCCGCTAAAAACCCTATTATTTCTTAAGATATTATGAGGATAAACATTAACTCTCATAAAAAAATCATTTTGAAATAGATTAGTCATATCTTTATTTAATCCTTGTCTTATAGCTTCTAAAGCCATATCTCTTATCTGAATGTTTTCTCCTGCAGAAATAGTTCCTTTTATTCTAAATTCTCCAGCCTCAAATTTCTTAATATTTCCAATGTTAAACTTTACAATTTTCTGAGGAGGAATTGTTTTAACATAACTTTTCTGCAATTTTTTAGATTTTCTGGTATTAGAAACAGGTATTCTTTTAGAATATGCAGAAGCTTTTCTAGCATTTCCCATTAATAATTCCTCCTTGAAGAATCATAATCGCCTAATTTTTCAACTAATCCAGAATATTTTTCTTCTTTAACATTATTTGGATCTCTATCACAACTACCAATCATTTCATGATACCTTTTTATTTCTTCTGATTTTTCAGAACATCCACATCCCATTAATCAGCTCCTTGAAAACCAGAATCATCAGGAAAATCTATATCCATATCATCTTCAATAAATTTATCTTTATCATAATTTTTAAAAGGAATCCATTCACAACTATCTCGATTAGAATCAGAAACACGAAAAAAATATAAATAACCTAAATTTTTTTCATCAACTCCACTTGCATACAACTCCCCATTACGAGATTTATAAATTTTAGATAAGGGCATAGGGGGCATAGGAATATTTTCAGACAGCTCTCTAAGTTTATATTTATTAGTTCTATTATCAAAAAAAGGAATCAGCCTCAATCTATTTGTCCATCTATTTGTCATTCTACGCTTTCACCTCTACATCCGTATTTCTTGATTGTCCAGGTAAACCTTTTTCAAAAATAGCTCTAACCAATCCTTTATTTCCATGAGGACTAGATATCTTTCCTTTTATAATTTTTCCAGCAGGTGAAGTCCAGACTACTTCTTTATCTAAAAATTTATTAGCTTCTTCGCGATTTTTAGTTCCAACATCTAACAAAAAATGTCTTTCATGGATTCTTCTTAATCCTCTCCTAAATTGTATAACTTTGCCTTTCATAGTAAACAGAAACCAAAGAAAAAATAGGTTTAAAAACTTATCTCCTTATTATCAGAAATAGAACTATTATCACTAATTATTTTAGATTCACGGATAGTTGCACTACCTTCTAAACTATTATAAAATATTTCATAAGAAATTCCTCTTTCATCATAAGCATTCAAAGTTCCTACAGGAAGATAAGGAATTTCATCGATTCTTAATTTTAAAGTTCCTACTAATTTGCTATCTTCCATAACTTCCTCTTTAATATCTACATTATTATCTCTAACACTATCTAAATAATTTCTAATAAAATAATCTCCAGCCCCCCCAAAAACTAATCCTACAATTAAAGACAATCCAGCCAATTTTTTATTCATGAATAAAATAATGAAAATAGATTTATAATCTTTTATGTCCGAAACGTTGAAAACCTCACCATTTATGGTGAGGTCGTTTCGGAGCATCCCAAAAAATTTCCATTTGAAAGAAAAATCGCCAATCAGCGATTTTTCGGAAATTTTTTCTGATACTATAAAGATATACTGAAATCTCCCAATTCTTTTCTTAAAATTTTAATAACTTCATCATCTATAACTACCCTTCCTCCTCTATAATTAGAAAGAACTCCATTAAATTCGTTAACATCACTTTTTATAAATTTCCCATTTTCTATTTTACTAACATTCTGCTCTTCCACTAAAAAAGCAGGCTTAGTTAAAAATAATTCAGCATGTCTGTCTCCTTTATCATCTTTAAATGTTACAACAACTTTAGTTTTTTGCAATAATCCCAATTCTTTTCTCTGAGCATATTCAGTAATATCTTGAATTAAATAAACACTTTCTTTTCTCAAACTTTCAAAATCATATTTACTAGGAACTTTCTTTCCTCCAAATTCTTTTTTCATAGATATAAGCTTGTTCAAAGTTTTGAGATATCTCGGATCTCCTTTCCCAGAATTAACTATTTCTTTCTCATAATTTTTAATTAAAACCAACTCAGTATTTTTTCCAAACAAATTTTTCAATATATCAAAAACATTATCATAAATTTCCTTAAACAATTTCTCGGTCATTCTTTTTTCTAATTCTTCTCTTAACTGCTTAAGTCTGTCCAAATAATCTTGGTAATCTTTTAATAATTTATCTATTTCTTTTCCTGAAACCTCATTAACTTTCCCATGTTCAAATCCTTTATAATATTTAATTGCTATTTCATCTAATATATCCCAATATTTTTTCTCTAACAATTTTTCTTTATCCACAAAGATTCTTTTTACTTCAGCAACAGTTTCATAAACATTAGTTGGAGGAAGACCATAAAGCATTAATAAAGCTTGACTGGGAGTAATTATTCCCCAATAAATATCTCCAACAACAATATCTAACATCCTTCTTTTAACAATATCTTTAGTCTTATCTCCCATGCTCATAAACATATCTATAGATTCTGGACTAGGTCTTATCTTTCCCATTTTTAGCAATAATTTCCAAGGCAAAAATCCTCCTCTATCATAAATAGGAACTCCATCTCTCAAAAAAGTATAAAAAATAGGATTAGCATCTTTAACTCCTTCCCAAAATTCAGTAAGCAAATAGACTTGAGGAGATAATTTATTTTTAACTCCAGCTAACTCCCCAGCTTGCATAACATAACTATTTATTATATTTCTAAGTTTCTCTTTTAATTCAAGTCTAGGCATTCTTTTAACATCTGTATCATCAATTATAATATAAACATCCACATCGCTGGTTTGCAAAACTTCTCCTCTAACTAAACTTCCCCCAATAACATAACTATAAACATATTTCTCAAATTTTTTTAAAGCTAAACTTTTATGAATTTGTGCTACTCTCAAAGCTCCTAAAATACCTTTATCAAATAAAGGATAAGCCATTCCAATTGCTTCTATAATTTTATATTTGCTATCTAAACAGATATTCCACAAATCTATTTCTAAAAATATATTCAGCCATATCTTTAATTTATCCTCTTTAATTTTATTAAGAATATCAAGTTTAATTTCATTAAATTCTTTTTCCTTATCACTTGGTAAAATAACTACTAAGTGCATTAGTTTATCTTTTTTTTCTTCTTCTGTTAATTCATTTTCTTCATCAAACATATCTGCAGCTTGAGGAGGAATAATTCCTACAGCACTAACTTCTTTATGTTTTTTATTAATATATTTTTTTAAACTCTCAAGTTTTTCTCTAATCTTCTGCATTTCTTTGCTTTCAACAGAACCATTAACTTGAGGAATATCTGTTTTTTTCAACTCAGGATTTTGATATTTTTTATCTTCTAGCGAGCTTTCATCAGAATTATTTTGTCTTTCTTCCATCCAATTATATAAAATCTTCGTTATATAAATCTTATTAATATTTCATTTAAAATTATTTGTAATATAATTGACTAACTTGCTTCCTATAACTTGAGTAGTTGCAGCTCCCACTCTAATATAAAACTCTTCATCTTTATAAAATCTTAGAAAAACGGGCTTTCTAGATTTCATACAATCTATTTTCATTATAGTTTTATCTTCTACTCTAATTAACTCAAAATGTAAATAAGGCAGATTTTCATTTCCTATATATTCTTTAATTAAATTTGTAAAATGCAGATTAAATTTATCATTGCTCTGAAAATGATCTTTCTCGATTCCACATATAACTCCTTCATCCATAATTCCTATTAATAAAATTCCTCCCTCACTATTTAAAAAAGCAGCAATAGTTTTTAATACTGAATGTTCTATTTTTCTATCTTGCTCTCCAGTATGTAAATTAGTTCTAAGAGTTGATTTAAATTCCATTCTATCATTTTCTCCTTTTTTTATTAATTCTAGGACTTCTACAGGAGAATCAAATCTCTCAATAAATAAATTAGGATTTTTAACTTTAAATCTTTTAATAAAATGTTTTAAAATTGGCAGATCATAATTTCTAAAATATCCTAAAGTTAAACTAGTAGCCAAAAAAGAACCTAAAAAAACAAATCCTAAACTTGCCATTGCATAATCATAATCTATTAATCTTATCTCGTAATCAAGATAAGTTTTAAGCAAAAATTTAACAAGTTCCGATAAAGCGCCAATACCCATTGAAGCACTTATTGCAATAATATAAATAAAAAAAGAATTAATTTTTATTCTGCTGTTTTTAGATATTATAAAAATAAATGCTAAACTAAAAAATCCTATAGCCAATCCAAAAAATAATTGGATTATAATTCCCTTTATATCTCCAAGAAAAAAAGATAATAACACAAAACCTAATAAAATAAATTCCACCTCTCTCGGTAATTCTATATTATATTTAATTGCTATAGCCGGAACTAAAACAAGAACTAAAAGTAATAAATCTATAAACAAGACTCTCCACTGATGCGAATAAATTGCATAAGCTATAGAAATCATCAAGATTATTCTTACTATATATGATAACGGCTTCTGAACTCTAGCAGCATTATTATAAATTATTTCTTCAAAGCTCATAGGGACTCTTTTTTAACAAATTAACATATATTCAAAGCATTTAAGTTTTGTTGTAATCATTAGCATAAAAACAATTTCAGAAAGATTTAAAAAATCAAATTATCTTAAAAAAAAATGAAGATAATAAAATGCGAAGAATGTGGTGAGAACTTTGAGACTATGCCTCATCCAAAATTTATCAGAAAATATTGTGATAAATGTAGTTTAGAAAGAAAAAAAGCTTATGAAGATATAGATAAAATCAAATTTGAAGATTGCGATGATGAATAATGCGACATACGAGAATCGAACTCGTATTCCATCGTTGGCAACGATGTGTTCTGCCACTAAACTAATGTCGCTTGAATAACAATTTTAATAAACATCTCTTTATAAAATTAATTCCTTTTAATAAATAATGAAACTCCCTACTATCTTCTCTCTAATAATTTCTTAACTTTTTCTTGAGCAGAATCTGATAATTCACAGTAAACAATTCTTCCATCTTTTAACCTTCCAAACACTTGTCTATTAGGATTATAAGGCTCACCATATCCATCACCTAAAGATTCTTTAAAAGGACCATCGATAAAATCTTTATTTCTACAAAGAGAATTAAATTCTTCTTTCTCAAGAAGTTCAGCTTTTCCATCATTCTCTAGAACATATTGTCTACAATTCTTTCTAGGAGCCAACTCATCTTTTAATTTCTGAATTTCATTAATTTCAGATAAATTATATTCTAATCCCATAAGAAACTTTACTAAATTATATTTAAATACATTTATGTCACATAAAAACTACAATCAAATAATTCAATTTCATTCAAAAAAATAAATAAAAAAATAATTTATGTTAGAAACTAGAATCTTGGATTAGGATTCTTTTTTCTGAAACAATCTCTACAGTAAACTGGTTTGCCTTCTGTAGGTTTAAAAGGAACTTCACATTCTTGCTTGCATTCATCGCAAACAGCTTTATGCATTTCTCTTGGACCAAAATTGCTTCTAAATCCACGATTAAATCCGCCCGATCTATTACTTCTCTGGTTGTCAAATCTTCCCATATTATTTTCCTCCCGATATATTTAAATAACTACTTATTTCTCAGAGATAGAATAAACTAGCTCTATCGATTTAAATATTTATAAAAAGAGTTATACACTATTTTTAAACCTTTGTTTTTTCAAAAATTATGTTCTATGATTTTTTAATTATTATAAACAAAATAAATAATATCAGATCATAGTTCTAGGAAGTATCTAACTACAATCTACTTGGTGTAAACAAGTATAAAATTATTGTTCTTTTTTTATTAAACACTTTTTATGACACCTTATTTGCTCTAAAATACCAGCAAAAATCGACGATACCAGAATTGAACTGGTGAATACTCTGTGTAAATAAGATTAATATTTTTGTTAATTCTAATCAATCTTTATTTTACTTATCTCTTCTTTAAGTTTTGATAAATCAATTTCAATTATGTTCCAAACTCTCTCCAAATTTAATCCAAAATAAGCATGACTTAATATATCTCTAAATCCTGCTATGTCTTTCCAAACTATTCTCGGATATTTTTCCCTAAATGAGTCTGGTATATTTTTAACTGCTTCTCCAATTATCTCTAATTGTCTTATTATCGCGCTTTGTCTAAGATTATTTTTAAAAAACTTTTCCTTGTTTAGACCTCTCGAGAATTCTTCTATATTCCTTATACTTTTTGCTATATCCTCAATAAATAATCCAATGTCTCTCTTCATATTATTCTTACCTCTTCATTTAAGATTCTTTCCTTTATTCTGGGTTTTATAGCGTTATATTCAACTAAATCTACTTTTCTTTTTAATAATCCCTCTAATAATCTGATTAATCCTATAAAACCAAGCAAGCTCATAGTATTATCCTTAATTTCAACAGCTATATCGATGTCGCTACTTTTATTTTGTTCACCTCTTGAATAGCTGCCAAATACCCCTGCTCTGACAACTTTGTTTTTCCTTAAGGTTCCTACTATCTTAGATTTAATCTTCTCTATTTCTTTATTTGTTTTTTTTATCTTTTTAGATAACAACTTTTCATCAGCCATTTTCTCTTTTTTTAATAGTTCCAAACTTAATAAATTATATCCAAGATATACCCTTTTTTTTGAGATCTTATTGCCATTTCTTATAGAGATAACTCTATAATAATATTTTTTATCATTAATATTTCTAACTTCAGTATATGTCATAATAATATTATGTCTACATTCTTTATAAATCTTCATATGTAGACACAACAAAAAAATTTAAAATAAACATGGGCGCACGAGGAGTCGAACCTCGAAGAGTTCGGTGTAAACGAACCAGTTTACCGCTAGCTTATGCGCCCATTCTTTTTTATTAATTTTAATAATAAACTTATTATCAAGTATCAATAACCTAAATTATTAAAAATCAGGACTTTTAAAACTTACCTCTTCTTAAATTTTTAAATGTTATAAATTCAACCTTCCATTCTGCCAGTCTCTTACAATGTCTAAACAAGTTCTATATTCATCAACTAATCCTCCCCTAACCAAATAACTTTTCATCATGCCAATTTTCTCAACAACATTTTCTACATCTTCACTAATTTGAACACCATAAAAATCTTCAAAATTTTTTGGATTATTTTTAAAAAATAATTTAATTATTATATGTGCTAATTCCTCAGGATTTCTAAGTTTATCAGTTCTAGCTCCAATAAGTCCATATTTTATTTCATCTTCCAATTTATTTTCTTTTAAAGGAATAACCCCTGGACTATCAATAATTTTAATTTCGTTGCTTATTTTAACCCAATGAATTCCATGAGTAGTTCCAGCTTTTTTAGTAACATTCACTTTTCTCTTATGAGCCAAAGCGTTTATTATACTTGATTTACCAACATTTGGATAACCTAAAATACCTACAACAATATCCGCCTTAGCTTCTCTTATTTTAAATTTTTTATTTTCAAGATGAATCACCTTTTCTCTCTTCCCATATATTTTAAAAATTTTCTTAATTGCATATAAAATTACTTTAACATCTTTAGGTTTTTTAGCGCTCACAAAAACTACATCTCCTTCTTTTTTCAGATCTAAAATTTGTTTCTTTAAAATATTTCTGTTTACTAAATCGCTCTTATTTACAACAAATAATAATGGTCTCCCAATTTCTTTAACTAAATTTTCAATTTCTTCATTTCTAGAGACTTCAATCAATCTTGCATCCAAAATTTCCAAAACTAAATCTGATTCTATAATTATTCTTTTAATTAAATCCCAGTAAGCTTCCATATCGATACTATTTTAACAACATTAATAAATCTTTCAAAACATAAATGCTTAAAAAATTAAAGATTTTAATATTTTTATGAATATTCAAAGAGTAAAACAAGGTGGAAGAATAACATATGCTAATGGGATATATATGATTTTCTTAGGGCTCTTCATAATCTTTTTTGATAATATGAATATGAAATCAAATTTTAATGCTATAAATCAATTATGGGGATTTTTTTCAAAATTCAATCCTGAAATAGCCAATATTTTTATTTTATATCATATATTAATTGGAACATTAATTATACCTTCAGGAATAATTATAATTTATTTATCAGATTATATAATAAAAAGAAAAGAAAAAACTACGTGGGTGATGTTATTTTTATTTGGTATAATAGAATGGGTATCTCTTTTGATAATTTCTTTTTTGTTAAAAAATACTATTTTTATAATAATAACTTTTATAGGCTGGAGTATGTTTTGTTTAGGAATGTTAATTCCTATAGAATATTATCTCCAAAAAAATTACAGAGAGTACTAAAAAACACGCAAAGTTTTTAAAGCCATTTTCTCACTTAATTACATTCGTATATACTAAAAATGTCAAAAGTAAGAATAAAATTAAAAAGTATGAAAATAGAAGATCTTAATAATATTTGTAATCAGATATCTGAAATAGCCAGTAAATTGGGAGTTCCAATAAGTGGACCTATTCCTCTTCCAACAAAAAAACTAAAAATAACAACCAGAAAATCTCCATGCGGAAACGGAACAGCGACATTTGATAATTATGAGATGAGAATACACTCGAGGGTAATTGATCTGCCAGCAGACGATAGAGTACTTCATTCTGTTATGAGATTATATGTTCCAAGAAATATAAATATAAAAATTGAAATGAAAGATTAAATTCTATAGCATTAATTTTTTTAACTAAAGAAATGTGTTATTATTGGTAATTCTAATAAAAATAATTTTAAAGAATTTGAGAGAAAACATGATATTAAGTTTCATTTAATTAATATTAAAAAATTTGATGATATAACCCCAGTTTTAAAAGAAGAAATAAAAAATAAACATTTAATGATTCAAGATTCTGAAAAAATAGTAAAATGGATGTTAACAAATTAAAATGGTGCTGTAAACAGCGATCTGGATTAGAAATAAATAATCCAAATGATAATTTAGCTAGAGAATATATACAAGGTGCAGAAGAAACTCTTTTAGTATTACAAGATCTTAAAGGCAAATCAAATATGTGATTAGCAACAACAAAATATCACCTTGAATACTTTTCTATTTATGTTTTACTTCAAAAATAGGAATAAAATGCAAAATTTATGAATGCACAATAGAAGTAGCTAAATTGTTAGAAGAAATAAAGATAAATTACTGAAGAATTATTTTATGCTCTTTATTATTGTGGTTTAATAATACTTTCTAAATCAATATTGAGAATAGAAACATTTAACTTAACTTCTCATTTATTTTCTTGAGGTTCCATAGGATAATTTTTTGCAATGTCTGAAAAAGTTTCTCATCTTCTCTTTTCTTTGATCCTTTTGTATAATTAATATATTCATCTAACAATCCAAATGGGATATCAAATATTGGAATATCTTTTATCTGTAATAAATAAAATGTAATTAATCTTGTTGTTCTACTGTTTCCATCAACAAAAGGATGTATATGCTGGAACTCATTATGAAAATAAACTGCAAAATTCAAAATTTTATTAAAAGATAATTTTCTCTTTTTAATAAATTTATTATACTCTTCAAATAAAAAATCTAATTCTTTTTGGACGTTTTTAGCCTTTTTTATTTTAAAATTAGGATTTCCTTTAATATAAACTTCTTCAGCTCTTATTTTGCCAGCAATGCTTGGAATATGATTCATTGCTATTTTGTGATAATTAAGAATTAAATTTATATTTAAAACTTTTTTTTGTACGCTATCCTGCAACATCTGTAAAATAGCATTTTGATAGTTTTTTATTTCTTCAACATCTAAAGCTTTCAAATTACCGGGAATAATTTTATCTTGCAATATTTTAAAAGTCTCTGATAAAGTTACAGGATTTCCTTCTATCGAAAGACTATGATAAGTAAATGATATCTCAAACTCTTTTACAATATTTCTGTATAGATTCTCGTCTTTCCTTTTTAATCTCTTAAAAATATTTAATTCTCTTTCTATTTCTTTATTATACAAGTAAGAACTTTCTTTAATAATCTGATTTTTGTAATTAAAATAAACAAGAATATTATTTAACAAAACATTATAAAATATTTTTACTCTTAATGGTTTTTTTGATATAATAAGGGCCAATCCAAATCTATTCAACATTTCTGTATATTTTTTAAAAGTTCTTGGATGTACACCTGCATCATCTGAAGTAATTTCTTCCTTTTGTAAAGTTTTACTTAAGAATGCTGCGAAATTCTTATCAAGCAGATAATTATAACTAACATTATTCTTTAAACAATGTTGAATTATGCCGTATAAAATCTCTGTTTTTTTGTTTATATTCACTTCAAAACCATGTTTAGTTTTCCTTAAAAGATTTAAAGCAACAAGTTCTCTAAGCTGTTTGTGGATTGCATGATAATCTTCTTGAGATTTATTAAATTCTCTTACAACATCTACAGGTCTCATGGAAAATCTATTCTTATACATTAATTCAAAAATATCATATTTAGTTACCATAATAATATATACTGCTTTTATATTTAAAAATCTTTCTATATAGCATAAAAAGTAACATATTATGTAATAAATAATGCCAAATATACCCTTATATTCATAGGAAAAGACTTATGTCTTTCACCATAGGATAATCCTATAAACTATAGAATCAATTAAAATAATTAGAGATAAAATTCTAAATTCAATTCCTTAATCAAAACTCCGTCTTCAAATCTTTCTATAATATCTATCGTCCCAACAAATTTATTATTTATATCTGATAATTTTAATTCTTTATCAACTTTAGTTATTGATATCTCTTCTTTAGGTAAAGAGATATCACAATCTCTTCTTTGAACCACTTCTCCAACTTCTCCATTTTCATTTGTACAAATTCTACTCTGCTCTCCTCCTAAAATTAAAGAATTTTCATTTAAATTATTTAATTCGTAATTAACATTACATTTACCCCATTCTCCGCATACAAAATCTTTAGGAACAATTATTTCTTTATTAATAACCTCCTTAAAAATAATTTCATTAATATTATTGTTATTTTCAGAAGGACTTTTTGAAGCTGACACACTTGCTCCTCCGCTTCCACTAGCGGCTCCGCCTCCAGAACTACCTCCAGAATCACTACTAGTTATATTAAATGTTACAGATGTTCTGTTTTCATTTCCTGCAGTATCATTAACATATATTGTTGCATTATGAGGACCTACTACCCAAGTTATCGTCGTTAAATTACCACATGATGCAAGAGTTGTATTAACTGAATACGAATCATTTGAATACCAACATGATTCTAAATTAATATCTGACCTCGTATATAAAATATCTAAACCAGTATCCGAACTTTCAGTTTTATTTATTGGTGAAGTTATATTCACATCTGGTTTTATACTATCTATCTTAAAACTTCTCGTACTTTTATTCTGTCTATCAGAAGTATCATTTGCCCATATTGTAACATTATGCAATCCATCTGACCATGTCAGCGTCGTTATATTTCCACATGATGCAAGAGTTATATTAACTAAATAAGTATCATTAGAATACCAGCATGATTCTAAATTAGCATCTGATCTTGTATATAAAATATCTAATCCAGTGTCAGAACTATTTGAATTGTTTATACTTGGAGTCGTTATAGAAATATCTGGGGGGAGACTATCGTTTAAATGAACAATTAAATTTTTTGTTACTGAACTTAAAATAGGACTATAAAAATTATGTCCTCCTAAAGAAGAAACGCTGGAATAATTTCCTGCATAAAAACTAAAATTCAAAGTTAAATTAGTGCTTGAACCGCTTATTGCAAAAGTATTATTCCCGCTAAAGACTTGTGCAGCGGTGCTTGTCCAGCCTCCATCATAATAAGCCACACTTAAATTAATACTGCTATTGGAATAATTAAAAACATCTCCAGTAACAACTACTTCTGTATATCCTGAAGATATATTTAGTATGCTTTGATTTCCAAATTCCTGAATTCCAGATGAATTAAATCTAGGAGATTGATTATTATAAATGTCTAGAACCTGTGCAGCAGTTAAGCTTACGTTCTGGAAAAACATAAATTCATCTATGGATCCGTTGAAATATTCTCCGTAGGTGCTGTTGGTGCCGAGAGATAATGTACCGCCAGTAGATATAGATCCAATAGCTCCACAATTTAAACCAGTTCTATTATCTATATATAGAGAAATATTTAAAGTAGATTTATTAACTATAGCAGATATAAAATGCCACTTACTTACTGTAATATTTTGACCTCCAAAAGGATCTCCACCACTACCACAAATTAATCCGTTAGAATCTGCATCAGTAGTAATATTATTATAAGTAGAAATATATATAATTTTGTTATTATCAAAACTAATTAAAGTTTGTGCTCTCTTTGTAGCATTACTTGACACTTCAGTTTTAAACCACATTGTAAAAGACCAAGGCAAATCTAAATTAGTTGGTAACAATAAGCTCTCGTTCGTCGTACTTTTTGTAACATTAATAAAATCTCCATCGCCATCAAATTGATAACATCCTCCATACATACCACAAGTTCTATTCCATTTTCCAGTTCCATTCAAGAAAACATCTCCATCATTATCCCATCTTGTAAAATCATATGTAAAATTTCCTTTTCTATTCCCATAAATACCAGCTATATTTCTAGTTTCTTGAGTATGATTAACATCAAATGGGTAATATATTACCAACCCGTTAATAGGTAACGGTCTTGCTCCACCACTATCATTATAATAAGGACTCTGATTACTAATAACTAAATGTGTAAAATTATTTTCTCTAGTTATGTTTATAGTATTCGTATCTGAAGAAACATCTGAGATGTTTATTTTTAAAGATAAAGGATCGTATATATAATCAAACTCTATAGAACCATTAACTTTTAAATAAAAGATACTAGTTGAGTTCTTTAATTTTTCTAGAGAATTCTTGTATAATTTATTTTCTTTAACATAGACATTAAAAAGTAGATTTTCATCATCAGAATAAGCATAAACATTCCCACCTTTCTCGCTTCTTGCATAAAAACTGATATCATTTAAATTTGAGGGGGACTTTTCAAATTCTAATTTAATAGATTCTCCATCTTTTATTATAACATACTTATCATCTTTCTTAATAACTAAATTAAATATATTTTCCATAAAATTCATATCACCATCTAAATGTTCAGCATTAATAATAGATATTATTTTACCAGAATAATCATCTTTAATTAATCCAGAATTTTCTTCAAAATTTACTAGATAATAAAAAATTATTAGAATAAAGAATAATATAAAGATAATTATTGCAACTCTATCGCTCTTTCTATTTATATCCCAAAATTTCACCATCTTTTAAAACAAAACTTATAAAAATATAGTAAAGTATATTTAATAATTTATCTAGAGTTATATTAATTTTCTTTCTAATAAATACTGGTTAATTCCATTAATTGGTAACAATATATCTCCATTATTCATTGAATCTATAAATATAATCAAAGACCTCTCAAATTCATTGACAATTTCCTTAGGAGAAATATTCCTACTTAATCCAGTCAAACCATTTAGAGAATCTAGATAAGAATTAATACTTTTAAAATAAGAGTTTAAAGAACTAATATAAGATCTTCTTGCATTCTCATAAAAATAATCTGAATTTGATATTATATTAAAATTATTTAATTTGCTACTAAACAAATCACCCCTAAAATTATTTACTCTAGAAGAAAAAATACTATTAGGATAATTTTCTAAGAAAGTTTCACTTTCATTTAAAAATCTCTGAAAATTATTAGTTTCTCCCCTAATATAAGAATTATAACCATCTATAAGAAGAACAAATTCTCTAAAATATTTAGGTAATAATCCATAACTAATCCCAACTTCAATTTTTCCTTTCAAACTCCTATTATGCCCTTTAATCAATGACAAAACAAATTCTTCCGTCCGATAAATAGATCTAAAAAAAGTTTCAGCAACATCTTCATCAAAATTCATTGTAGCTAAATTACTAACAAACCCTCTATTTTCAAAAGAATTAGAATTATAATCTTTATTATAAAGAGACAATCCATCTTTATCAATAGAAAATTTTCTCCATTCCTTTTCAAAATCAGGATCTTTTTCAAGAATTTGATTTCCTCTAAAATGACCATACTCATGATGAATATTGATAGTAGAATTTGATCTTAGATTATTCTGTAAAACAATATCTCCATTACTCAAATGTCTTCCTTCCTCCATCCCCATAAAATCCAAAGAATGAATATATCTCCCCTGTCCCATTAAGTTTCTATTATAAAATTTATTATTATCTATAGTAATAGATCTCAATCCTTTAAATTCAGTCTCTTCGTTTAGAACTTGATGTAAACGCAAGGCTTCTGAAAGCATTACCAATCCATAAAGATTATTCTGAGCATCTTCCTTAAAAATATGCAAATCAACATCATATAATTCTCTAAAT
>JBBSXD010000003.1:0-35582 GCA_038045965.1 Nanobdellota archaeon
TTTTGCCAATTTTGCTGCTGTTGAATCAGAAGTTTGTTTCTTTTCATATCTTAAAGCTCCGCAAAAGATTATATCATGTTTTAATAAAAGATTTCTTATTTCTTTTATTTCATGAGGGATACCTTGATTCGCATCTTTCCCAAAAAAATAACTCATAAATCTGGCATTTATCCTTGTAATTGATATTCCCAAAAGATTTTGAAAATATTCTTTCTCTTTTATTTGTTGATTATTTAATCCATTAATATAAGTTCTTGCAGGATATCCTCCTCCACAAACTATAATAAATTTATACTTTCTCTTATTTTTTATAATTATCTCTCTAAATCTTTCTAGAAATTTTACATTTATATTATTGGGGATTATTAAACTGCCTCCCAAAGAAATCACAATTACTTTTTTCATATGAACCTTTAATGAATAAAAGCTATTTATTATTTAAAGGTTACTTTACAATGTATCATATGAAGTATAATAATCATTTTTAAATCGATATATTATTTAACTTTATGAGTTATAATTTAGGGCTTAATAGTAAAGATAGAAATAAAGCCCTATGTGATTATTTATGTCAGAGACTTGGTGAATATAAGAAAATTGGTGGAGAAAGATTTTTAGAGATAAACTTCAGTGAAAATGAATTAATGCTTTCTACTCCATCTAAAAATCATATAGATATTATCCCAGAATTTTATAAAGGATACTTATCAGATGCTGATGCTTTGGTTGTTAATATAACTACAAGCTCTAATGATGATAAACTAATAAGATACCTAAAAGAATATGTAGAGAATGATTCAATTTTTGCTAAAGGAAAGCCATTGTATAGTGAGAGAAGAGAAAAAGAACTTCCAAAATGGCAAGAAACATTAGAAAGAATCTCTGCAAGTAAAGAGAGTAAATTAATATCTATAATAAAAGATGAAACTGTAAGCACATCAAGATTAAAAAATACTTTTTTTGAGTATATGGTCAGGCCTTTGTTATTTTTTCTTATTCATGAAAAGAAATTATTTATACAGTAAATAATTTATTATCTTTAACTTTGTATATTTTAAGTCTAGCACCGGCGTCAAGCCATCCATGAGCATAGTTAAGAGCTCCATACGCTAAAACATAATCTTTATTTTTTTTAAAATAAACTGAATCAGAAAGATATGCCTCAACCATAATAAAAATTTCTTTTGCTTCCTTTAATTTACTTTTAATAACCGATATTTTTGCTATATTAAAAGCTTTATTAGTTATATTATAATATTTATCTAATTTTTGTTTTGTAATTCTATTGTTCATATTAATTTATGCAATAATCCATTTAAATATATTTCAGTCAGTATATTTCAATATAAAGAAAGTAAAATAAAGATTTGAAAATTATTTTTGTAAGGTTTATATCTTATCACCTAAATTGTTTAAATAGTCAGAATATTGAAGAAAGTAGGAAAAAGGGGATTGGGAGAAGAAATTCTCCCTCCTTTTTTATTCATAGTTTTAAATTTTATTTATTATTTTTATGAAATCAATTATAAATTAGATAGATGCATATGATCGACCTTAGCTTAAAATTAAATTAATCAAATAAAAATTATTCAAAATAGTTTATTGAGTCATCTATTTCACTAACTATTTGATCTGTGGTATCAACTGCCCCAAAACCTTCACTATCAACTGTAATTACTTCTTTATTATCTTCGCTAATAGTATCTTTCTTATTAGTATTATTAATAAAAATATAAGCAATAACTAAAATTATTAATAATAAGATTACTAAAATAGTTATTAGATTTTTATTATTTTTATTCATTTTCTATGTTTGATTTTACTCCTTTAATTAAATTTTTTAATTCTGAAAATTTAGGTTTTATTTCATTTTTAGGTTTTCCAGCAAGTATATCTTCTTTTATTTCTGTTATCTTTTCAATAATTTTAGAGCCTGCTTCTGCATCCATCTTATCATTTTTTATGGCCTCTTCTATTTTTTGTTGTATATCATATAATAATAATATAGCATAATCTCTCGCTTTTTTATTTTTCTCATTTTTTTCATCTTTTAAACTTGCCTTGGCAAAATTAGCTAATCTCTTAAAACATTTATTTTTCTCTATACTTTTCTTTTCATAACAAGCTTTTGACTTTTGATAAAAAGAAACACATTTTCCCCTATTTTCAAAATCTAAATTTCTGCATGATTCTGGAATTTTATTATAAGGGGCTTCAAAATCTTCTTTATTTTCTTTTATATATTGCAATCTGCATTTTATTCTCTCTTCTCTATTTTTTATATCTTCACAAACTTCTCTTGCAGCTTTTTTTTCTTGGTAAGTTCTATCTTTTTTATCATCTATTCTAAAATTTTTGTCTTCAATTTTTTCAGAACCACTTGAACCTATAGCAAATACAGAAATAACCATTAATAAAATTGATAGCATTCCAAAAAAATACAAAACTTTTTTCATCTTTTAAGGAATATTTTAGTATATTTAAATGTTATTGATATTAATTAAATTATATGGATTAATTTTATTTATTATGAATCTTGATCTAGAACTAGAAGATATAGCAGAAATTGTTATAGAGCCTAAAGAAGCTTTTAAAATCCCCCCCATTATAGGTATTCTGGCAGAGTCTGAGAAATAATTAATAATATTATTTATTTCTTCTTCATTAAAAATTATCTTCGTCAGATTTATTTTATTTCTTACTTTTACTATAATATTTTTCTCAGCTCCAGGACATTCTATCATCTGAACATTTTTATCATTTATTAGCCTATTTAGTTCATTGATAAGTTCATTTGTAATTCTAGTTTTATTTGGATGATTCTGATAATCTTTATTTAAATATTTAGATATAGGAATTATTTTTGGAGGAATTTTTCTTACAATAGATGGTTTATATTCTCTAACTTCTATAATTGGTTTAGATTTTTGAAACTCATTTCTGAATATTATATTGCTTACAGGGGCTAAGCTTTTTTCTGGTTCTTTTAGAAGTTTTCTTTTTATCCTTTCTACTTTTATTAAATGTCTTAATCTCTCATCTTCAGTAGAATGCAAGACTAAATCTCCTGTAAACTCCTGCAGAAATAATATTCTTTTTATATCTGAAAGTTGATTTAATGACATATTTATATTCTAAAATTTTCTAATTTGTTGATTAATCCTCGGAGATAATGAAGAGTCTGTAGTCCTATTTCTAACTCTTTCTTCCATCATCATTATTGCTTTAGACATTGTTTTATTTTGGTCTAAAAGATTATCAAGTTTTTTTAGAAATTCTTCATCGATTCCAGTATTTTTTATTGGTTTATCTGCAAAACTCTTAGCTGATAATTCAAATAGTTCTAAAAGTCTAGAAATATTATTAGATAATTCATCAAATTTTATAGTTAAATTAGTTAAGACTTTTTGAAGCTCTACAAAATTTCCAAGCAAAGCATTTTCTACCTCATCTTTTTTTGATTCTTTTTTTAACATAATATATAAATATATTAGATTTATTATATTATTAAATGAATATTATTTATAAATATTAGTATTAGTGCAATAATTCTTATAAATATCAGTATTAGTGCAATAATTCTTATAAATATAAGAAAGATATTATTTTATGGTTTTAGATATAGAGAGTATAATCAATGATGAAAACGAACTTAAAAATGCCTTTGAAGAAATCTGTGAATCTATAATTATTCTAATGCAAGTTACCCTTCATGTTAATAATCCTGAAGAATATAAAGGAAGAATTTTTTCTAAAGAAGATGGAGATAAAATTATAATAGCATATTTAGAAAAAGTCAGCCATCCAAAAAATATATCTAACGCTAATAGAACAAGAGGTAAATGGGATATACATTATCCTGAAATATATAGTGAAGTTTATTCTGCAATAGAAATATAGTTATCTTTAAATTTGTTTATTTCTTTAATAATTATGGTTTCATTTAAAGAAGCAATTATTTTAAGTATTATACAAGGGGTTACTGAATGGTTTCCTATAAGCAGTTCTGGACATCTTGCAATTGCTCAGAATTTTTTCGGATTTCAAAATTTAAGTTATGATATATTTTTGCATCTTGCCAGTTTATTTGCAATCCTATTTTTATTTAAAAGAGAGATATTAAAAATAATGAGTTTTAATAAAGAAAGTTTGGATTATATTATTTTAATAATTATTGGGGTAATTCCTGCAGGAATTATTGGTTTTTATTTTTCAGATTTTTTTGAGATATTTTTTTATAATACGAATTATTTGGGAATATTTTTTATTTTTTCTGGAATAGTTGTTTATTCTACAAAATTTATTCATGAAAATAAAAGTAATATTAATAAGTTGGATGCTTTTTTTATAGGAATTTTACAAGTTATTGCTATTATGCCTGGAATTTCTAGAAGCGGGATGACTATAAGTGCTAGTTTATTTAGAGGAATAAGCAAAAATTCGGCAATAAAATTTTCTTTTCTTATGTCAATTCCTTTAATTTTAGGAGCCAGTGTTTTAAAATCAAAAGAACTTTTATTAAATGATATTAGTTTGAATATTTTAGTTGCAAGTTTTATTACAACTTTTTTAGTCAGTATATTTACAATAAAAATATTAATCAAAATAATAAGTAACAATAAATTTTACTTATTTGGGATTTATAATATACTGTTGGGAGTTGTAATTTTAGGAAGGGATTTGATTCTATGAGTTTTTACATTATAATAAAAAGAATATTAATTACTTGTTATCAAAGGGCTCGTATATTCAGATTTTTTTAATGGTGGTAATACTTGATTTATTTCTTTTTTTCCAGACTTTAGAATTAACATTATATACCAAACGTTTCTAAAATCTTTGTATTCAAGTCCAGCATTAGATAAATTCATAAGAAATTCCTTATTTATTTCTTTATTAAATATATTCAAAAATTCACTTGCATAAAATAATTCAACACCAATGACTCTACCTTCTTTAGTTAAATCTAAAACAATATCCTCTGAAAATTCCACACTTTCCTCAACTTTTTCATTTGCACTACTAATATAAAAAATATCATTTTCTTTGTCATAATGAAATTTATAATCCATTTTATTATTAGTGAATTCTAACTTATAAACTTTCTCTTATATTTTTTTAAAGTCTTTTTCCCTACTGGAAATATAGTAATAATCACAATCTTATCTTGAAAAGTTATTGCGTAAATTCTGCCTTTTCTATTGCTATAAATATAATATAATATGTATCTAATCTCACCGCTTCTCTCTTGTTTACTACAAAATATTAATCCATTTAAATCAATTAATTCTTTCTCTATATTTTCTTTAGTATCATTAATTCTTTCAAGTAATATATCAATAGGTTTTGCATATCTAAATCCCCTATCTTTAAATTTCTCAATTAATTCTTTTAATTCTTCTGAATAATCTTTAGTCACAATATGGATATTGGTGAAAAGTTTTTATATCTTTTTATTTCTTAAACTTTATTGTAATAAAATGGGCCTGAGGGGAATCAAACCCCCAACAACGGTTCTGGAGACCGGTATGATATCATTTCACCACAGACCCTTAAAAATTATAAATAATCGGTGTTTTAAAGTCTTTCTACATTTTGCTTAGTAATTCAACTTCTTTTTCACTTATAGAACATCCTTTAAATTTTAGCCCATAAATTACTGCTTCATATAATTTAGGATTTTTTAAAGTAAAAAGATTTTTTTTATTAATTATATAAGCTAGTTCTGTTGAACGAATTATTTTAAATCCCTTAAACAAATTGTAATTGTTTGTATTCGCTTTAATCTTTGTATGAAGTTTTTTTTCCATTAAGATTTTTAAGTTTTCTGGTTTTTCACATATCATTCTTGTAGTTCTTTCATCTATAACTATTGGAATATCTCTTCCAATTTTTTTCTTCATTATAGTTGAAAGAGCTAAAGCAGCACATTCCCCCTTATCTAATAAATGAATCTCTTTATTTTTTGCCTTGAACATATTATTTGCTGTTTCCATGTAATTTTCTCTTAATTTTCTTAATTCATCTACATCTTCTTTTGTTAAATCAGCTAATTTTATAATTCCTTTTTTATAAATTTCTTCGAGTCTTATAGCTCCAAGTTCAA
This sequence comes from Nanobdellota archaeon, assembly GCA_038045965.1. Lineage (GTDB taxonomy): Archaea > Nanobdellota > Nanobdellia > Pacearchaeales > GW2011-AR1 > ARS1285. Next base: position 6,107 of record JBBSXD010000003.1, read on the forward strand.
ATTGTTTTATTTTTAATGGTGTATCTATTATTTCTTCTTTCACTTCTTTTGTTATTAAAAATTCCCCATCAAAATTATCTTTTAGTTTTTCTAAAGAATCTAAGATACCATTCATTGAAAAATTAATTAAAGGACCAGAATCAAATACTAGATATTTCATTTTGTAACTTTTCCCCATAGTTTATTTTATTTATTGGTTTTAATAATCCAATTTTCATTAAATAAACCCTAGCCTTTTTTTTAAAATTTTTTCTAAACATACTTTTAAAAAGTGAATTACTAGCAATTATCTGACTCTCAATTAAATCCTTTTGCTGTCTAAAATATGAATTATTTTTACTCATTTTTTCAGCATAAAATTCTACATAGTCTATATTATTTACAGGAATTTTCCTAATTATTATTTCTGACATTTTCATCTCCCTCTATAATTAATTTATATTCTTTAAATTTCTCTTCTTTAAGTATTTTTTCGAAGAAAGATCTTAGATGTTTTGCATCTAGTATATCTTTATCTCCAGCTAATATAATCTCTTTGTAGATTATTTCAAATTCCAGAGGAGGAATATTAAATTCAAAGTCTTTTATTTTTATTTTTTGAGGATGATTAAATTCAAAAGATTTTGACTTTCTTTTTTTGTCTATTGGAACAAATTCTATATTTGGAAATATCTCATTTTTTTTTGCAAATCTTATGTTGCTAAAATCTTCTAAATAAGTATATGCTTCCTCATAATTATCTGATTGATAACACCAAAAATTATTTTTTGTTAAATCGTTAAAAAGTTGTTTAAATCTCTCTTTTTCCATAATAGGAATTAATATATCAACGTCCTCGGTAGCTCTGGTCCTGCCAGTTGAAATACTTACATATCCGCTAACTACTAGATAATCAGAATGCTCTTTTAATATTGATATAAAATCTTTGACAAATAGATCTAATTTTGTTAAATCTCTATTAATTACAATTAAATCTCCATCAACATAATATCCGTTAGCGGATTTCATTTTGTAATTTTATTTAAAAATTTCCTCTGCTATTTTTATTCTATCATTTAAAGACATGGTTACTCCCAAATTTATATCTCCTACATTTGTATTGCCGGAATAATCTGCTAATTCCCATAAACTTATTCCAAGAATTTTGGCAGTTTTCCCCATAGAAATTCCATGCTCATATATCTTTGAAGCTTTATTTATTTTTGTTTTATTAAAAACATCTTGTATATTTTTCTTTAGATTTCCAGAAAGATTTTGTATAATTCTGCTGTTTTTTTCTATTTCTTCATGAAATTTATTATGGTCATTTTTTTCTAAAGCAAATATCATATTTTTAATTGTTGCTAAATAATTCCTATAAAATTCATCCCAATTTTTTTCTTTTTTATAATCATCTCTTTCTATCATCTTTGATAAAGAATATAATATTACCGCAGTAGAAATAACATCTGCATCTTGATTTATTGAGGAATGATGTACAAATTGGTTACTAAGTTCTTTAATTTTAAAATAATTTTTATCTTGAATAGCTTCTCTCGCCAGTCTTAAAATATTAAGAATATGCTCTTTCTCTTCCATATTTTTTAATTAAGACAAATAATTATATAAATGTTCTTGTAATTAAGAGTTTATGAAAATAATATTAGATACTAATTTTTTAATTTATTGTGCAAGAGAAAAATTAGATTATGTTGAAGAGATTGATAATATGATTAATGAACATTATGAATTAGTTGTTCCAAAACAGGTTATTGAAGAATTAGAAAAATTAAAGATTAAAACCAAAAAAGGTAAAGATAAAGATGCCTGTGATTTGGCATTGAAAATTTTAAAAAATAATAATACAAAAATTATTAATCCTATTGGCAGAAATGTAGATAATGCTATTATAAATTTATCAAAAGAAAATGAAAAAAATATTGTTTGCACTTTAGATAGAGAAATGAGATGGGAATTAGGAAGAGTAATCTTAATTAATAAAGGCAGAAAATTAATCCTAACTAGATAATGAGAATAGTTAAATAGTAGATATTTTTTAGTTTATTATGAAGATTAATATTTCTTCTTTAGATACTGTTTATGGTATTTTAAGTAGTATAGAAAATTCTAATTATCAAGATAGTGAGGATTATGAAAATGATGAGGGGATTAAAAAAGGAATAATATTTAATTTTAGATATAGTCCTGCATTATTAAAAACTCCTTTAGCAAGTGCTTCTATTTACTTTAAAAAATTTCCTGGATTATATTCTGCCGTTTTGCTATTAGGTTCTCTAGAAAAAAATACTTTCTTAACTGGAAGAAAAAATTTTATAAAAAAAATTGAAAAAAAAGGGTATATTTTTATGCCTTTGAATAAACTAGAAGATAATTATGAAGGATATGTAGATTTTAAAGAACATAAAAAAATGGATGATGGAGCTAAATTTGTGATAAGAGAATTTAATAATGAAAGTTCATTAATAGGAATATGTATTGGGACTTATGGTTCATTGCCAGCTTATTTTCCAAAAGAAGAGATAGAATTTACTAGATCAATAAAATCTTTGGAAACATTAGCTAATTTATTAATAGAAAATATTTATGATTTGAATCTTGATATATCAAACTCTGAATTTCCTGAACAAGCGTATTTGAGTTTTTAATTTATCAAATAGTGTTGGCAAGCTTTAAAAACCTACTCTTTTTAATATTTGTAACATGTTCTATATAGTTGATGTTGAAGATTATGTGCGTGTGGAACCAAAACTTTTTGGACTTAAAACTAGTGATGCTGTTGCGAAACAACTACAAGAAATTTATTCAAATTATCATGATAAAGAAATTGGAGAAGTTATAGGAATAATTTCTGTAATGGAAGTTGGAAATGGAGTTATTATTCCTGGAGATGGTGCTGCTTATTATAATTCAAAATTTAAATTAATAGCTTGGAAACCTGAATTACAGGAGATAGTTTATGGCAGTATAGAAGAAATAACTAATTTTGGAGCCTTTGTAAATATAGGAGTTATGAATGGAGTTATTCATATAAGTCAAACTATGGATGATTATGTTACTTTTTCAAATACTGGAACTTTATTCGGAAAAGATTCAAAAAAAATATTAAAAAAGAAAGATCTTTGTTTAGCAAGAATAGTAGCAATATCTTATAAAGGAGATCAACCAAAAATAGGATTAACTATGAGACAACCTGGATTTGGAAAAATTGAATGGATTATGGATGAGAAAAAAATAAATAAGAAAAGTAAAAAAGTAAAAAAAATGGAAGTTCAAGATGGTAAAAGATAAAGCGTGCAAAAATTGCAAATTAATATATGAAGGGAATAGTTGTCCATTGTGTGGAAAAAAAGAATCCTCTGATAATTTTAAAGGAAGGGTTGAAATAATAAATGGTGAGAAATCTATCATAGCAAAAGAGTTAAAAATAAATAAAAATGGAGTTTATGCAATAAAAATATAATGGAATTAAAATATGATAAAAGAAACGAATTGATTAAAAGAAGGGAATTAGTTTTTGATTTTGAAGGTAAAGGAATTAGTTTTGATGAAGCAAGAAAAAAAGTTGCTGATAAGGTAAATAAAGAAGAAGATTTAATTGATGTCTATAAAATAATGGGAAAATTTGGCAGGCATAAATTTGAGATATTGGCTGATGTTTATGATTCTAAAAATGATTTGGAGATAATAAAAAAAATGAGAATGAGCAAGAAACAAAAAGAAAAGATAGAGGAAGCTAATAAAAATGTTAAAGAAGAAAGTACTAAAAATAGCTAGTAATGTTTGTATATAAAACAATAAAAATAAGCTCTACTTCTTGTTTTAATGATTGTTAAGGAAATTAATCCCTCTAATGAAAAGATTTACAAAGAATTTGAAGCTACTTCTTTTGAAGAGATAGACGATATCATTAAAAATTCTAGAGAAAATTATGTTTGGAAAAATATGCTAATAGAGGATAGAATAAAAATAATAAAAAACATTGTATATTTACTTGAAGAAAACAAAAGATTGTTGGCCGAAACTATGGCAAATGAAATGGGAAAAGCCATAAAATCCGGAATTCATGAAGTTGATATAATCAAAAAAAGAATTTCTGATTATTGTGATATGATTCCTAATTTTATCGAAGATGAAACTATTTTTGATAATGAAAATGAAAAAAATATAGTTGTATTTGAACCCATTGGAACCGTTGCGGTTATTACCCCTTGGAATGCTCCTGTTTTTCTGCCTTTAGCTTCTATAATTCCGGCATTAATTACCGGAAATAGTGTAATTTTCAAACCATCTAGTAATGCTATTGATACTGGAATTAAAATTTCGGAGATTGTTAATAAATTAAAAGATTTTGGATTTCCAAATAATATTTTTCAGATAATTATTCCTGGGAGAAATTCTGGAGAATATTTAGTAAAAAATAATATTGATTTAACTGTATTAGTTGGAGGATTAAAAGCTGGACAAGAGGTAATGAAAAATTCTGCGGAAAATATAAAAAAATTTATTTTAGAATTAGGAGGAAAAGATCCTGCAATAGTATTAAATGATGCCGATATAGATAATACTGCAAAACAAATAGTAAAAACTTCTACTATGTATACAGGACAAGTTTGTTTTGGAGTAGAAAGAGTATATGCTCAAGAATCAATATATGAAAATTTAGTTAATAAAATTATAGAAGAGAATAATAAAATAAAAGCTGGAAATCCCTTGGATGAAAAAACTGATATTGGACCTTTTGCTATAAAATCACAATTAGATAAAGTTTTAGACCATTTAAATGATGCAAAAAATAAAGGAGCTAAACTTTATGGAGGAGAACATTTTAAAATTGATGGAAAAGGCTATTTTATGAATCCAGGAGTTTTAATTAATGTGAATCATTCAATGAAGATAATGAAAGAAGAAACTTTTGGACCTATAACACCTATAATGAAATTTTCTAATATAGAAGAAGCTATAAATTTAGCTAATGATTCTGATATGGGATTAACTGCAAGTATCTGGACTAAAAATTTAGAGAAAGGTAAAAATATTGCCAGGAAAATTAATGCTGGAACAGTTGAAATTAATAGACATGGTTTATCAAAAGCTGGATGTCCTTGGGGAGGATATAAAAAATCTGGATTTGGAAGAATTTATTCTAAAGAAGGAATAAGAAATTTCTGTAACACTAAACATATTTGGATAATCAAAAATCAGGAAAAGACTTAAATACCTCTATTTTAATAATATTCTATGGCTGGAAATGAATCAAAAGGAAAGAAAAAAACTAAGAATAAGCCCACTTCTAAAAAATATAGTAAATATAAAATAGAAAATGATAAAATAATTAGAGAAAAATATTGTCCTAGATGCGGGCCAGGAATTTTTTTAATGAATACTACTAATAGATTATATTGTGGCAAGTGCAGGTACACTGAATTTAAATTAAAGGAAAAATAGAATGAATCCTGTTAGATTAGAAGATTTTTTGAAAATAGATTTTTTAGAAGGAACTTTAGTAGAATATAAAGATGGTTATGGATTTAATATTGAATTTAGTAGAGGAAAAATTAATAAATTTAATGTTTCAAAAACTTGGCTAGATATAGGAACTGATAATGAGAAAGCTAGATTAAAAATAACTTTAATTGGAGATTTTATTACAATTAATAAAAAAGATGAGTTTTATAATATAATTGTTCCTGTGGGTCTCTATTCAATAGCATTTAGAGGCATAGATATTCCGAGAAAATTCAACTATAAAGAATTAGTTAATTTTAATAGTAATTAATTTATAAATTATTATGACCTTTAATTTTGAGAGCACAAAAAAAGATATTTTAAACAAAAAAGACAAAAGTAATATAGGATTTATTGATAAAGATATATTAAAATTGTGTGATAAAATAAACTCTAATTCTAATTATTTTACTACTAGTAGTTGTTCTGGCAGGATAGTTCTAGTTTTAGATGGTAAAAAAAGAAAAGATATTTTTTTATTTAGAACTCATGATAAAATAAATTTTAATGAACTTAAATATAAGATATTAGAAATAAGCGAGAAATTTAAAAAAGAATTAATATATTTTAAACAAGAGCCATGTCTTATTGTAGTAAGTTGTAAAAATAAAGAGAGTCAATGGAAATTATTCAGTGAAGCTAGAAATAATGGATGGAAAAAAAGTGGTATTTTATCTCTAGATAAAAAAATTTTAGTTGAATTAATGTCTACTGAGAATATTAGTTTTCCTATTATAAAAAATAGAAGAATTTTAGTTGATGATAAATTCTTGAAAATTGTTTTAAATAAATCTAATAAAAACTTAGAAAAAGGATGGAGTAAGATAAAATATCTGGAAAAGAAGATGGATTATTTGTAAAAGCTTTCAATCTCCAGCTCTCTTTAATAATTCATCTATTTCAACTCTTTTATAGCAATATGCTAATTTATTCTCATTTGAAAAATTTTTATAAAATGTTGATGAACAATAATTATTTTTATATTTATTTAATAATAAATTTAATATTCTCTATCTTCATCATCTCTTTCATCTTCTGGTAGATCTAATAAATATTTTAAAGCACTTATATCCCCATTTAATTTTGATAAGTAGAAGTTTACAGAATAAATAAAAGATTTTGTAAATCCAGCTATTTTTTCCAGCATAGATAATTAATCTTAATTGAATTAATAAATTTATTTTACTAATTTGAAGAATATTTTAACCTCATCATTTGCTTTAACCAACCAAGAAGATTTACTTGTCTCCTTATCTTTGTCTCTAAATTTAGAAGTATCTAAAACAAAATCTGCTGAAATTGAATCTTCCTTTATTATTACTGGAAAAGTTATTTCTTTTGTTGTTCCTAAAAAAGTCAAATCTCCGATTATATTATTATCAGATAATCTTTTTGAGACAAATTTTATTGTAGGATACTTTTCAGAATTTAAAAAATCTGCTGATTTTAGATGATTCGTCAACATATTTATTTCAGTGTCTATTGAATCTGCTTGAATTGTTCCCTCAAATCCTACTATTTTTCCTTTTTCTATAAATAAGCTTCCTTCCCATTCTTTAAATTTTCCTAAATGAGATTTTCCTGGTCCAAATCCCTCAAATGAAATATGACTTTTGGTTCTATCAATTGGATCTCTAACTCCTTCGAATACTAATTGATCTGAAATCTCTTTAATAATTTTACCGCTAACATCTGCTCTTGAATCATCATCTGAAGGTTTTGTGATTCTAAAAAATAAAAATCCTAATACTGCTAATATCAAAATAATTATGATAATGTATATCTGTCCTTTTTTATTTAATACTTTTTGCATTAATTTAGTATTTAGTTTTCATTTATAAATATTTTTATTTGATTAATTATAGATTAAGAATATAAAATTATCACACATAAATTTATAAATAATTAGTACATCTCACTTTCATAATAATCAATTAATCATTGGGGTGATTAAAAGATTGTGAAGAGAGGTGATCTCTTTTTTTCTACTTGTGAGTTTGCGACTCGTATATGTATAGCATACATATTATATAAATGTTGCTATATTAATTTAGTGTAAGGAGGAAAAAATAAAATGGTACTTGATTTTGCAAAAGAGGCAATAAATAATTTAGATACTCATAGTATTAATTTTGATGACTTGAAAGCTGGTAAAGCTAACATTAAAGTTTTTGGTGTTGGTGGAGCTGGATGCAATGCTGTAACTTGGCTTTTTAATAAAGGTATAAATGGTGCAACTGTTTATGCTACTAATACAGATGCTTTACATTTAAGCATAACCAAAGCCGATGATAAAATATTATTAGGTAAGGAAATGACAAGAGGTCTTGGTGCTGGAGGTAAAGCTGAAGTTGGAAGAGAAGCTGCAAAAGAATCTATCTCTGAACTTAAAAAAGCTGTAAGCTCTTCTGATATGACTTTTATTATTGGAGGAGAGGGCGGAGGAACTGGTACGGGTGCAATGCCAGTAATAGCACAACTTGCTAAAGACACTGGGAGTGTTGTTATTGGAGTTGTTACAATGCCTTTCGAATGTGAAAGAGCTAGAATTGATAAAGCTGAATTCGGACTTCAAGAATTAAGAGATCAAGTTGATACAGCTATCGTAATTGATAATAATAGATTAGTAGACATTGCTGGACAGTTACCTATTCAACAAGCTTTTGCTGTGGCTAATGAATTAATTAGTACAATGATAAAAGGAATTGTTGAAACAATTACTCTGCCAAGTTTAATTAATCTTGATTATGCTGATGTAAGTGCTATCATGAAAAAAGGTGAAGTGGCTGTTATTGGAATTGGGGAATCTGATTCTAGTGATAGAGTAAATGAAGCTGTTAGACAAGCTCTGACACATCCATTGTTAGACGTGGATTACAGAGGTGCTAACGGAGCTTTAATCCATATTACTTGCGGTCCTGATATGAAGTTAGAGGAATTTAGTCAGATTGGTAAATTAGTTACAGAAAATATTGCAATGGAAGCTCAAGTTATTATTGGTGCAAGAATCAATAAAGAATTTGAGGGGCGTGTAAGAGTTATTACAATTATGACAGGAGTTTCAAGTCCTTATATACTTGGAAAACAAAAAGTTCAAGATTATCAAAAAATCGGAAGAAGAGACTTTGATGAGCTTGGAATAGATTATGTCCATAATTAATTAAATCTATAGAAAAATCTATATTTATTTTTACATCCATCCACTAAAAAAAGTGGATGGATTTTATTTTTTTATCAGCTAAATTTTTAAAAATAATAAATAATAGTTTTTAAATATGCTGAATTTTATATATCTTTTCTTGTAATCTTCGGAAAAGGTTTGTAGAATTTATTTCCGTAACTGCCATAGAAAATTTTATTTATAAGAGAAGGATTTTTTCTTTTCATAATTTTCCCTGAACCTTCTCCAGCAGTTATTATTAGTTCTATTTCTTTCTCCTCTGGAATATTAAAATGATTGTGTAATGTTATTTCTGAAAAAGGAGCCACTAAAGCAGATGAAATTCCTAACTCTGCAAGTTGTAATATAAAATTTTGTACAGCAAACCCTATATTCTGCTTAAGATATTTTTCTGATTTATCTCCATATAATCTTTCCATTTGAGTAGAGTCTGATATAATTATTATAATATAAGGAGCTTTAATAACGAAAGGTTGTTGACATGCTTGAGAAATCAAAGAAATAGAATCTGGATTCTCGACTATTAAATATTGAATTGGTTGCAAGTTTCCGGCCATAGGCCCATCATTAGCAGATTCTATAGCTTTTATTATAGATTCTATCCTTGGTTTTCTGTTAGTATAATCTTTAACAAAATGAGTTCTAGATAATAATTCTCTGAATTTCATAAATTATTTTAGTAAATATATTATAAAAATGTTCTTATTAATTTATTACACTATTTATTTTTATAAAATAATTTATAAAAGGATTCTAATTCGGAAAGAGAATGATACAAATGACAGTTTTTTGAATCTACTCCTCTACAAACTATGCATAATTTATCTTGGTCGTTTAGAGTTTCTCTTCTTAGAGATTTTCTATTTACTTCTAGATAATGCGCGCATCTTATTCCTAAATTCTCATTTATCATTTTAATTTTTAATTTCTTATTATTATTTTAATTTCTTATTATTGTTTTAATTTCTTATTCTTATTTTAATTTGTAAATTAAAACGTCCCTTCGTGAGTTTTAATTTCTTATTATTATTTTAATTTGTAAATTAAAACGTCCCGAGGAGGACTCGAACCTCCGACCCTACGGTTAACAGCCGTATGCTCTACCAACTGAGCTATCAGGACTCAATATTTTTAGAAAAAAACTATATTTAAAGTTATTTATTTTAAATTAAGATTTTCCTTTCTTTTGATTTTCCCATTTTTTTCTAGTCTTGAATAAACATTCCCTTGTTTGCTTCCTTGAACTAAAGAAGTAACTGATTGTAATGCTTCTTCAATTTCATCTATTGGACCGATTATTCCTATCTCGTTATTAGTAATAGAAAAATCACAATTAGTTAAATTTCGTAAAGTCTTTAAAGTTTTGCCTTTTGTTCCTATTAATCTTGCTCTAATTCTTTCTAAATCATTTCTTCTAGTTATATTCTTAATATTTATTTTTTGAATAATAAAATCTTCTTGTTTTAATTCCAAAGCTCGATCTGCAGAGAATCCTAATTTTATTCCTTCTACTACTTCAAGAGCTAAAAATTCATTCTCCGGAGTTCCATCAATAAAAAAGATCCTCCCTTTATTTGTTATTTTTACTCCTAGTTCTTTTTCAAGTTTAGTTTTAGTTCTTATAATTTCTTTAATATTCTGTACATAAATTTCTTGCATATTATTATTTGATTTTATAATCTTTAAATTTTTCTATTAAAGATTTTATTTTAGATTTAACTCATTATTAGAATTCACTCAATACTTCCTTGATAAATCCTTTCTTTTTTAGCCAATCTATCTGAGCAGGGGTATATTTGAATATTAAATCTCCTCTCTTATCTCCGTCAAATTCCCATGGTTTTACTATAACTACGTCTCCCGGTCTTATCCATAATTTTCTTCTTATAGAACCAGGAATTCTGCAATTTCTTTCTTTATCATCGAAGCATTTAACAATCATTCTGTTTGCACCAACTCTCTGTTCAACTATTCCTATAACTTCATCTTCTCTTGGAGTTCTAGCTCTAACTGGTCCTTCTTGAACAGACAAGTTTTTTGGAGCATTTCTTTTAGATTTATCTTTAAACTGTGGCATATTATTATAAATAGAAATTGTTTTTTAAAGCTATCTGAAATTAAAATAAACCAAGAGCTATTGGAATGTTTTGTATTTTTATAATACCATTGTTACTTATAATCCCTGATTCAATAGCTGCATCAACTGAATTTTTACCCACTATATTAAAAGTAGAATCTTCTCTATCCATGTCTTTTAAAATCTCTATAATCTCAGCTTTTGTCTTCTCCTCTCCTTTAAAAAATTCAGATCTAATTTCTATCCTTTTTATTCCTTCTTCAAAAGTTTTACCTATTAATTCAGAGTCAGCCAAAGCTACTATATTTCTATAAGATTCATGAATTTTTATATTCATGAAAGATGAATCAGATTTCATTTTATTAACCATTATTATTATAAATTCTTTATTAATCTAAATAAAGATTATTCTATTTTAAAAGTGCAAACAGTTGTTCCGCAAGAAGGGCATGATCCTTTTATCATATCTTTGCCTTTTACAGTCTTGGTCTTTTTTGCATTTTTAATTTCAGTTTTTTTCTTGCACTTCACACAATATCCAGTAGCCATATTAACCTCCCCCTTGTTTAAATATTCTATATTGATTTTTTAGGTTTATAAATATTGGTTATATTGAGATTTATAATAAGTTAATTATTTTTATAAATTTGGAAAGTTTTCTCTGATAAACCTTTCCAATTTTCATAATTTTTTATTGTTAAGTTATCTTTCTTAGAATCATTTTCTTGAAATTTATAGATTTTTTGTTTTGTTATTACTTTTGATTATTAAGATTAAATTAAATCTTACTTCTAACGGAATGCTTTGCTCCGCAAGCTAAACAATGCATAAATAAAAATCCTTTTTCTTTTATTAATTCTGTATCTGGCTTGTTACATTGACTACATATTACAAATTCTTTACAATAGCTTTCTATTTTATCATTAATTTTTTGAGAAGCGAGTTTTCTCATTAAAACTAATCTTCCATTTTTAATTGATCCTGATGTCGCTAATTCTTTTAATAAATATTTAAGTAAATGATTTTGATCTCTTCTTATGTAAGAAACTATTTGGGGCATATTTGTAAGAATTGTTTTAGTCCCCTCTAAATGCCCTTCAATTTTAGGTATCTCAAACCTTTCTCCATTATATTCAATGGGTTTAAGATTTTTATAAGCTTCTTCTAATAGATTCTCATATGATTCCATGATTCAAGAGATAAATCATAGTATTAAAATGTTTCTCATAAAACATTTTAAAAACCATTTTAAAAATAGATTCTATTAAATTTATTTATCGTAAATATTTTTTCTATGACCTGTTTCTATTATACAAATTATTGAATCTTCTAGCTTTCATTATCCTATATATCTAACTCTACCAGGTCTTGATTCATAAATCATGCCTTCTTCCAACAATTTTCTAATCTCCTGACTTATAGTTTCTGCTTTAATCTCCTTAAAATTAATTATTATTTCTTCTTTATCTATACCACCCTTATCTTCTGAATTTTTTATCAATTCTAATATATCATCTCTATAAGATTTTAATTCTCTTCTTTGTTCTTTAGTTAAAACTTTAGAAACAGATTTCTCTATTTCTAATTTCCTTATTAAAAGATATTTAGGGTCTTGTTTCTTTATTATTTCTGGAAGAATGTAAAGTTCTTGATTGTAAGATCTTATTAGTCCAATTATAACTATAGTATCCCCTTGAGTTATATTTTCAAATTTATCTAAATTATCAGAGAAAACTTTTGCTCTAATCTGGCCACTTCCATCATCTACAGTTATATTAGCAAATTTGATTTCTCCTTGAGATTCGAATTTGTCTACAACATTTGCTATTAGGTTTATTCTAATTATTTTCTTGTCTCCTAATTCTAAATATAAGAGTCTAGAATTTGTAATTTGAGTATTAGGCTCTGCAGGAGTTTGGTCAAAAATAGGATTTCCTTTTAATAGATCTCCAATCCTTATTTTATAAGCAGTTTCTCTTTTTCTTATTTCTGGCATTTTATTTTCATATTCTTAATTTACCTTTTTTTAAAATTTATGGAATACAAGTTTTAAATATTTGTATACAATTTAAAACCTCAATGACTCTGTACATCTTGTATAAATCCTTGCTTTGGCTGAAAAATGTCTCCGGATTTTTTTAATTTATCTATAGCCTCTTCAAATTCTTCATCAGATATATCTTTCATCTCTTCTCTTATTTTATCTATAGGAATCTGTTTGCCAAACTTTTCTTCTAATTTTTTTATAGAATCTCTTAATAACAAAAGTTTATTTCTTTTACTTGAAGATATTTTTGTAGAAAATCTATCTATGTCAAAAGTTTTTGTTTCTGGATCGTAGCCTACTTGCATCAAATAATAATTTGTTAATCTTATCGCTACTAAAGAATCTTCTCTATCTACAGTTGGAGAAAGGCGAGATTTTGCGTGAGCTTCTGCAAGCCTTACTAATCCTTGTAATTGTCTTGCCGAGATTGAAATTGATTTGCCTTCTCCTTCTAAACTAGCTTTTCTCATTTTTATATAAAAATTTTTTATTTCATCTACTGCTTCTTGACTAAGTTTAGGATTAAATTTTTTCTTTGCATATGCTACATATTTTTTAAATAAATCCTGATCTACATCTGGTTTAACCTCATTCATTCTATGCATATTAAGAACATGAGTAGCAATTTTATCATCTTGATCTAAATTTGGTAAATCTCTTAAGATAAAAATTAAATCAAATCTATTTATTAAAGCTGGGGGAAGATCAATTTGTTCAACTATAGATTGTCTTGGTTCAAATCTGCCATATTTAGGATTTCCTGCAGCAAGTACAGAAGTTTGTGCACTTAATGTGGCCTGGACGTTAGCTTTAGAAATTGTGACTGTCTGTTGTTCTAATGCTTCATGCATAGCAGATCTATCTGATTCATCCATTTTTTCAATTTCATCTATACAAACAATTCCTTTATTCGCTAAAACCATTGCTCCTGCTTCTAAAGACCATCCTCTTAAGAATTCATCTCTAACTACAGTTGCAGTTATACCTGCTCCAGATGTAGATTTACCGACGATATATCTACCTTTTGGAGCTAAATTTGAGATAAATTTTAAAGTTACAGATTTCGCAACTCCAGGATCTCCCATTAAAAATAAATGTATATCTCCTCTTGATATAGTTCCGTCATCACTTTTTTTTCTAACTCCTCCAAACATTTGTAAAACTAAAGCTTCTTTTATTTCTTCATAACCCCATATACTTGTAGCTACACTATCTCTTAATTTTTTAAAAAGTTCAGGATCTTCAGATAATTCTTGAATTTGTTTTTCATCTTCTTCTATGATCTCAAATTCTTCATAAGTTGTTTCTAAAGGAATTATATTATTAGATTCAACTGCAAGATCAAATCTTGTTGATATAGCTCCAGAAGGTAGTGGTACTGGAACTTCTTTTAAAATCCCAAAAATTCTTACTTTACTTCCAGGAGTAGTTTTTTCTTCCATATAAGGTTCAACTAAATCTTCATTTAGGAAAACATTAATTCTTCTTGGCTGTTCTCCTCCAGATAAAGATTCTGGAGATTCTTCTATTACCAAACGTTGAGCATCCACCATAGTTTTAGATAAAAGTTTGAATTGCCCTTTTCTTCCACATGAACATCTTGAAGGTTCTCTGAATTTTTTATCAACTTGAAGAACAGAAATTACTGTTCCGCAAGAAGGACATTCAAATTTTGCATTTATTACTTGAGGTCTTACTTCTGAAGCCTGTCTTACTAATCCTTCAAAATAAATAAATTGATTTAAATGATTAGCCCTTATGGTTCTAATTTTGACTTTTTGAGTTTCTGGCAAATTATTAAATCTTATTCTAGGATTTTTTATAAGCCCCTTATCTTCTAGAGCGGTTTCTAATATATGTAAAATTTCTTCAGGATGAGAAATAAGTGCTTCTACTAAAATTGGAGAATTTGAAGCTAGATCTTCATAATTAATAAAAATCACTTTTTTTCCCTTCCTAATACTTTCTCCTATTTCTTTTTTATAAGTATCAAAAAATAATTTTGCTTCAGAGATTAATTCTTCATTTCTTGGCATAATTTAGATGGTTATAATTTCTTTAATTCTTTTAGTTTAAGATAAAATTATAGTAGACCTCATTTTATATAGTACATAATAATAAATATATAAAGATTTATTGGTTTTGGTTGTATTTTTAGAATGTATATACAAATATTAAAAAATTAGAAATTATTTATTTTTCTCTGCTTTTTTTAAAGTTGCTACAAGCTGTGCCATGGAATCCTTTAATTGTTGATTATTTTTTGTTCCTGTGCAGACTAATTTCCCATTAGAAAATAATAAAAATGTTGCTGGAGGATTTTCTAATTTGTAAACTAAACCTGGAAATTGTTCTGGTTCATATTCTGTATTCTCCAATTCTAGAGATAGAAAATTTAAATTTAACATCATATCTATATTTCCTGAAGCAACAATATTCTGAACAGTAATTTTTGGCTTATCTGTAACATTTACATTTATTTTTCTTAGAATCTTAATCACTTGTTCTATCACTTCTTTTACTTGATTAATAGATTTTGTTCCTGTGCAGACTAGATTTCCCGAAGAGAAAACTAAAACTGCTGATTTTGGTTCTTTGATACGAAGAACTAAACCTGGAAATTGTTCTGGATTGTATTCAGTATTTGAGATTGTTTTAGCAAGTTTTGTTAAAGGTACATCTTTACCTAAAGAAGTAGTTGCAACAATATTTTGAATTTTTGAAGAAGTTTTTGTTTCTGCCATTTGTTATTATAAAGTAATAGAGCTAGAGAATTTTTTGTTTATAAAGCTTTTGCCTCATAAATTTCTATCCGACGGTAATAAATTAAATAAAGAGAAAAGTTTTTAAAGGAAGAGATAAGATTAGATTAATTATATTAATTTGCTATAATAATAAATTTAAACAAAATTGGTTATTAATTTTATGCTAGATGATAAAAAATTAGAAGAAAATACTAATTTTGGTGTTTCTTTTAATAGAATTTCTACAAATCAAGTAAACATTCCTATAAATTTAGAAGAGATTTTTAATGAGAATGAGTTAATTTTAGTTGATGGTGGTATTAGTACAAAAAATCCAAATTTCTCAAAAATGATATATGATATAAGAAGTTTAAGATCTTTAGATAGTAATTTAATTGATATAGAAAATAGAAATGTATTAGATATTATAGATTTTATGAAAAGAGATACTGTTTTTACAATAGATGAAATATCTGGAGAACTTTATAAATATGTAATTCATATCGGGAAATCAATAGCTTATTTATCTAAAAATCAAAAAGGGACTTTATTTCGTAGAAGAGTAAATTTAGAGGGAGAAAGAGTTTCCTATTCATGTAGGAAAGAAATTGAAGACCAAAATTTAAGTTTGTTAAAAAATTATCATAATAATCTATATAATTTATATAATTCTTTTAAGAGAAAATCTTTAAAAATTAATGATAGAAGATATAAATTTTTAACTGATATTTTAGAATTAATAGATAATAAAATTGGACTTCAAAGAGATACCGCATATGTTTATGGTGATAAAGAATTGCCAACAAAATCAATTAATGATGATAAATTAGTTGGCGTTTTATATTATAATTGTATGTTCTTAAAAAAGAAAACTGCTATTTTAACTTCGGATAGCGATTTCGCGAGAATAATGGGAGTAACCCCTTTTTTAATGGGTTCTGATGATTTTTTGCCATATAATAATAATTTTAGGGAATCTTTAAATAAAAATCAATTTAATATTTATATATATGATGCAATTAATGATAAAATAAACAAGAGGATATTTGAATTTCCTTTAATGTATAAAAAGGAATTTGTAATAAGATGTGTGAGTAGCGAAGAAAATCAGATTTTTAAAGATAAAATTAGAAATTTATGGATACAAATATCAGAAATTTAATAATGAATTTTTAATTCATGTCTTTTGTCAGAAAAAATTTCCGAAAAATCGCCACCTCTACTTAAAGGTAGAGGTTTGATCGGCGATTTTTCTTTTAAATGGAAATTTTTTGGGATGCTCCGAAACGACCTCACCATAAATGGTGAGGTTTTCAACGTTTCGGACATAATCATTATTTATTTCTTTTAATGTAGCTATATCATTTATACTTTTGTCTATCCTTAAATTAGTAATTCTTGGAAATCTTAAAGCAAATCCAGAATTATATGTAGGTGATCTTTGAATATTTTGATAGATTATAGTTACAATAATCTCAGGTTTAACTTCAACTATTCTTCCCTCTTCTTTTTTAATTAATGGTTTTAGCAATTTAGTAAGCTGTTCATATGATAATCCTAGTTCAGATTTTTCTTTTAATCCCGTAGAAGCTTTTCCAATTTCTAATAAACCATTATTTTCATCTTTACATGATAAAATGAATGAAGAAAAATTTCCTACTCTTTTCCCTTTTCCATATTCTGCACCAGTTATTACAAGATCTAATTCATTTTCTGAAGGTTTGAATTTAAGCATATGCCCTACTCTTAGTCCTGGTTGATAAGGGGAATTTAGATTTTTTATCATAACTCCCTCTTGATTATCTTTTAATGCAGATTTGTAAAATTCTAGAGCTTCTTCTTTATTGTCTGTTATTAATTGATGAGAATATCTAAATTTATATTTTTCTGGTTTGATTAAATCTCTTAATAATTTAGTTCTTTTTTCAAATGGTTCTTCTATCAATTCTTTTCCATTTAAATAGATAATATCAAATGCGTTTATTTCTACAGGAATCTCTTTTACTAATTTATCTATATTATGTTTTCTTTTAATTCTTTGAGAGATAGCTTCAAATGGTTTGTATTTTTTTGTCTTTGGATCAAAACCAATTGCCTCAGAATCTAAAATAAATGATTTTGCATTTATATTCTCTTTTACATATTCTGCTATTTCTGGGAATTGTTTTGTTACTTCATCCAGTCTTCTTGTAAAAATTTTTATTTTTCCAGATTCATCTTTATTTATTATAACTCTAAATCCGTCGTATTTATATTCAAAAGCACAGGGTTTTCCACATCTTTCAAATCCATCTTCTATACTATCTGCTTTTTGTGCGAGCATTAATTTTATAGGATGCCCTGGAACTAAATGAATTTTTTCTAATTCTTTTATTCCTTCAATAGATTTCTCAAATATTATAGATAAATCATTAACTTTATCGTATGCTTTTTGTACAATTTCTATTAACTCTTTTTTTTCTTTTATTGATTTTGGTTCAAAACAGGATTCTATAATGGAATCTCTTATAGTTCCTGAAGCCACTCCAATTCTTAAATCCCCAATTAGAGTTCTAATAATATATTTAGCTTCTATAGATTGTGAAGAAGTTAAAAGCTCAGAAATTAAAGATAATTTTTGTTCAACTGTTCCTTTTCCGATTAACTCTGGTAATTTTCTTAAATTTTCCAATACTTTTTTTATTGTAAGATTATGTGAAAATAAAGTATTCTGTTTTTTATTTTTAATAACTTCTTCGGCTACTAATCCTAAATCTCCTAATCTTTTCCATTTAGAGATAATCTCTTTATCAGATATTCCAGAAGACTTTGATAAAGCTTTAATAGTTAATTTCTCAAATATTCCAAATTCTTTTTCTGAATAATCGGGAAATGCTTTTCCTTGAATAAGATAAATTGCTTCAGGAATTTTTGAATTTTTTAATTTATTTAAAAATTTAGATAGTATTTCTACTTTTTTTAGTCTTGATGGATTTTTTTCCAATTCCTCATATGTTTCTGCTAATTCTAAATATTTCATTCTCTTTTTTATATTAAATAATAAAGTGTTTTTATAGTTGTTTATTGTACTATCAAAAAAGTTTATTATATATCATCTTTTGAAAAATTGGTAGTTATTTCTTCTCCTTTCTCTATATCTCTCAAAGCAATGTCACATTTTAATTTTAAATCTTGAATAGTATTTGGATCTTAATAATTAACTAGTATATACTTTGTATATACTTAATATTTATTTATAGAATATATAATATACAAATATTTAAATAAGGTATATACCTTGTATATACAGCTCTGAAAGGGATAAAGAGGTGCACTGGGGATTTTTCCCCAGTGCTTTTTATTAATAATTTAAAAAAACATTTAGAGCTGGAGGGAGTAATATGAAAAGGAAATTCGATGTTAAGTTAAGAAAGGTTGGAAATTCATACGTAGTTACCATCCCAAAAGATACTATTGACAGATTTAATCTTAATGAGGGAGATTTTTTAGCTATAGATTTAGATGCTAATGAAATAAAAAGAGAGAGAAAATGAAAAAAAGTTTTTTCAATTATAAATATTATAATACATTTATGTATATAGCTATCTCTTTAACTATTCTCTTAATATTTTTTAGTATGCTTAATTTAATAGATAAAAATAAATTTACTATTAAAGAAAATAGTAAAATTAAAAAAATAACTGGTTATAGTGTTGAAGAAGATTTAGAAAAAAAAGAATTAGAAAATAAAAATGAATTAAAAGGAGAAGTTTATACTGAAAAGTCATATTTAATTTATTATTTACTCTTGCTTTTTTTAGGATTATGTTCTTTTATTTTAACTATAATATTTTTTTTACCAAGAATTAAGGAGTTGAGTTGATTGTAATAATAATTAAGAAATTATTTCTTTTCTCACACTTTTAGCATATTTTGAAACTATGTTAAGAGGCTCTGGCATTTTATGAGGAGGAATAATAAATCTTTTTGATAATTCATATGCGGATTTTACTGAAATATTATTTCCAGGACTTATATAAATTGGATTACTTTCTTTTTTAGAGATTAAAACTTTTCCCACTAATTTTCCATTTCTTTTTATTTCAGAATTATCTTCTGATTTAAATTCACAATCAGTTATAAAATTTGATACCCCAATAGTAGGGATTCCCGTCGATAATCCAAAATGGCTAGCTAAACCTAATCTTTGATGAATTATACCTTGAGCAGAAACAAAAACTAAATTAGGTTTATATTTTGATTTCTCAAATGCTTTAAGCATTGCTGGAAGTTCTCTATAATTCCTAAAACCTGGTAGATAAGGAAAATGTATTTTATCTAAAACATAGACTTTATCTAATATTTCTAAATTTTTATCTAAAACAACAAAACAACTCAGAATTTTATTTTGAATAAAAATATTTTCAAAAGCTCCAAATTTATCAACTAAAGAAAAATCTACTTTATCTTTGATTGTTAAATCTTTTGATAGTTTAATTTGTTCTTTTTCTAAATTATCAAAATTTATTCCATATTTTTTAGATAATTCTGCTCTTCTAGAATCTAATAATTTTTCTTCCATTTTTAACTCTTTTATGGTATTTTTAAAGAATATTTTTATTTTATAAATTTATCTTTTTATTTCAGTAAACTATAAACTAATAAGATATTTATAGACTATGTCAGAATTAGAATTATGGCTGGAATTTATCTGTAATTCCTAGTGTTGATAAGATGTTATTTGATACCAATTGTGATATTGATAAAATTGACGAATATGAAAATAATTTAAAGGAAAATAGATTTAAAAGTTTTAACAATTTTTTTACATATTATGCCAGTTTCCAGGAAGAAAACTGGGCTATTCTTTGTTAAAAAATATAGAAAATAACTGACAAAAACTTTTTAAACTTCTTTTAATTCTAAATATTATGTTTGGCAAAAAATGTTCTAAATGTAATAGTAGAATAAAAAGTAATTATAAATTCTGTCATTCCTGTGGAATAGACTTAAAAGATGATTATGATAAAGAAGATTATGGAATGTTGGGAAAAAACGATTTTGATGAAAGCATGAATTTTACTGATAAATTCATGGAGAAAATGTTTAACAGTGCAATGAAAATTATTGAAAAACAAATGAGAAGTTTAGATAATGAAATTAAAAATGATAGAACCAAAAGAGTTCAGAATAATCCTTCTTTAAATGTGCAGTTTTTTGTTAATGGAGAAAAAATTTTTAATGATAATGATTTGTCAAGTAGAGCTGTAAAGATAAATAATAATTTTTCTAAAGAAAAATTAAAAAGATTTGCTGACTTGCCTAAAGAGGAGCCAAAGTCAAATATAAGAAGATTTGCTGATAGAGTTATTTATGAATTAGTTGTACCAGGAGTAAATAGTATAGAAGATGTTTTAGTTGTTAAATTAGAAAATTCTTTAGAGATAAAAGCACTTTCAAAAGATAGAGTTTATTCTAAGAATATTAATTTGAATCTTCCCATAGTTAAATATCAATTAATTGATGGAAACTTGGTTATAGAAATGCAAACTAAATAATAATTATATTTTATTAATTATGCTCATAAAATTGGGCTTAAATTTATAATATGAGTGATAGATTAGAAAGAATGCTTGCAAAATCTAGAAATTTTGATATAGCTTCTAAAGATGGAGTATTTGTTAATGTAAGTTTAATTAAATATAAAGAAATAAGAAAGGATAATAAAAAACCTAGAAATGAATTTGAAGAATATATTTTTAAAAGTCTTGGACAAAATATCTTTAATAATTATTATAATAATGATATAGATGATGAGCTTAGAGATAAAATTAATGTCCTTAGATCAAAATTTTATGATATCGGAAGAACATATATCCCTCAAAGAGCAAGATTTATTTCTTGAGATTTAAATTTCTTTAACTGAACATAATGGATTTATAATTGTAATATCTTTTTCTGTTTTTTCATCTTTAAAAGAAAGTAAAGTAAGATTAATTTCTTTTTCACTTGTTTTATTTATGAGATATTGTAAGAATTTTTCGACGACTTCTTGAATATTATATATTAACATTGTTGAAATTGAATCAATAATAATAAAATAATTATATCAATAATTTAGTATCTGCGGAGATACTGAAGCTAACAAAAACACTTATAAAGGATTTATAATTTAAAGTTTGGGGTCCTGTAGCTCAGCCTGGCTAGAGCACTACTCTGATAAGGTAGGGGTCCGCAGTTCAAATCTGCGCAGGACCATTTTAAAAATTAATCATAAGCTTTTTAAACAAACTAAAATACAAATATTGATAATAAGATGGCAAAGGGATTATATCATTATTTAAGAGAAGCGTGGAAAAGTCCAGACGATGAAAGATTAAGAAATCTTATGGTAGAATGGAGAAAAGAGAATGCTGTAGTAAAAATAGAAAGGCCAACAAGATTAGATAGAGCGAGATCTTTAGGATATAAAGCCAAGAAAGGATATGTAATAGCAAGAGTAAGATTAGTAAGAGGCGGAAGACAAAGACATAGAACAAATAAAGGAAGAAGATCTAAAAGACATACTATAAGAAAAGTTCTTAAAATGAGTTATAGATGGGTTGCTGAAAATAGAGCTCAAAAAAAATTTCCAAATTTAGAAGTCTTAAATAGTTATTATCTAGCTAAAGATGGTATACATTATTTTTATGAAGTCATTTTAGTTGATTATAGCAAGCCTGAGATTTATAATAATAAAGATATAAACTGGATTGTAAATAAAAATAATCAAAACAGAGTAAGAAGAGGGTTAACTTCTGCAGGAAAAAAATCTAGAGGACTTAGAAATAAATCTCCTGAAAATAAAAATAGACCTAGTGTAAGATCTGGATTTGGAAGAGGAAAATAATGAAAGGGAATACTCCTGAATTTATTATTGAATGCAATGAAAATCTTAAGTTTATTCAGTTGATTATCGGTAATAAAATTTTTCTATATTGAAATTCTAAGAGATTATCTAATTATATTTATCTGATTTTAATATTAAAACAAACATTGTAATTACAATAAAAAATAAAGATAATGTGATTGGTATTTTATATTCGAATTTTGATATTATAGATATAATTGATAATATTAAAGAAATTATTAATATTATTTTAAATTTATTTTTCCAACTTTTTAATTCATCTTGGCAAAATTTTGATAGAATTATTCCTGTCGGAAATGCTAGTAATAATACTAAATATATTAATATTCCCATTAGATTTATAATGAATAATAGGTTTTAAATTTTTAGTAATATCTAAAATGAGATTTGGAATAATTTATTATAAAGATAATATAGCTGGAAAGAATATTGTGGATTGTTTTAGAAAGATAAGTTTCTCTCCACAAATCCCTATAATAGAATTGAAAAAAGAAACTTTATATTCTGAAATTAATTATAAGAAATATCCTGAATTAAAAAATATAGAATTTTTATTTTTTGCTTCTACTCATAAAAGTAAGAAAGGAGATCCCAGTTTATGTTTACATGTAGCTGGAAATTGGAGAGAAGCTGAATATGGGGGAGAAGAGGGGAAAGTTTGTATGTCAAGTGCTTTTGTAATGAAATATTTATTTCAACAATTAAATAAAAATGCTAAAAATGAAAAAAGTGTTTATGAAAAATATAAGATAAGTATGGAAGCTACTCATCATGGACCATTAGTTTCTATTCCTAGTTGTTTTATTGAATTAGGGAGTTTAGAAGAAGAGTGGAGAGATAAAAATGCTGCAGAAGTTATTGCTAAAACTATTTTAAGTTTAGAAAAGATAGAATATAATGATTTAAATAAAAATAATTGGAAGGCTTGTATTGCTGTAGGAGGCGGACATTATTGTCTAAATTTTAATAAATTGCAATTAAATAGCGATTATGCGATAGGGCATGTTATCCCAGATTATAGTTTTCCTATTAATGAGCAGATTATTAAAGAAGCTGAGAAAAATACTAAAGAAAATATAATAGAGATTTTAATTGATAATTCTATAAAAAGTGAGGAAAAACAAAAGATTTTATATATTCTAGAAAAATTAAGATTGAAACATAAAAAATAAATTAATGTTTTTTTCTCCAAAGCATTTTAGTATAACCAGTATTATTTATTTTATTTTCATTTATATTAAGCTCTTTTATTGTTTTTTTTATTAAATATCTGGCTTTATCAATTTCATATTTTTTGGCCAGATATTCTATCTCTATAAAATAGCCCAAATTTTTAACTTCATTCAATTCAATGTTTAGTTTTTTATATTTTTTATGCTGATAAGTTTCTGAAATCTTTATTTTATTAATCCATTTTCTAAATCCCAAATCTTTCATTAAAGCCAAAAAATTTTCTTTATTTTTTATTTTAAATTCATATTCTTCTTTTACTACCACCCCTCCTTTCCAAAATTTTTTAACCCATATTTTAAAATTAACAATATTATCTTTTTCTTCAGATCTTATACGAAACGCTTTTCTAGGATAAAAAGCTCTTTCTAATGAGAAATATTGATCAAACTTAGTTTGTTTTTTGGTAAAATTTGCTATTTTTTTTATTCTACTTATTATTTCTTTTAAATCTTTCTTATCTACTTCTATTTTTGACTCTACTTCAAACAACATTTTGTTCTCTTTTTTATTATTAATTTAGATTATTATATAAATCTTTATTTTATTTTCTTGATAGAATCTAAAATTATTTTCTTTTCTTTTCTAGAAGTATATTTTTTCCCAAATTTTACTAGAGTAGGATTTAACATAATCCAATATTTCTTTGAAAATAATCTTTTTAGATCTAATTCTATTTTTTCTGGTTTATCTGAGTTCGTCCAATCAAGATATTGTGAAATGTAAGATACATGGGTGTCGACGGCTATTGCATCTTTTCCATATTCTGAAATAAACACGTTAGCTGTTTTTGGCCCAACTCCTGGTAATTCTATTAATTTATTGTAATTTAAAGGAGGTATTCCATTATATTTCTCTGATAAAATCTTGGAACAATTTAAAATACTCTTAGATTTATTTTTATAAAAATTTATGGGCTTTATTAAATTCTGAATTTTTTTTTCTTCTAATTTTGATAAAGATAATGCATCTGGATAATTTCTGAATAAGTTACTACAAACTTTTATAGTAGTTTCGTCTAAAGTTCTTGCGGATAAAATAGTAGAGATAAGAGTTTGATATTTTGTATGCCAATGTTCTGCTGCTAAACGCATATTTCCCTTCAATTTATTAATTTCTTTTAATTGCTTTATTGCTATTTTTTTATCCATATATTAATTTTCCCAAGCATTAGAAGTTAAGATTAAATTAATATTCTCTTCAGGGGTTATTTTTAAAGATTTATAATTTGTATTATTTTTTTCATTTAATTCTCT
This sequence comes from Nanobdellota archaeon, assembly GCA_038045965.1. Lineage (GTDB taxonomy): Archaea > Nanobdellota > Nanobdellia > Pacearchaeales > GW2011-AR1 > ARS1285. The sequence goes on from JBBSXD010000003.1 coordinate 31,036, forward strand.
ATGAGATTCATCACATAAAGGCATTATCTTACTTTTTCCGCAAGTACAGATTTTGCAATTTTCTCCTTTTTTTAAAGATATTTTGTATTCCATAATTATTGATTTAATTTTTATATCTTCTTAAAAGTTTTATCTTATCTTTTCCGTTTTCAGTTTCTGCCAATTTTTTATAAAACCTTCTAGACATTATTATTTGAGAATCTAGAAAATCTTTAAATTTTCTTTTCCATTTATTTGGATTTTTCTTTATATATTCAGCCCATCTTTCTATCTGTTCAGTATGTGTTTTATCTCTTTCCATGTCTAATCTTCTTTATTTTTTCTTTAATTTCATTTATCTTATCGTTATTAATTTCATCTTTATAAATAATTCTAAGATGTCTAGCATCTTCTATATCTTTATCTGAACCTAAATATTCTTCTTTAAAAGCGATATTTGATTCTATACTTGAAAAATAAATGTCAACTCCAGTTAGGGGGATTTTTATTCTATTTTTTAGCTGCTCTTCATCTATCTCATCCTTAGGAAATTTCAGCTCCATTTCAGGCGGAAAATAACCCTCACTATTGTAAACATATCTTACACTATCTCCTTTTGATAAATATTCATTATATATTTCTTTAGGATCTTCTGATTGAATGCACACAAAATTATTTTTCTTCAGTTCTTGATGAACTGTAATAAATTCTTTTAATGGTATTCTTTCAATAATCATATCTATATCTTCAGTTCCTCTTGCTCTTCCATGTGCAATTGCAACAAAACCTGAACAGATTACATATTTTGCTTTTTTATTTATTATACTACAAAATTCTTCTGCAAATTTATCAAGCAGAGTTCTATCATCTATATTTCTTTCCATATAATTTAGTATTATTTTTTGTACCTTCAAGAATTAATATTAGTATATAAATTTGTTTGAAAGAATATCCTTGTCCCAAGTTTAACTTGGCAACAACCGAAAAATAATTATTATCGAAAGAATTAGATTGGATATGCTTCAAGAAATTATCCAATCTAAGTATAATAATACCATTATGCGATATCGGCACTTAATTTTACTTTTTATAAAATATAACGCCGACGCGGAGAATCGAACTCCGAGGACGGAAAACCGTCATAGGTTAGCAACCTATTGCAATACCATTATGCGACGTCGGCTTATGAAAATAAGATTAATCTATCTATTTTAAATCTTTCTTCTTAACTCTTCATATTTTTCTTTGCTTAAATTAATCTGTTTGAGAATTTCTCTTAATAGTCCTTTTCCTAAATCTTCATTTCCATGAACAGGGACAACAGTTCTTCTGCCATCAGGATGTTTAAATCTTACATGACTTCCCTTTCCATAGATTTTCTCAAAACCAATTTTTTCTAGAATCTTGCAGATTTCTTTTCCAGAAACAGTAATTAATTTTGTCATGTTAATAATCTCCAAAATTTTTAATCACTATCAGAATTTTAATTTCTAAAGAAATTCTTGATTTTTAAGCCATTTGAGGTCTCTCAACTTGAACCCTTTGAATTCCAACAAACCTCATCGGATTTATATTTTCTTTATCAGCTTCTAAACATAATTCAATTGCTTCTTTAATTCTTTCTAAAACTTCTTGCAGAGTTTTACCTTGTGTATAACATCCTTCTATTTCAGGAACTCTTGCTACATAAATCCCATCTTCATCTTGCTCTATTAATACATTGAAATCCATTATCTGTTTTTCCATACTTATTATAATAACTTGGTACTTAAAAAATTACCTGTTTTGTAATTTCCACTAAATATTATATTTTTGTATCTCAATTTTAAATCTTTCTCATTAACTTTTTATATTATTTATCAATTAATTTTTCTTATATATTATCCCAGATCAATTATCATAAGGACTTTTAGTTAATTCTCCAGTAACCCATCTGCCGAAATCAATTAATCTAACTCTTTCATTTTCTCTGTCGTAAAAATAGTTCCAGGGATGCAAAAAATCTCTTCCAGGAAAAATAGCTATATCTAAAGCTTTGTATACTTCTGTTTCAACTAAATGCTTAGCAATAGACTTATGATGTATATTAATTATCTTGTCTCCATGGGGCAAGTCACTTATATATTCCATAATAAATGCGGGATATATTTTACCATTGTATAATTTAAAATCTTTTATTTCTAATGGTTTAGGTACATTTCCAATTTTGTTCTCAAATAGAATCTTATTTATATTATATTCATATTCAAGTTCTGCTAATGCTGAATTATCCTCTCTAATAAAATAATCTTCTCCTTCAAATTTATACAATACTTTAGCTACATACTGGGAAGATAATTTGAATACTATCCCCTTTGTTCCATTTTTAAGCTGTTCATAATTTGCTTTTGGTAATTTAATCCAAGGTACATTTATTATTGTCATATTTATTTAATTTATATATATTTTTAAAGTTTTTTGTTTATTTTCTCCAAATATAATTTTCTTCAGAAAGCTTTAAAAGTATATTCAATTATGATTTAAGATAGCGGGATAGAGAAGCCTGGAGTTCTCGTCGGGCCCATAACCCGAAGGTCGGTGGTTCAAATCCATCTCCCGCTATTATTTTTAAATTGGATTACTATATAATAAAATGACAAAAATTTTAGGAATAGATGAAGCTGGAAGAGGTCCAGCTATTGGTCCTATGATTATCGCAGGAGTTATGATTAATGAAGGTGATGAGAATTTATTAGTTGGAAGTAAAGATAGTAAAATGTTAGTACATAAAGTTAGAATGATTCTGGATAAAAAAATAAAAGAAAATTCTACTTATAAAATTATTGAGGTTAACCCAAAAGAAATTGATGATGCACTTAATTCTAAGAAGAATAATTTAAATTGGCTTGAAGCACAAAAACAGGCGGAAATAATAAATAGTTTAAATCCAGATAAAGCGGTAATTGATTGTCCGAGTGTTAATATAATTTCTTTTAAAAATTATCTTAGGAATTTACTAAACAATAAAGAGATAGAGCTAATAGTTGAACATAAAGCTGATCAAAATTATATAACCTGTTCTGCAGCATCTATATTAGCAAAAGTTAGAAGAGAAGAAAAAATAAATGAAATAAAAAATGAATATGGAGATATAGGATCTGGATATCCTAGCGATCCTAAAACCAAGGAATTTATAAAAAATAATTATAGCAATCGTCCAGAAATATTTAGACATAGCTGGGCTACTCTTAAGAAACTGTCTGAAAATCAGAAAAAATTCCCGAAAAATCGCCACCTCTGCCTTTAGGCAGAGGTTTGATTGGCGATTTTTCTTTCAGATGGGAATTTTTTGGGATGCTCCGAAACGACCTCACCATAAATGGTGAGGTTTTCAACGTTTCGGACATAAAGAACAGAAAACTTTAAATGAGCTTTGATTAAAGTGAAGAATATTCCAGGTTGTTATATTTATTAAATATTTTTTTAGATAATTTCTCATCATAACCAATTTTAACTAGTTGTGGTAACAATTTAATATAACTAATAAATTCTGTAATCATAAATTTTTGATATTCTCTAAGAAAATGGGAGTTTATTTTTATTTTCCCTAATTCTTTAATATGTATTGCATGAGCACCTAATTCAGAAGCTATTAAAAATAACATTTTTCCTTCTTCAGTATTCAATTTAAATTCTTCTAAATCAAAACCCTCTATACCTTTACCAAAATATTCTGAATGAACAGCTTCATGATAACAAATTTCTATTCTTTGAGCTATTTCAAAATCATTTTCGGCTACTATTGAATTACATAGCAGCTTCTTACAATAATCTGAAAAATTATTTTCAGTAAAATAAATAGTGGAATTTGCTGGTAGTGTTCCATTCGGGGTACATACTGCTGTCATTTTTTCTAATTCGTTTTCACTATCTTCACTAATACGACAAATTCTATCTTTTATTTTAATTGCTTCTTTTTTTGATATATACATAAAATCATCCACATAAGGAAAATTTAATCCGGAGGATTCTACTAGAAAATTGAGATATTCCTGTCTACAATTAGGATTTTCTAAAGCTTCTAAATAACTTACTTTTGTCATGTTATTTTGTTATAATTAGTATTTATAAACCCTCATTATTTTTAAAACAAACCTTAAAAACCAGCTTTCTTTCTAATTTAATAATAAATTATTAAACAATAATTAATAAAAATAAAAAAATAACTATATGACATACATAAAAAATCGAGGATTTTTTAGCATGTCAATTTACATGCAAGAAAGGAGAACAAATTGACATACATAAAAAATCGAGGATTTTTTAGCATGTCAATTTACATGCAAAAATGGAGAACAAATTGACATACAACAAAATTAAAAATTTTGAGCATATCATCTTTGATAATATTGAGATAAAGATGATATACAACAAAATTAAAAATTTTGAGCATATAATTTTTCATGCTGGGAGGGAAAAATTACATACATAAAAAATCGAGGATTTTTTAGCATGTCAATTTACATGCAAGAAAGGAGAACAAATTGACATACATAAAAAAATTGGTGATAAAAGGTTTTAAAAGTTTT
>JBBSXD010000004.1:0-1033 GCA_038045965.1 Nanobdellota archaeon
CCTCCAGATCCAGCTTCTATTGCTAATGCTTTGTTGAAATAATATTTATTACAATTCAATAAACTATGAAAATAGTTATCGAGAATAATTACAAAAATAAAAACAAGTATTTATTATGAATCATTTTCTGCAGATCTTGAATAAGAATTTTCTGTAGATGCATATAATTGTCTAATATTTTTAATTCTATCTAAAGTAATTGCATTTACTTGGTCAGCATTTCTCTGTTTAATTTTTCCAAAGAAATCATCAGTCATCATACAAGGAGAATAAAACAATGAATCTTTAACTTTTCCATCATAACTTATTTTACTACGGCCAATAACATAAACCATTTGAATCCCAATCTGAGAAAGCCTGTGCGCACCATACAATTCTATCCTTGGAAAAATATTAATATCAGTGGCTTCTTGAAAAATACTTTTTGCTTCATCACAACCGTTCACTTCTGGAAGCGTATTCACAAAATCTTCAATACTTCTATTCATACAAATATTAATGTTAAATACAATTTAAAGATTATTATGTTAGAATATTATTATCAAGAAAACTTATAAAAATAATTTTTAATAATTTTTTCATACAATAATTTTATATACCTTGTAAGATACAACTTACTATGGTAGAAATAGAAACTACAATAATAAGTTCTAAAGGACAAATTGTTATTCCTGTTAATATGAGAAAAGATATTAAAGAGGGAGATAAATTTTTAATTATCAAAGATAAATCCAGTTTTCTTCTTAAAAAAGCAGATGATTTAGATGAAAAGTTTAAAGAAGATTTAGAATTCTGCAGAAGAACTGAAGAAGCGTGGCAAAGACATGATAGAGGTGAATTCAAAAGAATGGATTTTGATGAATTTATTAAAGAAATAAAAAAATGGTGAGAATAGATTTCGATGAAAAATTTGAAAAGACTATTCTAAAAATAAAAGATATTTCAATTAGAAATAGAATAGGAAAATTAATTTTTAAAATAAAAACTAATCCTGAAGTTGGAAAACCAATAAAACATAATAGAAAAGGAACAA
>JBBSXD010000005.1:0-2488 GCA_038045965.1 Nanobdellota archaeon
TCTGTGAAAATGACAAGCTTAAAAATCAAAAGATTTTTATTGTTTGGCATTTTCTAATATAATAAATATAGTTAACTTTATAAATTTAAAATTTATTATATAAAGCTTTAAATATCTGTTTATACATGTATAAACAATGAGAAATGAAATTATTAAACAAGCCTTTAAATTAGGAAATTCTGCTGGTGTTTTGCTTCCTGTTGAATGGAAAGATAAGAAAGTAATGATTAAACTTATTGATAAATCTATTACACAAGAGATATTAGATATTTTATATGAAAAAGATATTTTAAAAAATATAATCGCAATATTTTTAGCTGGCAGTTATGCTAGAGGAGAAGAAACAGAAACTAGTGACATTGATATATTAGTGATAACAGATAATATCAATAAACAGATAAAAGTAGGAAAGTACGAAATAGTTTTAATATCTAAGGAAAAGTTAGAAAATTCTATTAGAAAAAATCTTTATTTAGTCTCTTTATTAAATGAATCAAAAGCAATTTTAAATATAAATTTATTAGAACATTATAAAAGAAAAATTAAAGGAATATCAATAAGGAAAAATATAGATGAGATAAAATCTATAACAAGAATAAATGAAGAAGCAATTGATATAGATGAAGAATTAGAAGAAAATGTATCAGACGAAACTCTATATTCAGTTATATTAAGATTAAGAGAATTATATTTGATTGTATGTCTAAGAAATAATAAGAATCCTTCTAATAAAGAATTTCTAAATTTAATAAATAAATTTGCGAGTGAAGAATCATATAATGCTTATCTTAGAATTAAAAAAGATTTAAAATCAAAAAGAGTTGTTAGTGTTAAAGAAACAAGAGCATTATTAAATGAAATAAAAAGAAGAATCAAAGAATTGCAACATGACAAAGAGAAGTAAGAGATTAGAAAAAGGAGTAGATAGTTTGAAAAGACAAATTGAAAATCATTTTAATAAAGTTGAAGAGGATATAAAAGATAATGAAATTTATATTGGAAGATATCATATAAAAGAAATAGAAAAGAGTCTACTTTTTACTTTGGAGCGTAAGATTAGTATAATTGGATTTAGTAAGGAAAATTCTGAATTAATAAAAAAATATAAAGAGCGTTTAGAAAAACTTAAGAAAGAATATGGAATTAGATAATTATTAAAATTTATAAATTTAAAAAAATCATTTCTTCCAGTTTATATAAATAATTGATACTAAAGCTCCAAGAGTATTAAACACGATATCCCAAGCAATATTATAATATCCTCCTACTCCCGTTTCTGACAAAAATAAAACTGGCAAAAATTCAATTATCTCATTAAAAGCTCCAACTCCCATACTAGCAAAAACAATTATAACACTAACAACTTTCCAATTAGCATTAGGTTTAAAATAATTCTTAGACATTTGATAAATAACACTGGTCATAACAACATAAAAATAAAAATGTAACAGATGATCATATCTAAAAATAGTAGTATCCCCTGTTGTAAATAAATCTAATAAAATTCTTTGATAAATTCTTGGTTCACCTAACAATGTTGAACCACCAAACATATGAGCAATACCCCATAGACTCAATCCTATTAATGTTAAAGTTGTAAACTTATATTTCTTATGCAGGAAACTAAAAATTCCTATTAATATAATCATAATAAAAATATACCAAATAAACTCAAAATCTCCCCTTTTAAAAAAATGAATTCCAAATAATATTAAATAGACTATATTAAAAATAATAATCAACCATTCACTCTTTTTTATCATTTTATATGTAAACTATAATATTATTTAAGCTTTTTTATTATCTCATTTAAGAATTTTATCGTATCTTCTGGATTTTTAACACTATATCCTATTACATCAGGATGATTAAATAATTCATAATCATTTCCGCCTTCAAAAGTCCTGTCTCCAAAAAAATATATTTTCTCATATCTTTCTTTTTTTATTAATTTCAGACAATAAGTTTTATTCATTCCTTTAGGAAAAACATCTATACTAATCTGGCCACCTATAGCATAATCTAAAGGAACAGCAGAGAATTCTCTTTTTAGAACTTTAACCATATTCTCTCTTATTTTATTTTTTTTATCAAATTCATAAAATTCTTCTCTTTCTTCTTTAGTGCAATTTCTGCCTATTGGAGATATATTGACCATTCCTCTTCTTAATTCTATAAATGTCCCTCTTTTTTTAGGTAAGTCTATTTCAGAAATATATTTCAAACAAAAATTTATAAATCTTTTATAACTTTCTTCATCAATAAAATCAAAAAAAGAAACATTATTAATCATATCATTATTTTCATAAGCAACCATTCCATTCTCAGGAAATTTATAATGAAATAAATTAAAAACTTCTTCAGTTAGCTGTTCTCTTTGTTTTTCTAAATTTGAGCCCCCAACAAATCCTATATGAAAATTAATATTATTCTTCAATTTATAAAGAAAGTCTTTCATTTCATCTTTAATAATCTCTCTAGAATTAGT
>JBBSXD010000006.1:0-6150 GCA_038045965.1 Nanobdellota archaeon
TAGGAAATTATGCTATTTTTATAAGAAGTATAGGAGCAGAGAAATATGAAAATTAGAAAAATAATAATAAATAAAAAAGGAATATTATTATCTGAAGGAATAAGAATAATATTGGCAGTTATAGCTTTAGTTTTATTAATTTATTTAGCAGTGCAATTGTCTGGATTGTTTATAAAAAAAAGTGCACAAGAGCAGGCAAAAGGAAGTATGAAGAGATTGATAGAAGAGATTAGAGTTATTGAAAATGGAAAAAAAATGGAAGCTCAATTATTTATAGAATCTCCCAATGACTGGTGGATTATAGCATGGCCATATAAAGAAGATAAGAGAAAACCTAATCAATGTAAAGGAAATTATTGTGTGTGTATTTGTCCTGTACCCGGAAAAGTGGATTTTGGGAGTACACTTCTAACTTTTGAAAATTCTTTAGATTATTGTAATAATCTTGGAGTTTGTGAAGATGTAAATAAAAAAATTAAAACTATTTATGAATCCGCTAGTACAGGGGATAAATTTGGAGATATTACAAAATCAATTCTTGATTTTTTTGGAGGAGAAACAAAAAATGTACCAATAGATATTAATAAACCATTACCAATAAAAATTAAATTAGTTGATAATGAAATACATGTGATAAAATAAAATGGACGATAAATATGATTTATTATTTAAGATAATTTTGGGAATTATTTTATTTGTAATTTTATTATACGGATTAAAATTTGTCTTGAAGACTTTGGGGGTATGAAAAAGATTAAATAGATAATTTTTGTATTTGTTTTATGAATAAAAGAGGGGAGATTCTTTGGGTAAAAGTATTAGGCGCGATATCTGGTATGTTAGGCTTTGTTTTATTGGGTGTAGGGGGAGTTCAGAATGTAGTTATAGGGCAGATTCTTATTGGTATTGGAGGAGCATTAATTGCTGTAGGAAGTTAAAATGAATTTGGAATTTATAGACTTAATAGTTGAAATAGTTTTATCAGCAGGAATTGTTTATACTTTATATAAGAAAAAATATAGTTCTGCAGCAGGAATAGGAATTATGTTTGTTGCTTATTTATTAATTAAGAATAAAGTTGGAACGGTATAAATAAATATATTAATAAAGAAGTGTAAAAATGAATAAAAATGGATTAGCAGTTTCAGTCATAGTAGTAATGATTATTATAGTCATAGGATTTGCTATATTGTTAATTTTTTATTCTCAAATAGCTTGGACTGGGAATATTGATAGAAGTGTTTGTCATCAGTCTGTTGTTTATAGGGCGACTTTACCAGAATTTGCAAATTCTAAAGATTTTGTTCCATTAAAATGCAGAACAGAAAAAATATGTATTACTTCCAGTTTTCTTGGAAAATGTAAAGAATATGAAGGAGCTAAAGGAGTTACTAGAATAAAAGTAGATAATGTTAAAGATATAGAAAAAATTATCTCTCAAGAAATTTTAAGCTGTTGGGAGACTATGGGAGAAGGAAAATTGAGTTTGTTTAACGATTTTTTGGCAAAAAGTTTGGCTTTAAGATCTATAAAGAGCTCTTGTGTAGTTTGTTCAAGAATTTCATTTGACGATGAGAATTTAGAAAAATCCAAGATAGATAAAGATAAATCTGATGTTTTTAAATATATGATTAGTCATAAAGTTCCAAATGAAGAAATAAGTTATTATGAAAAAATTTTAGGCGATAAAGGCAATTTGAATATTAAGAATGAAATAAATTCTAAAACTTCTGATGAAATTGCAGTGGTTTTTTCTCAGATTTTAGCTCCGGATAACTTGAATATTCTTACTAGAGTTTTGAGTGGTCTTGGTTTAGGTTTACTAACCCCCTATCAAGTTTCTTTTTCAATAATAGAAAATAATATTATTGCAGGTTATTGCGGGGATGTTAAAGTAGGAGGAGATGCAAAAAAAGGTTGTAGTGTGGTAAGAACAATGAATTATAATGCTAATGATATCTCTCAATTCTGCGGAAAAATAGAAAGCATCTCATAAACTATTTATAATTGTTGGTTATTTAAAATATGAAAATGAAAAATACAATAAAAAATAAATTTTTTAAGCATTCATATTTTAGCAAAAATATGAATAAAAAAGGAGAGTTAGGAGATATAATAGGATTAAAGGAAACTATTTTCTTAATATTAAATATAATTTTTTTTGTTATATTATTGAGCTTTGCTTATAATGCTGGGAGCAGAGCTTTTGTTTATGAAGAGAGTTATGCTAAACAAATAGTAAGTATAATAGATAATTCTAAACCTGGAATGAATATATTATTAGATGTTAAAGAGGGGTTAGAAGTGGGAAAAGAAAATGGAATTAAATTAGAAGATACTTTCAAGATCGACGACAAAGAAAATAAAGTAATGGTTAGATTAAGCAGTAATGGATATATGTATAATTATTTTTCTGATTATGATGTGAAGTTAAGTTTGCAGGATAATTTATTGCTGATTAGTATAGGAGAAAAAAATATATACAATGAAAAATAAATTTTTCAAGCATTTATATTTGAATTCAAATATAAATAAAAAAGGAGAATTATTATCTGTTTGGTGGATTTTTGTTTTAGCAGTTATAGCTTTAGGAATAGTTATAGGTGTTAGTGTTTATTATTCTGCTGAAGTAAATATAAATTTGGTACATGCAGATATTTTAGGAAATAGGATAGCTAAATGTTTAATCCAAGATGGAAAAATCTTATATGATATGGAAAAATATGATTTTTTTAAAGAATGTAAAATTAACAAGAAATTATTTAATGAAGGAGATTTTTTTGTAAAAATTTTAATTAATTATGATGATAAAATAATTTATGATAAAAATTATGGGAATTCAGCCTATGAAAAAGATTGCCAGATTTTAGAGAAAATTAGTTCTAAAAGTAATTTAAGGTGTGTAAAGAAAAAGGAAATTGCAGAATATAATGATAAAGAAGTTGTGTTAGAAATAATCTCTGGGATAAATCAAGAGGGAGGAAGGATTTCTTTAACAAATGAATAAAAAATACCACCGTTCGCTGAAGCTTACTTTGCAACAAATTGTGAGGTATTTTTTAAGCCTCCAAATGGAAGACGAAGAACGTTGCAAACAAGGGGATATTAGATCCATTTGGAGCAATAAAAAATCTCAATTAGGAGAAACTATAACTTGGATTGTTGGATTTTTAATAGTTTTTTTTGTAGTTATAATATTTATTATATTTAGCTTAACTCTTGCTGGAGAAAAATCTATTGTTGAAGGAAAAGATAAAATTGTTTTTAATAAATATAATATAAATATCAACTCTCAGAAGATTTTATTAGATATATTAGATGATAAGATGAAAAGTGGAGAATCTGTTGAAGAGTTTATAATTAAAAGTAGTTCAATTGAAGATATCAATTTAATTAAGGATAGTTTAAAAGAGAAGTTTGATAAAAAATTGAAAATTCTTGGAAATTGTGGATATTTGTTTTCATTGGAATATATTCCTATTGATTTAGTAGGAAAAGATTATCAAGAAATTAGATCAAATATCTATTATAAAAAAATTGATTTTGGAGAGTTAGTTAGCATAGATTTTGATAAATCTTCTGAAGAGAGATTTAAAGATGGAGTAATATTGGATTTATTTTCTAAAGATTTTTTAATTAAAATTAAATTTTATTTAGGAGAATGTAAAAATTAATACAATGAAAAATAAATTTTTCAAGCATTTATATTTGAATTCAAATATAAATAAAAAAGGAGATGTATCAATATTAGCTTTAGTTATATTAAGTGTTATTTTATTCTCAGTTACTTTGTATATTTTTAATGTTAATAGCTCTAAAGTAATCAATGAGATAAATGATGCTAGATTTTTAAATAATATTTATCTAAAAGAGCAGTATATTGATTTTTATGTTAATGAAGCCATCGACAAAAGTTTAGTTAAAAGTTTAGATAAAAATAGTTTTATTTTAGAATTTAAAAACAATCTTAAGTTGTATGATAAAGATGATATTCTAGTAAGAAAGGATTTATTAAAAATTGCTGAAGAGATTAAAGATGAGAATGTTCAGTATGATGAAAAACTAATATTAAATGTAAAGGTTCAAATTGTTGAAAAGAATCGCAAGATAATAGCAAGTTATAATTATGATAAACAGTTTGTTAGAATTTTGTAGGTTATAATTATGTCCGAAACGTTGAAAACCTTACTATAAATAGTGAGGTCGTTTCGGAGCATCCCAAAAAATTCCCATTTGAAAGAAAAATCGCCGATCAAACCTCTGCCTGTTTAGGCAGAGGTGGCGATTTTTCGGGAATTTTTTCTGATCTACTAATAGTGAAAGTAAATATCTAAATAGTATAATTTTATAAGCTTTTTATGGGAAAGACAAAAATATATGTAACCGAAAGTGATATTAATAAAATTCCAGCGGATGCTCTAATGGTTTTATTATTTCCAGACTTCCCGCACTCAAGGCCATTGAGGAATCTTCAAACAGTAATTGGAAGGAGAGCACCAAGAAAATATGGAGAACCTTGTTTCAGAGATAATATCTTTATTTTTGATGATTTAAAATCTTCATTAAATAAAATTATTTATACTGGCTTAGTAGCTGCAAATAATGAAGGATATCAATCTATCTCGGTTTCAACAGTAGAAATGATAAATAGAGTATTACAAGATGAAACTCCTCAAGAAGCTATAGAAAGAATAGCTGAAGGTGTAAAAGATTTTTTATGCGAATATTCTAAAAAAACAAAATTAGAAAATATTAAATTTGTTGTTTATAACAATCCTTATTTAGCAGAAAATATGTCTTCAGTTTTAGATAAAATTTAATTCAAATACTAAAAAGGTTTTTAAAGTGCAAAGATTATTTATAATATATTAAAGAAGAGGAAATTGTTATGAATAAAAAAGGAGAGCCAATGAGTTTAGGGGCAGTTATTACTATAATTATCTTAGTTATATTGTTGGTTTTTGTGGCTTTGGCTTTGTCAGGATCTTTTGGAAATTTAGGAGATTATAATCCATTCGGAGGAGGAAGTAATATAGATGCAGTTGTGTTAGGATGTAATACTGCTTGTGATGGTAATTTTGTAGATTCTTGGTGTAAGTTAAGAGATATTAAATATGGGAAAAATGAGGATAGGAATGGAAAGTATGCTTGTGATGAATTATTTTATGGAATAACTGATCTTAGATTTGGAAATGACAATAAAATTAGAAGTAACAATATTAATTTTAAGCCAGTTAGTTTCCAACTTGCTGGAATAAAATCCTGTTCTATTCAGTGTCCTGTATTTAATACTATTCCTTTTGCAGCACCATTATAAAATAAAATTTATTTTTTTAATAAGATTTATTAAGTTTATTTTATAAATATTATTATGGAAAGTAAAAAGGAATTCGAGCAACTTAAGAAAAAAATAATTAAAATACTTAAAAAATATAATGTTAAGAAAGCTGGAATATTTGGCAGTTTTGCTAGAGGAGATTGTTCAGAGAATAGTGATGTAGACATATTAGCAGAAATTCCTAGAAATGTGAATTTATTTGATTATGTTGGAATTAAATTGGAATTAGAATGTAGCTTAGGAAAGAAAGTTGATTTAGTTGAATATAAACTAATTCGTCCAGAGTTAAAAAAAATAATACTAAGGGACGAGGTAAGAATAATATGAAGAGAAATGAGAATATATTTTTAAAGGATATTTTGGAGAGTATATCTAATATAGAAAATTTTTCTAGAGAATTAACAAAAAAAGATTTTATTAATAGTATTGAAAAGCAGAGTGCTACAATTAGACAGATTGAGATAATTGGAGAGGCTGTTAAAAATATTTCTGATTTAATTAAAGAAAAGAATTCTGCTGTTGAATGGAAGAAGATAGCTGGAATGAGAGATATAATTATTAATCAATATTTCAATATTAATGTGGAAATAATAGGGGATGTTATAGTTAATAAATCACCAAAATTAAAATTAGAAGTTCAAAAAATAAAAAATAATCTTGAAGAGTTTAGTTAAAATGGATTATTCAACACCAGAAAGAAGAAAAAGTAGAAATGATAAAAGAGCTAAAATGAGATATAATAAATATAAGAAAGGCGGGGGGAGAAGAGAAGGTGGAAGGACTGAAAGTAAAAATTTTTAAGTATGATTTAT
>JBBSXD010000007.1:0-4255 GCA_038045965.1 Nanobdellota archaeon
AAATTGTGAAGGTCAACAAAAAGAATTATTATTGGGATATGGATATAAGATATAAATTTTATATATCTCTATAATCCAACTCATTATTTATAATAACAAAAACTTGTGATGAAAAATAAATTTTATTACCAATACTAAATTTATTTTTATATCTTTTTAGTTCTTTTTTCGGCAATCCTTCTTGATCTCCTATAATAAAAACACAGTCTTTTAAATCTTTAATATCTCTAATATTTTCTCCATTAATATCCATAATACAAACTTTCTTATTTTCATTTTCAAATTCTAATAATAAAGCATTTAAACTTCTTTTTTCAATAAAACATCCAGGAAAAACCTCAGTTTTATTTTTATCATTCCATTTATATAACATTCTTTTAATTAAACCCCCTACATCTTTCTTGCTTAAGGGTATATTCTCACGACTATCAAACTCTAAATGTAATGGAGCATTTGGAGGACCATTAAATATTAAGTGTAGTTTCACATCATCTCTTATAGAATTGCTTAAACTTAATGCTTGAATTACCACATTAAAAACTATATCCAGTCTTCCAGCTTTCATTGGATCATCAAATTTTCCAGATGTTCTTGCTTTGGCTGAATAATAAACAAATTCTCTCATATTTTTAATCTTTAATATTTAAATCTTTTAAAAATTCATTTTTATTAAATTTATATTTATTTCCTAAAAATTTTATTATTCTTTCACTATCTTCTTTAGCATTACCAAGACATGTTGAAGCTCCAGGACTGGGCGTGATATTAAATATAATATTATCCCCGATAATTTTAGATTCTCCAAGATTTAATTTTTTATTTTTTACATCAACTATTTGGGGTCTTATTCCCCCATATCCTTTAGCATACTTAATATCTTTTAACTTAATATTAGGGATTATTTTTTTAATTTCTTTAATAAAAAGTATTTTCCCTATGAAAGGAACATCATAAAAGAAATTCTTAAATAAATATTTAAAAACAGTCCAATCAAATAAAATTTTTCCTATTGCTAAAAAAGTTTTGTAATTTAATCCAGCAGTTTTAAAATATTCAAATACTGTATTATAATTATGTCTTTCTAACATAAATAAAACTTTTGCTGTAGGACCATATCTTGTAATATTTCTATCATGTATTTCTGGATCTCCATGTATCGCTGCAAAAGGAAGTTTTTTTATCTGAGTAGTATAAACTTTTCCGTTCAAAGATTTTGGTGCAATATAAAAACTACCTGCAACAGTTAGTAAAGCATAATCTAATCCATAACCCAAAGATTTTGCAAATAATAAACTATGTGCTCCAGCAGCCACAATAACAACTTTACTTTCTAAAATCTTCTCTCCAGAATAAATTTTAAAATTACTATTAGTTTTCTCTATTTTCTTAACTTTACTATCTAAGAAAATATCTAATTTCTTATTTTTTTTATTAATTTTATTTAAAAATAATTCAGATAATTTCTGAAAATCCATAGTATACCCATCTTCACTATATAAAGCAATTATTTTTTCATTTTCATCTCTGCCTTTTATTACATTTGGTTCTATCTTTTCAATTTCTTCCCTATTTATTTTCTTCAAATTAGGGAACAATTTTTTAAATTTTTCATATCTTTCTTCCAATTCTTTTACTTCTTGATCACCAACAGCAATAACCATCTTATGATATTTAGAATAAGCTGATTTCTCAGTATCATATTTTTCTAAATAATTCTTAACCATATCAGCATATTTTTTAACTTTGATAACTTTTTCCAATGTATAATTAGTTTCTATATCTCCAAAATGTAAAGTCTGACTATTATTACTAGATTTAGAATTAACTTGAGCTATTTTGCTATATTTTTCAAATAAAGCAATGTTTCTTATATCAGTATAATTACTAAGAATATAAATTAAAGCAGTTCCAGAAATTCCTCCTCCAACAATTACAACATCATATTTTTCCATAACTATATATATGATAAGATTATCATATTTAAACTTTTTTGTATATAAAAAACTATATCTTCCCATTCAAATATTTTTTTCTTTCATCTTCTTTAAATTTTTCAATAGCATATCTTAACATAGTCCTTGGCATTTGTCTATAATATTTTTTAAGAAACTCTTTTAAAATTTCTTTATCTCTTTTTCCAATTTCTCTTAACATCCATCCAACAGCTTTATGAATTAAATCATGTTTATCATTTAATAATATTTTGCTTATGTCTAAGCTATAGTTAAATTTATTATTCTTAATAAAATAAAAAGTGCTTATTATAGCTATTCTTCTTTTCCATAAATTTTCTGATTTAGAAAATTCATAAAGTAAATTTTTATCTTTATCTATTAGCCATTTGCCTAATATTTTATCACAAACACAGTCTATTAAATCCCAATTGTTTGCTTGACTAATATTTTCTAAATAAAAATTTACAATATATTTTCTTTCAATATCATTAGAATTTTCAAATTTATATACTATAATTATAAACCCAATCATTCTATATTCATGATATTTACTATACAACAATTTTCCAATATCATCAAAACCCAGATTTATAAATTTCTTAGCTATTTTTCTTTGTTCAAGCATACTTAATCCAATAAAAATATCTCCTTCACCATATTCCCCTTTTCCAGTTTTAAAAAATCTCCGATATATTCTGGCTTTTTCAATATTTTTTTTACTATTAATTTCTTTAATTAATTCTCTCAACATATATAAAAATAATAAACAATAATTATAAATTTAATTATTATTTAGCCATTCAAAGATACTGGAATTATTATAATAATTATTAAGTTTTTTAATTCTATTAATATCGTCAAAATTTCTAGCAGTTATATTAAATATATTATTATTAACATTTCTATTGCTTATTATAAATTTCTTTACTAAAGTTTTATTTTTCTTGCTTAATTCTATTAATAAAAAAACAATAAATTCAGTGATATTACTCTCCCTATCATGAATTCTATTCCTTATAATCATAAAAACAAAATCCCAATCTTTAGTTTTAATCAGCGGTAAACAAGAGGATAAAGCTATTTTTCTATAATAAACATTTCTTCTATTACTTATTTTTAATATTTCTCTTTTTAAAGCAGGATATTTAATAATCATTTCCCCTATTATTATTCCTATTCTTTCAGCTTCATCAAAATCTTTTATTTCTTTTAACTTTGGAATTAAAAATCTCCATGTATCTTTATCATAATCTTCTTTATAAATTTCCAGTGTGTGAATTGCCAACGATCTTTCATTATGATAATTAGAACTCCACAATTTGTTAAAAACATTATAAAAACTTCTTAATTCGTATTCTTGATGAAGTCTACTTGCTAAAGTTTTAATTTCAGGATTCTTTTTTCCATAAAAGTTATGACTGCTTTTAATAAATTGTTTTACATCAAATAGAAAATCTTCATTACTTAATTTATTTAATTGTTTAGTCATACTTTTATTACTATAAATCATTCCTTTTTTACTTTGCCAATATTTTTATTTTTTGATTTTTTTACTTTAGTATTATTATCTTTTTCAGAGGTATTATCTAAATTTTTTTCTTTTTCTTCTTCATTTATTTTCTTATCATCTTCTTCTTCATTTGTTTTTTCATCTATCTTTTCTTCATTTTTTAGTTTACCATTCTCAATATTTTTATTATCATTTTTTATCTCTTTTTCTTCTTTTTTGACATTTTTTTCTTTTATTTTCTGTTCTCTCTCTTTTTGAAATTTTATATGTTTTGGTATATTAATCAATTCCACTCTAACAATATCATTATCAAATTTTCTTGCTTTAACTTTTATTTTTGATAAAGGTTTTCTAACACCCCTAAATATTAATTCATTATTTAAATCAACATCAATTTTAATTTTTTTAAGATCTCTATCATAAATTTTCATATGTCTAACCATAAATTCTTTTAAAGCCTTAATCGCTTTTTTAGACCTTTTATATATTGGAACTTTTAACCACTCTTTTCTAAGTGGGACTAAATATTCTCTTTCTAATATTAATTTTGGTTGAGATTCTTTCTTTGCCATTTTATCCTAAATGTTGTTTATTAACTTTTCTTGGTTTAATTCTAAGTTTAGTAGTTCTCCAGTTTCTTCTTATTTTTGTGACTGCTGAAGGATGTATTCTTTTTCCACGACCATATTTTTTTAATACTACCCAGATAGGAGCCCATTTGGTTCTCTTATTAGCTTTAGCCAGCTTATTTTTTTTTTGTTGTTTTTGTTTTTCGTTCATTTTGTTTTAT
>JBBSXD010000007.1:4355-13527 GCA_038045965.1 Nanobdellota archaeon
AAACTCAAAAATCTTCAATTTTTGTTGTTTTTGTTTTTCGTTCATTTTGTTTTATCATTCATTTTATTCTTACATACATTTTTATTTTATACATTCCATTAATTCCTTTCCTTTTTTAGTTAATTTTCTGCCTGCTTTTTTTCCAGTCTCATTAGTTTTTTCTACTAATCCAGCAACTTCTATTTGCTGCAAGATAACTCTAATTATTTTTCCAGAACCTTTTCTAAAAACTTCAGGTTTCATCCCTCTATTTTTTCTACTACCATAACGAGTCTTTAATCTATTAACTCCAACAACACTTCTTACATATAACTGTCTCATTATACTAGCTGCTCTTTTATGCCAAAAATCTTCTTCCTGAGGAGGTCTTTTTTTACTTGTTCCTGTTTTAACAAATTGCATCCAATCAGGAGGATTAATTTCAGAAATTTTCTTTAAAGCATCAGCTAATTTTGCATTATATTCATTTGCATTCATACTGTAAACTATACTATTTTTTACCATAACAGACCATTCCTTTCGGAATTAAATTGATGACTAATCATCTTTAAGTCAACATAATCTCACAAATAGAGTTTATAAACTTTCACTGTCTACTAATTTTATGTCAGGACCTGGTCCAGGAAAAAAATTATTGGGAAAAGCAGATGTTTACATTCATAAAAAAGGAGAGTCTGGAGCTACTGTTACTCACATAGATATAGAATTATCAGAGTTAAATGATATTATAAAACCAGGAGAATCTTCTTTCATAGGATCAAAACCAGGGGGGATATTTATTGGTTTAAAAAAAGAAATGATTAAAAGAGCAGAAAAAAAACTATGATCTAGACTTTCTCCACTTTCTTAAAAATATACTAAATCCTAAAGTTTTTACAGTATATTTGTCTCCTAATTTTTCAATTAATTCTTGAGCATATTTTCTAACATTATCTTTTCCATTTTCTCTGGCAGATTTTAAAACACTTATTTTAAGAATAACATTTCTATAATTATGTAATCTACTTTCTATATCTTTAATAAACTCATTAGTAATCCCCTTTTTTCCCAGCTGTATTTCTTTTTGAAATTTTAAATTACTCATTTTATTTCCATATTCCCACTTGGAATAGCCATCATAATCTCTTCCTTAGAAACTGGGAACAGAAATTTGTCTTTTATTTTTCTAGCAATTTTTTCAGCAGCTTCTTCTTTACTCATTTTACCTTGTCTTATTATTGTTAAATTCTCTTCTTCTCTTTTTAAATTAGGAACAGCTCTTATTTTACCTTTTTGGATTATAATCATTAATTCAGGCTTTACTTTAATTTCTTTTTTATTTTTAACTCCGAAAGTACCAATTTTCATATCTTTATTTTTATATATATCTCTTCCATAAAAGATATCTAAATCTATTAATTTCTTTCCGTATTTCCATTCTTTAGAAAAACAAGCACAAAAAATGGCGCATTCTTTTATATCTTTTTGGCTAGGATTGTCAGATTGTAATATCATAAAAGGACTTCCTGCCGCTTTTGTATGCATTACTATATAATTCGTTTTACTGAAATATTTCAAAACCATTTCATTCTGTTCATCGTTTTTTCCACCAATAACTAATTTTCCTTCAGATGTAAAAAACCATCTATAATTTTTATAATCTTTTGATTCTATCATTTTTTTTAATCTATCAAACATTATTACAGAAGATACCATTCATTTTTAAGTGTTGCTATATTTTTTTTGAATTTTCTTATTAGAAATCATTAATGCTTAATCTTTTCTTGAAGTTAATATCATATCCTCCTACAATCTACTAAAATTAATATGTTTTTTATGTAATTTTTTGATACCTTAATAAATTAATTTCTGTAAATAATTCCTAAATCTCAATACACAATCCTCGGACCATATCCCCAAATATCGATGGCAGATGCTAGTTCACTACAATTTTCTTTATGAATAAAATCTTTTAAATTAATACCTTTCTCATAAATGTCTCTTGCTTGTTGCGCAGCAATTATTCCCGACTTAATTCCTTTTGGATGTCCTAAGACTCCACCACCACATTGAATAATTATATCTTCTCCTAATTTGTCTAAAACAATCTCAAAATCTCCTGGATGTAATCCTCCACTTGCAGTCATCCAAACAGGTTTAATATGATACCATTCTTGTCCTAAGCTGGGAATTCTTTTATCAGGAATTAAATGTTTTTCCTGCAAAACTTTTCTTATATATTCCGCTTCTCCATAATCTTCCATTTTGGCTAAAGGACTTCCTCCATGTAAACTATCTACTCCTAATAATCTAAATAATTTTGCTAGAACAATCATACTTATACTAAAACCTAATAGTTTTCCATAACCATGTACACCCTCACTATTATCTCTAGTAATAAATCCATGCATTGCTCTATGAGCATGAATAGCTAAACCTAAATTTTTTCTTCTTAATGTATCAACTGCTGAAAAACCAGTAGTGATAACATCAATCATCATAAAAATCCCCCCATTTTTTTTAATAAGTTTAGCTCTTCTAGTCATTTCATCTAAATTAGAATGCGTAATGTTACAAAGATAAAATTTTCTTTTGCCAGTTATCTTTTCTGATCTTTTCAGATTTTTTAAAACTAATTTACATCTGTCATCAAATTTATTAAAATAAAGATTTGTTAAATTTTCATCATCTTTAATTCCATCATAACTTCCATCTCCTGCATTAAATAATTCCCAAGCTAAATCAGCTTGCTCTTTTGAAGTTCTACCAATTTTTGGTTTAGGAACAGTACATAATAAACATCCTTTTTTTTTATTTAGTATTTTTCTAATCCCATCTATTCCATATTTTGGACCTGAAAATTTTTCAATCATTTTTTTTGGAAATCTAATATCAAATATTCTCATAGCATTTACCATTTTCATTCCAGCAATATTCCCAACAATTCCGGCTAACAATCCGCTTATATTATCTAATTCAAACAAATCAGCAGGATATGCTACTTTAAACATAAATCTTTCATGATCTAAGTCAAAAGCTAAAGCTCTTTTTTTAGTGGCTAATGGAATTCCACTACCTACACCATCATAAACTTTAGTCCACGTTCCTGTGCTACTCTCTGCAGCAACACTTGCACAAGCTTCTTCAAAAATTTTATTTATAGATTTATCTTTAGCTTCTCTAATGGCTATCTCACTTAATTCCAATTTAATAAAAGTAATTAAATAATTATTATTAGGATTCCATCCTTTATCTGCTAAATAATTTAATTGTACAGCCATATAAACTCTTTATTTTTTCCCTATTTTATTTCTTAATTCCAAATAAATATTTTTATAAAATAAAATTGAAAAAGGGACAGAAATTATTGTATAAATAAAATTAACTAAATTATTTAAAATTAAATTTAAATAATTATTAGAAACATAATTTACTAAAATAACTATTATAAGTCCAAAAATACTAAATGCTAAAAATAAAAGTATTGTATATCCAAATATTTTCCACCAATTTCCTTTTACTATATTAAAGCTAATTTTTAAAGATTCTATTACTGTTTTTCTCTTATCAAAATAAACAAAAATTGCTAAACTCCAATAAATACTAAAAATAATTCCTGGAATTATTAAAGCTAAAAATAATAAGATAATAAAAAATAAAGATACTATAGAAAACCAAACAAACTTCCAGAAATTTCTTTTACCAGAAATAATTATATCATAGAAATTAAATTTTCCTTTTATGCTGCTGTTTATTAAACCAGCTTCATAAATAAAATTTAAAATTATTGTAACCAAGAATAATAAAAAATAAAGAAAAATAGTATCTAAACTAAGTCCATTAGTTAATTTATCATAAAAATAAGGATCATTCAAATTAAAAATATCTCCTAATAATAAAGGTATACCTACAAATATTAAACTAACAAGAAATATATTTCTAAAATATTTCTTATACTCTAAATAACTTTTTGAGAAAATTGATTTAAATTTCATATTAGCCTCTTTACCATATTATTAATTATAACTTTATTAATCTTATCTTTTAAATTTTGTGAACTTTACTTCCTTCACTATTATCATCAATTTTCCATCCTTTATTTTCAATTTCACTACGTAATTTATCTGCTAATTTCCAATTTTTTTCCTCTCTAGCTTTTTCCCTTTTTTTTACTATATCATTAATATAATCAGGAATATTAATTTTTTCATTTTTAAATAAATTTAATCCAAAAATCATCTCTATTTTCTTTATTGTTTTAATTTTACCTTCTGCTTTTTCATCTCTAACAATGTTCCATAAAACCTGCAAAGCATTAACATTATCTAAATCATCATCCATAAATTTTTCAAATTTCTTTAGATATTTATTATTAATTTTTCCATCATCTTTAATCTCACTAATTATTCTTCTTAATCTATCAAGAGAATTTTGAGAATTTTTCAAATTATCAATACTAAAATTTAATTGACTTCTATAATGTCCTGTTAAATAAAAATATCTCAATGCTAATGGATCATAATTCATATTAATAATATCCCTAACAGTATAATAATTTCCTAAACTTTTACTCATCTTCTTTCCATCTACAATTATCCATTCATTATGTATCCAATAATTAGCAAGTTTTTTATTGTTATATCCTTCTGACTGCGCAATTTCATTTTCATGATGAGGGAATATTAAATCAACTCCTCCAGTATGAATATCAAAAGGTTGTCCCAAATATTTTACAGACATAGCAGAACATTCGATATGCCAGCCTGGCCTACCTTTTCCTAATTTAGTATTCCAAAAAACATTTCCATCTTCATTATCATAATTTTTCCATAAAGCAAAATCTTTTACATTATCCTTATCATATTCATCATTATTTATTCTAACACTTTCTTTTAATTTATCAATTTTAATATTAGATAATTTTCCATATTCTTTAAATTTTTTAATGTTAAAATATATACCATCATCAGATTGATAAGCAATATTTTTTTTAATTAAATTATAAATAATTTTAATCATATCATTAATATGTTCAGTAGCTCTTGGATATTTATATGCTTTAACAATATTCAAAAATTTTTCGTCTTCAAAAAAAGCATTCATATAATTTTCTGTAAACTCATTTAAACTTTTTCCTTCTTTTATACTTTCTCTAATAGTTTTATCATCAACATCAGTTATATTTACTATTTTTCTCACTTTGTATTTTTTATATTCTAAATATCTTCTTAAAACATCAGAATTAACAAAAGCTCTGTAATTTCCAATATGCCCATAATTATATACTGTTAGTCCGCAACTATACATACCAACTTTATTTTTATATATTGGCTTAAAAATCTGTTTTTTCCTAACAAGAGTATTGTACAATTTTAATACCATTTTAAAATTAATTAGTATACTACAAATTAATATTTAAACTCTTTCTATAATTTAAAATAAATATAAGATACCTTTATATAATCACTATTTTTGATAAAGATTATGGGAGGGTAGCTCAGTGGGAGAGCACTACGCTGAAGACGTAGGTGTCGCGTGTTCGATTCACGCCCTTCCCATAACCAAATTTATATAAACTTATTTTAATTAATTACATCATGGTATTTAAAGTAAAAAGACTTGAAGATATAGAAAGAGAGAAACACGAAGAAAAAAGAGACAAATTAATTGGAGATGTAAATTATATTATAGAAGGAGTTTTCAAGAAACCAAAAAAAGAAAAAGAAAGTTTATTTTGGGCAATAGGGAAGATATTATTATTTATAGTATTAATAATTTTTGTCTTGAATTTTATTATTGGAAATATCTGGCTATTAAAATTTTTCTGGGGAGAATTTTTTTGAGAAACATTTATAAGTAATTTGTTATTATATACATTAAAAGATGCTGTCAAATTTTAAAAAAAGAGAAAATAAAAGGGGAGCTTTAGAGTTGTCTATAGGTACTATTGTGATTTTAGTTCTTGCTATGAGTATGCTTATTTTAGGATTAATATTAATTAGGACTATATTTACTGGAGCAAAATATAATGTTGAGACTATGAATAAGAAAGTAGAAGCAGAAATAAATAAATTGTTTGTTGAAGATCAAAGAGCTGTTTTATATTTGCCAAATAGAATTGGAGAGATTACTCAGGGAACTGATTTTGGATTAGGTTTTGGTATACGAAACACAATAGCCACTCAAAAATTTAGATGGCAAGTGAGTGTTGCAGATGATAATATAAGAAAAAAATGTGGAATAAGTGAAAGAGAAGCAGAATCTTGGATTACTACTGGAGGAGCAGGCTCTGTTGAAATTGCTAGCGGACAAAAATATTCAGACATAATAAGGTTTAATATTCCAGAAGCGGCGGTTAGTGATATCTCCACTTGCATAATTAGATACAAACTAGAAATAAAAAAAGAAGATGGGACTCCCTTTACAACAGAACCATTTGATTTAGACATACAATAAATTTAAAATAATAATTCTATCTTATTTGATGGATACAAAAAGTTTTGGAAGTTTAAAACTTAGAGAAATTGTTGATCAAATAGTTAGTATTGAAAATGATATACCTATTTTAAGAGCATTATCTAAAGTTTTTAGTGATAGGACAAATTACAAAATTTCTTATGATCAAACTCAACTTAGATTAAAATCTTTATATAAAGAAATTGATAGAAGAGAAGATTTGTATTCTTAATATCTCTAATTAAAAATAAAAACGAGTGAGGAATAGGCCACCTTCTGTCATTCTTTGTTTTTCAACAAACAGAATGTATCAACATTCGACTATGCGTGAATTTTTCACTTACATCAACCAAGATGTTCGTTTCATCATATCTCTTTAATCAAAGTTCATAGCACAATCATAACTCATAAAGAGCTGTGTCGTTTCTGTAACAGTCAAAATTCTCTAATTGGAATTTTGATCCGTCCCAAAATTATGAAATAATTTTAAGGACAGAGCTCTGTTTCACAACAGTCTGTTTTCACAGGTGGTTTTCACGTAGTGAATTAATATTATAATTTATAATATTAAGATGGGCGGACCTTCCTCAGAAGTAAATGTTCATATCTCTTCATTAATAAAAATTAATGAACTTATTATTTTAACATTTGCTAACTCAATAGCTAACTTCCGTAAGTTGACTACCTCACTCAAAAATAGGAGAGAAACAGCACTTTTAAATCTTTCTGGAGCCATTTTTTATAATAAGTTTCTTTACAAAATTAATATAAGAGGCAGACATGGAAGGCAATTCCATTTAAAATATTTAATGTTAAGATCAGAAAAAGTTCAGAACATTAAACTTCACCTTTTCATCTACCTCTTTAAATGTATTTATTAATTATGAATATTTAAATTTATTTAGAACCAGGGATTGTTAGAAAAACTTTAATACCTTTTTTTTATAATAGAAGATTCTTTCTCAAAGGAAGTTTAATATCACTGATTCTTTTATTACGAATTCCTTCTTATAAATTATATTTTCTACCGTGATAGAATATAAAATTAGTAGTAAAATAGATTTTAGGATATTAATTTTTTAAAATCAAATCTAATAATACATAAATTAAATTTCTTTTATTTATTATATTTTAAAACAAATATAATATCCTTAACTCATCAAAATAATTTTATCATCAAACACACAGATAAGAACAATCTTAGTAATCTTTTATACTCAAATGAGGCTTTTAGTAGTTGCGAACTGAAATTCTCGCCTAAGCTTGAATCTTACATTCCAACTCTATCAACGTCGTCTTCTTCGACGGCCTTTGTTGTTTCGTTTTGCGGATGGCTTCGTGCTTAGATGCTTTCAGCACTTATCCATGTAGAGCGTAGCTGCACAACCTGCTCATAACAATTGTTAGACCAGAGGCTCCGAACCTTCGTTCCTCTCGTACTAGAAGATCCTTCCACTCAAACAACGACATACCTAATAGATATCATACAATCTGTCTCACGACGATCTTAACCCAGCTAACGATTCCTTTTAATATGTGAACTCCAGCACCCTTGGCCGCTTGTGCACGACCAGGATAGGAAGAGCCGACAGCGGTGTAGCAAGCCTCGCCGTCAATTTGAACTATCAGGCGAGACAACCCAATTATCCTTGGGGTAACTTTTCTATCACAATAGGGTCCCAATAAAAGACCACTATGGTTCGCTAGGCCCATCTTTCAATTCTGCTTTCAGTACTGTTTTGAAAACAGTTAGACAAGCTTTTGCCCTTACGCTCTACTCTAGATTTCCGACCTAGATGAGCTTGTCTTTAGGTCCCTCCGATATCTTTTCAGAGGGGTGCCGCCCCAGCCAAACTACCCGCCTGCTGATGTCCTCAAAAGAGTAAGTAAACCTACAAAAAATGAGTAGTATTACATATTGTGCTCCACTTTCGCCGAAGCTAGGTATCTACGCTCCTACTTATTCTAAGCATTTATTATAAATTTACACCAACAAGTTGTAGTAAAGTTCCACAAGGTCTTAGCTTCCCATTAGGTATCCCAGGTCTGTTCACCTGGCAATAATTTCAGAAGTTTCTCGTTAGGGACAGTGACAATTTCGTTAAACCATTCATGCAAGTCGCCATTCAGACGACAAGGTACTACGCTACCTTAAGAGCCTCAAGAATTAGGCCCGCCGTTTGATGGACCTTAGCCGCGTTGAAACGCAGTTTTAGACACCACCACTGGGCAGGTCTCACCGATTATACAAGTCCTTTCGGATTAGCAATCGGCTATGTTTTTGATAAACAGTCGAACTATCTCTGTTACTGAGATCTACAAATGCCTAACTATTTCTAACAAGACAAATATAGACACTCCTTATACCGAAGCTAAAGAGCTAATATGCCGAGTTCCCTTAACAAGATTAAACTTTCAGGTCTTAGCCTTCTCAGCTAGAGCATCAGTGTCGATTCTGGGTACAGCTATTTAACTTAATAAAATATTGATCTTTTTACTATCTCCTGGAATCAATATCTTTCGTTGTAAATATTCTTATGTATCTAAGGATTACCCTCCACATTTTTCTATTTACAAATATTCTTTCAAATATATACTTATCCTGAAGCAAATCATATCTAGAAATTAAATAGTACAGGAATATTAACCTGTTGTCCATCGTAATATTATTTTAAAATATAACTTAGGTGCTGACTAACCCTTGGTTAATTGATATTGCCAAGGAAACCTTGCTCTT
>JBBSXD010000008.1:0-12683 GCA_038045965.1 Nanobdellota archaeon
ATTTTTCTTTCTTAAATCCATAAGGACAATGCTTACATCCACTTTCACAGCAATATCCTCTTTCTAATAAATACTTTTCAGTAAAAACTATTAATCCTTCTTCATTAAAATAATAATCTTCTTCCATTAAATTAATAGCTGTCAAGTAAGATGGGCATAATATATTTCTCTAAGAAATTTTTGTCGGTTTCATCAAAAGCATTAAACTCTTTAGAATCTATATCCAAAACAGCTATAACCATTCCATTCTCACCAAATAATGGAACAACAATTTCTGAATTTGAACTTTCATCACAAACTATATGCCCTGGAAATTCATGAACATTAGGAACAATTATTGTTTCTTTTTTTCTAACAGAAGTACCGCAAACTCCTTGATAACCAATGCCAGCACAAGCTGGACTTCCTTGATAAGGTCCTACAACCATCTTACCTTCTTCAGCAAAATAAAATCCACACCAAAAATAATAAGGTAAATGACTTCTCAAAACTGAAGCAACAGTAGCCATTTTAGAAACAAGACTATCTACATCTTTAACTCTTTCATTAATTTCTTTCAAGGCCTTATTATAAAACTCAATTTTAATTTCTGCACTAGGAACAACTACCAGAGAAATTTTTCTAACTTTTTCAATATTTTTATTATCCACAAATTATCAAACAAAACAAGATATATAAGTTTTGCTAGTTTTATATATTAAATGATTTTTGAATTAATAATAGCTTTAACAATAGGCATTATCGCAGGAACTATAACAGGCTTTTGAAACATAAAAAGACAACATCATCATTAATTTTCTGAAATTACGGATAAAATCCGTAACCATTTTATATTCAAATCATTAATTCAACTAACAAAATTATTAAAGAAAGAAAAACTGGGCGATAAGTAGATGATTACTCAAGTTATAACAATCATCACAATTTTATATCTTTATGTCTTGACTTTAAAAAATAGAATAAAAAAGATAATTGTTCTGATAATAATCCCCAGAAAAAGAATAAAACTAGAGAACTAAAAAAGAGCATTGATAACACCAACGTATTCATGAATTGAAACTTTAAATTCCATAAACCCAAACCAATAATAATTAAAAAAGGAAAAGCTACAAGTGCACCGCTTCTAAACCAAATAAAGAATAAATTAGTTCTTTCTTTTTTCAGATATTGAAAAGATTCCTTAAAAGGAATGCCTTTATATTTATCTTCTAATGCTATAATTGCAAGATTGGTATAGGTATAATATTTTAAGATTATGAATAATCCATATATAGATAACAACTTTATCGCATTTAAAAAAGAAGATGGAATATTTTTACTCTTTTCATCTTTAATAAAAAGTAAAATTACCCAAATTAAACTCAATATTGCTATAAAAGGAATTGAATAAACATAGTTTATTATCATATCAAAAATAAAATTTTTATTTACCTTTAAAAATCTCCTCTGTAAAATTTCTCCTAAAGATAGATAACCCAAGATATAAAAAGAAAAACAAATAAAACTTAATATATAAAAATAAATTGGATATATCCAAAATCCAAATTTTAAATTTTTTATTAAACTTAAAATAAAAAAACTTCTAAATTCAAATATTAAAAAAATAACAATTAAAAATACAGATATAATAAAGGGAATTATAAAAGAAATATTTTTCTTAATAATCTTCATTACATCAATATCTTGTTTAAAAGGGTGAGCAAAGTTATTCAAATAAGAATTTTCTCTAATTACTTTATACCTTTCTTTAAAATAATTTTTATCGGTAATCAATTTAATTAAAAAATAAAGAAATACTCCTCCAGAAATAATAAGCCCAAGAATTCCAATAATATAACCAGTACTTCCAATAAAGATTAACCCTATTGAAAGAAAAATAAATATTAAACATAGAAACATAGAAACAATTACTTGTTTCAACCAGGATTTATCTTCATATTCAATGATATTAAAATAAAAAACTTATTTAAATATTTTACTATAATTAATCTTGAACCTTTAGCAGTCTTTAAATATTCAATAATCTCAACCATTCAATAAAATTTGGATAAATCCGTAATACAGAAAAGTAATCAACAATCTAACAGACACAATAAATAATTTATACTGAGAATGTAACATAAAGCTATGATTATTGAAATTATCATAGCTTTAATCATCGGTATAATAGCCGGAACTATAACAGGCTTAACTCCAGGAATTCATATCAATCTTATAGCACTAATCACAATAAGTTTTTCAGAAACTTTATTAAAAATAACAACGCCAATAATTTTAGCAATTTTTATAACCTCTATGGCTATAACTCATACTTTTTTGGATTTCATTCCTTCTATATTTCTAGGAGCTCCAAACGAAGATTCTTTTTTATCAGTTCTACCAGGACATAAATTACTTTTAGAAGGAAGAGGGTATTATGCAATCATCTTCACATTATATGGAAGCTTGTCAGCTTTATTTATCATTTTATTTTTTACTCCGTTTTTTATTTTTTTAGTTCCTTTTATATATTCAAAAATTCAAAAAATAATTCCATTTATTTTAATTATAGTTTGTTTTCTTTTAATTTATTCTGACAAAGAAAAAAAAATTTCATCTTTTTTTATATTTTTAATGGCTGGATTTTTAGGTATAGCTTCTCTTAATTTAAATGTTAAAGAACCGTTATTGCCTTTGCTGACTGGATTATTTGGTGCTAGTAATCTTATAATAAGTATAAATCAAAAAACTATTATTCCAGAACAAAGAATTAATTCTATAAAAAATATAAAACTCTCAATAAATTCTATACTGAAATCTTCGCTAGCTTCTATGATTTCTGCTCCATTTACTGCCTTTTTACCAGCCATAGGAACCGCTCAATCAGCTTTGATAGGCAGATATTTTCTAAACATAAGAGATCAAAGAGAATTTCTATTTCTAATAGGTGCCGTAAATACTATTATGATGGGATTGTCATTCATAACCTTATATTCTATAAACAAAACTAGAACTGGAGCTTCGGCAGCTATATCTCAACTAATTCCCGAGTTAACTTTAAATCATTTATTTATTATTGGATCTACAATAATAATTTCTGGATTTTTATCTTTTATCATAGCCGTTAATATATCAAAAATAGCTTCTAAAAATATACATAAAATAGCTTATCATAAATTATCAAAAATAATTTTATATATATTAATTTTAATGATTTTTATTTTCTCTGATAACACTTTTGAAGGAAGAATAATATCTTTATTGATATTTATAACTTCCACTTCATTAGGAATATTTACTATATCTTCAAACATTAAAAGAATGCATTTAATGGGTTGTTTATTAGTACCAACTATTTTATTTTATTTATTATAAAGAAGATTTAAAACTAAATGATTCCTCCAATGAACCTAACTCTCATCTAACAATTTCTTTTGTATTTATTCTCAACATCTCCAACAATTCCCCCATCTAATCTCTCAAGAGTAACTCTAGACAATACTTTATCTTCTATAAATGAGTTTAATAATGATAAAACATTTTTAGGATATATCCTACCATATCAATATCATTAAAAACATTTACATCCAAATTGTCATGATAAATTAAATTGAACTAATTTTTTTAATTCTTCCTCTTTAACAGGATTTGGTTCTCCTATACAAAAAGCACAAAAATCTTCTAACTTAGTTCTATTTGCTTTCTCCATTCCTTCTTTACTGATAAAATAAATATCATCAAATCCATTTTGATTTGCAAAAATTTTTAATTCTGATAAATTTTTTATTTTTCTGGATAAAAAGTCATCATTTTCAGGCATGTCTATTCCAAATGGACAATGATGTTTTATCCCATTAATTTCTGGTCCTATCAAAGGAGTTGCAACTGCAAGAGCAATATATTTTGCTCCAGCTTCCCTAATCTTTTTTGCAGCATAGGGAGCATTATTGAATCTAACAACTGAATCATCACAAACTAAAACTTTCGCTCCATTAATATTTATATTATCTCTTACAAACAAATTATTTCCAATAGACTTAGCTCTTTCTTCTAAAGTTGGATTTAAAAAAGACCTTTCATTATCTAATTTATAAAAAATATTAACTAATTTTTTATTAACTTTTCCAGCATATCCTCTTGCTACATCTTCTGGAGCATTTGGAATATAACTAACAATATCTATTTCTGGAAAAAATTCTTCTGCTAAAACTTCTCCTAATCTTAATCTTATATTTTGATTAGTCATTCCTTCAAAAGAAGATAAATTACTTCCTAAATAATGTCTCTCAAAAAAACAAGGTCTTGCTTTATCACTTGAAACAATTTTACTATCAAAATTAGTTCCGTTTGGAGGAATCTCTAAAATTTCTCCAGCAAATAATTCTCTAATAGGTTTTCCTCCAATATTTATTATTGCTACATCTTCTGAACTTGCAATTAATCTTCCATCTTTTTTACCTATCCATAAAGGTCTTATGCCATATCTATCTTTAAAAATATAAACTTTTTTATCATTTTTATTTCTAAAATCTAAAATTCCTGCAGCATATGATGCAGGAAAAGTTTCTATTGTTTTTTCTAAACCATTATTAACATAAAATTCTAATAATATATCACTATCTGTTTTTCCTTTAGAAGGAACCATTCCAATTAAATTACCATTATGAACTAATGATTGATTTGCTCTTCGTATTATGATATGTCTTCGTGCAGGAGCATCATACTTTTTCTTGCAAGTTAATTCATTTCCTAAATATCTAGGTAAAGCTCCGTCAAATAATTCCCCTTTAGTTTTCCCTCTATTAGTACTATATCTTATTTCTCCCATAAATAAAATTCCTCCATCAAGTAATTTACTTGCAGTCTCAAGGGAAAAATCTCTCACTTTACCTTCCCATCTTAAAACATCTATATATCCATCATCATTCATACAAGCAATTCCTGCAGAATCCTGTCCTCTATGTTGTAAATTTATTAAACCATTATAAACATCATGCAAAGAATGAGCAATAAAAATCCCGCACTTGCTATCAGTTTCTCTATATCCCATAAAAAAAATAATTAATTTGAATTTTTAAATAATTATGAGATAAAAAGTATATTTCAAAACCATTTATCTATACTCTCTTGCTTCTCATCATCTTTCCCAAAAATGCTTTCTATATATTTCTTAGTTAATTCCAAATCTTGTTTTATATAAACTGGAACATCATAATTTTTAGCTAAATCTAAACCAGGCTCTAAATATTTAATTATACTTCCATAACTTATAGTAAATATTAATTTAGGATTATTACATACTTTACATTTTCCGTTTAAAGGTACTCTTCTATAAATTTCATTACATTTTCCACATCTAAAACTTTGTTGAGTAAATTTTCTTAAATTACCTTTTAAATCTTTCATAAAATGTCTTTCTATTATTAATCTCGCGACATCATTATGGTCCACAGATCTTAATTTTTCACATAACATCATTTGATATTTAACTTTTTCTTTCATACTAGGCAAGATTTTATAAGCACTGCAAATAGCTCCTTGATTAATATTTTCAATATCGTGAGTAAACCCAGTATTAACATATGGGTCTTCTAATTTAGCAATTCTTTTTTTTACAGTTTCTATATCTACTTTTGAAGAATGATTTCTATTTTCAGCTAATTGATACAATTCTAAAGGATAATTATTTACTAACTCAAAATCTAAAATTTGATCGTCTACTTCTTTAGCCAAAATCTTCCCATTCAAAACCATTGGAGCATCTTGAGTAGCACCTCTATGAGTCGATAAAAATTTTCTTGAGAAATTTATTAAAACATCTAACAATAACATCATAGCTGCTTCATCTCCATCACAATCTCTTCTCATAGCGGCATGTAAATATGGGCTAGCAACTAAACCTTGAATTTTTGTAAAACCTATAAATCTACATATAACTCCTGCACAATTATGTGGAGACATACAAACTCCTAAATGACCTATTAAATCAGTTCTATCTTTAATATTAAAAAATCTATTTAATCCATAAAATTTTTCTAATAAATCATCAATATATTTTGAAACATTTATTAAAAAATCATCCCCCCTCTCATCTCCAGATTCATCATTACATGGAATAAGTATATCATGAGGCTTTAATTCTAAAATTTGATTTTCATTTACCAATTCATTTCCTTTATAATCTTTAATATAACCTAGCTCTTTTAATTTATCTACACCAACTTCAATTTCTTTTGGTCTAAAATGAGTTAATGGAATCTCAGTCATATCATATCTTATAGTCCCATCTTTATTTACACAAAGATTATATTTAGATCTTAAAATTCCTTTAACAATATTTTCCACATCATGATTTTGAGAACTAGTGCCTCTAACCCCCTTAATCATCACGGGCATTTCATTTTTTAATAAACCTAATTTTTCTCTAGCTTTATCATAATAATAATTTATATCTATTGACTTATTTTTAAAACTATTACCAATTTGATGAAAAGAACATTTATCATTAACTTCTCTATTACATAATTTACAATAATATCTACTTTTAGTTTCATGTCCACAATTTTCACATGATTTATAAATAGTTTCTTTTGCGCATTTCTCACAATAATTAAATGGAAATTCTCCATTAATCACTCCTCCCTCTAAGGATTCGTTGATACTTCTCAATCTTCCCCCTTCTTTTCCAACAGGAAAAATAATATTGGGGCTACCTGTTAATTTACGCATCTTAGCCTTTTCAGGTCTTCCCATTCTAGCACCTATAAATTCTCCAGATTTATCTTTAATATGAAATTTAGAAATTTCATTTATTATTTTTAATATTTTTTCACCTTCAGATTCTCCTTCTAATAATAATTCTTCTTTCTTTTTAAAAACATAATCTATATGTATCTCTCCAATAAAATTTAAAGGAAAACCTAAATTAATTAATAATCCATTAGTTTCATTTAATTCTAATATAACATTTTCTACACTTATGCTATGTTCTATTCCTAACAATTCCAATGCCCTTTTACCAACTTTAAATCTTTCTTTTTCCGAATTATTATAAGGAAAAATTAATTTATTATTAGTAACTTTTGAATGATTTAACCAATCTATAAAACCTATAAATTGTTCATAATTTATTTGAGTCCAATAATAAATATAATTGGGATATAGAGAAACATTAAATTTCTCACTTAATTCGACAGCTTCCTGAAAACTAATGTCAAATTCATTAGTTATATTATATCCCTTATTTTCTAAATCTAATTTCCACCATTCTTCTACATATCCAGGACAAATTAAAATAGCATTTCTATTTATTACATCTCCTAGAGGAACTAATATATCTCCTAAATAAATTATTTCTTCTATATTGCTATATAATTCTTTTCCTTCATCATAACTTTTTATTTTTTTAACATTCCCATTTTTTAATTTAACAATGGGCCCCTCAATTTTATCACAAGAAGTAACTACGCACCCTTTAGTGGGCTTTTCTATTTTTAACTGAGTTCCTATTGCAATAAAATTATTTGTAATAGCCATAGTTGCAGGATGTATACTAACTGCACTAAAACCAGCAGCCCTGCTTCTACCGTATCTAAATCTAAATCCTTTTCCAGGATGTCCAAAAACAGGTCTTCCAGCTACTAAATCTTTTATATAAGTTGGACTATCATCAGTTTTACCCATCTCTCTTTTTTCATGTAATTCAACATAATCTTCAAGCCATTCCCAATCATTTATGTTAAGCCCATTTTTCTGAATACTTCTTAAAATTCTTAATCCTTTTTTTGCTTTCTGAGCTAATCCTTCTCCAACAACTAAACAAAAACCACCTCTAATAAAATCAGTTTCTATTCTTGATAGATTTTTATGATTTGACACTTCTCTATTTTCAGTTGGATCACCTGTAATTTGAATTGGACAATTTTTAATCAGAAAATAAGTCTCATTTTCTGTTGGTAAATACTGTAAATTAGTTATTCTCTCATGATAATCATATAATTCTGTTACTGCTCTTTTACATTCCTCTTCAGTTGGATCATATTTTACATATCCAAACAATTGTCTTATATAATCAATTAAAATAACACTTACACAAGTAGCGGTAGTACCTGCACTTCTTATTGGTCCTGAAAAAAAAGCTTTTATATAATTTTCTCCTAATTTAGTTTTTCCAGTTTTTAATTCAGTGTATCCTTCTATTGGACTAGATACTACTCCTAAAGTTGTATAAGCAAAACCAACTCTAATTCCCGCATCCATAGCTTCTAATTGGGTATCAAATTTGCAAAATTTTTCTTTAGCTATTTCTTCGGCTATAACAAAACTAACAGTATTATCTAAAGCTCCATATTTTTTTTCTAATTCTATAATCCTATTTATAATCAATTCGTTATCTAATTGAGAATATTTACTAGCTATCAACTTAACTACTTTGGCAGCCATTGTTAAAGCAAGAGGGACTTCAACATTATTGCTGGGATCTAATCCTTTTTTCCTAGCTTCATTAGCTATTTTATAACTCTCATTAATTTTCTGGCTTAAACAATTAAAATATTTTTCAGTTTGATCATTTAAACTATTATCCATAAATACCCCCATAAACCACTTTCTCTTCGATAGTTGAAACTTTTTTTTCTTCTTCTAATATTTCTTTATACTCACTAGAAATTTCGGATAGCTTTCTTATTTTATTCGCAAATAAAATTTCTGGATCTATATACCTAAACTTTTTCTTCAATAAAATTCCAGATCCATTTTCAGAATTTTTTACAAAAAATCCATCTCTCAAAAGGTTTAAATTATCAATTATATAATTATTATTACTTTTCTCTAATTTTTTAATAATTTCATAATCTGTCGTATAAAAATCTTCTTTAAAAATAATTTCTTCTTCCAAAGCTCTTTTTAATATATTTGATAAAATAAAATATCTTAATTTTGCTTCAATTCCTCCCCAATGTTCTTTTTGTAATTTCAAGAATTCTAAACCAAAATTACTTGCAGCTTCAAAATTATTAAAAACTATTTGTCCATCATTATTTGTTAAATTTGAAACGTAAAAATTTGTATTACTGCCCCCCATTTTTAATTCTCTCAAACAATAATCTATTCTATCAGCACATAAACTAGGAATTTCTCTATCTAACAACCCAAAAATTTCAAAACTAGAAATTCTTTTAGTATTATAACCATATTTATTTAAAATATTATCAAGACCACTATTTAAAATAAAATTAAAATGATTAATATCTTGAAAATTTTCTTTATTAGGATCTCCAAATACCCAATCTACAACGTGTGAAAAAGCAGTATGTGAAATATCATGTAATAAGCCCGCTATTTGCTCCTCTAAATTAGCCCCAAGTTTTTTTAATAAAAAATAAACTCCTAATGAATGATCGTATCTTGAAAAATTCTTTTTATGATAATATTCATCAGGCATACCATACTGAGAGATATTTTTTAATCTATTCATTTCTCTAGAATTTATTAATTCAATTACAATAGGTTCATTAATAAAATTTTCTCCATAAACACTATCATTAACAAATATTTCTTTTTTATTTATCATAATTAATCGTCTCCACTAAAATCTAAGACTTTTATTTCCCTAGTTTTCAGATTTAAAATTGGTACCTTACAAGGATCAGGAACATTACCTACTTTTTCTTCAAATGCCGTCATTGACTGCCAACAACTATTTGCTATAATTAAAATATTATTATAACTATTTATGTCAGTTTTATGCAAATCGCCAGTTGTTATAATATCTGGAACTTCTTTTATAATCATACTATCTTCTTCACCAGGTATATAAGTAATTAGACCGTGAGTTGGAGCTAAATGTCTTCTCAATAATAAATGTTTAATAACTTTGCTTGGATATGTATGAGCATTAGACAATCTTAATTCTTCTATTTCATTTATTACACTATGCATACTAGCTCCATGATACATTAAAACTTTAATTCCTTCCTTACCTTCTTTAAAACCTATCTCAACAAGACTTGGATTGCTAACTAAATGTAAGTTTGGTAAATTATGTAAAGATTCTCCAAAATCTCTACCAATAGGAGGTTGTGGTTCTGGAACTCTAACTCCATCATGCTGTCCAGCACATTGGATTATCTGAATATGTTTAGGAATCATAGAATAAAATTCTGCTAATTTATTATATTGCTCTTTAATATCTTTAATTTTAAGCTCTTTTTCTTGTCCAGGATAAACGCCAACTCCTTCAATAGTATCTCCAACCACAAAAAGATATCTAATTTTTTTAAAAAAATCTTTATTTTTATCGTTAACATTCTCTCCATTTAACCAATTAATAAATCTTAAAAAATTATTTTCCAGGAAATTATTACTGCCAACATGTATATCAGAAATAAACAAAGCATATATTTCTTCTTCTAATTTTTTTCTCTCTATTATTCTAGAATCAGGATAAAATAATTCATTAGCATATAAAAAATCTTTAGTTCCTTTGCATCTAAATCCTATAACATCATCTAATAGAATGTTTTTAGATTTATTATATAATTCTTCTTTATTTTGATTTATTAATAATTTAATGTTTCCTGTTAAATCTTCTATCTCTAAAATAATATTCTTATTTTTAGTTATAGATTTATTATTAACAATACCAATTATTGAAAATTCCCCACTATTATTTATTTTATCTATAGAAATTAAATTATTTAATCCAGGATGATTTTGTAATAGTTTTTTTATTATATTATATCTACTTCTAAAATGTTTAATAAAATCTTTAACTTCTAATTTTTTAGAAGCTATAACTGGAGAATATAATACTTTAAGATTATCAGAGTTTATTTTATTAGAATTAATTTTATTATTTTCTCTTAAAATTTTTAAATCTTCTTTATAATCTAATATTCTCTCTTTTTTAACTTCTACAGATATACTTACATTAACAAAATATTTATCAACTAATTTTTTTTTGTCCTCCTTTAAATCAAATAATAGTGGTTTTATTTTTTCTATATTCTCATCAACAAGATCTTTAGTAATAATCTTTTTATGTGAAACTATTGCTATTTTATTTAATATTTCATTAGTAATATCATTATCATTCAATTCGTCAAGAAAATTTAACATTTCTCTATCCAAAAGAAATCCTTTTTCCAAAAATAATTTTAATATATGACTAGACATTTATACCTCCCTATTTAAAAAATAAATAAACTTTTTAAATTAAATTATAATCCTAAACTATCTTTTAAAATTTCCTTGGATTTATCTTTAATATTATTTGATATAGATAATTTTATTTCCCTCATTCTGCCATGTCTACCCTTGCTAATTACTCTTGTGTTAATTAAACCTAACATATCTAATTCTGCTATTATATCGCTAACTCTTCTTTGAGTTAAAATATCATTCTTAATTTGTTTAGATAAAGATTCATAAAAATCAAAAATATCCCCTGTAAAAATATTATTATTTTTATGTTTATCTACTAGCTCTATTATAGAATATAAAATTACTTGAAATTGTTTAGTCCCAGTTTCAACAACATCTAATATTTTATCTCTTTCAATTTTTTCATTGGCTTGATCTATATGGGAAATTTGAATCTTATTATGTGAATTTCTTTCAGCCAATTCACCAGCTACTCTTAATAAATCTAAAGCTCTTCTAGCATCTCCATGTTCTCTAGCAGCATAAGCTGCACATTTAGCTATAACTCCTTCATTTATTATATTTGGCTTAAAAGCTTGATCAGCTCTTTTTTTTAATATATCTTGTAATTGAACAGCGTTATAGGGTGGAAAGACTATTTCTTCTTCTGATAAACTACTTCTAACTCTTTGGTCTACCATATCTAAAAATTTTAAATCATTACTAATACCTACAATAGTTATTTGAATATTATTTAATTCGGAATTCAACCTAGTTAAATTATATAAAAACTCATCATTAATTTTCTTAACGGCTTGATCTATTTCATCAAATATTAATATTAATAATTTTTCATTACTATTTTGTAAAATTTCTAAAAATTTGAAATATAATTGATCTGTTGGTAAACCTGTAGCTGGAACATTACTACCTAATTTTTTAATTAGTTCAGCAAGAATTCTATATTCTGTATCAGCAACTTTTTTCAATTTACAATTAATATATTCTATTCTTAAAATTTTACTTTTTTCAGATCTTTTTGATAATTCATTTGCAACATGTTGTATTGATAATGTTTTTCCGCTTCCAGTTTTTCCATATATAAAAAGATTACTGGGTTTTTCCCCTAATAAACTTGGAGCCAGTATACTTGCTACATTTTGAATTTGTTCAGATCTATGAAGAATATTTTCTGGTAAATAATTAGATTGTAGTATTTTTTTATCTTTAAACAAACTTCTAATTTTAACAGAACTAAAAATACTATCAAGATCCATTTTATCCTCTTTTATACCAACATTAAAAGATATAATTATTATTTATAAACTCGACTAGTCACTAAAAGATAACACCTTTATTTCCTATGGAAAATTAAAAATAAATTTAAATCATTTTTATGAATAAAATTTTATTTTAAACAAAATTATATAACCCCCACCTATATTTCTAGTGGAAATAAATTTAATTATAACATCTATTAATTTAGAAAATAATCTATCTATATTTTATTTTTTACTTAAAATATGGAAAAACAAGAACAAAATATCATATGAGTAATTTAT
>JBBSXD010000008.1:12783-15348 GCA_038045965.1 Nanobdellota archaeon
ATATTATGTTATATAATATTATGTTATTGTATTATATAATATAATAAAGTTTATAAATGAATTTTATAAAATTAAAATTATTTTATTTATCATATATATAAATATTTCCATAGGAAATAACAGGGAGGGTATTATTTTTGGTGCCAAACTACTATAATCACCTTATTATTTTTATAGAAAATTAATATATAATGCTAAAAAATTATATCCAAAAAATAGATTTAAATTTATAATAGAACATTCTTTTTGAAGATATTATTAGATAATAACGAATTTTATCATAAAAAATTCCCGAAAAATCACCATCTCTACCTAAAGGTAGAGGTTTGATTCACAATTTTTCTTTTAAACAGGAATCTTTTGGAACGCTTATAAGTCAACAAACTCACAAATAGTTAGTGTAGATGAAGTCTTAAGGAGAGGAATAGTAAATAGATTAAAAATTAATAGGGTATGTTTTAATATTTCATATATAAGAGCATAATAATCTTAAAGTTATTTTTAATACACTAAAAAGAGTAGCAGTTAAACAATTAAATAGACAAACTCTAATAATTTCTATTAATAGAAATAGATTTCCTTGGACAGGATCAATTCCAA
This sequence comes from Nanobdellota archaeon, assembly GCA_038045965.1. GTDB lineage: Archaea > Nanobdellota > Nanobdellia > Pacearchaeales > GW2011-AR1 > ARS1285. The sequence goes on from JBBSXD010000008.1 coordinate 13,384, forward strand.
GAAAAATAGATATTAAATTAAATATTATTATTAAGCATAATTTAAGTTATCAGGATTTCACTGATTCTTTAGATAGTATCACACAAATTATAGTTTAGTAATTAGCCACTAGTTTAATAATATTTTCACTAAATAATTAGAATTCAACTAAATAAATCTAATATAAATTTTATTAATACATAAAATTACTAAAAAATTTAAAAACTATTTATTAAACTATAAGAAACTTTATATATACCCACTAATTTATAATATAATGAGTATAGATAAAAAACCCCATAAGGAAATACTTATGAAACCGGTGGTAACAAAAGAAGGCAAGAAATTAGGTACTGTGAAAGATATAACATTTGAGACTAGAACTGGTGAATTAATTCATATAATAATTAAAGACCCATCTTCATATTCAAACCAATTAAATTTAGAAAGATCTCAGCATTCAGAAATATTAATACCTTATAATTCTATTATTGCTATAGGAGATTTTGTAGTAGTATCTGAAGAGGATTTAATTTAATTTTAAAATCAATAAATTTTATAAATAATTTAAATATTTAAAATGAAAATAATAGGATTTAATTTAACAAAAATTTTAGTGGAGAAAAAAGAAAAATTAGATGAAAATTTAAAAATTACACAAAATATAGATATAAAGAATATATCAGAAGAAGATATAAAAATTTCAAAAAATAAAGCAATAAAAATTGACTTTAATTTAAAAATTGAATACTCTAAAGATTATGCTAGAATAGAATTAGAGGGGAATATAATGACTTTACCTGATGGAGATGATACAACACAATTATTAGATGCATGGAAATCAAAAAAGATTCCAGAATATATGCGAGTTCCTATATTTAATTTTATTATGAATAAGTGTAATATAAAAGCATTATATTTAGAAGATGAAATGAGTCTACCTTTACATATACCTATGCCAAAAGTTGTATTACAAAATAAAAAAAATGATAAAAATTTAAATTAATTCTTTTAATTTACCAAAATTATAATCTCTTTTCTCATTGTTATTATAAATAATCACTTCAAATTCTTTTAATTGTTTATTTGAAATAAATAAATTATTCTCATTTTTATCAATAAAATTTAAATTATAACCATATTTTATATCATTAAAGCTAGGAAGTATTATTATTTTTTTTCCATCTATCTCGCCTTTAAGAAAACATTTATATTTTTCATATTTATATTTATCATTAATAGTAATTGCAGGATGTAAATGACCTAAAATCAAAAAATCAGCATCCAAACAATCATTTAAAATTTTATCTCCATGCAAAAAACAATATTTTTTATTATCTATAATAATTTTATAATAATCTTTTAATTTTAAATTAATTTTTTTTAATACAAAATTTAGAAAAATATCATGATTTCCCCTAATTATTATTATTTTTATGTTATTTAATTTATTTTTAATATAATTTAAGAAACTTATAATTTTATTCAATTCCAAATTATCTATTTTACCAAAATTATGTTTTACATCTCCCAAAAAAACAACTTTATCTATTTTTATATTTTCTTTATTTATATAAATAAAAATTTCATCAATCTTATCTTTAATATTATTTTCATAAAAATTTTTATTATCATATATATGTAAATCTCCAATTACTAATATATTTTTTATTAATAAACAATCATTTAAAAATTTGATATTTTGTTCTTGTTTTTTCATATTTTAAGTAAAAAATAGAATTTAATAAATTTATAGATTCACAGATTCAAATTAAGTATTTTTACAATGAGAATATCTTTTGTAATAAAATTAATAAGAGAAGGTTCAAAGTCGGAAATAAGAGGTGATATTTATATTTCACAAAAAAATTATGATGATGCCAAAAAATCGTAGAAAATTATATAGAACAATTAATTCCTTCATTAGAAATAATTTATTTAAAGTTGGAGATGCTTATGTTCTTCCAGAAGCTCAAACATATGTAA
>JBBSXD010000008.1:15448-21278 GCA_038045965.1 Nanobdellota archaeon
TTTATCCTCAATCTCCTTTATTATCTCCTCATGCATTCTTTTTAAAAATTTAAATTTATCTTCTATTTTCATTAAATCACTATAACCCTGCATAATTAAATTTAATGCAAAGGGGCTTGGCAATTTAAGGTGAATACTCTCTAATTCTATTTTATTATCTTTTATTAACTTCAATACCAATTTTGCATTATTTATATCCATTAAATCTTCTAAAACTTCTCTTCTAGCTTCTTTTAAGATGGGAAAATCTCTACTTATTTTATTTATAGTACTCATTAAAAAGAAACTATTCATTTGTTGTTTACCAACAGTTTTTGTTTTTCCCTTATAATTTTTTAATATCATTAAACTTCTAATTGCACAATGTCTAAATCTTCTTTTTAAAACTTCAGTTTTTGATATAGCTTCTTCTAGTATCTCTTTTAAATTATCAGAACTTAAAAACTTAATAGCCTCATTAATTGGTAATTTTTCACCAGAAAAATAAAACCCATTATCATTTATACCAATTTCTATATCTCTTCCAGTTTTTTGTCCCATTAGATATCCTATAGATCTAGATAAAGCATCATTTACCCTTCGCCCATATAAACTATGAAAAATAACATAATTCTTTTCGCCTTTATAATATTCAATTACTATTTTTTTTTCATGAGGTATTTTGGAGAATTTATACTGTTCATAAAAATAATTATAAATTTCATTAGCAATATCCAGATCCGAATAAAAATATTCTTTAATAAAATTTATAATTTCTATTCTATTCTCATTTTTTTCTAATCTATCATTTATCATTTTTCTAAATTTATTAATTTCTAAAGCCGAATCAAAACTTAATGGCATCTGCTCTGAAAACCAACTAGGTATAGTTGGATCTTTTTTGATTCCTTCTTTAACATATGCTTTCATACCTCTAGTAAATAAAAACTGATATTTTTTTCCGCCTAATACAAATATATCTCCTGGTTTTATTTTTTCTAAAAAAGGTTCATCTATCATACCAACTTTAAATCCTTTTTTTTCACCGCTTCCAATAATAACACTAACAAAACTCTCTTCAGGAATAGTTCCTATATTAGTCATATAAATAACCCTCGCTAATTTTCCTTTTTTACCAATAGTTTTTTCTTCTTTATTATACCATATCTTAGCATAAACATTTTTATGTTCTAAAGCATATTCACCAGATAAATAACTAATAACACTCATAAAATCTTCTTTTTCTAAATTAGCATAACAATAACTTCTTCTAATTAATTTAAACATTTCATCTATATTCCAGATCTTCTGAATACACATACCATAAATTTGTTGACTTAATACATCTAAACAATTTTTAGGAATATTAACACTATCAATTTTTCTCTCAATACATTCTTTATTTAATATGCTACATTCAATTAGATCATCTCTATCTAAAACTATAAATCTGCCCTTACTAATATCTTGTAATTTATGTCCAGATCTACCTATCCTTTGAATAGCTCTAGCACTACTTTTTGGACTGCTTAATAAAATTACCATATCAATATAACCTATATCTATCCCTAATTCTAAACTAGTACTACTAACAACCACTTTTAATTTACCATTTCTCAAGCCTTCTTCTATTTCAAATCTATGTTCTTTACTTAAAGAAGAATGATGAGCCCCTATATTTTCAATATAATTTTCAGGAAACATTTCTTTTAGACAATTAATTACTCTTTCTGTAGCAGATCTTGTATTAGTAAAAATTAAGCTAGTTTTATTTTCTTGAATTAGTTTATTTATTAATTCATACATGGAATTATAATTATCATAAAAATTAGAATTTATTGATATATTTATACTTTTTAATACTCTAGAATCAATTTTTTTATCTGATTTAATATCTGCTATTAAACAATCTCTATTTTCTCCAACAAGAAAATTGGCTATTTGATCTAAAGGAGATATTGTAGCACTTAATCCAACTCTTACGGGAGTTATATTACTAATATTTTCTAATCTTTCTAAACTAATACTTAAATAAACCCCTCTTTTATTATCCAAAGAATGAATTTCATCTATTATAATAAATTCAACACCATAAAATAATTTACTAAATTTTTTAGTTGTTAAAGATATAGCTAAACTCTCAGGGGTGGTAATAAAAATATGAGGTGGTTTTTTTAACATTTTATTTTTTTCATTATTACTAGTATCTCCCGTTCTTAATCCAATTCTAATTTCCTGTAACTTAATTCCTCTTTTTTTAGAAATTTCTTTAATTTCCTCTAATGGATTTAATAAATTAACAAGAATATCATTGTTTAATGCTTTTAAAGGACTAGAATAAACACAATATATTTTTTCTTCAAGTTCATTTTTCTTTGATAAACATACTAAATAATTTATTATACTAAGAAAACTAGTAAGAGTTTTCCCACTTCCTGTACTGGCAGATATTAATATATTTTTTCTTTCATGAATACTCAAAACTCCATGTAATTGACTTTCAGAAAAATTTTTAAATTTACTAAAAAACCATTCTTCAACTAAAGGATCAAGTATCTTAATGATATCAGAAAAATTTCTAGGTTCAGTTTTTGTGTATAAAATTTTATTCATAAAAAATGATAAAAATTTAAATTTATAAAATTATGTTTACTTAGAGTATATGTTTAATTTTTTTAGTGGTTTGAAAAATCAGATAAATAATAAGAGATTGATTTCTAATCTTTCTTTATCTTTGCATAATCTTATAAGTTATTAGAGTCATTAATATTTTAATAGTCATTTTTAAGAATCCTTCAGATAATATTATCAATATTAGTAAATTGTTATGAAGGAAAGTATAAAGTGCAATTACATAAAATAGAATTATGTCTACTCATTATCCAATAATCGTTGAACCAAAATTTCTAGTCTAAAGATACCCCTCATTTTTCAAAATTTTATCTTAGCAAAAAACCATTCAGTAGGAGAAAGAAAAACAACAAAGGCATAATTTAATCAAGTAATATTAAACTAAATAAAACAATCTATACCAACATTCTTGTTTTTTTATAGTCATACCCACTCTATCAAAATATATATAAATAGATATGTAAATAGAAAGTAAAGAAAGGTTACTAAAACTGTAAAAACCTTCCAATTGAACAATCTTCTTTAAAAATAACTTCAGACACACGAGCCGAATACAATATAACTAGAAATTTTTAACTAAACATTTTCTTATCAAACAATTTATAAAATCAATAAATTTATTAAATATATAATGAAAATAAGCCAAATAAAAAAAGATAAGATCACAGAACAAATTGTATATTATTTATATCAATCATTTCCAAATTATCCATTTACATCTGAAATAGCAAGAGAAATTGCAAGGGATGAAGAATTCATCAAACAATTATTATTTGAATTAAAAGAAAAGAATATTGTAGTGCCCATAAAAAAAGATAATAATGGGATTATATTTAAAAGAAGAATAAGATGGAAACTTTCAAATAAAATTTATGATTTTTATCACTCAAAACAGTAAATATAACTATTTAAATAAATTTGATTAATTATATTTATGGAAGAGAACATAAAAAAAGCTTTCGATTTAGTTAAAAACGACATTAATTTTCTTAACAATGAGATATTAAATATAAAATTAACAATAAATGAAATTAATGTTAATATAAATAAATTAATATTAAATTTAAATGATCAAGATAATATTATAAAAGGTATTAAGGCAGTCCAACATATAAATCCAACTGTTGGATTATCTGTTGGATACAATCCAACAGTTCCATTGGAAATAGAAGGGTTAAAAATGCAAAATTTAGGAATCTCCACACGAAATGTAGGGGTTCCAACAGACAGACAGACAGACAGACAGACAGACACTTCAACACCTATTTTGACTAAGAACACCCACAAAAATATTGATTTTGATATACAAGAAGCAACAAAAATATTAAATTCTTTAGATTCTATAAAAAAAGATATAAGGCTAAAATTCAAAAGATTAACTACCCAAGAAATGTTAGTCTTTTCAACAATATATCAATTAGAAGATCAAGGATACCAAGAAATAACTTATAAATCGATCTCGGAAATACTTAAACTTTCTGAAAGCTCTATAAGAGATTATACTCAAAGAATAATCAACAAAGGAATACCTATAAAAAAAGATAAAATAAATAACAAGAGATTATTACTTTCTATTTCTTCTAATCTAAGAAAAATTGCTACATTATCAACAATAATTAGTTTAAGAGAACTTTAATATATAATATTCGTTATAACGAAAATAACAGAAAGCTAATATTATTATCTAAATTTATATTTTTAAACCTCTAAATAACTAAATTTTAGCATTTTAAAGCTTTAAGTTTTATTCACTCTTTTTATCTTTAATTATATTTCACATTTTTTTATCTAAACATATTTCACTTTTCTAGTTTTTAATAACAATTCTTTTAATTTATCCATTTTTTACTCTCACTTTTCTAGTTTTTAATAACAATTCTTTTAATTCTTCAGATATAAATATTCTTTTCTTATTATTATCCACTATTATTTCTTCTATAATTTTTCCACTTTTTTGTCTTATGCTGTTTATTTGACCTCTTATTGTAGATTTTCTTTTTCCAAGCATAACTGCTAAATCTTCATAACTTAATTTAAGATCAGAATTCAACAAAACAAAAATTATAGCTCTTTCATTTGTACTTAAACTGTCTAAAAATGCTGTTTGAACACCTGTTTGAACACTGTTTAAGACACTTAAAACATCTGTTTGTTTATCAAACACTGTTTGTTTACGACTTAAAATATTTTTATGGCCTATTATATCTAATATATTTTTTATATTTTCTAAATCATTTTTTATCATCGATAAATCTTCTTTAATACAAAAAATATCATCATTAACAATAGAATAATTTTTATTAAGATGTTTAATCCACTGACTATAACTATTCATATCTTGTTTAACTTTATTAAAACCTGTTTGAACAGCAATTTTTATTTTATCAACATCCTCTTTTTCAGCTTTTTTACTAAAAAAATTAAACATAATAATAGGATATTTATACTATATATAAATCTTTTCTTATAACTATAGAATATATCTTTATATTAGATAAATTAAGAATAACAAATAAAGAATAAGTTATTTTTATTGAAAAATTTATTAATTTAGCTAATTTAATATTAAAATTTTATTTAAACTTAAATTATATAATTAATAAAAGCCTAAAAATAACTTAAAAATCAACTAAAATCAGTTAAGATATTAATTAACTAATTTTTAATTAACAATTATTACACATGATTAGTAATTTTTTAATTAAAAATTAGTTAAAATAAATTAAATAATCAATTTTAATATTTTTAAGAAATTAAAATATAAAAATTAAAGAGTTATAAATACAAAACTATTTATACATCTCTTTCTAATATATTAAAAATACAAAGGAGGTAATAAATATGTCAAAAAAAGATTCAAAAAAATTTAGTAATTTATGCATTGAATGTGGAGTTTGCCAATGGTGTTATTGGTTATATCCTTTAGTAATAATTTTAATTGCATTAGTTCCTGGATGGTTAACTAGTATTTGGAGTAAATGGGTTTTAGTAGCAATAGCTATACTTATGCTCTTAAAGAAATGTTGCCGTTGTAACTATAAATAATATTATTTTTGATTTATTAATTTTTTATTTATTTTGGTCTATTACACCTTTAACTAAAACTTTTTATCAAAAATAAAAAGATTTAGTATATATCTAAGTATTTATTAATTGACATTATTTATTAAAGAGTAGTAGTTAAATTCTACGCAAGAAATCCGCACCTTTTAAGGTGACG
>JBBSXD010000009.1:0-4310 GCA_038045965.1 Nanobdellota archaeon
TTTTTTTTACTTCATCACAATTATCTATTGTGCAAATTACTCCATCGTCAACATTCAAACTTCCAGGCTTACATATTCCTTCATCACAAATTTCCTCTCCATTGCAATATAATTTATCGCTACAATCTTCATTAGAATTACAATTTATACTACTTGTTAGAATTTGTGTTTCAGAAGTTGTAGAAACACTACTGCTTCCTCCAGATCCTCCACCACCTCCACCGCCCCCACTACTCCCACTACTTCCCCCAGAAGAACTAGAAGATGAACTAGACAAATCTTTTTCTCCTTCAACAAATCCTCCAGAATTTCTTACCCTTGGAATACTTTCAACATCAATCTCAGAATCTTTATTACCTATATCTTTGTCTGCTGTCTCTATTCCTTTATTTTTCTGAGTAAAATAAAAAATAAAAATAGATATTAACGCAATCAATATCAAAATGATTAATATTAAAAATATATTTCTTATAACCTCTCTTTTATTCATTTTAATTTTAGTTTATGATTATTATTAAATCTATTCTAAACATTTAAATAATTCTTTTTTATATTTATATCTTTAATTCTTTCTTTCTATTTTTAATAGCTAAAATAAGAAATACAAAAATAAGTATAATTAATACAGCAACCATTATTATAATAAACCAAATTAGATTTTCATTTTTCTTATCGTTATTATCTGAATCGCTATTTGTAATCTCTATTTTATCTTGTGGTATTGGCTCACTTAAATATTCTATAGTTAAATCGGCTTTTCTATTTACTATATCATTTAATTTGATTTGGAGATCGTAAACTCCATTGTTATTTAAATCAATTTTAGTGCTTTTTGCTATTTCTAATTCAATTATAAGAGGATTACTCGTTATTTCTATAATTGCACTCTTTGTCTTTATCTCTTTTATACCAAAATAATGTATCTCATCATTTATCTTTAATTTAAATCTCTCTTTTGCAGCTAATTTTTGCGAGATAGATTTTAATTCTTTAAGATCTTTATAAGTTGGAATTGTTCTTATATAAAATCCAGAACTAAAACTATCACTTCTTCTACTATAAGGTTCATCACTAGTAATAAGTTCATCACTAGTAATCTCATCATTATCATTAATGTTGTTTGTATTTATTTCTAATAGTCTCATAAACTTACAGTCATTTTTAACTACCACATTTATTCCTTTTCCAGTTAGCAAACCCTTCTCTTCGAAATCTAATTTTTTATTTTTATCTATTTTTGTCCAGCCTTGTATATTATTATCATAAAAATAAAAATTCTCTATTTTGCAATCTCCTTTTAATTCTTCTATTGATTTTCCATACATCTTATCATTTATTGCAATAAGGTTTTCTCCTTTATAAAATTGATAATATCCTCCAATATTAGTATTATCTATAAAAGAATTAGAAACTCTATAGATTATCTTTCCTGATTTAACTGAAAAAATCCAGAATGCATTGCTGTATAAAATCAAAGGATCTATATTTCCAGCTTCATAATTAGGTCTTATTCGCACTTCTTTATTATCTTTAGAGTTATAATAACGAGAATTTAATATAGAATCTAAACTTAATTCACTTTTTTCATGAAGTTTTTCTGAGAAGCTTATCCCAGCAATTAAATTCCATCTCTCCTTAATATCTTGTTCAACATAAAATTTATTATCTTCTTCAAATATCTTAGCACTTACAGTAGAAATAAAAAAGAAAATAAATAATGTAAGCAAAAGATATTTGTCCTTCATTTTTTAAAAATTATTGATCACTGAAAAATTTACTGACACAAAATATTCTTTATTTATCATCTTTCTTCTAATTAGCATAATCTAATCTGGGATTGCAGGAGGATTCCCAATATTAGAATCAGCTGGAACACTAATACCAAGACTATCAGCTAAACATTGGTTATATGTTGAATCTCCAAATAAAGCGGATAATCTGCAAATAATTTTAAGAAATAATGTCTTAAATCTTCCTGCTTGTTTAATAGTTCCTGCAATATCAATACATTCTCCAGAACTGCATACATTACTTTCACATTCATAATTATTCTGGCATTTAGCCCAATTTCCATTATAATCTTTATTTCTTTGTTTCTCAATATTTCCACTAAAAGGATCACAATATCCATTAAATTCCTCATTTTGTTTAATAACTAAATATCTATCTTCAACATTTTCAGAATAATGAACTTTAGCTATTGTTATATCAAATTTTTCAACTTCACTATGTTCTTGAATTATTATTTTATATCTATCTCCAGAATGTCCTACAAATCTTTCTCCCTCTTTAATATTATAAATTATATCATTTACAATTAATTTTACAACATCGGGATAATCCTTAACAACTTTTATTTTAAAAGAATTATCTGAATTTATATTTACATTAAAATAACCATCTCCTTCTCTATTCATCTCATATTCATAAAATCTATCTTTATCTCCTTCATCAAATTCTAATCTTGTTCCATAAGGTATACAAGTATTATCCAACCTATTAGTGCCTTCGGCTCTAGGAACAAAACATCCCGAACAAACTCCTGGAGAGCAAGTTATTTCATTAATTTGTTCTTTAGAATCATTACAATGAGAAACATCAACACAAATTTTCTCTTGTATTCCATGGGGGGGACAAATTACTGGTTCGGTTTTGCATCCCCAATTTGGTTGACATAGATTTGGATCATATACAATCTCAGAACTACACATATTCAATGTTCTTTCAATAAAATATTGTGCTTGATAGGGTATATCGGTGGTATATATGTTATAATATTCTGCTTTGTTATTCTTTATATCTTCTAAAAATTTAAAAGATTCTTCTTGAGTAATTTTTACTAACTCTTCATCAGATAAAATGTCATGAGCATATATTTGTAATGTAACAAGAACATTTTTATTAGTATAATAAATAATTATTTTTATCTGATTAGACTTTTTTTCTTTATTAAAACGATCAAAATTACAAACATATACTTTATTATTTTCATTATTTAAATAAAAATCCAACTGACTACAATATCTATATATATGATAAGATTTAAGTAATTCTGATGTATTAAAAGATTCATCATCAAATATTTGCACAGCCTCATAAATTATATAATTATCTTCACTATTTTTTGGAATTTTCCAACTAGCAGTATACAATATATAATTTTTTTTCTCACTATTAACACTATACCTCCTACCAGAATCTTTTCCTTTATATCTCAGTTTATATTCCACTCCATTATATTCAAAATCTTTTGCATTTTCTATTTCATTTATTAATGGCTGACAAACTTGTCTGCAAGAATCATATTCTATTAAACCTCTAATACCAAAATAATCTATTATAGCAATTATCTGGTCAGAATCTCTAATGTTTTTAGTTACTCTCGCAAAATAATCTTGTCCTATTAATAGTCCGTTATTATTATCTTCATATTCTATACCAGAAGTTGATTGAACATCACTTACACCAATTCCATCATCTGCCGTTGACCCTTCTTCTAACAAAGTAATCAAAGCATGATATTTATCTTTATTGTCTTTTTCTTCAAGAACTATTAATGCAGGCTCGTTTATAATATTACCATAAACATCTTTTAATTTTATTGAGATTTTCTCTCCTTTTTTTGTTAATTTAAAATTAAGTTCTCCAGCCTTGGCTTCTGTTTCATTAATAAAAATGTTAGCATAACCATCTCCATCTGGTATTTTAATAGTTTTCAAAATATTACCTTTTCCATCCCAATTATTTGTATCTATTTCCAGAGGCTCATAAAACATTACTTTAGCTCCAAGAGAAGTTTGAATTGTTGGATATATAACCATATTATCTCTATTAGCACTATCTGGATAACCAATAGTAACATTGCTTCCAGTATCACTTGATGCCATATTACTATCACCAGTCATAGTAACAGTATATGATAATCCCCCAACACTAATTGTTCCTGAACCTTCACTAATCCATGTTGTAGCTATTTTTTCTCTAGTAGCTACATCAACGAAAATAGCTCTATCATTATTTGCTCCAGTAGTACTTGAGTTTGCGGTGCTGGCAAGTCTTAAAAGGAACCCATCATCTTCATTCCCTACAACAACGTAATCTCCAATATTTAATATTTGGCTTTCTGCTACAATAATTTTTATTTTTCTTAGATCATCATCTATTATTAATTTTATCTTGCCTTCAACAGATTTCGCAAAAACAGTAAAAATTTCATTTCCACGATACTCTCTAAATCTTATACTAATTTTATCATTATCAATGTTTTTTATTATAATTGATTTTTTTTGAATTCCACCATCACTATCAGT
>JBBSXD010000010.1:0-3444 GCA_038045965.1 Nanobdellota archaeon
TTTAATTTCTTTTTTTATCTCCTCTAAATTTTGAAGAATAGTATTATGTAATTTGTTAATTATTATTTCTTGTAATTCTTCTCTTAATTTACCGGAGCATGAAAGCATATTTTTCTGAGGGAGTATATCTTCAAATTTATTAACTTTACAAATCATGTTTAGTCCTTCTAATTTTTCATTTTCTGCAGTTCCGTTTTTAATTTTTAATAATATAACTTCTACATTACAATAGTTATTTCCATTACTTTTTAGTATTTTATATCTATAAACATAATTATCTTCATCATTTACCAAGAAACTTTTTTTACAGGTTAATAAATATTCTTTATAACAATTTATATCTTTACATTCCGTAGGTTTATCAAACCCTACAAAATAATAAAAAAAGATTAGTCCTAATATTATAATTATTAAAGATATAATTATAGAATTTCTTGAAGTTAGTTGATTAAACTCTTTTTTGAAATCAGCCCCTTTTATCATTTTAATAATTATAGAAATAACTATTTAAATGTTTTACATACTAATTAAATTAATTCTAGTATCACTATTAACAAAATTATTTGCTATTAAATTGTCGCATCCCAATCTTTCGCAATTCTCTATAATTCTTGGTGTAGCAGTTCCGTCCATTGCAATTATGTAAGGTTGTTCTTCTAGATCTAGATTAATTAATCTGCTCGCAGGAATTTTTTTTATTATTTCTAAATCTTTATCAAAAAGTATAGCTCCTTTTGTTCCTACCAAATCTTCAATTTGAGTAGTTATTAATTCTTTTTCTTTAGGAGTTATTTTTTTAATATTTAAATCGTTATTTTCATAATAACTTCTTACGCCTTTTGATCTTTGATCTATTTTATATGATTCTGCAGGAATTTTTTTTCTTAAAGATTGTAAGATTTCTTTTCCTGTGAGTTCTTCAACTTCTTTTCCTTCAGGAGCCATGGCGATGTAATCAATTTTTGCGTTTTCAGTAACATTTTTTATTATTAAATTTCCACCTCTATCACCGTCTACAAAAAGTATTACTGTTTCTTTGTCTTTGCTTAATCTTATTATACTTTCAGGTAGTTTTGTACCGTTCATGGCTATCACATTTTTAATCCCTTTTTTTAACATATTAATAACATCAGCTCTTCCTTCTACTATTATTAGCTCATCTCCAGAAATATCTCCACAAGGAATGTTTTCAGTTCCATAAGTTTGTAGTTTAGCAAGCTTAGCAGAATCTTTAATTTCTTCTGCCATTTCATTAACTTCTTTTTCTTCTCCACCAAATTTCTCCATTAATTTCTTAGCTCTTTCTAAAATATAATCTCTTTTACTCCCTCTAACATCTTCGATTTCTTCAACTGTAATTTTTGTATCTGTAGGTCCTACTCTTTCTATTGTTTCTAAAGCTGCGGCAATTATTGTCGTTTCAGTTTTATCCATGGCTGTAGGAACTTCTATCTCTCCAATAGTTTTACCTTCTTGATATTCGATATTAACTTCTATTCTTCCTATCTTTCCAGTTTTTTGTAACTCTCTCATTTCTAAATCTTCTCCAAGCAATCCTTCTGTTTGTCCGAAAACAGCCCCTATCATATCTGATTTCTCGATCGCTCCGCTAGCTTCGAATTTTGCATGTATTATATACTTTATCGATACCGGACTTATTTTTGCCATCTTATATATTATCAAGAAATCTATAATGTAACCGACTATTTTCTGTTTACATTCTTTAATAATTAATTACGAGTGAATATTAACGTGAATATGAATCGATTATTTATAATCTCTTAATATTTATCTTTTAAAAAGTAGATATTAATATATAAACTTTTCTGTGTAGTTTTTTTAGAGATTATGATTAAATTTCTATAAATTGTTAATTAAAAACCAATCTTGAAAATAAATTGTTATTTATAAATATTCTTGTTATAAAATAGAATGAAGTTAAAATAAGAAACTTTATAAATAATTTATTTGATATAGAATTATTAAAAATGAGGGATAGATTAAAAATGAATGAGGTTGACGAGTTCGAAGAAGATTTAGAATCTCTAGATCTAGAAGAGCTTGAAGAGTAATTTTTGTTTTTTATTTTTTTTAATTTTATATAAATTAATATTTTCGTAGAAGTATCAGGATCTTTTATTAAAGAAGTAAGTAGTTATTTAGAAAGTTCTGTTGATAGATATAAAAAAATAATTTCCTTACTAGAAGATGGAATTAAAATCAAGCTCAAGCGGATAAAATGCGTACTCAATCTATAAATGATATAGCAGAAAAATATGGATTAAAAGATAGTTACCAATAGTTTATATTATTATTTAATAAATCTAGAACTTATGGTTTTAATAAGTAAATTAATTAATTCAATAAATATATGAAGCATTTTGTTTTAAATTTGTAATTTATTTTATATAAACAGAATTATTTCTTTTTTTCAACTAAATCTGTGCAGACTCCTGCAGCTACTGTTGATCCAGCGTCTCTTACAGCAAATCTTGCCATATGAGGATTATCTTTTGATTTTTCAATAACTAAGTTTCCCATTGGTTTGAATTTAACCATTGCTACATCTCCATTTTTTAAAAAATCTACTTTTTCTTTAACTGGCTGACCGCTAGTAGGATCTATCTTATGTACAATTTCAATTAATTGACAAGGAACTTGAGCTGTATGAACATGAAATACTGGAGTATATCCTTTAGCTACAACAGTTGGATGATTAATAATCGCAATTTGAGCAGTAAATTCTTCAGCTATAGTAGCAGGTTTATCTGCTGCGCATATTACATCTCCTCTCGCAATATCTTTTTTACCAATTCCCTTAATATTTATACCAACATTAAATCCTGCAGGAGCTTCTGAATATTGTTCATGATGCATTTCTATTGATTTAACTTCTCCATTTACACCAGTTCCGCTTCTCCCTGGAAGTATAATTATTTTTTGTCCAACTTTCATTACTCCTGTTTCAATTTTTCCAACTGGAACAGTTCCTATTCCAGTAATTTCATAAACATCTTGAATTGGCATTCTCATTGGCAAGTCAACTGGTTTTTTAGGTTCATCAAATAAATCTAATTGTTCCCATATAGTTGGACCTTTGTACCAAGACATTTTTGAAGATTTTTCTTTTATATTATCTCCTTTTAATCCAGAAACTGCTAAGAATGTAGTTTTATCAGGATTAATTCCAACAATTTTTAGTAAGGCCGAAACTTCTGATTTAACTTTATTAAAAGCATCTTCTTTGTAATCAACTGTATCCATTTTATTAATATTAACTGCAATTTGTCCAACACCCATAGTTCTTAATAACCATAAATGTTCTTTAGTTTGAGGCTGAACTCCTTCCTTTGCAGCGATGGTTAAAAATGCAGCATCTGCTTGACTTGCACCAGTAATCATATTTTTTACAAAGTCTTTGTGACCAGGAGCATCAATAATAGT
>JBBSXD010000011.1:0-29433 GCA_038045965.1 Nanobdellota archaeon
GAATACAAAAAAACAGATTTATTCAAAAATCTACCTAAAAAAGTAATGTGGCAAACTTTTCAGGTAATAATAGAATATCTAGAAAGCGTGTATAAAATAGTTTATGATAAAGAGGGTTATGTTGTATATATCTGGAACCCAGAGTTTTTCAAAAAAATAAAGGATAGACCTGCTATAAAATTATGAAACCTGAAAAAGTTGTATTTGTTGATGAAAGCCTAGAGAAATCATTCAATGAACTAAATGAAGCAGACCCAATTAGAAAGTCGCTTGTTAGAGCAATTAACACATTACAAGAAGATGCTTTCTCAGGCAGAAATGTAAAGAAGAATCTTATTCCAAAATCAATTATTCAAAAATATGGAATAAATAATCTTTGGATTTATAATCTG
Organism: Nanobdellota archaeon; assembly: GCA_038045965.1. Classification (GTDB taxonomy): domain Archaea; phylum Nanobdellota; class Nanobdellia; order Pacearchaeales; family GW2011-AR1; genus ARS1285. Next base: position 393 of record JBBSXD010000011.1, read on the forward strand.
CCAGATGGATGGAGAATGTTGTATGTTTTAACACCCTCAGAAGAAGTCCAAATTATAGCAGTTATTCTTGATTGGATGAACCACAAAGATTATGAAAAATTGTTTAAATTCTAATATTACATAGGAAAAAGTTGGAAGTTAATCTTTAGGATTAAATCTCCTAAATAAACTGAATGATTAATGAGCTTTTGGTGTAGTGCTTCTTTGAGATAGATGACTAAATGGTTCGGTGCACGAAGAAGAAGTTGAACTAATAAATTTATAATATTAATTTATTTATAACAGAATGGATATTTGGGAGACAGGCAGATAGCTAGTATTTATGGAAACATCTATCTAAGAACTTTTGTAAAATATTGGTTTAATATAGTTGATATTATGGCTAAAGAAGTTAAGGGAAATAAATATTTAGATTTTTATTTATTATAAAGTTTTACAATAATCTTTATTAATCGATAATAATGGGCAGAATTATGAAAATAATATATAATGGTGATAATAATGATTTCTATGATAAAGAATCTTTTATTAATTTTTTGTCTCGTTTAAAAGATATAGAATTAATAAGTCATGACATTTTACATCCTACTAAATATTCTGGTAATAGAAAAAGTGAAGTTTGGACTTATTATTCACCTCCACATGAGGTTACTTTACAATATAGACATATTGCTACTGAAAGAATTATAAGTGAAAAAGAGGTTTATATATCTAAAGTAACTATTTTTGGTAGAATTGATAAAATCTGGGGAATTGAAAAATTAATATCTGATGCAGATTCTAAACACAACAATGAAAAGGCTAAAGAAGTTGAGCCTCTAATATTATAAAAAATATTAATAAAGAAATTTTATTTTATTGTATCAGCTACTGCAGCACTCATTGAGGCAGGAAGAGTTACAATTATTATTCTTTTTAAAGATATTACAAAATCTATAATAGATATTTTATCAACTAAACCAAGAATAATACATACTGCTATAAAAGAGAAAATATAAGTTAAAATAACTCTTTTAGTAAATATAATCCAGTATTTTTTGATACTAGCTCCATGATAATGATAATATGTAAAAATTGAGATAAAAATAAATGATATTATAAAAATTCCTAATACATTTATGAATGGGAGTTGTTCTGAAAAATTCCATACTTCTGTCGTAAATCCAACAGGAATAGCTAATAAAGTTGAACCAACTATAACTTGAACTAAATCGTGCATAAAAAAACCAGGGATATAATCATCTTTTTTCATTTTAGTTTATCCTCTTATTATCTAAGTAAACATACATCTCTCTATCTCCTAACAACTTTATAAATTCTTTGTGAGGTATAACTGCTTCTGGACCATAAACTCCTTTTTGTTTTATTTTTCCATTTCTTAACATTTGAGAAATTATACTTATTGTTCTTCCAGTACCAGTATTAGTTCCAGCATCTTCCCATCCTTGGATAGTCTTAATTATACAATTAATCTCTGATAACTTATTCTTATTATCTTTTTTCCCATAAATTTTAACCCATAAATTTTCTTTTTCTTTATATCCTTTTGGAATCTTTATTTTTTTTAAAACTTGTATCGTAAAATCTAAAGGTCTCATCTTTATTCCATTTATATTAATTTCTTTCTGAGAATAGAAACCTAATTCTATTAAAGATTGGATAACTTTAATTGAATGATCTGGAAATCCGGCCATATAATGAATTTTTTTTAACCCTTTAAATTTAAAATATTTAGCAAAAGTGTATATCTCTGAATGAACTATGCAATAAACAGTTTGCTCTCCTACTTCTTTAAATTTATATTTTCCTATACAATTAATTCTATCTTCTTTTATAAATTTTCCATTATGATAAACTACTGGAGGCTGAGTAAATTCATCAAAGATACTTTGAATAGAATAAGGAATCACAAATTTTTTTATATTTGAATCCCAGGCAAAACCTAATTTTATTTCTTCTACAGAATCAAATTTCTCTAAAGCATGAACAGTTAAAACATTTAAAATTCCTGGAGTTGAACCGCACCCTGTTATACAAGTAATATTAAATTTTTTAAAATGATTGTCTAATTTAAATTGATCTGAAGTAATAGATTGTAATCCTCCTAAATCTGTACATGATTTTTTAGTTTTTAGACAGGCTTTCATTATAGGAATATTAAAAATAAGTTCAGCACAATTTACAACAACATCTGGATTTGATTTTACAATTGCTTGAACTATATCATCAAATTTTCTAAGATCAACTTTTAAAAAATCTGTTTTTTTATTTTTTAGAAGATTTTTTATTCCAGAAGAATCTCTACCTACAAGCATTACCGAATATCCTGATTCCAATAAATCTTTTGCACAAATTCTACCTTGTAAACCAGTCCCACCAAAAATTATGAAATCGTATTTCATTTTATCTCTTTTATTAATTAAATAAAATAGTATATAAAAAGTTATCTGGATAGAGATTTATTCTCTTAAAACAACTACATTTGTTAATCCTCTTCTTTTTCTTTCTACAAAACCTCTCCCTTCAAGTCTATCAATAATTCTAGTCATCTTAGCTTTCCCAAAACTAGTTTTTTCTATTAATTCTGCCTGGAAAATAGTCTTACTATCTTGAATTAATTTTAAAATTTGTTTTTCTTCTGGCTTTAGCCCATTAGTATCTAGAATTTTTTTTTCTGTTTTCTTTTCTATAATTTTAGTTTTAATTACTATTTTCTCTTCTGGTTTCGAAAAAATTAATATTAAAGCCGTAATTAAAATAATAGATATTGTTGCAAAAGAAAGATATTTCATTTTATTAAAAGATTTATGATATGGGCAATCAAATTCTGTACAACTATTATCATTAATATCATTAATAAATGAACTAAAAACAGTTATGTTAATAATTATAACTATTGATATTGCTATTAATAAATATCCTACGTATTTGTTTTCCATTTTTATAGAATAATAGCTTTATTTAAAAATTTATTGTAAGGCTTAGAATTTAAATTAGATAAATTATTTTTTTAAATGTTTGTAATTAAGATATTTAATATTTATAAGAAAAAAATTTGCTAGAAATATCATAAGAAAATAACCAATAAACCATAAAAAAATATAAATTGATGATGGTATATTAAAAATTAAGCAGTTTCTAAATACGCAGTTAATGTTCTCTGATGGAGATGAAAAAATTCTTGTTAAGATAAAAAAGAAAATAATTTGAATTATGCTAAAAATCCAAAAATTTGTTCTTTTAAATTTGATTGAATATAATGAGATAAGTGATATGGGAATGATTATTAGGTGCTGTAAACTTATAATCTGAGATATAAAAGGTCTTGATAAAAATATATAATCTGTTATTCCTAATAAACTATCTTTAGAAAATAATCTATAAATAAAATCAATAGACCATAATATATAAGGAAATAAAATAATGTTAAGCTGACTTCCAATAAGATAAGAACTTCTAAATAATATTCCTAATCCAATAAAAAGAAAAACAGTATATGAAAACCATAATACTGATGATAATCCCTTATTTATAATAGAATCGTAAAAAGCAATAATAGCAATAGTAATATAGAATACACCAAAAAAATTTAGGAAAATATCTTTTAATTTCATGATCATATTTAGATAATATAATATATAAATCTCTGGAAAAGAAGATTTAATAATTACTCTTTATTAATGTAAAAGGAGAGGTGAAGTAATGTTATCAAGAGAAGTTATGGGTGGAGGAGCAGTTGTTGTTGGTATTTTATTAGCTCTCACAGAGCTTATGCAATGGCCTGGATCATTAAATTATATTTGGGCAACTTTGGTGCTTATATGGGGAATCTTGTGGTTATCAAAAAAGAAATAGTAAAAAGGAGAATAAAAAATTTCCATTTTTTTATTAGTTGTTGCTTTATTATTGTTATCTTTTAGTTTTTTAATATTTTATTTATTTGAATAGTTTTTTATTAGGAGAGAGATTTTTTAGTAATAAAAAAGATTTTAATGAAACTAGTTTTAGAAAAACCTTTTTATACCTATTGATATTTGCTAAATTATGTCATTCAAAGAATTTAAGAAAGAATTAAATGGAAGTAGAGTAGAAGGAGAATTAATTAAATCTATATTTTATTCTCTAATTACTTCTTTTGTAATATTAGGAATTTTATATTATTTTAAATTTAAATATATAAACAATTTTATGATTGATAGAGGATATTTTTTATTTTTTGCTGCGTTAAGTTATAGTCTGATTATACCTACAATAAGACAAATAAAAGCTTACAAAGAATTTGCGTGTATGTCAGGAATGATGATAGGAATGACTATGGGGATGATTAGTGGTTTTCTTCCTGGTTTTTTAGTGGCTTCAACAAATGGAATGTTTGTTGGTAGTTTATTTGGAATGGTTATAGGAATATCTTTAGGAATTTGGAATGGAAAATGTTGCGGTATAATGGGAGTTATAGAAGGAATAATGGCTGGATTTATGGGAGGATTAATGGGAGCAATGACAGCTTTTATGTTATTTAATGATCATTTAATTTTATCAATGATTATAGTTTTTATAATTTCTGCAGTAATATTATTTTCTTTAAATTATATGATTTATAAAGAAATGAAATCTGAAGAAAGAAAAATAAAAGAAGATCAATTTTCAACTTTTGCTATAACTTTTGTATTAATAAATTTAACAATTTGGTTAATGATATTTGGGCCGAGAAGCGGAGTGTTTGGATAAGTATAAATAATATAAAATTATAATATGAAAATGAAAAATAGTACTTCCATTGTTATGATATTAATTTTAATCTTAGCTGGAGGATGGTTTGTTTTTTCTAGTGATAATAATATAGATACGGGAAATACAATTTCAGATGAGAATAATAATAATGCACAAGAAATTGTTTTAAGTCAGAAAGGATATAATTATGAAGATGCGTATGCTGAAGCTGGGAAGCCTATAAAAATTAGTGCTGATGATTCTGTTTATGGATGTTTAAGATCAGCAGTTTTCAATATTAATGGAAAAAAATATTCTAAATATCTAAAGACTAGTAATGATTTTTTGGAACTACCAGCACTTTCTAAAGGAACTTATGCTTTTTCATGCAGTATGGGAATGGGATTTGGAAAACTTAATGTTAAATAATATAAGAATAAAATGAAAGAAATATTTAGAAAACCTTATATTTATTGGTTCTTTATAATTTTTTTGGGGTATTTGTTTTTGAATTTTTTATTAAGTGGTTTTTACAAAACAATTCCGTTGATTATTATTTATATTAAAACTATTAATTGGTTAAAACTTGGAATGTCTTTATTTTTAACTTTAATTATTGGAATTTTAATTTCAGTTAATAGTATCTTAATTTATATAAAATATAAAGAAAGGAGAAAATGTAATGGATTAAAAATTGCTGGGGCAGGGGCTGTTGGAGGTTTAATTGTTGGAGTTTGTCCATTATGTGTTACGGGAATCTTTCCTTTGATATTAAGTTTGATCGGAATAAGTTTTAGTTTTGCTTCTCTTCCATTTGGTGGAATAGAAATCCAGATATTAGTTTTTCTAATTCTTTTGATAAGTTATAAAGAGATTTCAAAAAAATAAGATGGAAGGACTTGCATATGTTTTTGGAGGAAAAGTATACGACTTTTTAGATGAGCATTTCGAGAAAACAAGGTATGAAAAAATAAGGAAGAAAATACTGTTTAACCTAAGCGGGAAAGTGCTGGAAGCTGGATGTGGTACTGGGAGAAATTTTGTATATTATCCAAATAATATTTTGGTTACTGCATTTGATAATTCTGCTAAAATGTTAAGTGTTGCTAGACAAAGAGTAAAATTGAGTAAAGCGGTTATTAAGCTTAGAAAAATGAATATAATAAATATTAATTTTTTAGATAATACTTTTGATAATATAGTTGCAACTTTTGTTTTATGTGTTATTCCTAAAAAAATAGAACAGCTAGCTCTTAATGAATTGATAAGAGTTGCAAAACCTAATGCAAGATTGTATTTTTTAGAATATGTTTATTCTGATAATAGATTAAGAGCATTTGTTATGAGAATAACTTCTTTTATCCCAAAGTTACTTTTTTCAATAAGATTCAATACAACTTATCAATTAATAAAAAATAATAAATTATTAAGTATAGAAAAAACTGAATTTGTTTATGATGAGGTTATAAGATTGATAGTTGCAAAAAAGCTAAAAATTTGATAAAATACTAATTATATGATATAAAATATAAAACTTTAAATAGTTATATGTATTGTATGTTCATATGATAAATAAGAACATATTAAAACAATGTCGTAATGAAGGATTCAGTAAAAAAGAATTATATGAATCTTATAAATTGTTTTTTGGGACTCTAATATCAGAACCTAGATTAAAGATAATAAATCTCTTGAGAAAAGATAAAAAAAATGTTTCTCAAATAGTCAAAGAATTAAAAATGGATCAAACTATTGTTTCTCATAATTTATCTAGACTAAAGAAATGCGGATTTGTAAAATCAGAGATTGATAATAAATATAGATATTATTCTTTAAATAAGGATACAATTAAACCTTTAATGGAAATTATTGAAAAACATATGTCTCTTTATTGTATTCGTATAATAAAAACTATGAAAGGAGGTAAAAATGGAAGATAATCAAATAATAGTTATAATAGTTATTGCTGTGATATTACTTTTCTTTTTTGGTGGATTTGGAATGATGGGATATGGGGGATATGGAAGTATGATGGGAAATATGATGAACTGGACATATGGAGGAGGATTTGGGACTATGATGTTATTTGGACTAACAATCTGGATTTTAATAGTAATAGCTCTAGTTCTTTTCATAATTTGGCTTGCTAGACAATTAGAAAATACTAAGAAGAAAAGATAGATGGTAATAAAAGATAAAGAAAAGAAAATTTATTATTGTAAAGAATGTAAGTTAGCTTACAGAAAATTAGCAACAGCTAAAAAATGTGAAGAATGGTGTAAAAATCATAAAAGCTGTAATTTAGATATCATAAGATATGCTATAAAATAATAGATAAAAAATACAAATAAAATTTAAGAAAATGGAATATAAATTAGAAGAATCAAATTTAAAATTTTTTAATAAAATTGCGAAAATATATGATAGAGGTATTTTTAGGAAGATTAAAGATTATAGAGTTAAAAATACTTTAAAATTAGCTGATGTAAAAGCAAATTCTAAGATTTTAGATATTGGATGTGGAACAGGAAATTTACTTTATGATTTATCTAAGGATGAAAGTTTAAAATTATATGGAATAGATTTATCAAAAAATATGTTAAAAATTGCTAGAGAAAAATTAAGAAATAACGCCGTTTTAAAATTGGGAAATGTAAAAAATGTTTTATTAAAATATAAGAAAAATTATTTTGATTATATATTTATAGAAGATACCTTTCATCATTTACCTAATCAAGAAAAATTAATTGACAAAATCAAGATTTTATTAAATAAAAATGGAAAATTAATTATTAGTGATTTGAGTTTTAGTAAAATTGGGAATTTTATATTTCATAATTTAGAACCTGGAAATTCAGAAACTTATACTTTAAAAGAATATAAAGAATTATTTGAAGAAAAGAAATTTAAGAATATAAAACAAAGAAGATTTGGGATAATATCTGTTTATACAGAAGGAGTAAAATGAAAGGAGGATTAATATGAGAAAATTAAAATTAAATATTGAAGGGATGCATTGCGCTTCATGTGCTTCAAATATAGAAAGAAGTCTAAAAAATGTAAAGGGAGTTAATAATGCTAATGTAAGTTTAATGTTAAAAAAAGGGATAATTGAAATAGAAGATTTTGTTTCAGAAGAGGATTTAAAAAAAGCTGTTGCAAAAGTAGGATATAAAGTTATTAAAATAGAATAATGGAACTCAAACATCATCATGAAAAACCAGTTGAAGATGCAGAAATAGTTAGCTGGAAAAATAAACTTATTTGGAGTTGGATATTTACAATTCCTATTTCAATAATAATGCTATCTGAAAGAATTTTTGGATATTCGCTGATGAGTTATTCTATAATTATAAGTATTATTCTAGGTTTTCCAGTCATTTTTATTTTTGGATTTGATACTATTAAATCTGGAATTAGAGGATTGTTTAGTTTTTACTTTAATATGGATTCTTTAATAGCTCTTGGAACGATAATTGCTTATATTACTGGGATTTTATCTTTTACAGGATTAGTTTTAGATTATTCTGGAATAGCTGCTATGATCATGGCTTTTTTTACAACTGGAAAATATGTAGAAGCAAAAGCTAGAGGAAAAGCATCTCAAGAAATAAAAAAATTACTTGAACTTGGAGCAAAAAAAGCTAGAATATTAAAAGGAGATAAAGAAATAGAAATTAATATTGAAGAAATTAAAGTTGGAGATTTGATTATTATAAAACCAGGAGAGAAAATTCCTACTGATGGAATGGTATTCAAAGGAGAGAGTAGTGTTGATGAATCTATGATAAGTGGAGAGAGTATGCCTGTTGATAAACTAAAAGGAGATAATGTAATTGGTGCTACAATAAATCAAGATGGTATTTTATATGTAAAAGCTACTAAAATAGGAAAGGATACTTTTCTAGCACATATTATAGAATTAGTAGAAGAAGCACAAGGTAGCAAAATACCAATACAAAAATTAGCAGATAAAATAACTTCTATTTTTGTTCCATCGATACTTATAATATCAATATTAACTTTTATTGGATGGTTAATATTTAGTAATGATGTTAGTAAAGCTATTGGAGTTTCAATTTCAGTTCTTGTTATAGCATGTCCATGTGCTTTGGGATTAGCTACTCCAACAGCGTTAATGGTTGGTTCAGGAATTGGAGCTAGAAAAGGAATTTTAATCAGAAAAGGTGAAGCTATCCAGACTATGAAAGAAATAAAAATAATTGCTTTTGATAAAACAGGAACTATAACAAAAGGAAAACCAGAAGTTACAGATATTTATTCTATAATAAAAAAAGATAAATTATTAGAAATTGCTGGGAGTTTAGAAAAATTAAGTGAACATCCAATTGCAAAAGCAATAGTAGAAAAAGCTAATTTAAAAAAATATATTAAAATAAATAAATTTAAAATTTTAAGAGGAAGAGGTATAGAAGGAAAAATTTCTGATAAAGAGCTAATAATCGGAAATAGAACTTTAATGGAAGAAAGAGGAATTAATTTTAAAGAATTAGAAGACCAGATAACTAAATTTGAAAATGAAGGGAAAACTACAATGATCATTGCACAAAATAAAAATATTATTGGAGTTATTGCAGTTGCAGATTCATTAAAAGAAGATTCTAAAGAGGCTATTAAGATTTTAAATTATAAGAAATATAAAACAGTTATGATTACTGGAGACAATGAAAGAACTGCAAGGGCTATAGCAAATCAGGTTGGAATAAATGAGGTAATAGCAAATGTTTTGCCAGAATATAAAGTAAAAAAAGTGGAAGAGCTACAAAAAAAAGGAATGGTAGCTTTTGTTGGAGATGGGATAAATGATTCTCCAGCACTTAAACAAAGCAATGTAGGAATAGCTATGGGTTCTGGAACAGATATTGCAATAGAATCTGGTGATATCGTGCTTGCTAAAAGTTCTTTAATTGGTGTTGTTCAATCTATTAATTTATCTAAAGCTACATTTAGAAAAATAAAACAAAATCTTTTTTGGGCCTTTGCATATAATACTATTGCAATCCCCCTTGCTGTTGCAGGAATTTTACATCCAGTTGTAGCAGAAATTGCCATGGCTTTATCATCAATAACCGTAATTACAAATGCCAATTTATTAAGAAGAGCGAAAATATAAACTATTTTTATTTTATTTCCCACATCTCAATAGTTTTATTTACTATTAAATCTATGAAACTCTCTTTGTAAGTTATTAATAATTGAATTATTTCTTTTGGTTCTACAATTAGTTTATATTTTATCTGATTATTAATTTTTAATGAATTAATAATTTGTTTATTTTTGTTCCATTATTTTTCTTCTTAAAATAATTAATCAAATTGAATTAAAAAATTATATAAAACAAATAGGAAGATTATAGAATAGGATTTGAAGATAATATTTATAAAATAAATAAGATATAGAATTAAAATGAAAATTATACATTTTCAGAACAGTATCTTATATATAAATATTTATGAGATTCTTTTCAATTGTAGCTCTTTAGAATAGAAAGCTTTATAAAGCTTTTTTTAGATATTTTAATGTCTGATAAGTTGTTAAGGCCATTATATAAATTATTGCTTTCAATTAACTGTCCAAGTCCTAATAAAATGCATGCTCTACAACCTAAACATATTAAATTAAATCAAGAAGAAGTTGATAAATTATTAAAAGAGTTAAATATTTCTACTTTGCAATTGCCTAAAATTAAAATTATCGATGCTGCATTATCTCAAGATTTTAAAGTGGGAGAAATTGTTAAAATTGAAAGAAAAGATGAGGAAACTAATAAAATTTTTTCTTATTATAGAGTTGTATCAATATAATGAAACTTGAAAATTCACAAATGAAAGAAGAGCATCTGCTTGTTAAAAAATATTTAGAAGATCATAGTCTTATAGAATCAAATATTGTCAGTTTTAATAATTTTATAGAACATAGAATGCAGGAAATTATAGATGAATTAAATGAAAATATGAATAGTGAAGATATTGAAATTAAATTAGGGAAAATTAAATTTGGAAGACCTGATATTTTTGAAGCTGACGGAAGTAGTCATTTAATAATGCCGAGCGAAGCTAGAATTAGAGGGTTAACTTATTCTGCACCAATACAAGTTGAAATAACTATAAAACAAGGAGGACAAATAGATAGCAATGAAGTGGAAATAGGAAGAATGCCTGTTATTGTAAGAAGTAAAGTATGCAATTTAAATAATCTAAGCAAAGAAGAATTAGTTAATGAATATATAGATCCTAAAGATCCTGGAGGATATTTTATTATCAATGGAAATGAAAGAGTTATAGTAATGGCAGAAGATCTTGCTGAGAATCAACCTTTCATAGAAAGTCCAAGAGGAGAAATAATACTTAGACTATTTTCAAAAAGGGGAAGTTATAGAATTCCAATTTCTATTACTGATAATAAAGAAGGAATTGTAGAAGTCAGTTTCTCTAGATTCAAGAATATTCCATTAGTAATAATATTAAAAGCATTAGGTCTTACTAAAGAAAGCGATATTGCAAAATACGTCGGCAAAGAGAATGATAGTTTAATTGTTAATCTGTATGAGTATGCTAATATTACTAATGAAGAAGAAGCTATGATGCTTATAGCTGAAAGAACATCTCTTCAAGGAACTAAAAAAGAAATATTAGATAGAGTGAAACAAAGATTAGATAGTTATTTTCTGCCCCATATTGGATTAAAGAAAGAACATAGAATTGAAAAAGCTATTTCTCTATGTAAATTTTTAAAACAATTTTTTATTGCAAAAGAAAATACTAACAGCTTAACTGATAAAGATCATTATGCAAATAAAAGAGTGAGAATGTCTGGTGATTTGCTTGCAGATTTATTTAGAATAAATATAAACATTTTGTTAAGGGATATTCAACATTCTCTGCAGAAAATTCAGAAGAGAAAAAAGTTTTATTCTATAAAGACAATAGCTAAATCTACTTTATTTACTCATAGAGTAGAATCTGCAATAGCTACAGGAAATTGGATTGGAGAGAGATCTGGAGTTACTCAAAATATGGATAAAACAAATTATCTTGCAATAATAAGTCAGTTGCAGAGAGTTTCAAGTATGTTGCCTGGAGAACAAGAGAATTTTTTAGCAAGAACTTTGCATCCTACTCATTATGGAAGATTTTGTCCTATTGAAACTCCGGAAGGAACTGAAATAGGCTTAAGAAAAAACTTAGCTATACTTGCTAAAATATCTACAAGACCTAGTTTAGATGATGAGAAATTTATAAAAATATTGAATGGACTTAATATGAAAAAAGAATTACATGGAGAGGCATATGATGTGTTCTTAAATGGAAGATTTGTTGGTTATGTAGAAGATATTAAAAAATTTATTTTAGAATTAAAAAAGATAAGAAGAAAAGGTGAACTACCTTTAGAGTTAAGTATTAAAGATAATTCTGTTTTGTCTAATGTACTTTTATCTACTGAAGTTGGAAGAGTTATAAGACCCTTAATAATTGTTGAAAATGGTAAATCGAAATTAACAGAAGAATATATAAAATTATTAAGAGAAAACTCTTTGAGATGGGATGATTTAGTTAAGAATGGAATTATTGAATATTTAGATGCTGCTGAAGAAGAAAATGTTTTAGTGGCTTTAGAAGAAAAAGATATTTCTAATGAACATACTCATCTTGAAATTGACAAAATAGATCTTTTAGGAGTTGTAACTAGTTTGGTGCCTTATTCAAATTATGATCAAAGTTCAAGATTAAATAGAGGAAGCAAGACTCAAAAACAGGCATTAGGTTTGTATGCGGCAAATTTTTTAGCTAGAGTAGATACGGATGTTAATATATTACATTATCCTCAAGAGCCTGTAGTAAAAAGTTTTGTCTATGATACACTAAATGTTTATCCTGCAGGACAAAATATTATCGTAGGAATTATGACTCATGAAGGATATAATATGGAAGATGCTTTGATTTTAAATAAAGGAAGTTTAGACAGAGGATTAGCTAGAAGCACTTACTATAGACCTTATACTTCAGTTGAATTAAATTATGCTGGAGGATTAAAGGATGAAATAGTAATTCCTGAGAAAGATGTTTCTGGATATAGAACTGAAGAGAGTTATAAATATTTAGAAGATGATGGAATTGCTTATCCTGAAGCTAAATTAAAATCGGGAGATGTTATTATAGGAAAGACAAGTCCTCCAAAATTTTTATCAGAAGTAAGAGAAATTTCTATTAAAACTAAAAAAGAAGCTAGCTCTGTTATGAGACAAGAAGAGGAAGGAATTGTAGATGCAGTTTTTTTAACAGAAGATAATCAAGGAAATAAAGTAATAAGAGTTAGAACTCGTGATTTAAGAATACCAGAATTAGGAGATAAATTTGCTACAAGTCATGGTCAAAAAGGAGTTATAGGAGCAATAATTCCAGAAAATGATATTCCATTCACATCTAAGGGTGTTAAACCAGATGTATTATTTAATCCTCATTCTATACCTTCAAGAATGACTGTTGGTTATCTAATTGAATTAATGGCAGGCAAGGTTGCATGTCTAAATGCAAAAGTGATGGATGGAACTGGATTCAGCGGACAAAATATAAAAGAGTTAGAGAATCAATTGGAAAAATTAGGATTTAGAGCTGATGGAAAAGAAACATTATATAACGGTATAACTGGAAATATGATGAATGTAAAAATTTATGTTGGTAATATGTATTATCTGAAATTGAAATATATGGTAAGCAATAAAATGCATGCGAGAGCAAGTGGAAAAGTTACTTTATTGACAAGACAACCAATAGAAGGAAGAGCAAAAGGAGGAGCTTTAAGATTAGGAGAAATGGAACAACAGGCATTAGTAGCTCATGGAGCTTCATTATTATTAAAAGAAAGATACGATTCAGATAAAGTAGTATTACTTATTTGTACAAAATGCGGGGCAGTTGGAATAGAAGATACTATAAGAAATAAAACTACATGTTCAGTTTGTGGATGCCAGGATTTAGAACCAATTGAAATAAGTTATGCATTCAAATTATTAGTTGATGAGATTCAATCTTTGCATATTAAAACTAAATTTAATCTAAAGAATAAATACGAATAAAATGCATAAGATAATAAAGAAAAAAGTTGAGAGTTTACAATTTACTTTGCTTAGCCCGGATGAAATTAAAAAAATGAGCAAAGCAAAAATAATTACACCGGAACTTTATGATGTCGATGGATATCCAGTTGATGGGGGATTGATGGATCTTAGATTAGGAGCTATAGATCCTGGAGTAAGATGTAGAACTTGCGGTGGAAGATTAAAAGAATGTTTAGGACATCCTGGAAGTATAGAATTGGCAAGACCAGTATTTCATATAAAATATATTCCTGTTGTTGAATTATTTTTGAGATGTTATTGTTCTGAATGCAATAAATTAATGATTAAAGAAAAAGATATGATAAAATATAAAAATGTTAAAGATAGATTAAAAAGAGCTAAGGATGCAAAAAAATGTCCTCATTGTGGAGTTGAGCAAGAGAAAATTAAATTACATAAACCAACTACTTTTAAAATAGGTAAAAAAAGATTATTTGCTGGAGAGATAAGAGATAGATTATCAAAAATTTCTGATAATGAAATTAAATTAGCTGGAATGGATCCAAATATTTTTAGACCAGAATGGTCAGTGCTTACTTTATTATTGGTTCCTCCAGTTACTGTAAGACCAAGTATTACTTTAGAATCTGGCGAGAGAAGTGAAGATGATTTAACTCATAAATTATCTGATATAATAAGATCTAACCAAAGATTGTGGGAAAATTTAAATGCTGGAGCTCCTGAAGTGATTATAGAAGACTTATGGGACTTAATGCAATATCATGTTACAACTTTTTTTGATAATTCAATAAGTAAAATCCCTCCTGCACGTCATAGATCTGGACAGCCATTAAAAACTATTACAGAAAGAATAAAAGGTAAGGAAGGAAGAATTAGACATAATCTCGCTGGAAAAAGAGTAAATTTTAGTTCTAGAACAGTTATTTCTCCTGATCCTTCATTAAAAATAAATGAGGTTGGAGTGCCTTATGAAATTGCAGAATTTTTAACTGTAAATGAAAAAGTTAATAGCTACAATATTGAAAAATTAAAAAAGATTATTATTAGTGAAAATTATCCTTCTGCAAATTATATTATAAGACCTGATGGAAGAAGAAAAAGAATTACTAAAGATTTGAAAGCAGAAATATTGGAAGAATTAAAAACTGGTTATGTCGTTGAAAGACAATTAATAGATGGAGATGTAGTACTTTTTAATAGACACCCAAGTTTGCACAAAGCAAGTTTGATGGCTCATTTTGTTAAAGTACTTCCTTATAAAACTTTTAGAGTACATCCTGCAACAGTGCCTCCTTATAATGCAGATTTCGATGGAGATGAGATGAATATCCATGTTCCTCAAACTGAAGAAGCAAGAGCTGAGGCCAAGATTTTAATGGATGTTAATAAAAATCTTATGTCTTGCAAAGACAATAGTAATTTATTGGGAAATATTGTTGACGCTATAACTGGAAATTATTTATTAAGCAAAAATAAGCTAAGAAAGATTGATGCAAACCATTTATTATTTAAATCAGGAATTGAAAAAGAATTAAATAAAAATAATTTATCTGGAAATGAAGTAATAAGTGCTATTATTCCTAAAATGGATTATAAATCTAAAACAAAAGAAGGTTCAAATTTCAGCATTAAAAATGGCAACATTGAAGAGGGGAATGTAGATGAAAGAGTTTTTGGAGTTGAAGTTGGAGATTTGTTAAAACAAATTGATAAAGAATTTGGTAGAGAAGAAACTATAAAAGTTTTGGAAAATTCTTTTGCTCTGGGAACTAATTATCTTTCTGAACATGGATTTACAATCTCAGTTGATGATTTAAATGTAAGTGATAAAGTTAAAAAAGGCACTAAAGATATTCTTGAAGAAGCTGAAAATGAAACTGAAAAAATTATTCAGAATTATTATAATAAAAAACTAGAAATTATTCCTGGTAAAACTGATGAAGAAACTAGAGAAATTAAAATTTTGCAGACTCTTAATGGGATTAGAACAAAAGTTGGTAAAATAGTTGGTAAAGAAGTTTACAAAACAAATCCAATTAGTATTATGATGGACTCTGGTTCTGGGGGAAGTGTTTTAAATATTACTCAGATGGCATGTTGTGTTGGGCAACAGGCATTATGGGCGAAAAGAATTAGTATAGGATATAATAATCGAACTTTATCATTTTTTAAAGAACATGATTTATCCCCGAAATCAAAAGGATTTATTTATAGTTCTTTTTTAGATGGATTAAAGCCATATGAATTTTTCTTTGGAGCTATAACTGGTAGAGATGCTTTAATGGATACAGCTCTTAGAACTCCAAGGTCAGGATATCTTTATAGAAGGTTAGCAAATGCTTTACAAGATATAAGAGTAGAATATGATAAAACAGTTAGAGATGGCTCTGGAAGAATCATTCAGTTTAGATATGGAGAAGATGGAAAAGATGTATCTAAATTACATGAAGATAAAGATGTAAGTCCAGGTGAAGCTATTGGGATTATTACTGCTCAATCATTTGGTGAGCCTTCAACTCAGATGGCACTTAATGTATTCCATTTTGCTGGAGTTGCTGAAATGCAGGTTACTTCAGGATTGCCAAGATTAATAGAAATTTTTGATGCAAGAAAAACTCCTTCAACACCAGAAATGGAAATCCATTTAAACAAACAGCATAATAATGAGAAAGATGCAAAGATTTTAGCAGAGAAAATTAAAGAAGTCAAATTAAAAGATATAATAAAAGAAATTAAAATTAATTTCTCAGAAAAAAAGATTGAGGCACAAGCAGATAATGAAGCTATTAAAAGAGTGCATTCTACTTTAGAAACTATTGTTAAAAGATTAAATGAAAATACTAAATTTGATGGTAAAATAAAAGTAAGTGGAAATACAATTATTTTTGATGGAAAAGATTTAGATTTTAAAGAGATTTATAAATTAAAAGAAAGAGCAAAGGAAACTCAAATTTCTGGAATAAAAGGAATTACTCAAATTCTAGTTGTTAAGAGAGATGAAAATTATATTATATTAACTGCTGGAACAAATCTTGAAGAAATAGTAAAATTTAAAGAAGTAAATTTATCAAAAACTATTAGCAATGATATACATGAAGTTGCCAACGTGTTTGGTATAGAAGTAGCAAGAGCAGTAATAATTAGAGAGATAAATAAAGTTTTAAATTCTCAGGGTCTTGATATTGATCTTAGACATTCAAAATTAATTTCTGATGCTATGACAAGTGAAGGATCTGTAAAGGGTATAACGAGGATGGGAATTATATCACAAAAATCTTCAATATTAGCGAGAGCTAGTTTTGAAACACCAATTAAACAATTTGTGAATGCAACTTTAAAAGATAATAAAGATGAATTAGATTCTGTAATTGAAAATATAATTTTAAATCAGCCAGTTCCTGTTGGTACTGGACTTCCTGGTTTAATGGTAGAAGTTGCAGGACCTTTAACAGATCAGAAACCTAAATCAGATAAAAGTGTTGCTAGACTAACTAAAAATACTAAAGATGTTAGTCATAAATAATTTCTTTGAGAAAATAAGCACCCGTTAAGTTAACAATACACCATTTAGAATATTTAATCCAAATATTCCTGAACAAAATTACTTAATTAAATATTTTATTAGAAGAGAATTGAAAGAAATCTTAGAAATAGAACAAGAAAGTTTTGATTTTCTATGTTCAGAAGAAGATTTTATTAAATTGATTTGCCAAGAAAATCATTCATGTGTGGTAATCAAAGATTATTCAAATGAAAATAATAATATAAAAGGGTTTATTATTTGCGAGAATCATAAAGAAAAAATAAATATTGTTAATCTTGCAGTACATCCAGATTATGGTAAGAGAAAGGAATATTGATGTTCAATTATTTTTTAAATCACAAGATTTTTTTGCATGTAAGATTTTAAAAAATTATTATAAAGATAGCAAAGAAGAGGAATATTATATGAATTACGTTATGTCTGAAACGTTGAAAACCTTACCACTTATGGTGAGGTCGTTTCGGAGCATCCCAAAAAATTCTTAAATCTTCTAAAAATAAAATTCATAATTATAAATAATATTAAAATTACATATTTAATTTCCCGACGATAAAATATTATTAAAAAAGAAAACATTTAAATAGGATTTAAACGATTAATCTTGATAATATTCTAATAATATGATGAAAGTTTTAGATATGAAGTTTATAAGGTATGCTAATCTTTTTTATAAAATTACAAAAATTAGATGTAGTCATTGTTTTGAATATAATAATTCTATATTGTTTGCAGTTCCTAGAAAATTTGTTTTAAGTTCTATAGGAAAAGATAATATTAATTTAGAAAAGTTAAGTAGAATTATAGGAAAGAGAATAAAAATTGTTGCTATCCCTAATGGAAAAGAAGATATCGAAGGATTTGTAAGTATTATTACTAAACCAGTTAGATTTAACGGAATTGAATTAAAGGGAGATGAAGCAATTATTAGTGCTGGAATAGAAAGCAAAGCAGCACTCATTGGCAGAGAAAAAGTAAGATTGAGTGAGATGGAAAATATATTGGGACAATATTTTGGCGTAAAAAAAGTTAGAATTAAATAAATATCATAATGAAAAAGCTTTTAAATTATTTCTTCTATTTATAATATATGGGTAGATTAAATAGATATGGTGCCGCTGGTTCTATAATAAAAAATATATTGGAAAAACTTAATGTTGATGAAAGAGATGTTTATTGTTTGACAAATGGTCTTGGAGATGGTTATTGTTACAGTTATTATGATGTTTCAAAAATCTTAAAAATGAGGGAAAATGATGTTAGAGCTATTGAGGAAATAGCTGAATATAAATTTAAGAGATTTAAGTGAATTAAAAAATATTAAATTTCTTTGAGAAATATTTTAATTTCAAAACAAAGCTTTTTAAACCCTTTTTATGATTAATTAATATGGGACTTAGAAGTGCAACAAAATTAATAAAAAATAGAAAAAAATTTAAATGGAGTGATAGAAAATATAAAGCTAAAACTTTAGATTTATTTAGAAAATCTGATCCTCTTGGAGGAAAAAACCAGGCTAAAGGAATTGTTATTGAAAAAGTTCAGAAAGAAGCTAAACAACCAAATTCTGCGATGAGAAAATGTTGCAAAGTACAATTAATAAAAAACAGCAGGACAGTTACTGCATTTATTCCTGGAAATTTAGCTCAGAAATTTATAGATGAGCATGACGAAGTTTTAATTGAAAGAATAGGCGGAAAACAAGGCAGATCTAAAGGAGATATCCCAGGAGTTAGATGGAAAATTATTAAAGTAAATGATCAACCATTATCTAGATTATGGATGGGTAAGATTGAAAAAGGTAGAAGATAAAATGATAAATAATAGTTTAAGAGAAAAATTGGAATTTAATGATGGTGGTCCTAGTCTTGAAGATATGGGAATGAATTTTTTTGATGAAGGAAATGCTTTTTATCAAAGAGTTAAATTAGTAGATGGTAGTATCATCTTAAGAGATAAAACTGGAAGATGGAATTATGATGAAAATAAGAAAGATGAAGTATTGACTACAACAGAACTTTTATATGAAATGGAGAGACAAATAGAGTATTAAAATGGAAATGGAAAATTTAGAAATGAATTTTGAAGAAGATGATAATGATATTAGTGATGATTTAATTGATCAAGCATCAGAAATTAAAAAAAATAAAGATGGATTTAAATTATTTGGGTTATACGATGTTTCTGATATAAAGATCAATGACTCTGGAATGAAACGTTATATAAATTTAGATCAAAAATTAATGATTAAAAGTCATGGAAGAGTAAGAGAGAAATTTGGCAAATCAAAAATTAATCTTTTAGAAATTTTTGCTAATTTAATCGCAGTTCCTGGCCATAGAGGAAAGAAACATAAAATACAAACTAGTTGGAAATCTGGAAAATATTCTCAAAACATGAAGATTGTTCTTGAAACTTTAAAAATAATTGAAGAAAAGATGAAGATTAATCCAGTTCAAGTTTTAGTTACGGCTTTAGAGAATGCTGCTCCTATGGATGGAGTTACTGTAATAGAATATGGTGGAGCTAGATATCCACAAGCAGTTGATATAAGCCCTTTAAGAAGAGTTACTATGACTTTGAGATTTATGGTTCAAGGATCTTATGATAAAAGTTTTAATAAAAAAACAAAAATAGAACAAGCTTTAGCAAATGAAATTATGAAAGCTTATAATAAAGATATGGAAAGTGTAGCTATGTCTAAAAAAAGAGATAGTGAAAAACAAGCTGATAGTGCGAGATAGAATTAGAATTGATTTTGTTTTTTCTGGAATAAACTACTTTTAATATTTTTTTGTTTATTTTCCTGTAAACTTTTTGTGACAATTTTTATTATAGAGAATAATATAGCTGTAATAAATATAGTCAATAAATAGATAACAACAAAAATAATTTTATCTTGAGAAGTTGTAATCAATATTAAAGGAATATCCATAATTAATGCAGAAACAATTATTTGCCAGATAAATTTCTCATTTTCACTATTGAAAAGCGCTCACGATTTTATTTCTCCATACATCATCTATAATCAACCCTAATAATATTATCCCGACAGATATAATTAATAATTGTTTTGAAGTTGGTATAAAATCTCCGAAGGATATATTAGAAGGTATAATATCTACAGATGAAAGTAAATAATAACCTCCTAAAATTATTAATGCTATAGCAATTATCCTCTTTAAACTACCCATTTTTCATATTCTTTATATAATTAAAGTCTTTATTACCTTAAAATCTTTTTGGTTTTAAATCTTAAAAAATTTTTATATTTTATATATATAAATTTATATCTTCTATTTTGTCTATCATAGAATTTGACTCAGATATTAGTAAGTTTTAATAAATCTAAGATTTCTTAACTATTCTGAATGGAACATTAGTAAGGTTTTTAAAGCGTTTTTATTATGAATATTAAATTGATTAAATAATAAAATGGCAAAAAAGGAATCACCGTTTGAAAAAATTGTAAGACTTGTTAAGAATCAAAATAATATAAGAAACATAGCTACTAGTGCGCATATTCATCATGGAAAAACTGCACTAACTGATAATTTACTTGCTGCTGCTGGATTAATGAATGAAAAATTAGCAGGAGATTTAGAAGGAGGGATGGCTACATGGGGACATGCGGATGAACAAGAAAGATTACTAACTGTCGATGCTGCAAATGTAAGTATGGCTCATGAATTAAATGGTAAAGAATATTTAATTAATTTAATTGATACTCCTGGACATGTAGATTTTGGAGGAAATGTTACTAGAGCTATGAGAGCTATAGATGGAACTATTGTTTTAACTTGTGCTATCGAGGGGATAATGCCTCAAACTGAAACAGTAATGAAACAAGCTTTAAGAGAAAGAGTCAAACCTATATTGTTCATAAATAAAGTTGATAGAATGATTATGGAATTAAAATTAACTCCAGAAAAAATGCAACAAAGATTCATGAAAATTATTGAACATTTTAATTTGCTTATTGAACAAATAGCAGAAAAAGAATATGCGCAAAAGTGGAAAGTTAATGTTGCTGATGGTAGTGTTATATTTGGTTCTGCTAGAGAAAATTGGGCGCTAAGTATAAAATTCATGCAAAAAAAAGGAATTAGTTTTAAAGATATTATAGAGAATCAGAATAAAACTGACAACGATGCAAAAAAAGATTGGTTCTGGAAAAATGCTCCTCTTTTTGAAGTGTTATTAGATTCTGTAATTACTCATTTGCCTTCTCCAATTGAAGCACAAAAATATAGAATCCCTAAAATATGGTCTGGAGATTTAGAAAGTGATTTCGGAAAACAACTTTTGAATTGTGATGCAAATGGAGAACCTGCTTTTGTAATAACTAATACTATAATTGATTCAAGATCTGGAAAAGAAATCTCTGCAGGAAGATTATTTTCTGGAACTCTAAAACCTGGAATGGAAGTTTATTTAAATAATGAAAAGAAGAAACAAAGAATTCAGCAAGTTTTAGTTTATAATGGAGTTAAACCAGAACAATTAGAGGGAGTTCCTGCAGGAAATGTTTTAGCAATTACAGGATTAATAAGCCAACCAGGAGAAACTGTAACAGTTAATCCTCAAGAATCTTTTGAAAATATTAAACATATATTTGATCCAGTTATAACTAAGTCTATCAGCGTTAGTAAACCTCAAGATCTTCCAAAATTAATTGAAGTTTTAAAAAAAGTTGCAAAAGAAGATCCTTCTTTGCATATTGAAATTAATGAAGAAACTGGAGAGAATTTAATTTCTGGAATGGGAGAATTACATTTGGAGATTATTGAAAATAGGATAAAAACTGAAAAAGGAGTTGAAGTAAAAACTTCAGAGCCGATAGTTGTCTATAGAGAAACCGTTAGTAAAAAAGGACAAGCCGGAGAAGGAAAATCCCCAAATAAACATAATTTATTTTGGATTGAAGTACAACCATTAGAAGATGAAGTTTATAAATCTATAAAAGCTGGAGAAATTCCGATGGGAAGAACCAAAAAGAAAAATGAAGAATTATGGAATAAATTATCTTCTTTAGGAGTAAGTAATGAAGAAGCTAGAAAATATAGAGATGTATACAAAGATTGTGTTTTTATAGATAAAACTAAAGGGGAAGTTTATATTGGAGAAGTTATAGAAATGGTAATGGATGGAGTTGAACAAGTAATTGATGCAGGAGTTCTTGCTCGTGAACCTTGCGGAAAATTAAAAATATCTTTAGTAGATTTAAAACTACATGAAGATGCTATTCATAGAGGACCTGCTCAAGTTTATCCTGCAGTTAGAGATTCTATGAGAATGTCTATAGAAACTGCTGGACCTGTTTTATTAGAACCTTTGCAAACTTTATTATTAGAAGCTCCATTAAATTATATGGGAGATTTAACAAAATTAGTTAGTTCTAAAAGAGGACAGATAATAGATATTGAACAAAAATCTGGACATGTAAGTGTTAAAGCAAAAATGCCTGTTGCTGAAATGATAGGAATGTCAAGTCAAATAAGATCAGATACCGAGGGAAGAGGAAGTTTTTCAATGATTGATCAGAACTTTGAGAAGGTTCCTGGTAACTTACAACCAGAAATTGTTAGAGAAATCAGACAAAGAAAAGGATTGGCGGAGAATGAATAAATATATGTTTAAATATTATTATAATAAGAAATAATATAATTCAAGTGAGAAAATTAATTGCTGATAAATTAGTTAGATTCTTCTATTTTTATTAAATCTAACCAACAATTCTCTCCCAGATTTCTCTTTAAAAGAAGAAGATTTTTAAATAAAGATAACAAATAATTTTATGGGAAAAAATAAAGAAGAAACTGCAAAAGAAAATTTATTAAGAGAAAGTGAAGAGATTAAAGGAATCAAAATAGAAGGATATGATTTTGATAAAGGAGTTAATTATCCAGAGATAATTAAAAGATTCTCATCAACTGGAATTCAGGCATCAAATCTCTCTAGAGCTATAGAAATTACAAATAAAATGATTAAAGAAAAAGCTTTTATTTTTTTAGGTTATACTTCTAATATGGTTAGTTCTGGAAATAGAGAAATAATTAGATATTTAGTTAAACATAAAATGGTAAATGTTTGTATTACTACATGCGGAGGCATTGAAGAAGATATTATAAAATGTTTAGGGGATTTTGTTCTTGGAAATTTTAATGCTGATGGCAAAGAATTAAGAGAAAAAGGAATAAATAGAATTGGAAATATTTTTGCATCAAATAATAGATATATTGAATTTGAAGAATTTTTTCAGCCGATTCTTGAAGAAATGTATAAAGAAAATAAAATAATTAATCCAAGTTATTTAATATGGAAATTAGGGGAAAAAATAAATAATGAAAATAGCATTTGTTATTGGGCTTGGAAAAATAAAATAAAAATATTTTGTCCTGCAATTCAAGATGGAGCAATTGGAGATAATATATACTTTTTTAAATTTAAAAGAAAAGATTTAATTATCGATATTGCTGAAGATGCAAAAATGCTTAATGATGCAACTATTGGATTAGATAAATCTGGAATTTTAATTCTTGGTTCAGGAGTTGTTAAACACTCTATACTAAATGCGAATATGTTAAGAAATGGGGCAGACTATACAGTTTATATTAATACTGCACAAGAATACGACGGAAGTGATTCTGGGGCTTCTCCTGAAGAGGCAGTAAGCTGGGGAAAAATTAAACCTAATTCAGAAAGTATAAAAGTATTTGGAGATGCCTCTATTTTATTTCCTATTTTAGTAGCAGAGAGTTTCGCAAAAGATAAAAAAGATTAAATGATTTAAAGAGAAAAATAAAGAATTATATTTAATCACAATTATTATTAAGAATGCGTTGTGTTTATTAAAAGTATATGTTATTAAAAAAATTGGTTATAGAAAATTTTAGAAGTTATATAAATCAGACTATAAATTTTCCTAAAGGAAGCACTTTATTATCTGGAGATATTGGAAGCGGAAAAACTACTATACTCCTTGCTCTTGAATTTGCTTTGTTTGGATTACAACCAAGCCAAAAAGGAAATAGTTTATTAAGAAATGGAATTGATGAAGGAAAAGTAATTTTAAATTTTGAGATTGATAATAAAGATATAATTGTCGAAAGAACATTAAAAAGAAAGAAAAATTCTATAAATCAAGATTATGTTTCTATAATTATAGATAATGAAAAGTTTGAAGAAAGTATAAGCGAAGTTAAATCTAAAATATTGAATTTGCTAAATTATCCTCCAGAATTTACAAAGAAAACTAATTTATTATATAAATTTACAGTTTATACTCCTCAAGAAGAAATGAAACAAATTATTCTAGAAAGTAAGGACGTAAGATTAAATATTTTAAGGCATGTTTTTGGTATAGATAAATATAAAAGAATAGAAGAGAATACAAAAATTCTATCAACAAAATTAAGAGAGAAGATAAGAATAAATGAAGCTTTATTTAATAATTTAGATGAAATTAAGAAAAACTTTGATGAGAAAGAAAATTTGTTAATAAAAGCTAGAGAAGATTTTATTAAATCAGAAGAAGATTATATAACTGCTTTTAAAGATAGAGAAATAAAAGAAAATAATTTAGAAGAAATTAAAAAAAAGATTAACGAGAAAGATAAAATTGAATCAGAAAAAGAAAAGATTATTTTGTTGATTAATGAGAAAAATACTCAGATTTTAAAAGATTCAAATGATATTAAGTTATTAAACCAGCAAATTGAAGAGTTTGAAAAATTAAAATTTAGTGAAGATGAATACAACTCAATAAAACAAAGAATTATTGTCCAAAAAAATAAATATGATGAATTAAATAAAAATTATATAGATATAACGGGGAAAATTAAATCTTTAGAAAATAAGAATGATGAGGCTCATATTTTGATTAGAAAAATGCGTGGATTAGAAAAATGTCCTACTTGTTTACAATATGTTTCCCAAGAATATAAGGATAATATATCTAAAAATGCTCTAAATGAGATTAATTCAGTAGAGAATTATCTTAAAGATTATACAAAAAATAAAAAAGATTTAGTTGAGAAAATTGATGCTATTAAGAATTTAATAAATAGTTTTGAATCTAAAAAAAATGAGATGGACTTGTTAAAAATCAAGATAGATAATCTAAAAGATAAAGAGAACAGAATTGAAGATATGAATAAGAATATAAGAAGCATAAATAAAGATATTTTAATGTTAAAACAACAAATAGAGGTTATTGATAAAGAAATAAAAAATTATGATAGATATGATTTAATTTTTAATGAAAATTATAAAGAATTGCAGAATTCAAAAGAAATAGAAAGTAAATCTGCGATAAAAAAAGCTGAGATAAATAAGGAGATTAATTTCTTAGAGAGTCAGATTAAAGAAATTAAAGATAAAATTACAAAAAAAGAGGATTTAAAAAATCAGACTGATAAATTGAAAAATTTAGATAATTGGATCTCAGAGAAATTTTTGGAGATTGTATTATTTACTGAGAGACAAGTTATGACTGCTTTAAAACATGAATTTTCAAATTTATTTTCTATATGGTTCTCAAGTTTAGTCTCAGATAATTTAATTGCCAGATTAGATGACGAATTCTCTCCAATTATTGAACAAAATGGATTTGAATTAGATTATAGTTTTTTGTCTGGAGGAGAAAGAACTGCTGTTGCACTTGCATATAGATTATCTTTAAATCAAATTATAAATAGTTTATTAAGTAATATAAAAACTTCTAATTTAGTTATATTAGACGAGCCTACCGACGGGTTTTCATCTCAACAATTAGAAAAAATGAAAGAAGTTTTAGAGCAATTAAAAATAGAGCAATTAATACTAGTAAGCCACGAGCAAAAAATGGAAGATTTTGTAGATAATATTATTAAAATTAGTAAAGATGGGGGGATTAGTGGTATAAATGGATGAACAAAAAAATTTATAAACCCAAGAAATTATAAAGTTGTATAAATTCTAATAGTTTAAATGAATTAAAGTAGAATTATAAAATGAATATGCAAAATTTGGATCAGAATTTTTTAAAATCGGGAACTACTATAGTAGGAATTGTTTGTAAAGATGGAATTGTAATGGGTTCAGATAGACAGAGCACTGCGGGAAATTTAGTAGTTGGAAAAAATGTACAAAAAACTATTCAGATTAATGATTATTTAGTAATGAGTGCTACTGGAATGGTTGCAGATATTGAATTACAGAAAAAAGTAATTAAAGCTGAATTAAAATTAAAAGAGTTAAAATCTAAAAGAAGGCCTTCTGTAAAAGAAGCCGCAAATTTAATTGGAATGATGACCTATAGAAATATAAGACAGCCATCTATGATTCCTTCAATTGTTGGAACTTTAGTTGGAGGATTTAATGAAGATAGTTCTTTTGAGCTTTATACTATTGAACCTGCAGGAACTGCAATGAAAGTAGAAGATTACGACGCTAATTTTGGTTCAGGAATGCCTTATGTTTTAGGACTTTTAGAAAGAGAATATAAAGAAGATATTAGTGTTAAAGAAGGAATTAAACTTGCATTGGAATCTGTAAAATCAAGTACACAAAGAGATACTGGAAGTGGTTTTGGGATTGATGTTTTTGCAATAAAAAAAGATGGGATTTCTCATGAAGTAGCGCAAGAAATTGCTCCAGATTATAGAGATAAAAAAGGGACAGAAAGATAAGTATACAGATAACATTTAATTTTATTTAAAATGGCAGATATTTTAAAAGATATACAGAAAGAATTACCAAAGGTTATAAGCAGTGCTAACTTTGAAGCAGCTAATATAGTTTTTTATACGGATGATTTAGATTTTTTTATAGATAATAAAGGTATAATAAGAGAACTGGTTAATAAATTTAAAAAAAGGATAGAGTTAAGAGCGGATAGCAAGTTATTAAAAACCGAAGCTGAAACTGAAAAGATAATAAGAGAAACTGTTCCAGAAGATGCAGATTTAACAAATATTTTATTTGATCCTCAAAGAAGTGTTGTAGTAATAGAAGCAAAAAGACCTGGACTGGTTATAGGAAAAGAAGGAAGTATTTTAAAAGATATAAAAGAAAAAAGTTTTTGGATTCCTCAAGTACAAAGAAGTCCTGCAATAGAATCTAAAATAACAGAAAATATAAGAGCAGTTTTGTATCAAAATAATAATACTAGAAAAAAATTTTTAAATGCTGTTGGGAAAAAAATTTACAAAGAATGGAATCCTGAAAAAATAGAAGACTGGGCAAGAATAACTATGTTAGGAGGAGCAAGACAGGTAGGAAGAAGTTGTATCTTACTTCAAACTCCAAATACAAAAATTTTATTGGATTGTGGAATGAATCCTGCTATAAAAGGCAGAGAAAGATTTCCTTATTTAGATATTTCAGAGTTTAAATTAAATGAAATAGATGCTATAATTCTTAGTCATGCTCATCTTGATCATTCAGCTTTAGTTCCATATTTATTTAAAATGGGTTATAGAGGTCCAGTTTATATGACAGCTCCGACGAGGGATTTAACTGCTATATTAACTTTAGATTTTATTGGAGTAGCTTATAAACAAGCTGCAAGTCCTCTATTTAGTTCTGTAGATATTAAAGAAATGGTTAAACATACTGTTTGTTTAGATTTTAATGAAGTAACTGATATTGCCCCTGACATAAGAATTACTTTTTATAATTCAGGACATTGTTTAGGTTCTGCAATAACACATATTAATATTGGAAATGGGGCTCATAATTTAGTTTATTCCGGAGATATTAAATATGCTAAAACAAGATTATTGGACAGAGCAGTTAGTAGTTTCCCAAGAATGGAAACATTAATATTAGAAGCTACTTATGGAGGGAAGAATAATATACTGCCTCCAAGAATTGAATCTGAAACCCAATTAATTAATGAGATAAATAATACTTTTGAAAAAGGGGGAAAAGTTTTAATTCCAGAATTAGGATTAGGAAGAGCTCAAGAGACTATGTTAATTTTAGAAGAAGCTATGAGAAATAACAAAATGCCAAAAGTACCTATTTATATTGATGGAATGATATGGGATATTAATGGTATTCATACTGCATATCCAGATTTTTTACATAGTCAAGTAAAAAAAGATATATTTGCAAATAATAATCCTTTTGTCTCTGAGATATTTAATAGAGTTGGAAGTTCTGCTGAAAGAAAAAATGTTATTGAAGGCGGAAGTTGTGTTGTATTAGCTACAAGCGGAATGTTAGTTGGAGGAGCAAGTGTAGAATATTTTAGACATTTTGCATCCAATAAAAATAATAAAATATGTTTTGTATGTTATCAAGGAGCTGGAAGTTTAGGAAAACAAGTTCAAGATGGTTTAAAACAAATAAATATGAATGTAGAAGGAAAAGATGAAATTGTAGAAGTTAATATGGAAGTTGTTACAATAGATGGATTATCTGCTCATGCTGGAAGAGGAGAATTAATAGAATATTCAAACAGAACACAACCAAGAGCGAATAAAATAATTTTAAATCATGGAGAACAGAGTCGGTGTTTGGATTTAGCTTCATCTATATACAAGCTACATCATATTGAAACCAATGTTCCAAAAAATTTAGAGACAATAAGATTGAGGTGAGGGATTAGAAATAATAAAGAAGTTTATGTAATAATTATAAAATAGTTACAAATATAAATATTTAAATACCGTAAATATTATTTGTTAAAATGGCGATAAAAT
>JBBSXD010000012.1:0-13523 GCA_038045965.1 Nanobdellota archaeon
TACCAAAGTCCCAGTTATTCCTATAAGTATATCTAACATAGTATCATCAATTCTAGCTAATATTTCTCTATAATTACCTGGAATTTCTTCTATAAATACTCCTTGAAGACGCCAGTCAAATAAAAAATCTAGAAAATATTCTACTAATTCAAATATACTCAAAAATCCTATAATTATAAAAAATGTGAAAAATAATTTCCATTTGAAAGGAATACTTAACTTTCTTGATAGAATATGATAAGTTATTGAAGCAAACATCATAGGAAATATGAAATGTTCTATTTTATCATAATTTGGAAGCTTAAAATATAAAAAGCTTAATATAATTCCCATTATAGACATGAAGTACATAAAGAAATAATCTCTTTTTCTTAAATTTAGATTGAACATTTTATCTGCTAAATGAAATATAAAAATAGCAATTATTAATCCTAAAAATGAGACTAGATTTACTAATTTTAAATATCTTAATTCAGTCAGAAAATTAAAGTATCTTCTTAAAAAAAATCCTATTATAAAAAATAAAGTAATTAGAGCAAAGAATATATTTCTTTTTAATATGTAAATTCTAGTTTCTTCTTTTCCAAATACTTTTTCTATTTTTTTATTATTCATGATATACAATATAATAAAGTATATTTATATTTTTTTAAAATATAATATAAAGATTTTTTAAGATCATTTAACTTGTTAATTTATGAAAGATACAAAATTTCAATTTTTTCTTCTTTTAATGCTAATTTTTTTGATAATTTTGGGAGGGATATTAAATGAATTTATCTTGCCTTTATTTTTAGGTTTTTATTATGCTTTAGTTTTAATTTATGGTTTTTATGTTTTTGATTTTACGTTTGAGGTTAATTTTAAGAGGCTACATTATATTTTGATGTTCTTAATAGCTTTTAGTGGTCCCGGATTAATTATTATCTTTTTTAGATTTTCAAATTATGTAGATAAATTTTTTCATTTTTTTCATGCTTTTTTGTTTTCTTTTATAGTTTTTTTTGTAATCTCAAAATTAAAAATTAATAAAGTGCATGCTTTGATTTTAACTTTTTTTATTGTAAGCTCTAGTTTTGCTATTTTTGAGATAATTGAATATAGCTCTGATAAAATCTGGGATTTTAAGTTGCAAGGCAGTTATTCAAGAAATTTTTATGGAAATGTAAAAACTGATGTGATAATAAATCCTTTAGATGATACTATGATAGATTTGGTAATGTCTTTTTTAGGGGCTTTAAGTTATTTATTTCTTGAATTGATAAAAAATAAGAATTATATATAAACATTAGGTTCAGGGATAGGTTTTAAAAAAGCTTTATTTACTTTTTTTAGTATATATTCATCAGTAATTATTTCTTCTAATTTTTGTTTTTTAATAAAACTGCTGAAAGTTTCAAATAATTTCTTGCATTCAATTTCATCTTTTTTTCTAGATTTTTTATTTTCAAGTTCATCTCTACTAAAATAAATACTACTAACTTTATAATCACGTTCATCTTCATCACATGAAACATTCTCTTCTGAAACATTCAAATTCACAATTTTACTGCCAATAACACAGATATAATTACTATTACTATTCCAAAATTCACTATCTTTTTGGAGTTTTTGTATGTCAGTTACTACAGAATCAGGAATTTGTTTTAACCATTCATTAAATGCATCATTTAAAATATAACATAAGTCTGAATAATTGAAATTTCCTAAATGCGGGAAATCTCTTTCTAAATTTCTTGTATCATAATTATACATTTTGTTTGGAAATTTTTCTTATTTATAATAATTTGTATAGTAAAAATTATACATTTTTTTACACAAAATCCACTTTAAATTTCCCTTCTTTGATTTCTTTTGCATTTGAAACTTCTTGTAAATCTTTAATTATTTTTTTTAATTTTAATTTATTTTCTTTTGTTATAGTTAATATTATCTCTGAATTCATTGGTTTTTGTTTTAATGATTTTTCTTGTCTTATTTTTGATAGAATATCAATAAATAAATCTAAAATATCTGAGTTTTCTGTTTTTTTATTTTCAGGCCATTTAGTTAAATGAACACTTTCAGTTTTCTCATTTTCTTTGTAATATTTTTGATAAATTTCTTCTGTTATGAATGGCATTATAGGAGCTATTAATTTTAGTATTGTAAGTAATGAGTGGTATAGAGTATATCGAGCTGAAGTTTTTCTATCTCCAGTTTCATTATAAATTCTTTTTTTAACTATTTCTATATAATTTGATGTAAAATCGTTCCAGAAAAATTTTTCTATTTCTAATTTAGCTTTTGAATATTCATATTTTTCAAAGTTTTCTGTGGTTTCTATAATTAGATTATTTAATTTATTTAAAAATAATTTATCTATTAATTCTAACTTTGTTTTTTTATTTGGTTTGTAATTGTTAAGATTCATAAAAATAAATTTTGAGGCATTGATTAATTTGTTTATAGTTTTTTTCCCAGTTATTATATCTTTTTCTTGATAGTCTAAGTCTTCTCCTAATTTTGAGCTTGCTGCCCAGAATCTTAATGCATCTGCCCCATATTTTTCTAATATTATCTGAGGCTGAATAATATTTCCTTTGCTTTTACTCATTTTTTGTCCATTTAGTGTAACAAATCCGGAAATCATTATCTCTTTCCAAGGTATTTTATTCTCGTGGTATAAAGATCTTATTATAGTATAAAAAGCCCATGTTCTAATTATATCATGTGCTTGAGGTCTTAGAGAATATGGAATTTCTATTTTATTTTTAGATAAATAGGAAGTAATTTGAG
This sequence comes from Nanobdellota archaeon, assembly GCA_038045965.1. Lineage (GTDB taxonomy): Archaea > Nanobdellota > Nanobdellia > Pacearchaeales > GW2011-AR1 > ARS1285. The sequence goes on from JBBSXD010000012.1 coordinate 2,779, forward strand.
GTGTTAGTGATGATGTTGTCCATGTATCTAAAACTTTTTCTTCAGCTTTTGCATATTTTTTGCATTTGGGGCATAATCTTTTTATTTCTAATGGGTCTATTGGAAGTTCTTTTTTATTTGGGATAATTATATTATTACAATCTTTGCATTCCCATAATGGTATTGGTATTCCAAAATGTCTTTCTCTAGAAATAATCCAATCCCATTCTAATCCATTAATCCAGTTTTCATATCTTTTTCTCATGTATTCTGGATGCCATTTTATTTTATTGCCTTGTTTTATTAGTTGATTTTTTTTATCTAAGATTTTTATAAACCATTGTTCTGTTGTTATGAATTCTATTTCTGTTCCACATTTATCGTGAGTATTTGCAACATGATGAATAGGTTCTATTTTTTCTATCGCTCCTATTATTTTTAAGTCCTCAATTATTTTTTTTCTTGCTTCATTTATTTTTAATCCGTAATATTCTTTTGCATTTTTATTTAAAGTTCCATCTTTTTCTATTAATGGAGTTGGGTTGAATTCAGGATGTCTAGCTAAAAATTCTACATCTTTTTTATCTCCATATGGACACCAATAAACTGCGCCGGTTCCGAAATCCATTTTTGCGAATTCATCAGTTATAATAGGCACCCATTTATTACTTATTGGTATTTTTGCTTTTTTTCCAATGAGCATTTTATATCTTTTATCATCTTTATGAAAGCTGATACAGACACATGCATACAATAATTCTGGTCTTGTAGTTGCATATGTAATAGTAGAATTGTCTTCTAATCTTGCTTTTATAAAAACAAATTGAGAATCTTTTTCTTTATCTTCTAGTTCAGCTTGCGCAATTGGAGTTTGGCATTCTGGACACCATATCGTCGGGAAGCTGGCTTTATATATTAAATTCTTCTTATATAAATCTATAAAATATTCTTGTGAAATTCTTCTAGAATTTTCATTTATCGTTGAATAATAGAGATCATAATCAGCAGAAATTCCTAAATTTTTCCAGTCTTGAATAAATTCAGGAGTTATTTCTTTTAAGGTTTCTAAACATAATTTAATAAAGTCAGCTCTGGACATTTTTTTGCTTTTTACATTTTTTATTTTTTCTATTAATTTTTCTGTTGGGAGACCATTATCGTCAGTTCCAAAGGGATAAAATACATTTTCTTTCATTCTTTTATAACGAGCCACAAAATCTTGTTGAGAATAAGAAAATGCATGACCTATATGCATTTTCCCAGAAACTGTTGGGGGAGGAGTATCAATACTAAATGGTTCTCCTTTTTTTATATCAAATTTGTAAATTTTATTTTTATCCCAGAATTCTAGAATTTTTTTTTCTATTTCTTTGTGATCATAGATATCGCCCATAGAATTTTCAAGATGAGAATATTTAAAAATGCTTGGTTAATCTATATAATATGTCAAATCAACAATTGCAAATGCCTTCAAGTTTTGGAGGGTTAATGAGGTATAATGAAGAATATAAAAGCACTTTTAAATTTAGTCCGACTCAAGTAATTATATTTATTGTTATTGTTATTGTTTTTGTGGCGGTTATGAAAATTTTCTGGCCGGTGAGTGGTTAAAATGTTTCCAGGACTTAATCCAAAAAAGATGGAAGCTATGATGAAACAGATGGGTATAAATCAAGAAGAGATAGATGCAGTTAGAGTTATTATTGAGAAAGAAGATGGTAAAATTATTATAGAAAATCCTAGCGTTATTAAAATAGATATACAAGGTCAAGAAAATTTTCAGGTTTCAGGAGATGTAAAAGAATATGAAGAAGAAAGTGGAAAAGATAAATTTGAAGAAGATGTTAAAATATTAATGGAAAAATGTAATTGTTTGGAAGAAGAAGCTAGAAATGCTCTGGAAAAAGCTGATGGAGATTTAACTGAAGCTATTATGGAATTGAGCTAGAGATTTATTATTTATTATTTATTAATATTTATAATAAAACACTTATACTATGATTTCTTTGATTTTTTATGGATAAATATAAAAATGATTTAATTGAAGCTTCAAGACATTTAAGAATTGCAGATCATATGGCTTATGTTACTTTTCCTTTAATTAATGAGCATAGATTGTTGTTAAAGATATTTGATGAAGTCTATTTATCTATTATCAATTGTATAAACTGTATTCTGAATTATGAATATTTATATAAGAGAATAAGATTATTTCAAAGTTTTAATGAAAATTTTAATTTATTTATAAGAATAAGTAAAAATTATGATTTAAACGAAGAGCAAATTAAAATGATTAAGGATATAATAGAATTAAATAGGAAACATAAAAATAGTGCAATAGAATTTATTAAACAAAAAAAAGTAGTTATAATGTCAGATAATTTAGGAATACAAGTTCTGGATTTAATTACAATTAAAAGATATTTGTTATTGGCTAAAGAATTAATGGTTAAAACTAGAAATAGAATTATTTGAATGGATTTTAATCTTCTTTAGTAATTATTATTATCTCTCTTTTATCAGTTATTAATACAGTATGTTCTGATTGAGATACAATGCCTTTTGATTTTTCTATTAAAGTTGTGTGTAAATGAATTATTCCTTGCTTCTCTAATTCATTTAATGCAAGTCTTGACATGACCCCAAATTTATTTTCTATTTCCGTTGATGAAAATGGAAGTGTTTTATATTTGTTATTTACATATTCTAAAATCTCTCTTGCCTTTTGCGATCTTGGGTTTTTTAATTCTTTTATTTGATATATATTTCCAGATATAGCTGAATAAATTTTTCCTTCGCCGTTTGTAGCGAAAGGTTCAATAGCATAAACTCCAGGTTTTAATCGATTATTATTTCCGTTTGCATAATTTGGAATTGTTATTCCTGCATGAACATTATATTTTTCAAGAGAATGGCCTGAAAGGTTTATTATTGGAGAAAATCCTTTTGACTCAATAGTTTTTTGTATAATTTCTCCTATTTCATTTAATGTAGGATTTTTTTCTAATAAGTTTATAACATTTTTTAGTGCTAATTCTGAAGCTTCTATTAATTTTTTATACTCATTATTTTTAGTTAAATCTATTGATAAAGCGGTGTCTGCAATATATCCATCTACACAAACTCCAAAATCTATTTTTGCTAATCCATGAATTTTTGTTTCTTCATTTTTAGATGGATGATAATGTGCAGCAATTTCATTTATAGAAATTGTTGGGGGAAAAGCAGGAATAGCTCCTTTTTCTTCTATTTTAGAATTAATGATTTTTACTATATCTGTTAAGAACATTTCTTCTTTAACATAAGATTTTATAAATTTTCTTAATTCGGCAGCAATTTTTCCAGCTCGCATGTATTTATTTATTTCTTCTTTGTTCATTTTTTTTATAAGAATCTAAGGTATTTTAATTTAATTGATAGTGAGATTTTAAAACTAGATATATTTTATTTTAATATGTCAGAAATCTGACAAAATCACACATTTAGTGTGTGATGATTCCTGAGCATCCTGACCGACGAAAATCAAAAAGATTTTCGTGGCCACAAAATTCTTTAAGAATTTTGTTGGAAACAAGAGCCTTTACAAAACATATATTTTAAAATATGGTAATCATTGTTTTTTTAATGGTAAAAGAATTCATGAATTTGGAAGAAGTTTTTAGTGGAGATTATAAGAATGATTTAGGAGTTTTAAATGCACTGGATTCTTTTGCTGAGGGATATTCAAAAATTAATGATTTTAATGGAAGAAGATCTCATAATAGAGATGTTTTTTCGTTTCTTAGAGAAGTTTTTTATGAAAAAGGTTCTTGTGATGGAGATAGAATAATAACTTGTTATAAATATTATTTTGATAAAAGAGAAGAAATTTTATCAAGAAAATCTTATCAAGGGGATCTTATCTAATTCTTCTTTCTTTTGGTATAAAATTTGTTATTTTTTCCCCAGTGGATTTTCCACATCCTATAAATTCATTTTTGTTTTTTATTATCTTAAATGATTTATCGGTTTTTATTTCTAAATCTCTTCCTTTTAACCATTCTATCGCTTCATTATCATTTATTTCTAATATATTTTTTATTATCTGGTTTTTTATTAATTGAATTCCATCTATTGTTAATCTTATCCCATCTTCTTGTTCTCTTGCAAAATAAAGCCCTATATTTTCTATTCTTATATTCTTTTCTAAGTAGTTTAGTTCTATTTTAGATAAATTCCCTGAATAGATTCTTATTTTATCTTGTCCAAATTTTAAGAATAAATAAGGTAAATTCTCTATTCCAAATTGAGAATTTAATTTTTCTATTATTCTTTTTTTTTCTGAAGAATTTATTGGCTTCATTTTAATATTATTATAGAATAGTTTATATATTTCCTGTTTATAAGATGGTTTAATTATAATTCATAAATGGATCTTTATTTAGAAATCTAGTGGTATATTCATCTTTTCCATCTGCATGATATAATTCATGATTAGTTGTTTTCTCATATTCTTTAGAACTTCTTTCTCTATCATTTTGTATTATGTTAGTTGAAGGATCAAACATACCATTAATTATCCACCATGGGTTTTGCAATAAATATTGTGAAGTTGGAATAATTATTGCTTGAGTTTTTTTGTCTCTAAATATTCTATTTGTCCATCTTGATTCATGGCTTGAAGGATCTGGGATATACGATTTATTATAAAGACTAGGAATTAATTTCTCATCTAACAAAAATTTCTTGTCTTTAACCATTTTTTTTGAAAGCAGTAATAGCTTAAATATCTTTATTTTCATTTTAAAATGAGAATTTTGTATGGAAAAGTTTTTAAATAAAATTTATTTAGCAAATATGTAAATTTTATATTTTAAATTTATAGGTTAGATATCATGAGTCAAAAAAAAATAAACTGGGATGAATTTAACAGAGGAGTTTTTTTGGTTAATACTCTGGGAGTTATATTTGATCCTGCAAAAAAGAGATTTTTAATTGGAAGGAGAGATAAAGATAAATATGTAGAAAATTTATCTTGGGTTTTTCCTGGTGGAAGACCTAGTTACGATGAAGATTTAGAAAAATCTTTCGAAAAAGTTATTGAGAGGAAAACTGGATTGAAAGTAAAAAGTTTAGGACCTATTTTTGCTAGATTATTTAAAGAAAATAATAGGTTTTTGTTAATATATTATTTATGTGAAGTAGTAGATGGCAAAGAGAAACCGGCTGATGATATAGAAGAATTAAAATGGGTAAAAGCAGATGAATTAGAGAAATATTTTACTACTAGTCTTGATCCAAGGTTAAAAGAATTTATTACTCATTTAAGATAATTATATATTAATGGTTATTTTACAGATTATGTTTATTTAAAAATCAGTTCTATATTGTATTAAGATGAGAGTGTTTGATATTTTCTTAAAGAAAGATATGTTCTATTTTCCTGAATGTATAATCTATTTTAAATTTAGATCTGAGTTTGATTTGTATAAAGAAATTTTTAATAAACTTGGAATAAAATTTAAGATTCTAGATGATTATAGATGCAGTGGTTATGAACTTTGGGAAGCTGGATATGATTTTGATTTTAGAAAATTAGCTAGAAAAAATTTAGATATTTTTAATGAAAATAAAATTAAGAGAATATTTAGTACAGAACCGGGAAGTTATAAAACTTTTATTAAAGATTATCCGGAGATATTACCTGATTGGGATATTGAAGTGATAAATATATGGGATTTAATATTGGAAAAATTAAATAAAAAGAAATCTTTATTTATTCAGAAGAATAAAATTGTAACTTATCATGATTCTTGTTATCTTGGAAGATATTGTAAAGTTTATGAAGCTCCTAGAAATATTCTTAAAATTTTGGGATATGATGTTAAAGAAATGGATAATAATAAAGAGAATAGTTTTTGCTGTGGGAGTTGTGGAGGTTTGGCTAGGACAAATCCTGAACTGGCAAATAAAATAGCTAGAGAAAGAATAACACAGGCTAAAAGAATTGGAGTAAATAAAATGGTAGTTATAGGTTTTGATAATTATAATATTCTAAAGAACAATTCTAAAAATAATGACTTTCAAATTCTTGAGCTTAGTCATATATTAGCAGATGCACTTAATATAAGAAAATTGAGTAATGAGAATAAACTTATTGAAAATATAAATTAAAATGGATAAAAATTATGAATTAATTTGTTATAATGGTGATTGTTCTAAAATAAAAGGTGAAGCTAGTAATGTTTTTTTCCCTGAAACTGTTGCAGAGATTAAAAAACTTGTTCTTGATTTTAAAGATATAGTTCCTAGAGGAATGGGCAGTAATGTAGTTGGAGGATGTGTTCCATATAATTCTGTTGTAATAGATATGAAAAAAATGAATAGAATAGATTTTGATATTAAATCTAAATCGGTATATGTTGGAGCAGGAGTTAGTATAAAAGAATTAAATGAAAAATTGAAGTCTATAGATTATGAATTTCCTATTTTTGGAGAAGGGAGTATTGGAGGAATGATTGCGATGAATGTATGTAGTTTAATGGGAGTTTATGGAAATATTAAAGATTGGATTAGTGAAATAGAGTTTGTAAATGGAAATGCAGAATTTATAAAATCTATAAAAAGTGATTTAAATGAAATTTGTGGTTTAGAAGGAATTACTGGAATAATTGTTGGAGCAAAATTAAAGATTATTCCATATATAAAAAGGAGCGCTTCTATTTTTCAATCTTCAAGTTTAGAGGAAATTTTCTTAACTGCTAAAAAATTGAGAGTTATAAATAGTGTGGCTATGCTTAGATTTTATTCTCCTTATCTTTCTAAATTATTAGGATTTCCAGAGAAGTATCATATTATAGTTGTTTTTAATCATGATAAAGGCAAGATAAAAGGAGAGGAATATAAAAAATTATTTGAAAGAATAAGAAAAGATTATTATATTTTTTATAAAAACGGGTATAGAGAAAGTGAAGATCCTAAATTCTTATTTGAAAAGATTAGAGAGTTTGTATTCTTTTTGAATAGATTAAATATACATTATACTGGAGATTTTATTCAAGGAATAATATATCCTTATTTTGATGATGATTTAAAAAAATTTGAAGTCATTAAAATGATCAAAAGAATGAATGGAGTTCCTGGAAAATATGGAATAGGAATAAAAAGAAAAGATAGAATTGATGATTTACAGAAGAAAATTGTTAAAAGAATTAAATTGAGATATGATCCTTTTTTGAAATTTAATAAAGATAAATATATTGATTATTATGAAATGGAAATTTATAAAGAATCAATAGAAAGAAAAAGAGAAGAAAATCCTGATAAAATGATGGATGAATTTATAGAAGAAATGGAGAAAGAAGAAGTTCTGAAAATGGATAAATTTGATAGCAGAGAAAATATAGAATTAGATAAAGAGATAATTGATAAAATATTGTTTAATAAAGATCCTAAAGAAATTAAGGAGGATAAAGATGGTTAGTGTAGAAGAAGATAATCTGAAAGAGGAAATAAAAGAAGAAATAAAGAATGCTTTGAGAGATGGAATTGATAATGAAGGATGTGCAGTTTTTAGAGTTATGAGAAGAGAGCAATATTCTCCTAAAGGCAAGGCTATTATTTTAGATAATGGGCATTATGAGAAAATTTTGTATGATTGTAATTTATGCGGTGCTTGTGGAAGTAATCTTTGTAAAACATTTCAGAAAGCTAGAAGAGTTTTAGTTTTAAAAGGAAAAGAAGTGGAAGAAAATAAAAAAATATTGGAAAATTTGGAGAAAAGTGGGAATGTGTATGGGGAAATAGATAATTGAATAGAAAAGGAAAATTTAAGCATTTTTATTTTAACTAAAGAGTTTATTTTATTATATTAATTTTCTCTCTAATTTTTTTAACTTGGCTTTCATTTAATTTTCCTAATATTTCTTTAGATTTTGTATAGAAAAATGGAGCTTCACTAATAATAAAATTGGAGTCTGATTTTTGGACAACTCTATCAATATAATACTGGATAATATTTCTGCAATCAAATGCTTTGTTTATAGTTTTTATGTCTTCTTTAGAATATAATTCAGATAAAAACTCTTTCATAAATTTTAATGTACAGGAATGAATCTCACATTTTATCCCAATTTTCATTAGAATCGCATACAGTGAATAATACATAGAATAATAGCAAGCAGAAACTGAGAATCTTAAACTAAAATCTTTTTCTCTATTCATGGTTCCCAATGCATCTTCCGCCATTTTAATGTAACCTTTTGCTAGATTATCGTTTGGTTCAATTAATTTAATTCCATCTTTTTGTTTAAAACACCATTTTATATCAACCATATTAATTCAGTAAATTCTTCCACACCTTTTAATAAGACATGATTTTTAACTATTTCTTTTATTAAGATATCTTCTTTATTGAATTTATTTTTCTCGATTTTAACAACATTTATTTTAATGTTATATAATCTTTCTAAATCTTTAACATTCTCATTCTTTCCAATAACTAATAAATCTAAATCTGATTTTTCATTAGAAGAAAAATTAGCGTAGCTCCCAAATATAACTAAAATCCCACCTATTTTTGATTCAAGCTGATTAAATAAATCTTTAAATTTCTTATATTTCTCAGTTAGTTTTATTTTTTTATTTATTTCTATTATTTTTATTATTTCTTTAATATTTGAGTTTGCTTTATTAAGAAAATAATACTTGTTTTTTCCTTCTATAGAAAATTTTAATATATTTTCTTTTTCAAGTTTATTTAATATGTTAGAAACTGTTTTTTGATTCATCTTTAACTTTCTGGAAATGTATCTGCCATAAATATTTTCATTAATATCTTTTGTAAAGTTTTCTAAGATTTCTAAAGTGTTATTATTAAGTATCATATTACTCATATGAGTAATTAAGTATTTAAATCTTTCTTAATTCAACTGACTAAAAATTTATTAATCAACTTTTTAGCTTTTGAATATTATTTTTATTATACTATAAGTCCTAAATATTCTTTTAGAGCTATCATAAAATTGCTTCTTATTTAGAATGTCACATTATTTTTTAATTGATTCCTTATGCTTTTTTATTTCTTTGCACAATATACCAAGATGAGTTTTATAGATGCTTTAATCATTCAAGAAGAAGCCATTTCCAAACAGGAATTACTTTTATTTTTTTACCTTCAGATTTTATTTCTTCTTCTTGATCTTCAGTTAAAAGAATACCTTCCTTCAATTTATATTCATTCATAACTTCCAGTAATCCATTAATTTCTCTTTTTTCATTATCATCATCTAATTTTTTAGTAACCTGAATTGCCATGGAAACTTTATTTTTCCTTACTATTAAAAAATCACATTCATAATTTTTTCTGAAATAATAAATTTGTTCATTTCTTCTTCTAAGTTCAATATAAACTATATTCTCTAATAACTTCCCAAAATCTTCAGAAAATTTAAAACTGACTGTGTTTAATAACCCATTATCAATGCAATATATCTTTTTTATTGAACCGAGTTGTTTTGCTAATGAATATTCATATTTCAAATTTTGAAAAAACAAATAAGCATCTTCAAAATAAGCTAAATATTCAATCACAGTATTCTTGCTTATTTTAAATCCAATGGAGTTTAATTTATTTGCAAGTTTATTATAAGACATTTCTTTTGAAACTGATTCAAATAACAAATTAGCAAGTGCTTTTAACTTATTTACATCTTCTATTTTGTATCTTTCAATTATATCTTTGAATATCATTGAATCATAATAATTTTGCAAAATATTTTCTTTTAACATATCTTGATAAATTATTGTAGGATAACCTCCATTTAAAATAAATAAAGAAAATAATTTTTTAATCTCAGTCTTAGCTTTACTATAAGAAATATTTTTTAAATCATACTTCACATTTTTCCAGTCAAGGATTTCTTTAAAACTTAAAGGAAAAATTTCATAGTTTAAAACTCTGCCTCTTAACTTGGTTGATATCTCTTTACTTAACAATTTTGAACTAGAACCGGTTAATATAATATGAATATTTTTTCTTGTATCATTAATCGTCCTCGCCCAGGAATCCCAATTTTTCACCGTTTGAATTTCATCAAAAAATAAATATATCTTTTGTTTTTTATCTATTTGAGATAATTCAAAAAATGTTTCAAGCAGTTTTTCTAAATCATTTGCTTCTGCCCCTAAAAGCTTGTTATCTTCAAAATTAATATAAAGAATATTTTCCTTTGATTTTCCTTCACTAAATAATTTATTTATTAACTGAAAGCAAAAATAAGTTTTTCCGGCTCTTCTAGGACCGGTAATTGTTATAATAAAGTCTGTATTTACATCTACTTTAACCTTTCTTTCAAGAGCCTCTGGAGTATCAAATTCCTTCCAAAATGTTATTATTTGCTTGTAATCCATATTATCTATTGAACAAATACGACTTAATTTGTATTTTAGATAGAACAAATTAGTATATAAATGTTTCTAGGTTAAATATAGTAATTTAATTTTAATATTTTTTTCAGCTTCATTTATTCTTTTTTTATCTAACATTTTTTATTAGCATATAGTAATTTTCTATACCAAATAAAATTATATTATTATTAAATGCTTCATTACCAACATTAAATTCAGTTGTTTTTAACATAGATAGAAATTCTTCAGAAGTGAGATCAGTTAAGTGAATCTTAAGAGGAATCAATGATATTTTATTTTTTATTGTTAAAATAAATTCATTTAATTCTCCTAATATTTCTTTAATTTACTCTTTTGATAACATACAAGACTAACAAAAT
>JBBSXD010000013.1:0-19131 GCA_038045965.1 Nanobdellota archaeon
TATTATGTTGAAACTCAATAGATAATTAAGGTAACAGAAAAATTCTGCAATGAAATGATACTAAAAGCCGAAGATTTTTTAGTTAAATCCCGTTATGTCTCTTGACGACTGAAAGGAGGAGAGTCTGCAAGGCATGACAAGAATTCTGAAAAAATTTCACAGAGTTAAAATTACTTTTCTGGATGGGAAATTTAATCTGATGGCATTTTAGAAAATTTTATATAGACAGAAATTATCAATATGTTATGTCAAAAACAATAAACATGGAAGAAATTTATAGGGAGCTTTTGGTTCTAAGAAAAGAAGTCCATGAAATAAAAAACTACATGGTAGAAATAGATGTTGTTATGACTCCAGAAGAAGAATCCCAACTAGAAGAAACTTTAGAACTTCACAAACAAGGAAAAACCAAAAGATTTGAGGATTTAAAAAAAGAATTGAGTGATTGAAAATGTTCGACATTTTCTTAGGTCCTCAACCAGAGAAGTTTCTTAAAAAAGTTGAAAAAGAACTAAGACAAAGAATTTGGAAGAAACTTGATGAATTAAAGCAAAATCCATTTCCTTCTGACGTTGTGAGAGTAGTTGGAAGGAAAGAAAAAGCTTTTCGTGTTAGAGTTGGAGTATGTAGGATACAATACTATGTTTTTCAGGATAAAAAGCAAATTGCCATTTTTGATATTGATAAAAGAGAAAGAGCTTACAATTGATTATTCTTTGTCAATCACTAACTTACAATTTCGTACATTAAGTCATATTTATATTCGTCAATCGTTGAGACTGTTTCAAAATCTTTAATGTGTTTGTTGAATTTTAATCTGATTGATTTTAAATAGTATAATACTTTTTGTAAGTGTTTTAATTTTGGTAAGTAGTTTTGTTTTTTGCTCAAACCGTTATGATTTTGATAATGATGGTCATTCTAATGATGATTGTGATGATTGTGATGGAGTTGTTAATGAAGATGTCGTCGATGGAGGTGTGCATGAGGGGAGTAATGTACTTGAAGAAATTGTTGAAGAGCATGAAGGTAATATAGAAGAAACTAATGCAGGAATAAAGCATGGTAATTTTTATTTTATTGAGAGAGAAATTTTTGAAGTCTTTGATATCTATGGGATTTATTATTTTTAAGAAAAGATAGAAATCTTTTTAAATAATAATCTTAATATCTTATTGAGGTGAAACCTCAAGGTATTTCTTGAGAATTTAAAAATGGATTTAAGAATAAGAAAATTAGCACAACAGACTGTGAGATATTCACTTAATGTAAAGCCAGGAACAAATGTTATAATAAGTGGAGGAGAGGAAGCAAAAGAATTTATTTTAGAACTGTATAAAGAAGTTATTTTAAGAGGAGCTTATCCAATAGTAAATATAACCCTAAATGGGATTAATGATTTTTATTATAAATATGCAAGTAAAACTCAATTAGAAAAATTTCCTGATATTCAAATGGATATGATTAAGAAAAGCCAGTATTATATTGGAATAAATACTACTAGCAACACTAAAGAATTAAGCAATGTTGACCCAAAAAAAATTATTTTTAGAAGGAAAATTACTAAACAAATATCTGATCATATTGTTAATTCTGCAGATAAAAAAGAGGGATGGATGAAAAGAGTTACGATAGGTTTTCCTTGCAATTCTTTAGCTCAAGAAGCTACTATGAGCTTAAATGAGTATGAAAATTTTGTTTTTAATGCTTGTCTAATAAATTGGGAAAAGTTTGGAAAGAAAATGGATAATTTAAATAATATTTTTGAGAAAGGAAATAGTGTTCATCTGCTTGGTAATGGGGTGGATTTAAAATTTTCTATTAAAGGAAAAAACTGCGTTCCGGATAAAGGGGAAGAAAATATGCCTGGGGGAGAAGTTTTCATGGCTCCGGTGAGAGAAAGTATGAATGGATGGATTAATTTTGATTATCCTAGAATTGTCAATGGTAATCTAATAAGTGAAGTTAAAATGAAATTTCAAAATGGAAAAGTTATAGAATTTAGTGCTGAAAAAGGAGAAAATTTTCTAAAAGAATTATTAAATGCAGATGAAAATGCAAAGTATATAGGCGAATTTGGTGTAGGATGCAATCCTGGAATAAAAAGATATACAAATGACCTATTATTCGATGAAAAGATGGATGGGACTATCCATTTAGCTTTAGGAATGGCGTATAAACAGAATGGTGGAGGAAATGATAGTGCAATACATTTAGATATTGTTAAAGATATGAAAAATGCTAAAATTATTTTAGATGGAAAAGTTATTCAGGAAAATGGGAGATGGAATATATAGAATCTGCTTGAATTTCTAAATCATTTTTATATTTAATTATTTTTCCATTTATTAATAATTTTTTTCCTCTAGGAATATCAATTTTTTTATATACTAAAACATTTATATAAAATTGATTTTGAGATATAGTAAGTATCTGTAAATTGTCATAATTTTTTATTTCGTTTAGTGTTCCATATATTTTTACTTTTTTATTTAAATTTTTAATATTTATATCTTTAATTTCAGTTATTTTAGGAGAGATTAGGTTTGCAAGTATTAATAGTAATATTATTCCAATAAAGGAAATAGACAATGTAATTTTATTTAATAAATTCATTTTTTATGTCAGGAATCTAACAAAATCACACACTAAAGTGTATGATGATTCCCGAACATCCAAAAACAATGACCTATATAAACAATATTTAAGATGTTATGGCAAATTTTTTTTATGATATTAGAAACCTTTATTAATAAATTTTCTTTGATTTTATAATGCTAAGCAATGAAGAAAGATTTGAAATTATTAAAAGAAATATTGCTGAAATTGTTTCTGAAGAAGAATTAAGAGAGCTTTTGGAAAAAAAGAAAAATCCAGTAGTTTATTGGGGAACTGCTATTACTGGAAAACCTTCGTTGGCTTATTTTTTTCCTTTGTTAAAACTATCTGATTTTATAAAAGCAGGATTTAAAGTAAAAATATTATTAGCAGATTTGCATGGAGCTTTAGATGGAACTCCTTGGCATATTTTAGAGCATAGATACGATTATTATAAAGAAATTATTATTCAGATTTTAAGAGTATTGGGAACTGACTTAAAGAAAATAGAATTTATACAAGGCAGTAAATTTCAATTAGAGCCCGAATATGCTTACGATGTATTAAAGATGGCTAGTATATGTTCTGTAAATGATTGTAAGAGGGCAGCTTCCGAGGTTGTTAAATTTGGAGAAAATCCAATGTTAGGCGGTTTAATATATCCAATTATGCAAGCTCTTGATGAAGAGTATTTGAAAGTAGATATTCAGTTTGGAGGATTAGATCAAAGAAAAATTTTAATGTTTGCAAGAGAAAATTTGTCTAAAATAGGATATGATCATAGAATAGAAATAATGAATCCAATGATACAAGGTTTGATGGGGAAAAAAATGAGCTCTTCAGATCCTAAATCTAAAATAGATCTTAATGATAATGATAAAGTTATAAACGAAAAAGTAAATAAAGCTTATTGTTTCGAGGGAGATTCTAATTGCGGAATAATAGAATTTTTAAAATATGTAATAATGGTTATTAAAAAAGATAAAAAAGAAAATTTTTTAATTAAAAGAGCCGAAAAGTTTGGAGGTAATGTTTCTTATAATAATTATGAAGATATAGAAAAAGATTTTGTTGCTAAAAGATTACATCCAATGGATTTGAAAAATGCTTTTACAGAAGAAATAATTAATTTATTATCTAAAATAGATAAAAAGAAATTGGAAAAGTTAGCTGAAAAAGCTTATGGAGAGAAATAGTTTTTGAAAAATTTTATGTTTATTGTTATTACTTTTTGTTATAACAAAATAATTAACAAATTATAATTAGAAATATTTAAAAAGATTTAGAAACTTAGTTGAAATATGAATAATAAAATCTGGATTGCAGTGTTAATATTAGTTTTATTAGTTGGAGGTTTTTGGTTTTATGGAGGGAGCAGTGTTAGTGCTAACGGAAGTTCAGTTATAAAAGCACAACCAGATTTAGTTTCTGTAAATATAAATGTAGAAACAAGAGGAGAAAATGCTCAAACTGCTCAAGAAAAAAATAAAGAAATAAGTGATAAACTTTTATTAAATTTAATTAAATTAGGTTATAACAGTGATGAATTAAAATTTATAAATTATAATATTTATCCTGAATATGATTGGAAGAATGGAGAACAAAAGTTTAAAGGTTATGTTGCTTCTCAGCAATTGGTAGTTAAGACGGAGAATACTAAAAAAGTTCCTGAGATTGTAGACACTGCAATAAATTCTGGAGCATTAATTTCTTATATAAATTTTGAATTATCTGAAGAAAAACAGAATGAGTATAAGAAACAAGCTTTAGAAAAAGCAGGAAAAGATGCAAAAGAAAAAGCAGAAGCTACTGCTAAGGGAGTTGGGAAAAGATTAGGAAGATTAGTTTCTGTTCAGTCTCAAGATTTTTATTATGGTCCTTTAAATTTATATGATAAATCAATAGTTGAAGCTTCTGGAAAAGATGCTGTTCAAGAAGTCAGAAATACTGCTTTAAATTTATCTCCTCAAGATATAGAAGTAAGAGCTAATATAATTGTAGAATATAAGATATCTGGTTTTTAGAAAAAAATAGAATAAAAATTTTC
Source organism: Nanobdellota archaeon (assembly GCA_038045965.1). GTDB lineage: Archaea > Nanobdellota > Nanobdellia > Pacearchaeales > GW2011-AR1 > ARS1285. The sequence continues at coordinate 4,646 of JBBSXD010000013.1, forward strand.
TCTTTTGCCAACTTTAGTAATTAAGAATCCTTCTTTAATTTTTTGTAATTGTATTCTATAGTCACCAGTTCTAATTCTAAATTCTTCATCTTTATTTTTAAGCTTGACCATATCTATTGGCTGATTATTTTTGAATTTCTCCAATGTATTAAGAATTTTCCTTCGTATTATAATATTTAACTTTTCTAATTGTTTTCTAGAACTATTAGAAAAAATAATCTCCATTTTAAAATTCTAATTCTTTTCTAATATCTTCAAGTCTAATAAAGTTTCCTTTTTCGTATTCTTTTTTTGATAATTCTATTTCTTTTTTTGTCTGTTCAGAAAGTTCTAAATGCGGTTCAATAAAGTTCCATATTATATCTTCATAACTATCTTTTTTTTCTTTAAATTTTTTTAAAGTATTTATTAAATTAGAACTAACTCTTATGGATGTTTGTTTTTGCATAACTAATGTATACATTATGCATATATAAATTTTTCTTTTGGGATATATTTTATTCAGTAAAAAATTCAACTGTATCTTTATCTTTTACTATATGTTTTAATCCTACTTTTTGTCCGCTAAATTTACTTGATGGACCCCATATTTTAGCATATTTTACTTTCTCAGAATATCCATGGAGTATTTTTTCAGCAACATCTTTTAGATTAGAATTTGGTTTAAGTATAGTTGGAACTTCATCTTGTTTTTTCCCAGAATGTTTTGTATAAATTCTAATCATATCAAATGAATTTAGAATTTTCTCTTTTAATTCATCTATACCTTCTCTTGTTTTTGTGGAAGTTAAAATAAAATTATGTTTTCTTGTTTTTAGCGTTTCTGTTATTTTTCTTTTAGTTTCTTCGTCATATTGATCTATCTTATTAAATACTATAATTTTTTTTGCTTTATTATTAATATTTTTTATAAAATCTAAAATATTTTCTATTTCATGTATTTTTTCTACAACTATTAATATTGTATCTGCAGAATAAACAAGGGTCTTTTCAAAATTTTCAGAAGCTATTGGAGGCGTATCAATTATTTGAATATTACATCCTCTGAAATTTAGAGATCCCTGCATTGGTTCTATAGTTGTAAATCCATAGCTTGCTATTTTTGGTTCAGCATTAGTTATAGATTTTAGAATGGAGGATTTCCCAGAATTAGTAAATCCTAAAAGTATAGCCTGCATGTCTGCTTTTTTAATTCCTTTTTTTCCCTTTTTCCCTTTTTTTATTTTTACAATATCTTCTTTTAATTTTTTATATCTACTTCTAAGGTTTTTTCTTAAATTTTCTCCACCTTTATGTGAAGGAGCAAATCTAATCATTTCTTCTAAAGCAAGAATTTTTTCTTCGTTGTTTTGCGCTTGATGAAATTTCTTCTCAGCATTCAGATATTCAGGATGAGCATTTATTGGCATATTATTTTTAAACTAATTCTATTTAATAATTTTATGTTAAATTTAAAATTCTTTAATAGAAATGCAGATATAGTGGCTAGAGATTTATTAGGAAAAATATTAATTGTAAAATCTCATGGGAATAATCAAAAATCTATTATTGTTGAAACAGAAGCTTATTTTGATGAGGATGATCCTGCAAGTAGAGCTTGTAAAAATGGGGATTTAAGAGAAACTATGAGGATGGAAGCAGGAACAATATTAATATACGGAGTTCATAATAATTGGATGTTTAATATTGTTACAGAGAAAATTGGGAATGCTCAAGCAGTTTTAATAAGAGCAGTCGAGCCTTTAAATTTTAATGAAAGATGCAGTGGTCCTGGTTTATTAACTAAAAGTATATCAATAGATAAAAGTTTTCATAAACAAAATATTTTAAAAAGTAAAAATATTTTTATTAAAGATAATAATAAGTTAAAAGAAGAGAATATTAAGATAATTAAAAGTTTTAGAATAGGGGTTAGTAAAGATTTACCAAAGAAATTAAGATTTTTTATTAAAGATAATAAAGAGGTTAGTAGGAGATGAAAAATTTAGCAGTTTTATTTTCTGGAGGAAAAGACAGCAGTTATGCTTGTTGGTTAGCCAAAAAAAATGGATACCAAATTAAATGTTTAATTTCAGTAATTAGTAAAAATAAAGAAAGCTATATGTTTCATACGCCTTCAATAGAACAAGTTAGAAAGCAAGCAGAGGTTATGAATATACCTTTATTAGTTATTGAAACTAAAGGTGAAAAGGAAAAAGAACTTGTTGATTTGGAAAAAGCAATTAAGATTGCCGTTAAAAGATATGAAATTGGAGGAATTGTTACAGGAGCAGTAGGAAGTGTTTATCAAAGTTCTAGAATACAAAAAATATGTAATAAATTAAAAATTGAATGTTTTAATCCTTTATGGCAGAAAAACCAGTTAGATATATTAAAAGAATTGATTAAAAATAAATTTGAAGTTGTTATTGTTGGAGTTTTTGCTTATCCTTTGGATAAAAAATGGCTTGGAAGAAAAATAGACAATAATTTTATTAAAGATATTAATGAATTAAATAGAAAATATAAAATTAATCTTGCTGGAGAGGGTGGAGAATATGAAAGTTTTGTAATTAATTGTTATTTATTTAGCAGAGAATTGAAAATAATTAATCATAAAGATTATGGTAATAAAAATAGCTGGAGAAGAGAATTAGAATTAAAATGAAAAATATTTTAATAATTAATATCTGCAAAGAAAAACTACATTATTATGAATTTGTAAAACCTATTGAAGATATTTTAGATTCTATTAATGAAAAATATTTTACAAAGAATTATAAAGAAATTAATAAAAAAGATTTAGAGAAAGCAAGCCATGTTATTATTTGTGGTACCAGTTTATTTGATAATAAATTTATTAATGATATTAGTGATTTTAGTTGGATAATAAATTATGAAAAGCCAATTTTGGGCATTTGCGGAGGAATGCAGATAATAGGATTGATTTATGGGGGGAAACTTAAGAGAAAAACAGAAATTGGTTTTTATTTTGAAAATTTTAATAAGGAATTTTTTGGCATAGTTGGAGAAAATCAAGTTTATCATCTTCATAATAATTATATAGATTTTTATAGATTAAAAGATTTTGAGATTTTTTCCAAGAGTAAAATTAGTCAAGCGGTTAAACATAGAAAAAAAAATATTTATGGAGTTTTATTTCATCCAGAAGTGAGACAAAAAGAAATAATAATTTTTTTTTGATAACTGAACATTTATTAACTTAATTTTGTTTTTGGTGTTTAATGTCAAAAGAAGTAGAATTTAATAGGAAAGTATTAGATAATGGAGTAACTGTTATTCATGAAAAAAGGAATATTCCCGTTGTGGCTGTTGCATCTAGTGTTAAATATGGAGCACAGTATGAATCTGCCGATATGAAAGGTATAAGTCATTTTATGGAGCATTTGGTTTTTAAAGGAACTAAAAAAAGAAAAGTTGATGAAATTTCTAGAGAAGTGGAAAGCAAGGGAGGTATTATAAATGCATTTACTGGAGAAGAAATAACATGTTTCTGGAATAAAATGCCAAGCAAACATTTTTCTTTAGCTTCAGATATAACCAGAGATTTAATAGTAAACCCTTTATTTGAATCTGAGTCTCTAGAAAGAGAAAGAAAAGTTATTTTAGAAGAAATAAAAATGTATAATGATAATCCTAGTACATTTGTTTTAGAGAAAATAAAAGAAAAATTGTATAAAGGTTCTTTTAGTATGTCTATAGCCGGAACAATTAAAACTGTTTCTAGTTTATCTAGAAAAAAAATCATTGATTTACATAATTCAGTTTATACAAGCAATAATATAATTTTTAGTGTTGTTGGAGGTGTTAATTGGGAGGATGTTTTAATGGAAGCTAAAAAATTTCCTAAAAAAAGCAATATAATAAAAGATTTAAATATTATTAAAAATAATGGAACTAAAATTTATAAAAGAAAGGGAATAGATCAAGCAAATGAGGTTATAGGTTTTCATATGCCAAAATTAAATGATCAAAATAGATATGCAGCTGAAATTTTTGATGGGGTTTTGGGAGGAGGAATGAGTAGCAGGTTATTTCAAGAAATAAGAGAAAAAAGAGGATTATGTTATGCAATTAAAAGTAATTTAGAGCAGTCAAAAAATTATGCTTATGAATTTATATATGTTGGGACTACAAAAGATAAAATTAAAGAAGTTAAAGAATTAGTTTTAATAGAAATAAAAAAATTAAGCAGATTAAATCAAAGTGATTTAAATGAAGCTAAGGAAAGGCTGATAGGATTAAGAAAAATAAATAAAGAAAGATCAGATAGTACTATGTTTGATTTATTACAAGAAGAAATTGGAAGAGATGCTAATAATTATTATAATTATGAAGATAATATTTCTAAAGTTAAATTAAATGATGTTAGATTATTAAGCAAGTTAAAAGGATATAGTTTTGTTGCTTTGGTGCCGGAGGGGTGATTTATTCTTTTTGATTAATAATACTATTAATGCACCCTCTTAGCATTCTTATTGTAATTCTCAATTAAATAAAGTCCGAATAATGTTGGAATAAGCCCTATTAAAGAAAATTTTAGATCTATTTCTTCTTCGTTATGTTCATCTTTTTTATCATCATTTAGATGATAAATTAAATCAGAAGAATGGAGCCAGAATAATCCTATAAATAAAAAAACAATTCCAACAAAATAAATTGTTTTATTCATTATAATAAAAAAAATAAAAAAAACTATATAAATTTATCTATCAGCTGTATAATATACTATAAGAGCGACTACACCAATCACAGCATGCAGTATTGTTATCCTTGTGTTAATATCAAGATATAATATTAGGAGATCCTCTACAACTGGTATAAATCCTAAAACCGCAAGTACAATTCCTATCCATCCTATAGATTGATTATATCCATATCCCATACCTTTTGTTCCAAACCATATACCAAATAATCCTGCGATTATGTGTAAGACATCCTGTGCAGGATTAGTGCCAAAGAAACCCCCTCTAACAATTCCTAATCCACCACCAACAAAACCAGCTAGTCCCACTACTAATAGTACAATACCTAAAATAGTTGCAAAAGTTTTTTGAGTGCTTGCCATTTTTACCTCCTTTTTTCTTTTTTTATCATATGATAATTAATAAAATATCATTTATATATGTTTTGATTTGAGCTTATATAAGATTTTTAAATCTGCTTTTATTTTACTTAATATGTATTTAGTTCGTGTTAAATTAAGAGAAAAGAAAAATTCGGGATGTGAAAATGCTCCTGTAGAAATATTAAATGAGTTAAGAAATGTTAAAAATGTTGTTTTAGATAATATTAACTTTGAAGAGATTCACGTAAACTTAGAAGATTTTAAAGAATCTAATTATTTAATTTATGAGAACTCAAAAGAGATTTTTGAAATGAGTGATAGAGCTTTTTTTGTTGGAGGAGATGAAAGTATTTGCTTTTCTATAGCAAGAGCATTTAGTAAAATTTTAGTTGATGGCTTGTTAGTAGTTTTTGATGCTCATACCAACTGTGAAAATGTGGGATGGATTAAAAGTTTAGTTGAAAATGGATTTAATGGAAGAGATATTATCTTAATTGGGTGCAGAAATATAGATAATGAAGAAATGGAATTTATTAAAAAAGAAGGTATAACTGTTATTAAAATAGAAGTTTTAGAAAATGATATAGGAGAGGTTTGTGATATTTTAATGGAAAGAATAGTAAATTCAAAAGGATTTTATGTTAATTTTAATTTAAATGTAGTTGATCCGGCATTTGCTCCTGGAGTTTGTGACATAGAACCAGGAGGTTTGAATAGCAATGAATTATTTTATTTTGGAAGAAGATTAAAATTATTAAAAAATTTTAGAGGAGCCAGTTTTGTAGGAGTTAATCCTAAAAATGATTTAAATAATATGACTATAAAATTCTGTGCTAGATTAATGGGAGAAATAATTAATACTAAATAAACTGATGATGAGAAAAGACTTAAGAAGATGTTTTATTGCAATTAATTTGCCTAAAAATGTTGCAGATGAAATTAAAAAAATCCAGGAATTATTGATTAAAAGTAATTTAATTAGCCTGAAATTAACCGAAATTGAAAATTTGCATTTAACTTTAAAATTTCTTGGAGAAATTGATGAAGATAAAGTTGAAAGAGTTAAAATTAAATTAAGAGAAATAGATTTACTTAGATTTGACTGTGAGTTAGGAGAAATAGGAGTTTTTTCTGAAAATTTTTTAAGAATTATATGGATTAAAGTTGATGGTAAGATATTTGATTTGCAAAAAGAAATAGATAAAAATTTAGAAGAGATTTTTGAAAAAGAAAATAGATTCATGAGTCATATAACTATATCTAGAGTTAAAAATGTTAAAGATAAAACGAAATTCATTAATTTTCTGAAGAAAATTAATGTAAATAGAATTACTTTTGGTGTTGATGAATTCAGTTTGATGGAATCAAAATTAAGTTCGAAAGGTTCAGTATATAAAGAATTAGAAAAATATAAATTAGAAAGTAAATATAGATTTAAATAATTTTTGTTGTTTTTTATATATCAGAAAAAATTCCCGAAAAATCGCCACCTCTGCCTAAAGGCAGAGGTTTGATCGGCGATTTTTCTTTCAAATGGGAATTTTTTGGGATGCTCCGAAACGACCTCACCATAAATGGTGAGGTTTTCAATGTTTCGGACATAATAAAAAATATTTTTGTTTTTAAGTAAGGATTTAATAAGACCTTTGATGAAAGAGAGATTTTTAATAAAAGATTTTGTTGAAATTTATATTAGTTCTGTTTTTGAAATAGTTAAAGATGATCTTAGTCTTTTTGAATATGAAAATAGAATTTATGAGGATGTAAGTTCTCGTACAGGATTAAATAAAGATGAAATTAAATATTTAAGCAATCCTATACATTGGGAATTATTTTGTAATTATGACGATTCTGTTTTGAAAATAGAACATTTAAATTTAAGTTCTATAAATAAAGAGATGACCTGCTTCTTGAAGGATTTAGAAATAAAAAATAGAAAAATAAATGATGTTTATTATGGGAATAGCATTCTTGAGGAAACTATTGCTTTTTCTAATCTATCTATGAAAAATACAAGAGTTTGTTTAAATGACTTTGAGAGAAGTGTTTATGGGATTAGAGATAGTATTTTAGAAAAAAATAATAAATATTTTGAGGCTAGGTTAAAGATATTAGGAATTGATTAAATCTTTGAATTCTTTTGCTCTTTTTTTCAAAATTGGTTTTAGATCTTCTTCAGTTGCATTTATTATGTTTAACAAATTGTTAAATTTTTCTATAAGTTTTTTTGCTTTAACTGGTCCAACGTTTGGAAAAGATTCTAAGACATATGATTTTTGTTCTTTTTTTGTTTTAGGTATTCTAGAATGAAGGCTAATCTCAATTTTTTCTTTAAGTTGCTGTTTTGCTAAAGTTATAAGATATTTAGCAGTGTCTTCATAATCTTTTGTTCTTATTATGGGAATTTTATGATTTATAGATATAGAAATTAAAAGTCCTCTTAAAGCTTTACTTATATTATTTTCTTCATCAATAACTTTGTCTAAATCTCCCTCTATAATTAGTAAAGATTTATTATATATTTTTATTTGTTTCAGCTGTTGTATAAGTCTTTTGTTTATCATTGAAGATATTAAATCTGAAACTGTTTTTCTCTCTATAGCAATATCTTTTATTATATAATCTGCTATCTTAAGAGATTTTATTTCTAATGAAATTTCTGGAGATTTATATAATTCTGATATTACTAAAGAATTTTTTTCATGAATATCTGCTATTATTAATGGAATTTTATTTTTTTTATTTTTCTTTAGTTTTCTAAAAATATTATAAAACATTTTTTTTCTTTTAGAATAAAGTTTTTTGTCCTTTATCTTCTGTTAATTTTAATTCTTTTCCTTTATCTAACTCTTCTTTTATTGAAGCTATAGATTTGTACATTTTTTTCTCTCTACTTAAAGCTGTATAATAAAATATCTCGTCTAAAGTATCTAGGGTAATTAATATGGTTGATTTTCCTTTCATTAATCTTGCAGTTCTACCTCTTCTTTGAATTGAACGAATTGCTGAAGGGATTGGTTCATAAAATATTACTGAATTTACTTCTGGGATATCCAGTCCTTCTTCCGCTATAGATGTGGCACATATTATATTTATTTTTCCATCTCTAAAATCTTGAATTATTTCTTTTTGTTCTTTTTGAGATAAACCAGAGTTTATTTTCTTTGCTTGACCGACAAAAATTTTTGATCTAATTCCTTGTATTTTATTCAATTCCTCTGAAATCTTAAATACAGTATCTCTAAATTGTGAAAATATTATTGTTTTATTTTTTGGATTTTTATTTATAGCTTCTTCTATTATAGAAATTAATTGAAGTAATTTTGGATGTTCAATTTTTTCTGATAGTAGTTCATTTATTTTTATAGAAGCTAAATTAAATTCTTTATTTTTTGTTATTGTCTGAACAGCTTTTGATTGTTTTTTTGCCGCTTGTTCATATATATTTCTTATATAATTTTGAGTTGTATAGAGAGTTTGGGTTTCAAACAATTCTATTAGATGAGAAATTTTTATGGCTTGAGCTGCTACGCTAGTTCCTACTAATTTATTAAAGTTTTTTCTTCCATAATTCATACTAGACATAAGTTGCTGTTGCAATTTTATTATGTTGGTTTTTGTAGGTGGAAGAAATAATAATTTTCTGTTTTTTAATTCTTGTACTTTTTTATTATAAATTGATTTTAATAATCCATCAATTTCTTTGAATTTTTCTGTAAACTCTAACCTTATAATGTTAAATTCTAATTCTTGTAAATATTCTTTTACATCTTCAGAATCTCTGGTTCTAACTTCTATTGATTCTATTCCTAAATTAATAGATATTTGTTTTATTTTTTCTTTATCAACTCCAGGACTAGCAGTTAATCCAAGAATTCTCTGATTTTTTGCCTGTTCTTTGTATTTTTCAGATATAAAAGTGTATGAATAATTTTTTAGACATCTATGACATTCATCTTGAATTAAAAGAGTGACATCTTCTAAAGAATAAAGGTTGTTTTTTAGGTCATTATAGATACATTGCGGAGTTGAAAAAATAATATCTGAATTTTCCCATAATTTTTTTCTTATTTTAGATTGAGTTTTTCCTGTGAATAAAATAAGTTCTGCAAAAAGTTCTGGCAAATGTTTTTGGAAATAGGATAAATGTTGTTCTGCTAATGGTTTGGTAGGAGCTAAAAATAATGTTTTTGTTTTTGGAAATTTTTTCTGGGTATATATCGAGAGCATTAAAGCTATTAATGTTTTTCCTATTCCTGTAGGAAGAATTACTAAACAATTTTTTTCTTTACATGTTTCAAATATTTTTTGCTGATATTCTCTTGGTTTTATAGAAGAAAGTATTTCATTCATAATTTAATAAATTCTATTAGTTTATTAAATTTTTTGGGATGTCATGAATCTGACAAAACAAACCAATTTAGTGTGTGATGATTTCTGAATATCTTAACCAATGAAAATAAAAAATATTCTTGCGATCACAAAATTTAAAGAATTTTTTTGGAAACAAACTTTAATCTTTAAAGTGTAGTTGCCTCATTGTTTTTTGATAATATAGAAATTATATAAATTATTGCTATAATTAAAATTATTAGAAAAATTAGCAATAAAATGGGTATAGCATAATTTTGCAAAAATGTTTGTTTAATAATTGGTTTGTTTGATGGACTAGCTTGATTTATTTTCTTAATTTCTATATTATTTTCATTTATGATATTTCCTGTTAATAAATTACAATTTTTTATATTTAAAATTATACTCTCATAAGTTTTGTCAGAATAATCTAAATTTAGATTTATTTTATAATCCCCTTGATTTATATTAGGTGTAGTAAATTCAACATTTTTAATATAAATAGAATTTTCTTTATCTTGATCTAGATTAAATTTATCTTGGTATAATATGTTTAGATCTTTGTTTTCAATAGATAGTACTATATCTTTTTGATCAATTTTTCCTATATTAATTATCTCAATAAATAAATTGTTTTTTTCATTAGGACAAGATTCTAATGAATCTAATTTTAGTTTTGAAAAAATTAGATCATTTTTCTCTTTGTTTATTTCTAAATCATAATTTATTATAATCTCTTGTTTTATACCATAATTTGTTTTACCAGTTATTTTTAATTCTAAGTCGTATTCTTCTTCTTCAATTATTAATGGCAATTCTATTTCTATTTCTTCACTATCATCTTCATTTGTTTTAAGATCTTTAAATTTAGTTTGTTCGTCTAAATTATTTTTTATATCTTTAATTTTTATTTTTGCTTTAATATCTTCTATTTTTAAATTTTCATCATATTTATAGTTATTTTCTATTTCGATTTTAAAATTTATTTTTGAGCCTGGTTTTGCTTCTATTATTCCCCCATCCTCATCAGCATCGGATTGTTTTTTACCATCAGTATAAATTTTTATTTCGTTTAGTTTTAAAGGATTGCATATTTCATTGAGATTTTTGAATGCAGGTTTTGGATCGTCAAATTTTCCATAACTTAGAGCGATTAGATCATTTTCTTTTGTACAATAATGTCCATCAAAAGAAGTTATATCATTGTTCCAGCAAGAATTTCCACCATCGAATCCTACTGGCATATATTCCCAATTATTTCCTGTTCCTTTTAAAAATCTCCAATATTTTCCAGAATAGGAACATCCGGTTCCAGATACTGAATCACCTATTCCGTTAATTTGACAAAGTTGATGACCGAAAGGTCCTGGATCTGCCCATAAAGTAAACAAAGATAATTTAGATAAAAGTTCATAACCATTTGTGTTTTCTGATGCAGATATACATTGAATATGGTTAGATCCATCTGGAAAATGAATCAGCACTCCTACATTTTCTGCAGATACAAGTGGGATTAATATTAAGATTATAATTAGGTTTTTAAAATTCATTAGTTTCTACACTTTTTTGTTTTAACTTTGATATAAAATTTTTACACATCTCTATCTCATTTAATTTAGCTTTTTTAAATATTATTGTCTTTGATTTAGGTAATATGGAAGCAAATATTATATTTGATATTAAATGAGTTATGGAAAAAGGGATAGCTGTAATGAAAGAAGTTAGAATACCATAAAATAATATTCCAGACATTGTATTAATGGAAATTTCAAATATTATTGTTGATAAGGTTATAGCTAGAACAGATTTTATCAAGGTTGGTTTTTTTAGAATTATTCCTCCTAAAGCTCCAGAAATAATCCCGCTTAAAACATGAACAAATGTCCATGGGCCTTGTCCCCCAAACATAAAAAAATTAGATAAGTACCAACTAGAAGCTCCAATACCAATACCTTTTTTTATTCCAAATAAAGAACCGGCTAATAATGCTACAAAAGTAATAGGTTCTATACTAGGAAGTGGTTGTAATAATATTCTCCCTAAAACTGCAATAATGATTAAAGAAAAAATTATTAATATCTCTTCTAATTTTAATAGAGAAAGATGTTTCTGCAGTAAATGTAAAGAAAGTTTCTGATTTAATAAATTTTGTTGATTTTCATAATTAAAGTTAAATTTACTAACTTTTTTATTTTCTATTATTATTTCAGGAGATAAATCGAGCCTTTTTTTAATTGAGAATTTTTTCATATATATTTTTAGATTTTATCTTATATATAGTTTATTGTAGTTAAATTAACAAAATCAGCAAAGATAAAATTGAGAATATTATGATTAGAAATGACCATAGCAATGTTGTTCCGAAGAAAATCTTTGTTCCATCTAATTGACTTATGGGAAGCAAATTCCAAAAACCGAAATATATAGAATATTTAGTTAAACTATATCCGAAAAAAGGAAAATAAGGTTTTAATAGTAATCCTACAAAAGCTAAAAAAAGAAGCATATAAAATCCTGTTGCAGCAGTATACGATAGATCATTTTCATTAATTAATTCTTTTCTTCTAGATCCCCTTGGACCATGTTTTTTTAATATTCTAACTTCTTCTATATTTTCTGCATCAAATTGTAAAAATGAAAAAGGTTTTAGATATCCAATTGTGAATATAGCTAAGAAAAATGGGACTATTAATCCTAATGGAAAAGGAATTTTAAAATGAGCTCTTGTGTACCACCACCACCTTATTAATTTCCAATCCGAATGTTCTATTTTTATAGCATAATGATAAGCAGATAATTTTTTTATGGCAGTTGTAGATATTATTATAAGAGAGAAAATTAGTAAAGTGGAAAAGATTTTTATTGGGTCATCATTAGGGATTAATGGAATAAAACTAATGAATGAAGCAATAATTATAAAAATTATCATCCAGATTATTTCTTTTTTTGTAAATATCCAAAATATTGGATCTGCTATTATTGGTTTGTAATCTTTAAAAACTTTTATTCTTTGTTTAAGCATTTTTAATAGAATATAATTTTATTAATAAAGTTATTGTTGGGAAATGTCTTTGCATCATGGAAAAGTATTTAAATTGTAATAATATGAAAGTAATATGTTGAAAATAAAAAGGTTGACAGAAGTTATTGGCAAGAAAGTTTATACTGATGCTGGTGATTATTTTGGAGAAATAGAAGAAAGTAATTTAGTAGAGAATAAAGTGGAGAGTTGGAGAATAAGAGTTGTAGGTAATGTTGGAAGTTTTTTGGGAGGGGCTAGAGGAGTTATAATTCCCCATCAATTTGTTAGAGCTGTGGGAGATGTTGTTATAATAAGCAAGTCTAGTTTGCCCTTGGATGAATCCAATTCTGAAGTGCAGGAAACAGTTGATCTTTCTCAGAGTAGTGGAGATTATCAAGAAATTAGCGTTAAAAGATAATTAATTATTTCTTTGATTGATTTTTGTTAATTAGTTTTTGTGTTTATTTTTTCTGGGTTTTATCTTGAAGTGTGTTAAATTTCCTGGCTGGGTTTATTTTTAGAATACTAATTAAATTTTTAAATTAAAAAAGTTTAAATAAGATAAATATTTAGTTGTATAAATGAGGAATTATAATGGATCTGATTAAAGAATTATCTTGTAAAATTGAAAGAAAGATTTATGGAGATAATATTCAAATAATTTCTGAATCTGCTGAAGATATTCCTGTTAGAGTTAGATTTAGAAATCCTCTTGGAGAATTGGTAGAAAGAATATGTCGCGATGAGTGGGATATAACTAAATATAATTTAGGAGATAATTATCCTTAATATGGTAGAACCTTTTTTAATTCATCCTTATTTTTTAGATTATGTTCTTCCTTTTGTTTTAGTGTTTACTTTAATATTTGCGATTTTACAGAGGACAAAACTTTTAGGTGAAGAAAAAAAACAAGTGGATGCTTTAGTAGGATTAGTTGTTGGCTTGATATTAATTGCTTTTCCGTCGGCTAGAAGCATTGTTGTTTTATTGATGCCTTTTTTGGCAGTTAGTGCAGTTTTGCTATTAGTTTTTATGTTGCTTTATGGATTTATAATGGGAAAAAGTGATGGAGATGTTTTAGATAAAGGATGGAAAAGAACTTTTGGGGCGATATTGGCTTTAGCTTTAATAACATTTTTTTTGATAATAACTGGATATTGGGATAGTGTTTATTATTATTTTTTTGGAAGCAATTATAGACAAATTTGGGCAAATATAATTTTGGTTTTGGCTATTGCTGCAGCAATAGGCGCTGTTTTATTTGGAGAAAAAGTTAATAGTAAAAGTGGATAAGTAAAAATGTTTAGATACTTGTATAACTTAAAGTTTATACTATGGTATTAACAAGAATTAAATCATGGGAAATTCTTTTGGTATTCCTATATCTGGAGAAGAAGTTAGAAAAAGAAATTTAAGTGATGGTGAGAAAGTTGTTGTAGAGATATATAAGATAGACGACTTCAGAAAAATAGCAGGGATTTTAAAAACTAAAATTAGCGGGCAGAATTTTAAGAATGAAGTGAGAAAAGGATGGAAAAATTAATATGTATTTTTTTGATAGTTATGCTTTTTTTGAGATATTAAAAAATAATCTTAATTACCAAAAATATTATCAAGTACCTCTTATAACTATTAAAATGAATTTAAAGATTATTGTGTAGAAATAACTAATGAAATTATTAAAAAAGCATGCCAGTTTAGAATTAAAAATAGTAAGAAAGAATTATCTTACATTGATTGTTTAGAATATATTATAGCTTTGGAAAGGAATATAAAGTTTCTAACTGGTGATGAAGGATTCAAAGATATAAAAGAGAATGTAGAATTTGTCAAATAGAATAAAAAATCTTGTAAAATATTAAAAAATAAAAAGTAGAAATATATATAAATATAAGTTTTCTTAAAGTGTAAAGAGTGTGTAAGATGTCAGTTTTATTTTATCAAGTGCGAGGATTTTTTGGTTATTCCATTGGAGATGTGTTAAATAGATGGGCTGATTTGGGAGTTTTTGCATATGTGCTTCCATTTTTAATGATTTTTGC
>JBBSXD010000014.1:0-13632 GCA_038045965.1 Nanobdellota archaeon
TGATGGATATTTTTGCGCAAGCTGTGGAAGTGATTTTGAAAGAGCTTATAGTTATATAGAGAATCAAGAAAAGCATCATGGATATATTTAGTTAGGACGCCTCGCTTTTTGCCGAAGGCAAAAAGTTGCGAACGAAGTGAGCAACCCTTTATGGCGAGGAGGATGTCACTTAAGAAGTTATAGTTTTATTCTTGTAAATTATTTTAATAGATTCTTTATTTACATCTAATAGTTCAACAATTCTAGCTCCTCCAAATTCACTTAGTTTTACTTTTACATTTTCAATTCTTCTTTCAAACCTAGCATTTCTTTCAAAAAAATATTGTTCAATCCCATATTCAACTCTCATGTTCTGTCTTGAAATTGAAGTTATTTTTCCTCTGATAAAAGTTTCTTTATTTGGTTTTACAAATGATAATTCTTTATATCTAGAAGTTTCATTTTCATCTTTTTCTAATATTACATAAATTGTATCACCAATCTTTGCAGTCTCATTTAAAGGAATAGTATTTATTTCATATCCTATTGTCATATATTGTCCTCTGATTATATCAAAAGGATCAACAGGCATAGTAGAAAGCACAATTTCTTCTCCACCAATAAGAGGAAATGACACATATAATAAAAACCCGCCTAAAATCAATAATAATATTAATATGACTATTATTAATTTGATATATTCATTTTTTGAAGATATTTCTGTCATTTTAATAAATTTTATAATTTGTTTGTTGTTTTTGATCTGTTTTCTCGATGAGGCTTTTTCTCCATTTTTCAATTCCCCATCCACCAAAAATAAGAATTATTCCTCCAATTATTGATAATATAGCAAAGCTAGTATATCCACTGAGACCTATCCAGAATCCAATATATCTAGTTATAATATCTAAAACAAAAAATAAAATTCCTAAATTAACTAATTTTGAAGATTTATATCTGACTCCATAACCAATAGCAGAGAGAATAATTATAATGAATAATATATTGTCGATTGTCCATATAAACCAGAGTTTTAATGGAATATCTCTTACACCATAATAACCTCTACTTGCCTGCCATCCACATATATCTTTGCTTATACAATATTCTCTCTGGTTATCATATTGAGAGCAAGCTTCTTGTTGTTTACTATAATCTTTATTTGGATTTATGGTACCATCTTTATTTGAATAGTCTTGATTGCAGTATCCTTCACCTCCATCTGTATTATAAAATGTCCAGTTGCATTTTAATTGTTGTGGAGCATTTTCACATGAAGTTTGATTCCTAAAATTTTCACAATGAAGTCGATCGCAACGATCTTTTTCCCACGAGCAAATTTGATTCGGAAGATTAATTGTATTACATTCTTTCTCGTTTTTAATATCATAACAACTTTTTAGATAGCAAGTTCCTAGAGAGCTTGATACAATGCTTGCAGAGAAAATTAGTGTAATCAATAAAAAAATAATTATTATAAAACTCAAAACTTCCTTTCCAGTTAGTTTTGTTTTATCTAAAGACATAATTATTCCAACTGCGCTTGTAATAATAGCAATTAAAGAGATAGTTATTAAAAATATCAATGTTCCAGTTGTTAGCTCGAGACCAGAAGGCCATAATAATGGTAGTAGCGTTTGAAAGCTTAAAATGTAAGCAAATAACAGAATATAAAATGCTGTCCAAAATCTATACACATTAAAAAATTTGTGATCTTTTGATTTATGAATCTGAGTTAGTCCATAAAATAAAACTCCGACTGCTAAATAAATAATTGCAAGAAGTCCCAATGGAAGATTATCTATATTTGGAATACCAAAAAATCCAGTCCCTTTTTCATAAAAAGCAAAGAATTGTAAACTTATCCAGACTAAAAATTCTGATAGGACTATTATTAAACTTGGTGATGTATTAAAAATATAAGAGGCAAATAAAATACCTACCCAAGCAATAATTAATAGGTTAGCAGTTCCTTGAAGAGTAATACTAGTGGAGAATATTTGTGCTATTAAAAAAATACTTAAAGTGTATATTATTGCTCCTAAAAATAAAAGAGAATCTCCTATTTTCCTGTAATTATGAATTCTAAATAAAACTCCCGCAGAGTAAGATATTATTGTTATAAAAATTAAAATTATAATTTTTAGAATGCTTGAGATATCATGCCAATTCATTGCTAAGAGCCATGCAATTCCTAAACCAATTAAGATAGCTCCAATAGTTGCAACAATAGAACCAAAAGACACTTTATGATCATCTTCTTCCATTATTTTTTATAAGTGAGGATAGTTTAAAAAGTTATTTAATTCTTTCAAATATAGATTTATTTTTTTAGGATCAAATTCTTTATCTTTTAAGACATTCAAAGCAAAATTAATTAATTTTTTTCTAATTAAATTTGCTTTTTTTGATGACCCAAAAAATTCATCATTATAGAATAAAGGGTTAGTTATAACTGAGATTCTGAAAGCGATGTATGGTGCCATGATTTTTCTCATCTCTTTATCTTTTGTTTGTTTAAAATAATTATTCCAAAATAAATCAAAAATCTCTTTGAAAGATCCTTCAAATTTTTGGTTTGTGATTAAAGAATACATTATAGGATTAATTGCAAATGCAATTATGTCATCAGCAGGTTCTCCAAATCTGCCTTTTGATCTGTCCAAAATAATTAATTCATTATTATTAAACCATAAATTTCCTGGATGGTAATCTGCATGTATCTCTGATAATCTATGAGTTAAATTTCTAGATTTTCTCCAGAAATTTATACTAAGCTTTATAATTTCTAACCATTCTTTTTCAAATTGTTTGAATGCATTTTCTGGATGCATATCTAATAATCCTATTAAACTACATCCGCTCCCTATAGTATCTCTTATTTTTCTTCTATATAGCGAAGTAGATTTATGTTTGTTTTTATGTAATTCAACTAAAAAATCAGATATTATTTTTATTTTATTCTTAGTTTTCTCTTCTAATAATCTTGATTTTCTTATATTCTCAAAATCTTTAAATAAATCTTCTCCTTTTGCCTCTTCCATTAATATATAAAACTCTTTAGTATCTCCTATTGAAGTTAAACTGTCATTATTATTATGGGCTATTACATCTTCTGATTTAATGTGACTTTCCATTTTGTTATAATTATCATGGGCTTCTAATAGTGATGAAGCTCTATCAGAATAATGATCCATTCCTAGATTTTCTTTGAATAATGATTTAAGAATGAGAGTTTTATCTTTATTATCTAATTTGAATTTAAGTCTATATCCAGTTCCAAAGACACCAGACCCTAATTTTTCTATTTTTATTTCAGAGATATTCTTTTTGTATTTATTTTTAAGATATTTTTCTATTTCCTTTTCTTTTATGTCCATAATCAAATTTTTTAAAAATATTTTCTAGATTATTCATTCTAGATTCTTTTTCTAGTTCTTCTATTCTAGATTCATATTTTGGTTTTGCTAAATTTTTGAAATAACGCATTTCTATATAATTGAATGTTAATTTTGTGTGTTCTAATATTCCTTTTATAATGTTTTCTTCTTTTTTATTAGGTTTTAATCTACATGCAAATTCTGTTAAAGATGGTAAAGGCCAGTCAAAAAATTGCATAGCATCCACATCATTTAATATGTAATTTTCTAATGGAATTTTTTTATATTTACTTCTATTTAAGTTTCCATCATGTGTCCATATTGCATCTACAATTCTTTCCATGTAATAATCGTCTATTCCTATCTCTTTTAAAATATCTGGAGCAATTCTTATTCCTCTTATTATATGATCTTTTTCATCTGATTCATATCTTTTAGTATATCCTATATCATGTAACAGTCCGCTTAATTCACAAACAATAGGATCTATTTTATTATCTCTTTTTGATAGATATTTTCCATAAATAAAACAATTTCTTGCGACAGGTCTTACATGATCTTCAAAATAAATATCAGAATTGGGAGTCATATTTTTTACCATAGCATATATCATTATTCTTTTTTCTTCTGTAATTTCTAATTTTTTCATATCTTTTATTTACAAATAAATATTTAAGTTTATATTTCCTTTATTATATTTATCAGAAGTATTATAACCTTTAATTTCTTAAATTTTTTATGAAGATAAAAAATTATGATCCTAAACCAAAATTTGTAGAAAGAATTAACGATTTACTTGAAAATGAAGAAGATGTTAGTAAGTTTTTCGATGTTGCTAAAACTCAGCCAAGAAAATCTATAAGATGCAATACATTAAAGATTAGTCCTGAAGAATTGATAAATAGATTAAAAGAAAAAGGATGGAATGTTGAACAACCTTTCTCGAATTTTCCTGAAATTATCATTGTAAAAAGTGAATTAAATCCTGGAGAAATTGGAAAGACAAAAGAGCATATTTTAGGATATTATTATGTGCAGGAAATTACTAGTATGATGCCAGTTATAGCTTTAAATCCTAGAAGCAATGAAAATATTTTAGATTTATGTGCTGCGCCAGGAAGTAAAACAACTCAAATGGCTTCTATAATGAATAATATCGGAAGTATTATTGCAAATGATGTTTCTATAGGAAGAATTAGAATATTGGTTTCTAATTTAGAAAAATGTGGAGTTACAAATACTATTGTAGTTAGACATAATGCAGTCGAATTATGCGAAAAATTTAAAAAATTAAAAATCAAATTTGATAAAATATTAGTTGATGCTCCCTGCTCTGGCGAAGGAAATTTAAGATGCAGTAAGAGAACTTTATTAGAATGGTCTGAAGGATTACTTAATAGTTTAAGTAGAAAACAAAAAAAAATTCTAAGTTCGGCAGCAGAATTGTTAAAAGAAAATGGAGAAATTATTTATTCTACTTGCACTTATGCTCCTGAAGAAAACGAATCAGTAATTCAGAGTTTAATAGATAAAAATAATTTTGAAGCAGTTCCTATTTATTTGCCTTTGAAAACTCGTCCTGGGATTTTAGAATGGAAAAAAGAAAAATATGATAAAAGTTTAGTTAATGCAAAAAGAATTTATCATCATGATAATGATATGGAAGGATTTTTTGTTTGCAAGTTGAAAAAGAAAAATTTATAATTTAAATATCAGAAAAAATTTCCGAAAAATCGCTGATCGGCGATTTTTCTTTCAAATTGAAATTTTTTGGGATGCTCCGAAACGACCTCACCATAAATGGTGAGGTTTTCAACGTTTCGGACATAAATATTTATAAATAAAATTATCACAGTAATTAAATGAGACATAGTTTAGAGGGGAGTATATCAGAATTAAAGAAAATTTTAGATATAGCAAAAGAAGAAGGTACTTTCTTAAATGAAGATTATTGTAAAAGAGAATTGCAAAATAAAATTAATTTGGCTTCTATGGATATAATATTTAATTATTCTCGTCGTTTTAGAAATTCACAAAAAGACTTTGAAGATAGTTTTGATGTTATTAAAAGCTCAATTGAATTATTAATGGGAAGTACTTTACCTAAATCTCAAATCGGGAGGGCTAATGATATTGTTAACCTTGCTGCTAAACAAAAAAATCCTAAGTTAAAAATACCTTATAGGTGCATAGAATACCTTTCTGGATATATAAATTTAGAATAAAATATATTTTTTGATGAATAGAATAGAATAATTCTGAGGGATTATTTTATAACAACTTTTTTATATTAAGTTTTTCTTTATTATTCATGAAAAAATTATATAAAAAACCAGAAGCTGGAGATAAGATAGAAGTTAGTTTAGGGAGTGAGAAACAAGTTGGAATTTATTTAAATGTTCATGAAAAGGGATTTTTATTATTAAAATTAGATAATGGATATAATATCGGAATTAATAAAGAGAATATAACTGAAATTAAAATTCTTGAGAAATTTAAAAAAATAGAAGATAAGGAAGAAATCAAATTTAAAGGAAATAAACCCATAATAGATTTTTATATTACTGGAGGAACAATAAGCAGTAAGTTAGATGCAAGTACTGGAGGAGTTAGTAATTTAGTTAGTTCTAAAGAATTTTTTTTAATGTATCCAGAAATTTTTGAGATAGCTGATGTTAGAATAAAAAGTCCTTTTAGCAAGCAGAGTGAAGATATGATTCCAAGTGATTGGATTAGAATTGCTAAATTAGTAGGGAAGTCTTTGAATGACACTAATGTAAAAGGGGTTATAATAAGTCATGGTACAGACACATTACATTATACTGCAAGCGCTCTTAGTTTTATGTTAGGAAAATTAAATAAGCCAGTAGTATTAACATATAGTCAGAGAAGTTCTGATAGGGGAAGTAGCGATGCAAGATTAAATTTAATTTGTGCTAATTATGCAGCTCTTTCTGATATGGCCGAAGTAATGGTAGTGGGACATGGAACTATCAACGATGATTATTGTTATGCTTTGCAAGCAAATAAATGTAGAAAAATGCATAGTTCTAGAAGAGATGCATTTAGAGCAATTAATTGCAAACCTTTTGCAAAAATTTTTTCAGATGGAAAAATAGAGAATATAAGAACAGATTTTAATAAAAGAAATAAAGAAAAAATTCATGTTGATGCAGTTTTTGATAGTAAAGTAGGAATTTTTAAATCTCATCCTGGAAATAATATTAAAATTATAGATTTTTACAAAAAAAATATGAAAGGATTAATTATAGAAGGAACGGGATTAGGACATGTTGCTATTAATGGAAAATATGGTTTGATTTCTGAATTAAGAAAAGCTATTAATAAAGGACTTTTTATTTATATGACTAATCAGACTATTTATGGAAGAGTAGACCCTTATGTTTATAGTTCTGGAAGAAAATTATTAAAATTAGGAATTGTTTATTTAGAAGATATGCTAACTGAAACTGCTTTTGTAAAATTAGGGTGGGTTTTAGGACATAAAGAATGGAGAGGAAGCGTTATTACTAAAATAAAAATGTTAGAGAATATAAATGGAGAATTTAATAATAGATTAGGAAATGAGTTTTTGAATTAGTATTTGTTTTTATAATTAATTATATAAAATAGTTTCTTTCTTAATTAGAATGAAAGTTTTAGTAACTGGAGGAGCTGGATATATAGGAAGTACTACAGTTAGAGAACTTTTAAAGAATGATTGTGAAGTAATTGTTTATGATAATTTGAGTAGGGGGCATAGAACATCATTGCCTGAAGAGGCAGTTTTTATTTATGGAGATTTAAATGACGAAGAAAGATTGAAGAAAGTTTTTTTAGACAATAAGATAGATTTTGTTATTCATTTTGTTGCTTACTTGGAAGTTGGAGAATCTGTTTTTAAGCCAGCGAAATATTTTTATAATAATGTAATTAATACTATTATTTTATTGGAAGTTATGCTTGAGAATAATGTGAAGAATATTGTTTTCTCATCATCTGCTGCAGTTTATGGGAATCCTAAATCTATTCCCATATATGAAGATTTTGAGCTTCATCCAACTAGTCCTTATGGCGAGACTAAATTGCTTATGGAAGAACTTTTGAAAGAATTTGTTTCTAAATATAAATTTAATGCTGTTGCTTTAAGATATTTTAATGCAGCTGGAGCAATTAATAAGTGCGGTGAAGATCATAATCCTGAAATCCATATAATTCCTAGATTTGTAAAATTAGGATTAAAAGGAGAAGATATAACTATTTTTGGAGATGGAAGTCATAGGAGAGATTATATTCATATTGAAGATTTAGCTAAAGCTCATTCAGCTTCTGTTTCTTTTATAAAAGAGAAAATTTCTTTTAATAATGGATTTTTTGAATTTTTTAATTTAGGAACAGGGAAAATGTATACAAATTTAGAAGTTGCTAATAAAGTTCTTGAATTAATATATAAAAAGACTGGGAAAAATTCTAGAAGCAAGATAATTTATTTAGATGAAAGACCTGGAGACCCTAAAGATTTATTAGCTTCAAATGAAAAAGCTAGAAAATATTTAAAATGGCATCCAAATAAAATTAAGATAGAAGACATAATATCTGACGCTATAGACTGGCATTTAAATTTCTCAGATGGATTTAAGGAAAGAAATTTTGTTGTTGAAGATTCTTATTTAAATATAGTAAAAAAAATTGTAGATTTTCTTAGAATTTGTCCTGTTAGCAAGGAATTTAAAATAAAATTATTTGAATTATTATTAAAAGATGAGTTTAATTCTATGATTGCTTTTAAAAATAAATTTTTATCTCAAAATATCAAATTGGAGTTGATTGATGAAGATTTTAAACTTAAAAATGAAGTTTGCAAAATTTTATTAGAAGAATTGAAGAATTATGTTTAAATCTTATAATTTTATGTGTAGAACAACTGATTTTTGAGAAATATTTATAAAGATAAAAGATATGTTTTACTTGTAAAAAGGGTTGTTCTACTTGATGGTGTACAAGAAGTATGTAAATAAAAGAGGAAAGATTTTTGGTCCATATTATTATAGAAGTTATAGAGAAGGAGATTCTGTAAAAAAAGTTTATATTGGCGGAGAGAAAGAATTTGGAGTATATTTAAGGAATAAAAAAAAGGTAGAACAACCCTTGAAACCTTTACAACCCTTAAATAGAACTAAAGTAGTAAGAGGTATTTATCTTTTACTACTTTTTTTCTTAATATTTGGAATAATTTTTTTATTAAGCGATGATCTTAAGTTTAAATTAAATGAAGATAGTTATTCTACAATTTTTAACAGTGTTAAATCTTCAAGAAATTTTATTAGTGGTTATGCAGTTGATGAAATTTATAATGAGGGCGCAAGTAATTTTTATGATGGTTTAATAATCAAAGACCCTCCAAAAATGGGAGATTCTTTTTTAAGTGATAATAAAAACAAAAGAATGGATTTTGATATTAATGGAGGATTGAGGTTGTATTTTGATTTATTAAATTATTCTGATTATATTGAAAAGACTGGAGAAAAACTTATTGAGAAAGAACTTATTAGTAAGGAAGAGATTTTAGATAATCCAAGCGTAAATCCAGAATTAATAGAAAATGAAAGCAATGGTTTTGTCACATCTTCAGATATTCAGGATTATGATATTTCTATAGATAATATTAATGTTGATAAAATAAAAGAAAGAATTGACAATTTAGATGAGGATGAATTAAGGGAAATAGAAGATAAAGCAGTTATCGAAGCTGAAGATTTTGATGTAAAAGTGGATAAAGCAAAAGCGGATGATTTAGGAGTTGATTATAAATGGGGATATAAAGTAAAGTTAAATGAGCTTAATTTTATTTCTAAATTAGATATAACTTCCGATAATGAAATATCGATAATAGATAATAGCAATCTGAAAATTGGAAATAATATATTGAGTTTTAAGGATTTAGTTGAAGAAGGTTATAAAATTAAGATTAACAGGCCAGGTTTGGATTTTGAGAATATTAAAGAAAAAAAAGAAATTAAAAAAGAAATTAATAAGACTGAAATTAAGAAAATTAAAGAAGAATCAAATTTAACTGATATTATTAGTGGGGGGGATAATAAATCTAAGGATGAAGGAGAAAATGATTCAGAAATTTTAGATGAATCTGAAATTAGAGATATTGAGTTGATAGAAACTCCTGGTTTGAATAAAAACTTTTCTGATAAAAATGAAAGTGGTGTTAGTGGAAGTGTTGTTAAAGATATTGAAAATAAAAGTGATATTAAATCTGAAGAGAATACGACTGAAGGAAAGAATGAATCAAAATTTGAAGATATTAATCAATCTGAGATTGTTGAAGAACCTAAGCTTATTGAAAAAAAGATAGGAGAAAAAGAAAGTAATGATTCAAATGAGGTAAAATCTGATGAAGGTAAAAAAGAAGTTGCTGAAGATAATAAATCTGAAGCAAGTATTGAAGATAAATCTATTGTTGAAGGGAGTATAGTAGTTGTAGAAGAAGATAAAAATACAGAAAATGGAAAAGATAATGAAATTAAAGAGATTAATGAAGAAGATTATGTTGAAAGTAAAAAAGAAAATGAGAACTTTGGAATTACTGGAAATGTAATAAGGGGAATCACAGGATTTGCAGTTAATGGAATAGAGAATAATTTAGAAGTTGAAGATTTAAAATATAAAAATAGCGTAAGCGTTTATATAGAAAGAGATTTTAGAGAAACTAATTATAAAATAGGAGATATTTTATATTTAGATCCAACTTTAGTTTCTATAAATATTACAGATTCTTCTGTAATTGTAAATTTAGAAAGTGTTGTAGCAGAAAACAATTTTACTCATCTGACTATAAATAATGTTGGTCCTTATGATAGATTAGTTCTTTATACACCATTTGATGAAAATGTTTCTTCAACAAGGGTTTACGATTTTACAAATTTAAATAATAATGGAAATATTAGTAATAATCCAATTTATAATAGTAGTTGTTTGTATGGGGGATGCTATCAGTTTGATGGTATAAATGATGGACTTAATATTTCTGATAATGAAAGTTTAGATATATCTGAAAATGTTTCCATATCTGTTTGGGTTTTTCCAAGACAGATTGTTAATGAACCAGTTGTAAGTAAATATGTTGATAGTGGTTTTTTAGATGTGACTGGTTATGAATTGAGTTTAGTTAATACTGGGGGGGTTATATTTAGTATTGGAGATGGAGCTCAAGAGAGTAGTGTATCAACAAATTCATCTTCAATAGTTTTAAATAAATGGAATCATATTGCAGGAACTGCTGGATCTCATATTTCCGATTCAAATATTTCTATATATGTAAATGGAGTTATTGTAGTAAGTGAAGTAGGAGCAATATTTGGTGGACTTGGAACAAATGATTTACAATTAAAAATAGGGGTTAATAATAGTGATTATTTTAATGGTTCTATAGAAGAAGTAATGGTATTTAATACTTCTTTATCAGCTCAACAGATTTTAGATATTTATAATAATCAATCAAAGAGATTTAAGAGTACAGGAAATCATACATTAAAACAATCTAATATTAGTTTAACTAATGAGGGCAGAGTTAATGTTAGTGCTTCGTTTAATAATAATTTTAGTTCTAATGTAAGTTTAAGAATTGGACAATGGCAATTAGGATTAGCTTATAATGATAGTATTAATGGAAGTGTAAATAATAATACAGACAGCTTAAAATTATATTATCATTTGGATAATAGAAGTAATATAGGAGAGAATGATACGCATGTTTTTGATTTCTCAGGTAATCAATACAATGGAACATGGAATGGAAGTCTTACTGGGGGATTTGGGTTTATTACTCGAGGAGTCTATAATGGCAGTTTTGATTTCGATGGAATAGATGATTATATAGAGACAAGTAATATTATTGTAGAAGAAAAAGATGATTTTACATTTAGTACATGGTATACTCCGAGACAAAGTAGTCCGTCTACTGCAAATGTTATTTTAGTTAGAGGTTTAGATGGAGCAGGAACAGGATGGTCTGTAACAATAAGACATGAGGCAAGTGGAAATTTTAGTGGGAATGTTGTTACAACATCTCCAGCAACAACACAATATATAGTTAATGGTGTAAATAATGCTTCTGCAGGAAGAACTTATCATCTTGCAGTTACTCTTAAGCAAAGTAATTCTCTTGAATTTTTTGTTGATGGAGTAAGTCAAGGAACTAATACTGCAGTAGGATCAAATCTTAGAAATAGTACTAGGGGGGTAAGAGTTGCAGATTTTGAAAATTCAGCAGATCTTCGTGCAAATGGTTCTATAGACGAAGTAATGATATTTAATAGATCTTTGAATGCCAGTGAGATAAATGAGTTGTATATAAAAGGAAGAGCAAAATGGAATTATACATCTCCATTAAATTTTACTGGGGGAAATCAGAATACTACTTTTACAGTAGCAAATACTACTGAAAATATATTACCAGAATATCATTTAATAGCTGGAAATGACACTTTTAATACATTTTATTCGCCATTATTACTCTCAAGTTTAATATTTGATTTTTTTAAAGCATCAAATTTCTTTAATATTTCTGGAGTTGTTTTTAATGATTCTGATTATGATGGAAAATGGGATACTGGAGAAGTTGGTTTAGTTAATATAACATTGAGAGCATGGAATGATACTGATGGAGATGGAGCAGTTGATAGTGGTGAATTAGTAAATAATTTTACAAGAACTAACACAACTGGAGGTTATCATCTTTTAGTAAATTCTAGTTATGCAATTATACAAGTTAGCGATTTAAATAATACTTTATTATATTATAAAAATACTACTCAATATAGCTGGAGTTTTAGTGCAGATAATTCTACTACTAATTTTGGATTCTATTATAATACAAGTGCAATAGGAAATGGAAGTGTAAAAACTAATACAAAGATTTCTGATAGTTTAGCAGGTTTTAATCCTGATGGATTAGATTCAAGCGATAATTTTGGTTCTTCAATAACCTCAATTGGAGATTTAGATGGAGATGGAATTGTTGATTTAGCTGTTGGTGCGATAAACGATGAAAACTTAGATAGTGATGAGGGAGCAATATATATTTTATTTATGAATAATTCCAATGGAACTATAAAAAGTAATTTAAAAATTTCTGATGGATTAAATGGATTTAATCCAAGTGGAATGGATAGTGATGAAGATTTTGGTATTTCGATAACTTCGATAGGAGATTTAGATGGAGATGGAATTATTGATTTAGCTGTTGGTGCTCATTCTGATGAAAATTTAGCGAGTAATACTTCTGAAGGAGCAATATATATTTTATTTTTGAATTCAACTGGAGGAGTAAAAACTAATACAAAGATTTCTGATAGTTTAGCAGGTTTTAATCCTAGTGGGCTAGATAGTAGCGATAATTTTGGTTCTTCAATAACCTCAATTGGAGATTTAGATGGAGATGGAATTGTTGATTTAGCTGTTGGTGCTATTAATGATGAGAATAATAATGATGGAACAGTAAATACTGGAGCAGTTTATATTTTATTCTTAAATGATACAAATGGAACAGTAAAAAGAAATACAAAAATAACAAATAATTCCGTTGGTTTTTTTCCTAAGTTAAGTAATGGTACAGGTCATCAATTTGGTAGATCAATAACTTCAATAGGAGACTTGAATGGAGATGGAATTGTTGATTTAGCTGTTGGTGCAATAAACGATGGAAACTTAGAGGACAATGAGGGAGCTTTATATATTTTATTCTTAAATGATACAAATGGAACAGTAAAAAGAAATACAAAAATCTCAGATGGTTTAGCAGGATTTAATAGAACCGAATTATCCACTGATGATATCTTTGGTTATTCTGTATCTAGTGTAGGAGATTTAGATGGAGATGGAATTATTGATTTAGCTGTTGGTGCTGCTCAAGATGAAAATTTTTCAAGTTCTAATAATAATGGAGTATTATATATTTTATTCTTAAATGATACCAATGGGACAATAAAAAATAGTACAAGAATAGCCAGCACTATATCTGGATTTAACCCAAGTGAATTAGAGAATTTTGATATTTTTGGTTATTCTGTATCTAGTATAGGAGATTTAGATAGAGATGGTATTAGAGATTTAGCTGTTGGTGCTA
Organism: Nanobdellota archaeon; assembly: GCA_038045965.1. Classification (GTDB taxonomy): domain Archaea; phylum Nanobdellota; class Nanobdellia; order Pacearchaeales; family GW2011-AR1; genus ARS1285. The sequence continues at coordinate 13,498 of JBBSXD010000014.1, forward strand.
TTCAAGATGAAAATCTTGCAAGTAATTCTTCTGAAGGAGCTATTTACATTTTGAATTTAAATTTTGTTCCTGCTCCAGACACAACTGTTCCAGATATTTCTATTACAAGTCCTGCAAATAAAACAAATAGTTCAG
>JBBSXD010000015.1:0-2267 GCA_038045965.1 Nanobdellota archaeon
TAATAGTGAAATTTATAATCTATGATTATCTTTATATGAAGAGGTGAATAATGGACGTTAACGAGGTGCTTGCTAAATATTCAGAGAAAATAAGCAGTGAAGTTAATTCTGATATTCATCAAGATGTTTCTGGGATAAGCAATGATTACAAAAAATTTAAACAAGATTTACTACCTGAATTTAGCAGGTATGAAAAATGGGTTAAGATTTTTGGAAGAATAATAAGCATTAAAGTTTCAAATAAAGATGAAATTAAAATAAATAAACAATTAGAAACAGCTCATTTGGACTTAAATTCTGGAGAAGTAGCTGGATTTGCTATAATTAGTTTTATTTTTTTAATGTTCTCTGGAAGTTTATTAAGTGTAGGGATTTGGTTTATTGATGGAGGAGGATTGTCAGAGTTTCCAGTATTTTTTTTATTTTTAGTTTTAATAATGAGTATGTTTGTATTTTATTATTTTTATAGTATGCCTAATAGGTTAGCAGTTAAATGGAAATTAAAAGCAAGCAGTCAGATGGTGCCTGCTGTTTTATATACGGTGATTTATATGAAACATACCAGCAATTTAGAAAGAGCAATTAGTTTTGTGAGTCAGCATATAGAAGCTCCTTTAGCACTTGATTTCAAAAAAGTTTTGTGGGATGTTGAAACTGGAAGGTTTTCAAGTATTAAAGATAGTTTAGATAATTATTTAGATTTTTGGAAAGAAACAAATATAGAATTTGTAGAAAGTTTTCATCTTATTGAAAGCAGTTTATATGAACCTTCAGATGCTAGAAGAATTCAAATATTAGAAAGAAGTTTGAAAGTTATTTTGGATGGAGTTTATGAAAGAATGTTAAAATATACTCATTCTATAAAATCTCCTTTGACCAATATATATATGCTGGGAATTGTTTTGCCAACTTTAGGATTAGCGTTGCTACCTTTAGCTTCAACTTTACTCGGAGGCGCAATAAAAAGTTATCATGTTTTTTTAGGGTTTGATTTTATAATTCCTTTCTTTGTTTTTTATTTAGTCTCTCAAGTTATGCTTAAAAGACCAGGAGGTTATGGACAAACAAATTTATTACAAAATAATCCAAATTATAATGAATATATTTCTAAAAAATCATATATATATGCTTTTATTATTTGCATTCCATTTTTTTTAATTGGAATCTCTCCTTTAATATTTGGATATACTCCTATTCCTAATTGGTTTGGATTGAGTGATGATTTTTTATTGCCAAATATTTTTAGTTTATTTGGTAAAAATACATTTATTTTTATAGATAATGCGAATGGAAGAGTAGGACCTTTTAGCGCGTTTGCTTTAATTTTAAGTTTGATGATACCATTTTCTATTTCTTTGTTTTTTATAATTAGTTTTTCTATGAGAACAAAAAATTTAATTAAATCTAGAAATGATACTATTGATTTGGAAAATGAATTTAACAGCAGTTTGTTTACTTTAGGAAATAGAATAGGAGATGGAGTTCCTGCTGAAATTGCTTTTGCTAAAGTTGCACAATCTACCAGAGGACAAAAAACCAGCGACTTCTTTAAAATAGTCAATACAAATATTCAATCTATGGGAATGGGATTAGAAAGCGCTGTTTTTGATTCTAGAAGAGGAGCTTTAGTTTATTATCCAAGTAATTTAATTGCAACTAGTATGAGAATTTTAATTGAGAGTGCTAAAAAAGGTTTGAAAGTTGCTGCACAAAGTTTAATGAGTATTTCTGAATATGTAAGAAATATTCAAAAAATTAATGAGAGATTAAAAGACTTGCTTGCAGATGTAGTTAGTGATATGAGAAGTAATATGACTTTTTTGGCTCCATTATTAGCGGGAATAGTGGTAGGACTAACTGCAATGATAACAGGAATATTAAATCAATTAAAAGATTTAACAGCTGTTCAAGGAGAAAGTGCAATTTCTGGATTAGGAAATTTAGGAACAATAACTCAATTGTTTAATGTTGAAAATATGATTCCCCCATATCAAATGCAAATTGCGATTGGAATTTATATTATAGAAATTATTTTTATTTTAACTTCAGCTTTAGTAACTATAGATGCTGGAGAAGATAAATTGGGGAATACCTATGAAATAGGAAGAAGTTTATTAAAAGGAAGTATGTTATATTTAGTTACAGCATTTATTTCAGTAGTCTCATTATCATTATTAGCCAGCATTGCTTTAAGAGGAGTTGCTGGAGGATAGTAAGTAATATAAATAAATATTAATTAAACAAAAAATGAAAAACAATGAAATTAA
>JBBSXD010000015.1:2367-3932 GCA_038045965.1 Nanobdellota archaeon
AGATTTCAAGCTTTTCATTTTTATAAAAATAAACAAAAAATGAAAAACAATGAAATTAAAGATTTCAAGCTTTTCATTTTTATAAAAATAAACAAAAAATGAAAAACAATGAAAAAAAAATGAAAAGCAAAAAAGGAATGGAGATGGCGATAAACACAGTAGTTATATTAGTTATAAGTATTTTAGTTTTGGTTTTTTTGATATTATTTTTTACTGAAGCGGGATCAAATTTTTTATCTAAAATAAAGGGATACTCTGGATATTCTAATGTAGATGAAGTAATAAATAATTGCAATTTATATGTAGATACTGAAGCTCAATATAGTTATTGTTGTGATAAAAAAGTTGTTAAATATTTGGAGAATGATAAAAAAATTGAGAACAAATTTACATGTTTGGATATTAATGATAAATTTGGAGGAGTTAAAGGAATGAGCTGCGGAGGTGTAAAATGTCAGTGATAAGTGGAATTAAAAATAAAAAAGCTGTAAGTATGGTTGGGGATACTTTATTAAAAATAATAATAGGAATTTTAATCTTGGTTTTTGTGGTTGGAGGATTATATGTTATTTTAACAAAAGATCTTTTTGGTATTGGAAATATGTTAAAAAATATTTTTAGATTTGGATAATGAGATTTTGTAAAAGGGGGAGGATGGAATTAGATAGTTTAGTAGTAATAGTAATAGTAATTTTAATATTAATACTTATTATTTTCTTAATTTTTAATAATAATATACTAAGCTGGTTTGGAAATCTCCCAGGATATAATGAAAATAAAGATAAAACAGTTGATAAATTAGATAAAGATTTAGAGATAAAATTAAATTATTATAAAGTTGCCGTTGTAAATAAAGATAAAATAAGTTTTTGTACTAATGGAGATTGTAGTGTTTTAAGAAATTCTAATTTGTACATAGAAGGAAGTGAAGATAAAGGAATTATTTATATTTCAGAGAAAGATTATGGATATGATTTCTTGAATAGAGATGATAGAATAGGAGTTTTTATTAATAAAGATTTAATTTTGGATCCTGGATATGACACACGAACAAAAGAAAAAGAAGGATTGCCTTTGAAAGAAGATTTAATTAACTTGCATAAATCATTTTATATTTCTGGAATTTTATATAGAGATAAGAAAATTTCTTTAAAAAATACTAATGATGTGATAATAGATGAATCAAAAAATATAGTAATTATCTTTCAAGATTCTTTTGAAATCCCAATACGCTTAAGATATAAAGAAAAATGGCAATGGTCGGAGTTTTTTAATCAAGGAGAATGGCTTTCTGTAAGTAATAAAGAGCATCTAAATGCTAAAGAATTAATGAAAAAAGACATAGAAGTTTATAATTTTATTTTTTCTTTAGGAGATTTAAATTATGAAGAAGGGTTTAAATTAATTATTAAAGAAATATTGAAGAAAAAAGGAAAGAACCCTACTAGACTTTCTATTATAGTAGATGGAATTGATAATACTTATGATTATGATTCTAATACTCCAGAATTAGGAAATTATGCTATTTTTATAAGAAGTATAGGAGCAGAGAAATATGAAAATTA
>JBBSXD010000016.1:0-3685 GCA_038045965.1 Nanobdellota archaeon
ATTCTAATGATACATATTCTGTGAATATAACATTGGCTAGTTGTGGAAATATTACAACACTAACATGGTCAGAAGGATTACATAATGTAACAGTATGGGCAAATGATACAACTAATAATGTAAATAAAAGTGCAATAAGTTTTAGAATAGATTCTGTAAAACCAGATTTAAATATTACAAGTCCAATAAATAAAACGGAAAGTGCAGATACTGGATTGGATGTTTTGTATACGAGGTCGGATATTAATTTAGAATCATGTTGGTATTCTAATGATTCATATTCGGTGAATACAACATTAGCTTCATGTGGTAATCTAACTACTATCACTTGGGTAGTAGGTCCTCATAATGTTAGTATTTATGTAAATGATTCTGCAGGTAATCAAAACAGGACATCTGTTACGTTTAATATAACGTCTAGTGATAGCGATGATTCTGAAAGTAGTTCTGGTGGTAGTGCTGCAAGTGGAAGCGGAGGTGGAGGTGGAGGAAGTACAAAAAGTAGTTATTTGGAAAAGGAATTAATAATCGATAGTCAACATTTAAGATTATCTGGTTCTATTAGAAGTGAGAAAACTCGTGAGTTAAAAATTATTAATGATGGAAAGAGTTCAAGAGTTGTTAGTATTAATTCTATAGATACTGGATCAATTTTAGATATTAATTCTATGGAATTAATTTTTGAGTTGAAGCCTGGAGAATCTAAAATTATAACACTTAAGTTTAAGGCGCCTAGTGAGCCTGGAATATATATATCTAAATTTAAAATTAATAAGGAGGAAGTTTTAATAACTTTTGATGTTAGTAGTCTGGAAACTATTTTTGATGTTAGTATTGTTGTACCAGATGAGATTAAAATTATTAATCTTGGAGAGATTTTAGAAAGTCAAGTTACATTGATACCTATTGGAGAAGATGTTAGATTTGATGTAACTTCCAAGTATATGATAAAAAACTTCGATGGAAAAACCTTCTTATCTGAGAGTGAGACTTTTTTAATTGATGGAACAAAAACTTTTAAGAAAAGATTTAAAACAAGTAGTCTTCCTACTGGAGATTATTTTGTTGCTATAGAACTTATTTATCCTAATGGTGTTGCGGTTTCAAGTTCTTACTTTAAGATAAAAAATGATAATTTTTATGCAGATAATTTTAATTTGCTTTCATTATTAATAATTTTTGGTATATTTATTTTGGTTATCTTAATTTTTTATATGATGACAAGATATAAAAAAGATAAAGTTCATAAATTTAGGAGGAGAAAATGAGGAGTGAATTTAAATTTGCTTTTTTTTTAGCTGTAATTTTATTAATAGGATTTGTAGTTTATATTATCCTGAATAGTGGTTCTGAAGATAAGGAATTTGAAATTAGCACTTTATTTTTGAAATTTAGTTTGATCAAAGAGAGTTCTGTTTCAAGAAACATTGATATTACAAATACTGCTGGACAAAATAAAGATTTCTTTATTAGTGTAAATAATTTAAATGATATGATATCTCTGAATAAGAATTCATTTTCACTTGTGAATCTTCAGAAAGAAACTTTGGAGTTAAGTTTAAGCACAAAAAATTATTCTCCAGGAATTTATTTAGGGCAGTTGATTATAAGTACTAATAGTTATAATGTAAAAATACCTATTGTTATAGAGATACAGTCAGATGAAGTTTATTTTGATAGCAATATAGAGTTATTTACAAGAGGTGATAGAATTTATCAAGGTGGGGAAATATCTTCAGAGATAAGAATATTTGATTTATCTAACATAGGAAGGAAGAATGTAGAGATGAATTATTTTATTAAAAATTTTGATGGAGATGATATTGTTCATGAATCAGAAATGTTGGTTGTTGATAGAAATTTAGATATTTCAAAAAGTTTTGATGTTCCTTTGGATATAACAAAAGGAGATTATGTTTTAGGAGTAATTTTAAAACATGGAGATTCAATTAGTGCTTCCAGTTTATTCTTCAAGGTCTCGGAAAAAGGGGGAATAAAAAATTTTCTTGGTTATAATTTTTATTTTCTAGTCATACTTATAATCTTATTTTTTATTTTATTATTTTTTATAGTTTATTGGTTGTTCTATAGGGAAGGTGTGATAGCAGAATTAAGAATAATGCATAAAAATGAATTAAAGAGAGAGAGAGAAATTATGGAATTAAAAAGAAATAATGCATTTAGAAAATTAAAAAGTAAGTTAGAAAGAAAAGCTTATAACAACAAATTAAAAATTATAAGAAAAAATAGAGATAAATATCTAAATAAAGTTTATAGAAATAGAATCTCTGTTGTTAAAAAATTAAAGAATAAAAAGAATAGGAATTATTTAAAGAAACAAATGAAGTCATGGAGAAAAAAAGGTTATGATACTTCTGTTTTGGAGAATAATATAAATTCTATATCAGTTAATAATATAAAAAAGAAAATGAAAAATTGGGAGAAAAAAGGATATGACACAGAAGTACTGAGATGAGAAATTTTAAAAAGCTCGATTACTAATATATGATATGGCTGGTAAAAAAAAGAGGTTGATTGAAAGAAGTGAAAGTAAATCTATTCCAAGAATAAAAGATTTTCAGATTTTTGCTAAAGGTGTCGAGAGATTGGAAGAGATAGAAAGGGAATTGAATAGTTTAAATACCAAGGGATATGAACAAGAAGCTAGTTCTATAAGAAGCAAGCTTAAGAATGTTTCTTATATCCCCCAAATAGAAAATGAATTAAGAGACTTAAAAGATAAAATTAATGGGAATTATAAGAAGAAAGTTTCTGCTAGCAATAGGAATATCTATAAGAAAATTAAAGAGTTAAAAAAGTCAATTCCAGATGAACATTATAAAATTCATAAGAAGATAAAAGAACTTGAGGGACATGTTATAAACAATGATAATTTTGCAAAGAAAATCAATGAGATAAAGAAAGATATAAGTTTAGTTAAAGATATGCCCAAAATTCAGAATCAGATTAAATCTCTTAAAAAATTTATAGATTCTTATAATGAGGAAGAAAAGAAAAAAAAAGAAATCTTAAAAAAAATAGATCCTAAAGTTAATCTTTTAGTAAATAATAAATTTAATCTTAGTTTGAATGAGATTAAAGCAGAACTTTCCAAAAGAATTAATGATAAAGAGTCTGAAATAAAAAAACAGCTTCATGACGATTTGGATACCAGAAAGAAAATTTTTAAAGAGCAATATAATAATTTAGAGAAGAATTTTGAAGAAAAATATCGTGATAAATTAAAGAAGTCTTTAGATAATGAGATAAGAACTAAATTTGATGAGGCTTTGAAGAGAAAAATTAATTTTGTTAAGGGCGATATTAAGAAAGAGCTTGTGAGTAAAAATAAAAAAGAGATTGAAATGAAGAAATCAATAATTGCCAGTAGAAATGAGAAAAAGCTGGATGAATTTATAATTAGAAAAAAGTCAGAGCTTGAAGAAGAGTATGATAACAATCTTATAGAGAGTAAAAAGAAAATGGTTGAGCATTTTCATGATATGATTTTAGCCCATCAAACAGTTATTAATAATAAGATGCATGAAAAGTTAACTAGTAAAGTGAGTGAAATAAATAAAAATTACAATGGTAAATTAAAAATTGTTGAAGAAGAGAAAAATAAAGCTCTGAAATCTAGAGAAAGTTTTGAAATTGAAAAGAAGAAATTAAATGAAGAGGATAA
>JBBSXD010000016.1:3785-26942 GCA_038045965.1 Nanobdellota archaeon
AAGAGGATAATAAATATAAAATAGATCTGCTGAAAAATTTAGAGGATGAAAAGAAAAGAAAGATAAGTGAAGCAATTAAGAAAAATTCAGTTGTTATAATGGATAAGCTGAAAAAAGAATTTGACGAAAGATTGAAGCTTGAGATAAGAAAGAAAAAAGCAGAATTTGAGAAAAAAAAGTCAGAATTAACTTTAGAAGTACAAAAGAAAGTGAAGAATTTATTTAACTGATTTTTTATTTTTATATGTTTATAATCTAGTGATTACTTTATAGTAATATTAAGTAAAGATTTAAATAGGATAAAAAATTGATGGATCATGAAAAAATCTTTGGAATTAATATTCTCAGAAGAAAATTTATTGGATTATGGAAGAGCTTGTTTAGAAGTAGCTTTAGATCTTTCTGGAAGAGATTTTGATACACTTTTAATACCTAGTAGAGGGGCTTTTCCTATATTTTTAGGAGCTATTTCCGCAATAAAATTTCTTAAAGAAGATTATGGAGATTTTAAAGATTTGTATAATAAATTAAATCCAGTGATTGATGTTAATGGAATATTGGAAGAATATCTTAAAGGAAGTAAAAAAGATAAAGAACATCCCATAAATATTTTATTTAGTCCTTTTACAGCCGATCTAAATATTCGAGATAAGAATGTAGATAATACAAAGATGACTGAATTCGTTAGAGATTATTGGGCTAAAGTTACAGCTGCGTTTTTTTCCCAAAATGATAAAAGAATGGAAAATCATTATTTTAGATCATTTACTGATATTATATTAAGATTTATGGAAAAAAGAGAAGATTTGGCTGTAAAGTATGAAAATTTTCCTATAGCTAAGGATCTGGTTCTTATAGATACTGTTATTTCTGGAAGAGCTAGTTCAACAATATTAGATTGTTTTGATAAAATAGGAATAAAACCTTATTCTATTTTAGTTGTTGATGAGAATGGAAGTAAATTAAAAGTTCCTTTTAAACAAAAATTAATGAGAAGAGTTTATAACGAAAGTGCTAAATTAATTTCTACTAACAGAATAGTTTCAGAAGATGAAGGAGCTTGTTTAGAGGGAGTGGTTGCTTTAATTTATCCTACAATTATGATTGATAGTTTTAGATTGAAGCATAATGAGGAAGATTTTTTTATAGGGGCTGGTAGCTGGCATTATCCTCCGTTAAGTGATAGTATATACTCCGACAACTTTAGATTATTTATGAATACTATTAGAGATGCTGTAGAAGTTAATGTCAGTAGAGGATACTGTGAAAAAAGAGAAGGAAGAAATCCGGAAGAGATCTTTCTTAAGTCTAGAAGAATTTTTTTAGAGAATATGGAAAAATATAATTTTATGGGTATAAAAGATAATTCTGTTACCTCTTTTAATTTAAATCATTCTTTAAATGTTATTAGTCCTTATGAAACTGGGTCTCATGTTTTGCATGTACCTTTTGATGAAACCTCTAATGAAAGTATTTTTCAAGAGATTTTATCTAAAATTCCCAATACTAAATTATATTAACTCTTTTTCTTTCTTATCTTCATGCAAATAAAATCTGGTATTGAAATACATCAACAATTAGATACTAATAAATTATTTTGTGATTGTAATTCTATTCTAAGAAATGATAATCCTGAATTTGAAGTTCATAGGAAATTGCATGCTGTGGCTGGTGAGATTGGGAATATTGATGACGCAGCAGTTTATGAATCTTTAAAAAAAAGAGAATTTATTTATGAAGGTTATGATAGTATTTGTTTGGTTGAATTAGATGAAGAACCTCCTCATTTAATTAATCATGATGCTTTAATCACAGCTTTACATGTAGCTATTTTACTTAATTGTGAAATAATATCCTCAACGCAAATAATGAGGAAGACAGTTATAGATGGGAGTAATACCAGCGGATTTCAAAGAACAATTCTAATTGCTAGAAATGGTTTTATAGAGACTAAAATTGGAAAAGTAAGAATTGATAATGTTAGTTTAGAGGAGGATTCTGCTAGAGTTATCTCTAAAGAAAATAATAGATTTAGATTAGATAGATTAGGAATTCCTTTAGTTGAAATTGGAACTGCTCCAGATATTACTAGTGCTGAACAAGCAAAAGAAGTTGCTTTGCATATTGGGGATATATTAAGAAGCTGTAATGTTAAAAGAGGAATTGGAACTATAAGACAAGATGTGAATATTAGTATTAAAGGACATCCTAGAGTAGAAATTAAAGGTTTTCAAGATATTAAAATGTTTATTCCTACTATAGAGAAAGAAATAAAAAGACAAGAAGAAAATTTAGTTAATAATAAAAATTTAACTTCTGAGGTTAGAAATGCTTTACCAGATGGAAGCAGTGAATTTTTAAGACCTATGCCAGGATCTTCAAGAATGTATCCAGAAACAGATTTACCTTTATTAAAAATTAGTAAGAAATTAATTGATGAAGCAAGAAGAAGTTTACCAAAATCAAGAAATGAAATTAAAAATGAATTAAAAAATAAAGGATTGAAGGAAGAAGAAATTTATATTTTATTAAAACAAAAAAGACTGGAAGATTTTAAATATTTAATGAATGTTTTAGAAGATCCAAAATTGATATATAAAGTTTTAATTGAGATTCCTGGACAAATAGGAAAGTTAGATTTGGATATTATAGAAGGAATTCTTGATTTTGTTAAAGAAGAAAAGATAGATAAGAAGGATATTAAATTTGTAATGGAAGAAATTGTTAAAGGTAAAAGTTTAGATGAAGCTGTTGTTTTGGATAAAGTAGATTTAAGTGAAGTTGAAAATAATATTATAAAATTAATCAAAGATAAACCTGGTTTGAGTATTGGAGGATATATGGGGTTAATAATGGAAAAATTTAAAGGGAAAATTAGTGGTAAAGATGCTAATGATATTCTAAAAAAATTATTGAAGTAATTTTTTAGACCATTACAAATAAAAATTTTTAAAGTTTTGAAGAAATTTCTGTAAATAAGTGTCCGACATATTTATAAATTTAAGAAGATAGATATTGAAATGTTAAGAGATTATAATTTAGGAGAAGTAAATGAAAAAGTTGCTGGAAAGAAAGTTAAATTATGTGGATGGATTGATACTTTAAGGGTCCATGGTAAGGTTGCTTTTATAGATTTAAGAGATAGATATGGAAAAGTGCAATGTGTAATTGTTTCTAAAAATAAAAATTTTGATAAGATTATTAAATTAAACAAAGAAAGTTGTTTGTTGGTTAAAGGAGAGGTTAATATAAGACCTAAGGGAAGTGAGAATAAAGATTTGTCTAGTGGGAGAGTGGAATTATTTGTTGATGATGTTGAAATTTTGAATGAATGTAAAGAAATTCCTTTTGAGATTAATGATAATTTAGTAAATGAAGAATTAAGATTAAAATATAGATTTTTGGATTTAAGGAATGATAATCTTAAGAAAAATATAATTTTGAGATCTAATTTTATTAAATCTGTGAGGGATTTTATGATTAAAGAAAATTTTGTTGAGATAGAAACTCCCATATTGGCTAAATCGACTCCTGAAGGAGCTAGGGATTATTTAGTTCCTTCGAGAATTCATAGAGGGAAATTTTATGCTTTGCCTCAATCACCTCAATTATACAAACAGCTTTTAATGGTTTCTGGTTTTGATAAATATTTTCAAATATCTAGATGTTTTAGAGATGAAGATTTGAGAAGTGATAGACAGCCAGAGTTTACTCAAATTGATGCAGAAATGTCTTTTGTAGAAGAAGAAGATATTTTTAATGTTGTTGAGAGAATGATAAAATATGTTATTAAAGAAACTTTTAATATAGATATTAAAATTCCTTTTCCTAGAATTAGCTATAACGAATCTATTAGAAAATATAAATCAGATAAACCAGATCTTAGGAAAGATAGAAATAATACAGATGAATTTAGTTTTTTGTGGGTGGTAAATTTTCCTATGTTTGAATATTCTGAAGAGGAAAAAAAATTTGTTGCAGCTCATCATCCTTTTTGTATGCCAGATAATGTAGAAAATTTGGATAAAAATCCTATTAGAATTTCTGCTAAAAGTTATGATCTAGTTTTAAATGGTGTTGAATTGTTAAGTGGAAGTATTAGAATTCATAAACCAGAAATACAGAAAAAAGTATTTAAATTGTTAGGATTGTCTGATAAAGAAATAGAAGAGAAATTTGGATTTTTACTTGATTCATTTAGTTATGGAGCTCCTCCTCATGGTGGCTTTGCAATAGGTGTTGATAGATTAGTTCAGATATTTACTAAAGCTAATTCTATAAGGGAAACTTTAGCTTTTCCAAAAAACAAAGAAGCTAGAGAAGTAATGTTAGATTCTCCATCTTATGTAGATAAAAAACAACTTAAAGAAGTCCATATAGATGTTGTTGAGGATAAAAAAATCAAAAGAAAAAAATATGGATAAAGAAAAAATAGAAAAACAAGCTAAAGAAATTTTAGATAAATTTTCTAATGCTTTAGATAAAGTTAAAAAATTTGATGAAAATTTTTATGTAGTTAGAAAGAATGCTGAGAGGGAAGAGAATGGAAAAAGCAATATTTCTTTTAAATCTAAACTTTTGGAGAATGCTCCTAGTAAAAACGAAGATTTTGTAGTAGTTGAAAAGAGAAGCTGGAAAAATGGTTAATTTTGCAGAATCTAAAATAAGAACAATAGAATCAACTCTTAATTCTTTTAGAAGTTTTATTGAAAATTCAAATGGATCCTTTCTTGAAAGAAATAATAGTATAACTTTAAGAAAATTGGAATTTTCCTTTAATAGTTCTATATCTGCAGCAAAGAAAAATGGGATTGATGTTGGTATATATGAAAAAGATTATTTAGAATTATGTGATAAGTTAGAAGAGAAAAATGAACAATATATAAGAAGAGAATGTATTTCAATTTTAGAAGGATATTCTGAAAGAAAGTTGAGGAAAAAAGAGGTTTGTTTTAGAAGGTATACTATCCCTTTAATTCATGATCCAAGGAGATTATAATATGTTAAAACAAAAAATTAAAGATATTAAGGAGGGAAAGCTTAAGGCGGTTGATAATACTAGGAATTTTTTAGATAAAATTAAAAGAGAGAATAATCAATTTAACATAGTCCTTCATGTTAATGAGAATGCAATTAAAGATGCTAAAAAAATTGACGATAAATTAAAAGAAGGAAAAAATGTTGGCAGGCTGGCTGGATTGGGTTTTTTAGTTAAGTCAAATATTAATGTAATGAATATGATATGTAATTGTGCTTCTTTGACTTTAAAAAATTATAGGGCAGGTTATAATGCTAGTGTTATCCAAAAACTTTTAGATGAAGATGCAATTTTTTTAGGAATGACTAATATGGATGAATTTGCGTGTGGAAGTAGTGGAGAGACTAGTGCTTATGGAATATGTAAGAATCCTAAAGTTTTAGATAGAATTCCTGGAGGAAGTAGTAGCGGGAGTGCAGCAGGAGTAGCTGCTGGTTTTTGTGATTTCTCTTTGGGAAGTGATACGGGGGGAAGTGTAAGAAATCCCGCAAGTCATTGTGGAATCGTAGGTATAAAGCCTAGTTACGGATTCGTAAGCAGATATGGATTAATAGATATGAGTATGAGCTTAGATCAAATAGGAGTATTGTCAAATAGCGTCGATAATTGTGAATTAGTTTTTGATATAATTAAAGGAAAAGATAAGTATGATGCTGTGAGCAGAGATTTTAATGTTAAAGAATTTGATTTTAAGAAGATTAAAATAGGAATATTAGAAATGAATGCAGATAAAAAAATATGGGAGAAAATTAATTCTAAAGTGGACGATGTTTGTAATTTAAATAAATGGAAGAGAGATAATATTACTTTAAAATATATGGATCTTGGAATTCAGACATATTATCCAATTGTTTATACAGAATTTTTTTCTGGTACTAGAAAATTTGATGGCAGAAAATATGGTTTAAAAATAGAGGATAGTTGTGGAGAAGAAGTTCTAAGAAGGATTTTAGGAGGAAAAGAAATCACTAAATCAGAATATGTTGGGAAGTATTACAGAAAAGCTTTGTCGGCGAAAAAAATTATTGAAAAAGAATTTGAAGATACTTTTAAAAATTATGAGATTTTGGTTTTACCAATGGTGCCTAGATTACCTCATAAAATTGGAGATAAAATTTCTTTTGATGATATGTATAATTATGATACTTTGAGTGTTTTGGCTAATCTAGCTGAGATTCCTGCAATTAGTATACCTTGCGGAGAAATTGATGGAGTTCCTATTGGTTTGCAGATTTTAGCTGCTAAAGGAAATGATAATAATTTATTAAAGATTGCTAAGAAATTTGAATAATTAAGTTAATTTTAAATAACTATATTCTCTTTCAGATTTATGGGTTTTAGAGATTTATTGAAAGAAAAATTGAAAGGAAAGATAGATTTAGATTTGGATAAATTACCTACTGGTTTCCAAAGAATAGGTGATGTTATAATAATTAATTTAGATAAAAGTTTTTATGATAATAAAAAAGATATTGGGAATGCTATTTTGGAAATTTTTAAAGTTAGAAGTGTATGCAATAAATTTGGGGAAATTAAAGGGGAATTCAGAGAACCTCAAATAGAAGTTATAGCTGGTTCAGATAATACTGTTGTAACAAATATAGAGAATGGGGTAAAATACAAATTTGATATTGGGAAGATTATGTTTGCTAAGGGAAATCTAAATGAGAGAGCAAGATATCCTAAGATTGTTAAGAAAGGAGAAATTGTTATTGATATGTTTGCAGGTATCGGATATTTTAGTTTGCCTATTGCTAAATTAAGTAATGCAGAAAAAATTTATAGTATCGAGTTAAATCCGGTTAGTTTTAATTTTTTTAAAGAAAATATAAAATTAAATAATGTTAGCAATATTGAAGCTATTCATGGGGATAATAGAATTATTATTGATAAACTTGTTGAAGAAGGAATTAAAGCTGATAGAGTTTTAATGGGATATTTACCTCCTCCAAAGGAATTTTTACCATGGGCATTTAAAATAATAAATAAAAATGGATTTTTGCATTATGAAGATATTTTAACTGTTGGAAAAGAAGTTGAGGAATCTGAGAAAGTTATGAAAATGATCTCAAACATAGCTGAAAATTATGGATTTAAAGTAGAGTTACATCATTTGCAGGATGTAAAAAGTTATGGACCTAAAAAGCATCATTATGTTTTTGATGTTTTGGTGAAATAATAAATGTAAAATAAATTGTTTAATTATTTAATCTTAAAAGATTCTAATTTATTTCTTTTTTTTATTAAGTTTTCTGATTTTGGCAAGTTTAATTAATTTTTTTACTTTAGAGACCTTACTTTTTTTACTAGAACTTCTTCCTTTAAATCTCTTTTTTTTTGATTTCTTTTTTGCCATTTTTAATTAATAGGACTCGGTGAAGAAGTGCCTCAAACATTCGTTGAAATCAATCTTAACCTATCAACATACTTTAAAGGTTATCTTCTTCGAGTTATGAAAAGCTTAAGAGACACAGGTTTCGTAAAGAGAGTTATAGTCCTTTCTCTTTATTAATAGCTGAATATTTAACAGAGGCTTACATAATCACATCCTTTCCAGGACAACCGATACGAAATTAATGTTAAAGAACTATATAAATTTTACTCTATGTGAATTTATTTTACAATTCTAGAATAGTTAGTTTTATTAATACTTTTCTTGTTTTTAAATAATGGTAAAGAAGAAATTTTATGTTACAACTCCCATATATTATCCGTCGGGGAAGCCACATATTGGTTCTGTTTATACAACAATAGCTGCTGATGTATTATCAAGATGGTATAAGCTTTTAGGATATGAAGTTTTCTTTTTGACAGGAACGGATGAACATACGAAAAAAGTTTTAGTAGAAGCAGATAAAAATGGAAAGAATGTAAATAATTATTTAGATGAGATAACTAAAGTATTTAAGAAAACTTTTGAGAGTTTAGATATTAATTATGATAGATTTATAAGAACATCTGATGAAGATCACAAAAAATTTGTGCAATATATTTTAAACGTTATAAATAAAAAAGGAGATATATACAAAGGAAAATATGAGGGATATTATTGCAATGAATGTGAAGATTATTATACTGAAAGAGAAGCAAGCAAATTAATTTGTCCTATTCATGGAAAAAATTTAGAGTTTTTAAAAGAAGATTCATATTTTTTTAAAT
The DNA here is from genome assembly GCA_038045965.1 of Nanobdellota archaeon. Classification (GTDB taxonomy): domain Archaea; phylum Nanobdellota; class Nanobdellia; order Pacearchaeales; family GW2011-AR1; genus ARS1285. The sequence continues at coordinate 11,983 of JBBSXD010000016.1, forward strand.
TATCAAAATATAAAGATAAACTGTTAGATTTTTATGAGAAAAATCCTAATTTTATTTCTCCAGAATATAGAAGATCAGAGATAATAAATAGAGTAAAAGAAGGATTGAGAGATTTGAGTATTTCTAGAAAAGATTTAAATTGGGGAATAGAAATTCCGTTTGATAAAGAGCATAGAGTTTATGTTTGGTTTGATGCACTTAATAATTATTTAACTGGAGTAGGAGTTTTAAATGATAAAAAACTTTTTAAAAAATTTTGGCCTGCAGATTTGCATATTGTTGGAAAGGATATTTTGTGGTTTCATTCTGTTATTTGGCCTGCTATTTTAATTTCTGCAGGATATAAAATACCTAAGAAAATTTATGCTCATGGGTGGCTGACTTCTAACGATAAAAAAATTGGAAAATCATTAGGAAATGCTGATGATATAGAAGAATTAATAAAAAAATATGGAAGTGACTCTATAAGATATTTTTTATTTAAGGTTATTCCTTTTGGAGAAGACGGAGAATATTCTGAGAAAAATTTAATAGAAAGAAATAATGAATTAGCAAATAAACTTGGGAATTTAGTAAGTAGAGTTAGTTCACTTGTTGAAAAAAAAGGAATAGAAAAATCAAAAAATAAATTGTTTAAGAAATCTTATTTAAAGAAAATCTCTTGGCTAATAGAAAATTTAGAATTTGATAAGGCTTTGAATGAAATATTTGCTTTTGTAGATATATGCAATGAATATATTCAGAAAAAAAAGCCGTGGGATACTGGAGATCCAGAAAATTCTCTGGAATTTTCTGGCCTTCAGAAAATTCAAAATGAGAAAAGACTTTCTGAAGCAAGAAAAGTATTATATGAATTAGCAGATTCAATTAAAATTATTGCGATTTTATTATGGCCTTTTATTCCTAATACATGTGAGAAAATAGCAAAAAATTTTTCTTTTAAAATTGATTATAGTGAAATTAATAAAACTATTTCTGTTAAGAAAATAAGAAAAGAAGAGAATTTGTTTAAGAGAGTTTAAATATATAATTTTCTTTTTCTTATTATGAATATTAAAGGAAAAATTGTGATTATTACTGGAGGATCCAGTGGAATTGGAGAATCGATAGCAAAACTTTTTATAAATAATGGGGCAAGAGTTATTGTTTTTGGATTGCATAAACCAAATTATAAATCAGAATTTTATAAGGTTGATATTTCTAATGAAGAAGAGATAAAAGAGGCTTTAGAAAAAATACCTAAAATAGATATTTTGATTAATAATGCTGGAATTGCAAAAATTTTAAGTATCGAAGAAACTACAACTGAAATTTTTGATGAGATATTTAATATAAATTTTAAAGGTGTTTTTTGGATGTGCAGATATTCCTTGCCAAAACTTAAAGAAGGAAGCTGTATAATTAATGTTAGTTCAATTGCTGGAATAAAAAGTTTTGCAAATTATGGAGCTTACTGTGCCTCTAAATCAGCGGTTATTAGTTTTACTAAAACCTTGGCTTTAGAACTTTCATCTAAAAAAATTAGAGCTAATGCTATTGCTCCAGGAATAATTGATACTACTATATTTTCTAAGATGATGCCTTCAGAAAAAGAAAGAAAAAGTCAGCTAAAGGAATGGATGGAAGAAGTTCCTCTTAAAAGATTTGGAAAACCAGATGAAATTGCTCATGCAGTTTTATTTCTTGTTGAAAATGATTTTACAAATGGGGTTGTTCTTACAGTTGATGGTGGGGAGTCTACTGTTTAAGTTTTATTTTTTTTTGAGAATTTAAGCAATTTTAGGAGTTTCACAGCAATATAAAGTTGTTGAACCAGGTGAATCTTTTTCTGGATCTGGTGCTCCATTATTTTCTAGATCAGTATTACAAGCTATATCACAAGCTGATTCAGCTGCACTATATATTTTACCGCCTTTGTCACATTCATTTTTATTTTCTCCATCTCCAAATATAGTGCTTGTTCCTCCATCTTCTTTAACATTTACTGTTTTTGGTATCTCACCAATACATACATTTTTATTAGAACGATCAGGAGTGCTAAGTTCTCTACCTTTGTCTTCTCCTTTGTCTTCACATGTTTGCAAAGGATCTGTATAAATACAAGTACATTTAGAGAATACTCCAACAAATTTACCAGGTTTTTTTGAATGAGGGACACATTTAAAATCAATAGGGATTGCATGAGTAAGATGATTATATTCACATTTTACATTTACAAATTTTTTTGGTGGTAAACATGTTCCAGCGATTTGAATTTCATCATTGCCAGTTGGTGTACCATAATTAGGAATATCAAATAAATTTTTTAGAGATACAAAAGGATTCTCAGTGGCTAGTCCTTCTTTTTCAGAGATTCCTTTATAAGAAAATAGATATATTCCTAAGGCAATTATTAATAATATCAGGACAATTAAAAAAACTTGATTTTTAGTAAATTTTTTATTTACTCTCTCTCTCTCTTTCTTTTCCATGCTGTTGCTAATCTATTATAGTTTATAAATTCAACTTATTTTACTCCCTAACTCCAAGGCTCCTTCTGATTGAATAAGTTTTACTTCACTTTTATCTGCATTTGATGCAGCTAATATCATTCCATGAGATTTTATTCCCATTATTTTTTTTGGTTCTAAATTTGTAAAAACTATACATTTTTTTCCTTCAAGTTCTTCTTTTGTATAATAAGGTTTTAATCCAGCTACTAATGTCCTTGTTTCTATTCCCAAATCTATTTTTAATTTGTATAATTTATCTGAATTTTCAATTTCTTCTACTAAAATTATTTCTGCAGTTTTCAGATTTATTTTATTCCAGTCTTCAAATTTTATATCTTTCATGCTAATCCTACTGATCGTAAAATTTTTTTAATAAGTCCTATGTCAGATGAATCAGCCAAATTAATTTTATCTCCTAAAAGTTTTTTTGAAGTACTAAAATAATTTCTTGCAGACTTGCTTCTAGGATAAATATGTATAACAGCATTTTTTAATGATTGGGATTTTTTAATTGATTCATCCTCGGGTATTATTCCTAATATGGGTATTTCAAGCATGTCTCTTATGTTTGGAATTGACATTTCGTAAGATTTCCCACTATATCTTGTTAGAATTAATCCAGTAATTAATTTTCCTTTTTCTTCAGCTAATTTAATTGTTTTTAAAGCATCAGTTACTGCAGACATTTCAGGATTTGTTACAATTATTATTTCATCACAGGAGTCTATAGCTGCTCTGGCTTCTTCTCCAAGTCCTGCTGCAGAATCTATTAAAATATAGTCTGCTATTTTTTTTATTTTTTTTATTAGTTCTGGGAGTTTGTTGTAATTTATTTTTTCTGTTTCTCTTAAAGATAATGAAGCAGGCATTACTTTTGTTCCTGATTCGTGCTGGTATATTGCATCTTCAAATCTTATGGGATTATTTAAAACATGATTAAGTGTAATAGGGACTATTGGAGTTCCTAAATGGATGCCTACATTTGGAGTTGTTAAATTGGCGTCGACTAAAATTACATTTTCCCCCAAGTAATTGAGAGATGCTGCAAGATTAATAGCAGTAGTTGTTTTTCCTACGCCTCCTTTTCCAGATATAATAGTATATACTTTTGTCATATTTAACAGTATGTAATAATTTTATGTATTTTTAAATTTTGTTAATAATATTATTTATTTAAAATATATTTTTTTATAAAAGTAATAAAATTTTCTTGGATTTCTGCATATTCTTTTAGTTTGTCTAGATTTATTGCAATTTCTTCTCCTTTATATGTAACTCTTAGACAAACTCCTTTTCTAAATTCATTTTCTTTAGTTTTTTTAAGTACGTCTATTAATTTAAATAATTGATATTCTTCTAGAGCAATAGTTATAGCTTTTTCTTTAGAAAAAGTCTCTTTTATTAAATCTATTTTTAATTTTGGAGCTTCTGGAATTTTTTTAATTAATTTTTTCTTTTTTGCTTTTTCTAATAATTCGTCAAAAGCATAATCCATCATAATTTTCCATCTTTTTATTAAATTTATCATAACATCACATGTTTTAGTATATTTCATACTTACATAAAGAAGATGATCTGCACTTATTTTTTCTTTTATAATCTTTTCTAATATTTCAGACATTTTATAACTCATATTTTAATCTAATTAGTAGCTCTAAAAATTAGAAAAGGGAATTTTCTATATAAGATTATTGTATATATAAATCTTTTCAAATTTTTTTTGATTTTAGAAATACTTAATTTTTTTATTATTATTACTTAATAGTGATTTATCCTAGATAGCTTTTAGGAACTTCTAAAGCTGCTTTTGCAGATCTTAGATATTCTGTTTCTATTTTTCTATATCTATCCATGTCATATTTTGTTACAGAAGCTCCTACCTTCTTCATGGCTTCTTCAAAATATTTTAATCCTACTTCTTTTGCTTCTATATTATCTCTTAGTGCAAGTATTGCAGATTCTCTTACTAAAGATTCTATGTCTGCACCAACGTAACCTTCACTTTGATCAGATAAATGGTAAACTAATTTTTCTTTCTCAGATAATTCATAGAATTTAATAAAATCTTTTTTTAATCCATTTTTATCAAACTCCATATTTTTATATTTAGTGTCTAATTGAATTATTTCTTCTTTAGTTAATTTTATTGGCATATTTTTTGTATGAATCTTAAATATTTTTTCTCTACCTTCTCTTTCTGGAGAGCCTACTAATAATATCCTGTCAAATCTTCCTGGTCTCAATAATGCGGAGTCTAGCATATCTGGTCTATTAGTTGCGGCTATTACAACTACATTTGATAAATCTTCAATACCATCCATTTCAGCTAGTAATTGATTTAAGACTCTTTCTGTAACTTTTGTTCCTGTTTCAATTCCTCTTTTTCCTGCTAAGGAGTCTATTTCATCAAAGAAAATTATGCATGGAGAAACTTGTCTAGCTCTGTTGAATATTTTTCTTATACCTTCTTCTGATTTTCCAACCCACATTGAAAGAAGTGATGGGCCTTTTACTTGAATGAAATTAGCTTCTGATTCATTTGCAACAGCTTTTGCTAAAAGGGTTTTACCGGTTCCTGGAGGACCGTAAAGTAGAATTCCTTTTGGAGCTTTTATTCCTAATCTTGTAAAAGATGCGGGATATTTTAAAGGCCATTCAACAGCTTCTTTTAGTTCTTGTTTCACTTTGTCTAGTCCTCCAACATCATCCCATTTAATATTTGGAGTTTCCACTAAAACTTCTCTCATTGCAGAAGGTCTTACTACTTTCAGTGATTCATCAAAATCTTTTTTTCTTACTTTAAGTTCTTTTAAAATTTCTTCAGGTATTTCTTCATCTTCTTTTAATTCTAATTTTGGAAGTAGTCTTCTTAAAACTACCATTGCTGCTTCTTTTGCTAATGCTGATAAATCTGCTCCAACAAATCCATGAGTTACTCTAGCTATCTCTTCTAAGTCTACATCTTTTGTTAATGGCATTCCTCTAGTATGTATTTTTAAAATCTGTAATCTACCATTGCTGTCTGGAACTCTTAATTCTAGTTCTCTATCAAATCTACCAGGTCTTCTTAAAGCAGGATCAATAGAATTAGGTCTGTTAGTTGCAGCTATGACAACTACTTTTCCTCTTGATTGTAATCCGTCCATCATTGTTAGTAATTGAGAAACTACTCTTCTTTCTACTTCTCCTCCAACTTCTTCTCTTTGAGGAGCTATAGAATCTATTTCATCTATAAAAATTATAGAGGGAGAATTTTTTTCAGCTTCTTCAAAAATATCTCTAATCTTTTTTTCAGATTCACCATAAAATTTGCTCATTATTTCTGGTCCGTTCAATAAAATAAAATTAGCTTCTGATTCGTTTGCAACAGCTTTTGCTAAAAGGGTTTTACCGGTTCCTGGAGGACCATGCAATAAAACTCCTTTTGGTGGTTCTACACCAAGTCTTTCAAAAATTTCTGGTCTTTTAAGTGGAAGTTCTACCATCTCTCTTAATTTTTTAACTTCATCAGTTAAACCTCCTATATCTTCGTAAGTAACTTCCGGGATATTCTCTTCAGATATTTCAACAGTTTTATTACTTAGGACTACTTCTGTATTTTCAGTGATTATGCAAGGAGTGTTTGGATTTGTGCCTGCTACTATAAATCTTATTTGCTGAATTCCTCCTAAATTTCCAAAACCACCAAATATATCATTTAAATTTCCAAAAACATCATCCATTCCAAATTCATCGCTCATTAAATCTTTTCTTCTTTGGACTCCTCCTAAAACTATTATATCTCCTTTTACTATAGCTCTTCCAAGTAATCCTGGTTTTAAATCTCCTTGAACTCTAATTCCTTTTTGTGCTGGAGCAATAATTATTTTTTTTGCTTCTTTAATATCTGTTTTTAATACTATGACATTATCAGAAACTCCCGTACGAGCATTTTTTCTTATAATTCCATCTATTCTTATAATTCCTTCTCCAACATCTGCTGGATAAGCTTTATCTGCTATTGCAACTGTTTCTCTTTCTCCTTTTATAGTAATTATATCTCCTCTTCTAATTCCTAATTCTTTCATTATCTCAAAATCAATTCTGGCGATTCCCCTATATGCATCGTCTTGTAAAGCTTCAGCAACTCTTAACTTTATACTTTTATTTTGTATCATTTTCTTATCTATATATTTTTAGAATTATTATTTAAATTGTGATGATTACTTAGACTTTTGTGATGACTGCATGCAAAATTCATTCTTAATATTCCAAATTCTTCTAGACATAAATTTACCATACCATCCATAATTTTTTCTTGCTCCTTCATGAAATTAACTATTTCTTTTGGAATAGATACAGCATAAGAATTTCCTACAAATCTCATTTTCACATTAAATTGTTTCTTTTTTAAATCATTAAAGTTTTTATATTCTTGCTCATCTTTAGGATGCAAGATTTTAGAATCACATTTTAAGCATTTCATCGCTCTAATAATAAAACCATTTCTGATAATTTCAATTTGTTTCATTTCTACACTGCAATCTTTGCATAAAATTCTTTGGCTGAAAATATCATGTTCCATTTTTGTTTTCTCTTTTTATGAATATAAACCCTAGAAAAGCTAGTTTCATACATTGTATGTCTTTGCTCATCCAGGGGAAAAGAGGTGTATTGAAAGTATGTATATACTTTCTGTATACACAGAGTAATAAAAGTATTTAAATGTTTTGTTTTTATTTTTTTGAAAAAATAATTTTTTATTTGATTTTGTAGATGAGAAATTAATTTATTATATAAATATGTTTTTTGCGTAATCACTTTTCTCAAGAAGTTCATTTAAATTTAAATCTCCAGCCCATGTTCCCCAGCTTACATTTGGTTTAGCTATATTATTATAATTAATTTCTTCTAACTCTTTTTGCATCTCTTCAAAATCTTTTAATTTCATATGATATTGATGAAGAATATATATTTAAAATCTTGTGTGATGAAGTTATATAGAATAATTAATCTTATTAGATAAAATGAAAACTAAATTTAAATTAATAGATTATATCTCTTTGATTTTGTTATTATCATTTATTTTAGTTATTCTCTTTTATTTTAAAGGTTGGTTAGTTATTTTGTTTATAATTATATTTTTTATTTTATTAGAAATTAAAAATAGAGATAAGAAAACAAAGTTTTTATAGATTGATTCTGTGATATTTGAATGGATAAAGAGAGAACGAAAAATAAAGATGAACACGATTCTATTTTTCAAAGAAATATCCAACGAGGAATAGATGAAGGAATTATTAAAATTGAAAGTGATGGTTCAAAAATTACTTATTTATGCTCTCGTAAATTTACCGATAATTTTAAAGATCCAGAGGAAAAAGTAAGAGCATCTTATTTCTGTGAACTTGTTTTAGATTATGATTATCCTAAAGAAAAAATAGATCTTGAAGTTAAAACTAAACCAGATAAAGATTCTGCTGATATTGTTGTTTATGAAGATGATGAATTAAAAAGTCCCTATTTAATAGTTGAATGTAAAAAAGATGGAATTAGTGATCAAGAATATAAAATTACAATAGATCAAGCATTTAGATATGCTAATTATTTAAGAGCAAATTTCGCATCTGTTGTTGCTGGCATCACAAAGACTGCTTTTAATGTTTTAGAATTTAAGTCAAATGAAAGAGAAAAGAATGTTATTTCGGATATTCCTAAGAAGTATGGAAAGATTCCTAAATATAAATTTATTAAAGGAGAGATTACTAAAGAATTAAAAGAAGTTTCAAGGGAAGAATTAATTAGGGCTTTAGAAAAATCTCACAATACTGTTTGGCAAGGTGGAAAATTAGCTCCAACTACAGCTTTTGATGAAGTTTCAAAAATTCTTTTCTGCAAACTGCGAGATGAGAAAACTACAAGGAAAGGTGAAATTTATAGCTTCCAAATTGGAACGCATGAATCAGCAGAAGAAATTTTTAAGAGAATAGATGCAATTTACCAAAAAGCAAAAAAAGAATTAGAAACGGCTAAACAAGAAGTAGAGAAAATAATCTTAGGAAAATAAATTAAAAAGTTACGAAGAAATAATCGAAGAAAGTTTGAAATGAAATCACTCAACAAACAAAAAACTATTAAAGTATAATCTACTAATAAGATTATGGATACAAAAGAATTGGAAATAAATGTAAAAAATATTATGTTTAAATTAGCTAATATTCAGTCTGATATGAATTATATAAAGGAAAAACTTCTTTTGAAAGAAGAAATAGAGATGCTAGAACAATTTTCGGCAGAAGATAGTGCAGATTTTTTTGAAAAATACGATTTATAATGAATAAAGGAGAGATATGGATTGTTGATTTTCCTTCAAGAGATGGAAGAGAGCAAATTGGTACTAGGCCGTCTATAGTGATAGGTGATACTGGAACAAGTCTCGTATTAGCTATCCCATTAACATCAAATTTACAAGCTTTAACCAATCTGCCATATACAATAAAAATTAGTAAATCAAAAGATAATAGACTAGATAAAGATTCTATTGCATTGATTCTACAACTTCAGACTCTTGATAAAAAAAGATTTATATCAAAAATAGGAATATTAGAAGAAAATTATCTTAATGAGATAGATAGAGAAATAAGAAAATTACTACAATTATGATTATGAAAATTGAAAATCATTAACTCAAAACACTTATATAATTGATTAATATATCTTTCATATGAAGGAAGATAAAAAAAATAAATATCTATAAATGATGATTTTAAAATGACTAAATTACAATTCAATGAAAACGGAAAACCAATTATTCCAGAACAACAAAATGATAGCTATGATGAAGAATTAGAAAGTGGGGAGTATAAAGATATTCCAAAACAAGATAGAAGAGTTATTATTAGTAAAACAGACCCAACAATTAGAGATATTTGTGAGAGATTAGAAAAAAAGAAAATGATTGCTAATCCCGACTTTCAAAGAAGTTATGTTTGGGATGATAAACCAATAATTAAAAGTAGACTTATAGAATCTGTTTTACTTGATGTTCCAATTCCAGTAATATATACTTCTGAAACTACGGATGGAAAAGAAGAAGTTATTGATGGACAACAAAGAGTAATTACTTTTCATGGTTTTAAAACAAATAAATTTGTTCTGAAAGGTTTAACTATTTTAAGTGAATTAAATGGGAAGAAATATGAAGAATTACCAGAGAATTTACAAGATAAATTTCTAAACACGGGGATAACAATTATCAAAATATTACCACAATCTCAAAAGGATATAAAATTCGAAGTTTTTGTTAGATTAAACAGAGGTTCAGTTAAATTAAGTGAACAAGAATTAAGAAATTGTATTTATCGAGGAGATTTTAATAAATTACTTAAAGAACTTAGAGAAAATAAAAATTTCTTGAATTTACAAGGATTGGAAAAACCTAATACTCGTATGGTGGATGCAGAGCGAATATTGAGATTCTTTGCGTTCTGTGATAGTAGTGAGAGAAATTACAAAAGTCCATTAAAGAAATTCCTAAATGATTATATGGAAAAAAAGAAAAATATATCTGATTTAGAAATGGAAGAAAAGAAAAAATTATTTAAGAAGTGTGTTGAGTTATGCCAACAGGTTTTTGGAGATATTTCTTTTAGAAGATATTATATTTACGAAGATGAAGAAGGTAAAACTGATAAAAAAATAAATGAGGGTTTAATGGATATTCAACTCTATGGGTTTAAGGAGTATGAAAAACGAGAGATTGTTGGAAAAGAACAAGTTATTAGAGATGCTTTCATAGACCTGATAACTGCTGACAAACAAATGATAGAAAGTATAGAAAAAGGAACTTATGGAACACCACAAGTAAAATTAAGAACTGAAAAATGGTTAAATAGATTAAGAGAAATTATTGGTTATCCTAAGAACGATAGAAGATTATATACTTCTGATGAAAAAAATATTTTATTTGAAAAATCAAATGGGATATGTCAAATTTGTAAAAATAAAATATATTCTTTAGATGATGCTCATGTTGACCACAAAGAAAGATTTAGCAAAGGTGGAAAGACTATTCTTGAAAATGGACAGATAGTTCACAGATATTGTAATCTTAGAAAAGGTTAAAAATGGAAGAAGAAATTAAAAAAATTTTGAAAGATATGCAAAATCAGATAGATGCTTTAGAAGATGAATTATCTAACATAAAAAATCATAAACATGATTTTGATGGATATGTTACAAGTAATTATTAGAATATGCCAAGCAAAGAATTAAAACAAGCGTGGTTAATTGTTCACTCATCAATAACAGGAGCGATATTTGGAATTGGTCTCAATAATTTATATAATAATTTTTCATGGTAATTATTATTAATTGATTTTATTATTTTATGGTTAATTATTTACCTTCCCAAAATAGCAATTAAAAATAATAGCTAAATTTCTGTGTAAAAAGTAAGTCTTTATTTAGACTTTATACACAAAACCAAAAATACCAAAAACTTTATAAATTAGTTTAACTAAAGTTATAACGTGAATAGTTAAAATGGAATATATAATAAAACCAACTAGAGTTATAGGGAATGCTTCAGGAGTGATACTCCCTAAGGAATGGAAAAATTCTCTTATTAGAGCTGAAATAATAACTAAACCTTTGAATGAATATGAATTATTAAAATTGATAGAAAATGAAATTTCTATTAAAAAGATAATGGGAATTTATCTTATAGGCAGTTATGCAAGGGGAGATTATGATAATAAAAGTGATATAGATATTTTAGTTATAAATAAAGATATTAATAAAACAATGAAATTAGGAAAATATGAGATAAATATATTATCATTAAGTAGTTTAGAGTATCTCTTAAAATATAATTGTATTCCTGTTTTACCATGGATAGTTGAATCTGTATCTATTATTAATGACTCTCTATTAGATAAATATAAAAATACTAAATTAACTTTGAAAAATTTAAAATGGCATATAGAGACAAATAAAACTTCGATGAATATTATAAGAGAAAAACTGAAAGCGGCAAAAAAATATGATGATTATGAATATATTTGTGGGTGTTCTTATTCGTTAGTTTTGAGGTTGAGAACTTTATATGCTATAGAATGTTTAATAAAAAAGAAAATCCAAAGAAAATCGGAATTAATTTCTTTAATTGAAAAAATATCTGGCAGTAGAAATATTTATGATATCTATTTAGATAATAAACTTAATATTGATGAAGATATTAAAGATGTAGAAAAAGTCTCTTATGAAGGAATAAAGTCTATATTAGATTATATAGTAATAAAAAATAAAGAGATAGAGAAATGGCTAAAAGAAAAAAAAGATTAGAAAAACAAATAAGCGGTATTGAAATGTCAATAAAAAAACATCAAGAAAAATTGGCTTCTTTTAGAGGAAGATTGGACACTACTGATACTTATTGGGGTGAAGAAATTAAAAGATTAATTAGGAGAAAAGAAGATAGAAGAAGTAAATTAAGAAGAAAATAAATAGATTCAAAAAACTTATATAACTGATTAACATATCTTTTATATGAAGGAAGATAAAAAACCATATAAGCTTTCTCCATCTTCAATTAATGTAATGCTAGAGTGTCCTAGATGTTTCTGGCTTCAGATTGTAAAGAAAATAACAAGACCTGCTGGAATATTTCCTTCTCTTCCAAGCGGGATGGATAAAATTCTGAAAAAACATTTTGATGATTTTATGAAAAAAGGAGAATTGCCTCCGGAGATAAGAGAGCATGGAATTGCTAATGGTTATAAATTATTTGATAATAAAGAACAATTAGATATTTGGAGAAGCAATTTTAAAGGGATTCAGTATAAGGATAAAACTTCGGGAATTTTGTTAAGAGGAGCTATTGATAATATTATGACAAAAGGAAAAAAGCTTGTTGTTTTAGATTATAAAACAAGAGGCTTTCCATTAAAAGAAGATACAGCAGAACACTATCAGACTCAAATGGATATTTATAACTTCTTATTAAGAGAAAATGGATATGATACGGAGGATTATACTTATTTACTTTTTTATTATCCTAAGGAAGTTAGTGAAAATGGAGAGATTATTTTTGATACCAAATTAATAAAGATGGATACTTCTGCTAAAAGAGGAAAAGAAATATTTGATAAGGCAATAAAAGTTTTGCAAATGAAAAATTCTCCAAATGCAAGTGAAGATTGTAGATTTTGTAAATATAGAGGGGCAAGGTGATAAAATAAATTAATATTTAATCTTCTAGATTTCAAATCAAACTCGCTTTTATTATTTTAACTTCATTTATTGGTTTGTCGTTATGATCTGTTTTAACTTTTGCTATTTTGTCTATAATATCCATACCTTGAATAACTTTTCCAAATGCGGGATGTTTTTCATCTAGAAAATTATTGTTAACTAAATTTATAAAAAATTGAGAGCCTCCAGTGTTTGGTCCTGCGTTTGCCATGGATATAGTTCCTTTATCATTTTTATTTCCGCCTTTATGTGTAAACTCATCTTCAATATTATAACCAGGGCCTCCCATACCATTTCCTAATGGATCCCCTCCTTGAATCATAAAACCTTCTATTATTCTATGGAAAATTATCCCGTCGTAAAATTCTTCAGAAACAAGTTTTTCAAAATTTCTTGTAGTTATAGGCATATCATTATATAATTCAATTATTATCTCTCCATAATTAGTTTCTAATTTTACTTTTTTTTGATCGCCCATATTATCAACAGTTATAAAAGCTAGAATAACTATAATAGTTATAAATATTATCATTTTTTTATTTTTGATTAAATTTGAAAATATTTTATTTGATTCCATTATTTTATTTAATAAATCTAGTTTAAAATTATTTTGATTGTATTTTAAATTAAAGAAAAATTAATATTTTAGGATAACAATACCATTATCATTATTATTAGGAGCAATTAAATTTCTATTTATTAAATAATTTTTGTGATAGTTTTAAAAAGTTATATTTCTAATCATTGTTATGAATAATATTCTTAAAAATTTAAAGAGATTTTGGAATTGGGTTTGGAATTCTGATTCTTTTCTAAGCTGGATTGTTTCTTTAGTTTTAATATTTATTTTTGTCAAACTAATTTTCTTTCCTTTTTTATCTGTTTTATTTGGAACTAGCTTGCCTTTGGCTGGAGTTGAAAGTTCTAGTATGGACCATAAAATAATTAATGATGGATATGGGTATAATTTATGTGGTAAGAATTATGATAAAAAAGAATATATTAATTTTAATGAATATTGGGAAATTTGTGGAAAGTGGTATGAAAGTCATAATTTAACTCAAGAGGAATTTGGAAAGTTTAATTTGAAAAATGGGTTTTCTAAAGGAGATATTATTATTGTTTGGGGTAGATTTGATCCTGAAGTTGGAGATGTGATAATTTTTGAAGCAAAAGGTTCAAGTGCTCCTAGACCTATTATACATAGAATTGTAGGCATCAACGAGAATATAATCTCTACTAAAGGAGATCATAATGCTGAACAGTTGAGAAAAGGAAATAATATATTTAATACCGATGAGACAAATATAAATAAGGATCAAGTAATAGGAAAGGCTATTATAAAAATTCCTTATTTGGGATGGCCAAAAATTTGGTTGGTAGAATTTTTAAGATATATTTTTAATTAAAAAGAAAACTATTTAAATTAGGATATTTTTAAATTATATATTTATATAAAATGGAATTTTGTCCTAAATGTGGTTCTATGTTAATAAAATTTGGTAAAGTTATGAAGTGTGTTAGATGTAGATATAAATCTAAAGGCAAAATTAAAATTGAGGCTAAAGAATCTATGAAAAAGTCTCTTGCCGTTGGTGTTATTACAGATAAAGATATTGATGTTTTTCCAGTAATTAGTGGGAGATGCCCAAAATGTAGTAATAAAGAAGCATATTTTTGGACTTCAGTTTCTAGATCTGGAGATGAGGCAGAGACTAAATTTTTTAGATGCACTAAGTGCAAACATACTTGGCGAGAATATCGGTAATACAAACTAAATATAAAATAAATTAACGATATTCGAGAAGAGAATATAGATAATAAATTATTAAATTAAAAATAATATTATTAATATTTTAGAAGATAATATAGATAATTTTAAAAAGTATATTTTAGATCTCTTATAATGCAGTTTTGTAAATCATGTGGTGCTTTGCTGGTAGGGTCTAGCTGTTCTAGATGTGGAATTAAATCTAATATCAAGGTTAATCTTGAATCTTCTGAAAAAGTAAAATCTTCAAAAGGAATAGCTATTGTTAAAGAAGGAGATAATGAAGTTAATCCAATAGTTGAAATAGAATGTCCTAAATGTAAAAACAAAGAAGCATATTTTTGGACTAAACAAACGAGATCTAGTGATGAAGCAGAAACCAAATTTTTTAAATGTACTAAATGTAAATATACTTGGCGAGAATATCGGTAATACAAACTAAATATAAAATAAATTAACGATAT
>JBBSXD010000016.1:27042-27624 GCA_038045965.1 Nanobdellota archaeon
AATACAGATGATAGTAGATATGTGTAAATAAATCATCTGTGTTAGAGAAGAGAATTATCTTGGATGAAGTGAAAAAAGAATAAAGATATATTATAAAATTTTTTATAAATAAAATTATTTCTTGCTAGAAGATTTTTTATCTTTTGATTTTTTAGGAGAATTTCTTATTTGGACAAATTCTTGCTCCTTTTTCTTACCTTCTTCAAATGCAGCTTCAAATTTTTCTTGTCTTTCAGCAATGGTAAGAAGCTGGTCTTTAATTTCCATTATATCTTTCTTGACTTTTTGGAAAGCAGTTATTATATTATTATGTCTCATTTTAAATTATATATTAATTTAGAAAAATGGAAGTATTTAAATCTTTTGATTATGTTGTAATTATAAAAGGGTAATAAATTTATTAGTATAATATTTATTAATTATGAGAAAAATTAAATACCTTTGTTTTTTAATGATTATTATTTATAATTGTTGGCTTCATAGCTCAGCCTGGTTAG
Organism: Nanobdellota archaeon; assembly: GCA_038045965.1. Taxonomy (GTDB): domain Archaea; phylum Nanobdellota; class Nanobdellia; order Pacearchaeales; family GW2011-AR1; genus ARS1285. Next base: position 27,540 of record JBBSXD010000016.1, read on the forward strand.
AGCACCGCCCTCTTAAGGCGGGTGTCGGGGGTTCAAATCCCCCTGAGGCCATTTAATAATAGGATTTTCACCCTTCGATTTTATG
>JBBSXD010000016.1:27724-34238 GCA_038045965.1 Nanobdellota archaeon
ATTCAAAATTGTAAATTTTGAAGTGTTCAAATCCCCCTGAGGCCATTTAATAATAGGATTTTCACCCTTCGATTTTATGAAAATCTCAGGCTCAAAAAATTCTTTATGAATTTTTTGGGACATTCAAAATTGTAAATTTTGAAGTGTTCAAATCCCCCTGAGGCCATTTAATAATAATTTAATAATAATTTAATAATAATTTAATAAGGATTAAATTAATTTCAATTTATATATATTTTAATAGTTTATTTTTGTTATAATTTTATGACTAATGTTTTAAAAGTTATGGATAAATTAAGTGACTATTATAATTCTAGTAGAAAAACTACTCTTAATAGAATGAGAGAGGATCCAGATCCTTTTAAAATTCTTATTGGATGTTTAGTTAGTATTAATATTAAAGACATAGTTTGTGAAGAGATTTTAGATGAATTATTTTCTAGAGTTAATTGTTTTCAAGATGTTATTGATATAGATATATTAGAATTAGAGAATATTCTTTATAAAGCTAGATATAGAAAAGTTAAGGCGAAAATACTTAAGTCTGTTTCTGAAGAAATATTAAATAAATTTAATAGTAAAGTTCCTGATAACGAAAGTGATCTTTTATCAATTAAAGGAATTGGTCCTAAGACTTGTAATGTTGTTTTAAATTTCGCATACGGAAAAGATAAGATTCCAGTTGATTCAAATACTATTAGAATAGTTAATAGAATTGGGTGGATAAATAGTGATAAATATTATGAAGTTGAGAGATTTTTAGTAGATAATTTAAGAGGAGAAAAATTGCGTGATGCAAATGCAATTTTTATGCTTCATGGAAGAAATACTTGTGTTTCTGTAAGTCCTTTTTGCAGTAATTGTCCTGTTAAAGATGAATGTAAGAGAGTTGGAGTTGAAAGAAGTAGATAGATATTTTTAAAAAATAAAAACACCTCTCTGTATTATTTATAAAAATAAAATTATATTAATTGCCTTCTTATGGAATCTATATCTTCAGCAATGTCTTCACCTTTCTTTGTTAATTTTATTAATTTTATTCTACCTTTTTTTTCGAATGAAACTAATCCAAGCTCTTCTAGAGTTTGAAGTATTTTAACTGCATGCGAATAAGTGCAGTCAACTTCTTTAGCTAACAAAGAACCATATCTTGCTTTAGACATTTTCTTTAAGGCTACCAACATTAAAGCTGGCTTTCTTCTAAAAAATATATCAAAGTTGTCTTTCATTTTATTTAATTTAGAGAAGATGAAAAAGAGGATCTTCATGTTCTCTGAAGGGTTGTTTTGAAAACTACTTTTCAAAACTATATATTTAACTTTATGTTTTAGCTTATAAATCTTTCCATGTCAAAAATTAACCATATAGTAACAAATATAAAATTTATTTTTTATTATCAACAAGTTCATTATACATAGATAAATATCCTTTGCTGACAAGTTCTATTTTATCAGCAACTAATTCTATTTCTATATTTTTAGATTTTAAAGAATTCTCTATAGCTAAATTAATATTTTCAGATAATAAAATATTAATAATTTCTTTTCTCGAAGTTTTAATGATCATATCCTCATCATTTGACTGTTGTTTTTTTGTAGATAATATGCCATTAGCAATTTCAGTGTTCCATGATTCATCATCTAAAATAAATTTTATATTAGGATTTCCATAGCCTAAATTTGATTTATGAAGCTCATCAATTTCTAAATATAATAATATATAATCGATATATTTTCTATTAAAATCTAATAAGGCCTGCTCTTTTATTTTTTCGATGTTTGTAATTTTTGCTTCATTTGTATTATTTATAATTATCTTTTTTAGTGGATTTTCTAAGATAATTTCTTGTTTTTGATTTTCTTTTTTAGATTTCGAGTATAGTATAAGTGATATTGCTATTATCAATATAATAATTAATATTATAAAGTTTTTTTTATTTATCATTTTATTTATATATGTTTATTAATAAAAAAGAATATTTAAATAATTAGTTTTATTGATATTCTTATGATAGATATTAAATTAATAAGGGAAAATATAGATCTTGTTAAAGAAAATGTTAAGAAAAAGTATCAGCCTGATAAATTAGAGTTAATAGATGAGATTAAGAAAAAAGATGAGGAATGGAGAGCTGTTAAATACAAGGCTGATAATTTTAGAGCTGAAAGAAATAAAATTTCTGAAAAAATTAATGAAGCTAAAAAAGCAAAAAATGAGAAATTGTCTAATGAATTAATAAAAAAAGCTAAAGATATTCCTAGAAAAATTAATGAAGCAGAAGATAAAACTAGTAAATTAATGATAGAAATAAAAGAATTACAACTTAAAATACCAAATATCATAAGCAAAAATGTGCCGATTGGAAAAGATGAAAAGGAAAATGTTGTAGTAAAAATTGTTGGCAAAACTAAGAAATATAATTTTAATATTAAGAATCATGTTGAATTGATAGAAGATTTAAAAGTTGGAGATTTTGATAGTTCTAGTAGAGTTTCTGGAAAAGGATTTTATTATTTAGAAGGAAAATTAGCTCTGCTTAATCAAGCTTTATTGAACTATGCTAGAGATATTATGGTTAAAAAAGGTTTTTTGTATGTAGAAACTCCTTTAATGTTAAGAGAAGAAATTATAGATAGAGTAACTGATATTAATGATAAACAGCAACAGATTTATTTGGTTGAAGATAATCCAAAGATGGCTTTGATTGGGACTTCTGAACATTCTTTAATTGGAAGATTTGTTGATACAGAGATTGATGAGAAAAATCTTCCTATTAAACATACAAGTTATTCAATGTGTTTTAGAAAAGAAATTGGAAGTCATGGAGTTGATGAAAGAGGATTGTTTAGAACTCATCAGTTTAATAAAATAGAAATGATTGTTATATGCAAGCCTGAAGAATCTGAAAATTTTTTTAAAGAAATGCAGAATATTAGTATTGAAATCTTTAAAAATTTAGAAATTCCTGTTAGAGTATTAAAAATCTGTAGTGGAGATTTGGGAAATTTAAAATATGAACAAGTAGATATTGAGGCTTATTCTCCGAGGAAAAAAGATTATTTTGAAGTTGGAAGCTGTTCAAATTTAACTGGCGCGCAAGCTTTAAAATTAAATATAACTACAAGAATAAAGGGTGAAAGAGTAATTCCTCATACACTTAATAACACCACTTTAGCAAGTTCCAGAGCTTTAGTAGCTATTCTAGAAAATCATCAGCAGAAAGATGGAAGTATAAAAATTCCAAAAGTTTTATGGAAATACACAAAATTTAAAGAGATAAAGAAAAGATGAAATGTTGTTTATGTCCGAAACGTTCGGAGCATCCCAAAAAATTCTCATTTGAAAGAAAAATTGCCTATCAAACTTCTGCCTTTAGGCAGAGGTGGCGATTTTTCAGGAATTTTTTCTGATGTAAAAAAGAAGCAGTTGGAAGCAAGCAATTTAATGTAATAGTTGAAAGAATTTATTTATGTAGAGAACATCTAATCGATGTAGCTAATTTAGAAAGTTTTGATAGAAATGATAATTTGAAATTTGTAGAAATGATGAAAATGTGTGAAAAGGGAAATAAAAAATAAGATTAATTTTTTATTATAAAGTGGTAACATAGACTAAAGATTTATAAACCTCAGATTTCTAAAGTTTCTATGGGATTAAAACTAAACTCAACAAGAGAAACATACCAAGAATTTTGTGGTAGAAATGTAGAGCAGATGCCAAAATTAATAGCTGATGGCAGAGTTCCTATGAATGTTTCTCAGTTAATGCAAAGAAGATTAGATGTTAGAGATTCTGATGCAAAAGTAAAGAGTTCTTATATGGATAATTATTTTGATACTGGCGATGCTGTCTTGTATCATCTAGATGGAAGAGTTAAGATTGTTTTAGATTCTCAAACACTTAGAGATATGACTCTTGAAACTCAAAGAGTAGGTGGAGCTTTACTTATTGGAGAAGATGTTTACAATTCTTTAGAAGGAGAAGAATTTAAGAAAGGAAAGTTAGGAAAAACTGAAGGCCCACTTTTAAGAGAAGATGTTAAAGCTCATCCAGTTTGGAAAATTTTAGCAAGAGACCAAGGATTACTTAATGATTATGCTGATTATATTTTTTCAGAAGTTAAAGAAAGATTTGGTTATGATACTGCAATGGGAGTTTATCCTGATTCTGCAAAAGATAATCCTAAGATGAGGGCGTGGTGTATCTTCAGCCTCAAGGAAAGGTCTAATGCTCATGGCAATATCATCCTTGATTCTTTCTTCAATGGTCGGTTCGTCGGTATAGCGCAAAAGGCGCTAAGTGTGCCGGGCAAGGGTGCTTCAAACATTAAGGCTTATACAATGGCAGATTTACAAGCTGTTGATAAAGCTATGAAAGGATTGGAAACAACAGTTAGGCCTGAATTGTTAGAACCATTTGTTGAATTAAGAAAGAAACTTTAACTATTCTGATTTTTGAGAGAGATTACTTTCATTTATACGGATTAATATCTTCAAATTTTCCTTTAAATTCGATTGCTATTTGATTTATATCTAGTCTTTCTGAAGGTTTTTCTTTATCTTGAAGTTCTTTTGGCAAAATATCTTTATTTGCTTTTTTGCCGACGGCAATTATACATTCAACTTGCCAGTTGTTTTCTAATTTTAATAATTCTTTTGCTTTATCGTAGTCAAATCCAGCCATTCCATGAACTACAATGTTTTTGTTTGCTCCTTCTAATGCAAGATTTTCAAATGCCATTCCAGCTTCTAAAGAATGTGTTATCTGGATTTCATTATTATGATAATTATTTTTTCTTGATATTAATATTATTAATGCAGACGCATTTTTACACCATGTTTTATTTCCTTCTACTAATAAATCAAAAAAATTGTTCCAATATTCTGAATCTTTTTTTACATAAATAAATCTCCATAATTGATTGTTCATAGAACTTGGAGCCCATCTTGCAGCTTCGAATAAAGACATTAATTCTTCTTCTTTTAATAATTCTCCGGACATTGCTCTTGGAGACCATCTATTTAAGATTAGAGGATTTATTTTATATTTTGTTTTTCTTATATTTTCCTTTAATTTCATTTTTAAAATTAGTTTAGCAAGGATTATAAATTCTTCTTATTCATATATTTTATGGAAAATAAGAAATTTAAGATATTAGCTGCTTCTGATATAGAAGGAGATAGAGAGGCTACTAAGAAATTGGCTAATAGAGCAGAGAAAGAAAATGTTGATTTAGTTGTTCTAGCTGGAGATTTAACTGGAAGACATGAAAGTGATGAAATTTTAAAACCTTTTATTGATAAAGGAAAAAAAGTGGTTTTTGTTCCTGGAAATCATGATAGTAGTGAAATGTCAAGATTTTTAACTGAACTTTATGGAGCTAAAAATGTTGGAGATCATTATGTTATTTATGATAATGTAGGAATTTTTGGAATTGGAAGTCCTGATGGAGAGATATTTATGAGAGATGAAAAAAAAGCATTTGAGAAACTTAAAAAAAATTTTGAGAAAGTTAAAAATCTAGAAAGAAAAATTATGGTTAGTCATTTGCATGCTGCTGGTACAAAATCAGAATTTTCTGGAGTTCCTGGAAGTATTGCTTTAAGAAAAGCTATAAAAGAATTTCAGCCAGATATTTTTTTAAGCGGACATATTCATGAAGCAGAAGGATTATATGATATAATTGGAAAGACTAAAGTATTTAGTATTGGAAAAAAAGGGAAGATTATAGAGATTTGACATTCGAGAATAAATGAAATTTTCTTGGGCAACATAAAATAAGAATAAAAATCCTTTATGGTTGCGGTATTAGAGTTTCTGAAGTTATTAATATAAAAAAAGAAGATTTTTAATGTTTGCTTGACTCTTTTTCTCATGAAAAAATATAAGGTGTTTCGCGCTGTTAGTTTCCAAGCAGAAATTTCAAAATACGACAAAAACATTCAAGATAGGATTGATAAAATTGAAGATAAACTTATGTACAATCCAGAATATGGAAATCCTCTTGGAACAAGATGGTTTAGAGAAACAAGATTTGAAAATTATAGGATTTATTATTTGGTTTATGAGGATTTACAAGCAATTTACATAGTTGCGATAAGTGGCAAGAAAGACCAGCAAAAAACAATTAATACAATTAGAATCTTTCTAGATTTTTTTAGGGAAGAAATAGAAAGGTTGGTTGAAGAAGATAACTTACAAGATGAAGAATCTTAAACCCTCATCTAGTTCTAATAACTCTGCCTGCCTTAATATCTTTTAGGCTTCTAACTAATTGTTGCAATAATTCTAAATCTATGTTGGCTTGCATCTTCAATTTCTCATATTCATCTCTTGGGATTTTTACCATCTCCATATTTTACATAAAAATAAGTAACTTATATAGTTTTTGGTTGCTCAAATTTCAACAAACAAAGTTTTAAAAATCCTTAACTTAGAGAATTTATATGGATGAAAATAGTATACAAAAAAATATAAAAAGTCCATTAGATAATCTGTATCATGCCTCGTAAAA
>JBBSXD010000017.1:0-12332 GCA_038045965.1 Nanobdellota archaeon
CAATACATCGTGCTCCTCCATTAGGACTACTACCAGCTTCGGACTCTCCAGGTCCTAAACATATTTCTGTTGGTGGATTACCCAAAGAAGGATCACCATTGCAATAAGTAAAGCCAGTGATACCACAATATTCAAAATTTCCAAAACTATTAGGACTATGAACAATTGGATTATTACAATTCCCATCATAAGTTATATAAACATATCCACTAATACAATAACTCATTCCTCTTTCTGGACCACAATCATATAAAACTTTTTCATAATCTAGTCCATCAACACATTCTACTTTTGCTCCTGGCAAAATCCTAAGAACACAATCATGAACCATCTGAACAACTTCACTACCAGAACATTCTATAGGACCTGAAGCAAGCCCTTTAGTATTAGCACATATATTTCTATCAATTATACCATAACAACCTTGTCCAAATTCAAATTCCGCACTCACCATCGGCAAAACACTAATAATTCCAATAAGAAAAACACCAAGTAATAATAAAACAAATAAATTTCCTCTTTTCATAATTAAAATAAATTAAGAATATTTATATATATTTCTCTTTTCAAAATATTTATTTCCCATCACTAATAAACAACAATTAAATAATACCTAATTTTAAAACAAAATGGAAAAGATAAGAAATCTAATAGACTCAACATATTTTATAACTAAAAATTTACTTTTTTTAATGAATGGGAATAAAGCTCATAGACTTTTTACTAAATTTTCTCAGCTGACTACTAGATTAGGTTTAGAAAAATTCTTACTTGATAATAAAGATAATCATAAAGATTCGTTAATTCCTATATCAAATGGAGCAGGATTTAATAAAAATGTGGATATTCCTTTAGACTTTTTATGGCATCTGGGGTTTGATAGAGTAGTAGTTGGTTCAGTAACCGCAGAACCATTCTCAGGAAATCCTGAACCAAATATTAAAAGATTCAGAAAAACAGAATCTATGGTTAATTGGATGGGCCTTCCAGGAAGAGGAGCAGAGCATATAGCAGAAAATATAAATTTATATCAATCTAAAGAATATTTAATACCCATTACCATAAATCTAACTCCAACTCCAAAAACAACTAAACCATTAGAAGACTTGAGAAAAACAGTTTATTTTACCAGAGATCTTCGTAACATAGATAGATATGAATTAAATATTTCATGTCCTAACAAAGATAAAATAATTAATTATAAGGAAGCTTTAAAAGAACAAATAGAAGTAATAGAATCTGAGAAAAGAAATAAACAGAAAATATACTTAAAAGTTTCACCAGACTTAGAAGAGAAAGATATAGAAGATATATTAGAAACTATGTATAATCATAATATAGAAGGGCTCACAACGACAAACACAACTACATTTCATAATTCAGAATATATTAATTTATTTTTAGATAAAGGAGGAGCAAGCGGAAATGCTCTTTATCAAAAATCTTTAGAAACTCAAAAAAAATTTTATGAAAAATTAAAAGATTCTAAATTAAAAATTATAGCATGCGGAGGAATAAACTCAAAAGAAAGATTAATAGAAAGAATAAATTACGGAGCTTCAGAAATACAAATCTTTACTCCACTAATTTTTAAAGGACCAAGATTAATAAGAGAACTAAGAAATATTTCCCTTTAATTTGCTTAACTTTTTCTTAATTTCATTCAACTCTTCTTCCAAATCCCTATCTCTTTTAAAAACTTTTCTATCCTTATTTTTTCTTTTATCAACTTTATAATATTCACTAGGCAAACTTTTTTGTATTTCTTCTATTTTTTTTCTAAATTTATTTAATTCTAATCTTAATTTATCCTTATAGCCTAATTCTTTCGATCTAAAATTTCTATAAGACTTAACTCTTTTTAATATCTCCAGCAATCCTATTTCTGAACTAAGCAGAGATTTCTTAGATTCTAAAGCATTTTCATAATCTAACTTAATATGCCTTATCTCCATTATTCCACATTCTTAAAAATATCATTATTTATTTTATCTATTCTTGCTTTAATTACCTGAATCTCTCTTTCCCATTCTATTAATTCTTTTTCTTCTTTTTCTCTCATTTCTTTAATTTTTAATAATAAATTTTCAATCTCATTAATCTTTGATCTAATATCTTCAAAGCTATCCAAACCTAATTTAAAATTATCTAACTTGACATAAATGGGCTGTAAATTTTTAGTTGAGCTAAATCTTTCTTCTTTAAAATTTTTAGACGAATCAGAAATTTCAAAAGTTCTTGGCTCTAAAAATTTTCTGTTCTCCTTATTAACATTATTAGGAAAAGTTAAAGGTTCAGCAATGATTTTTCCTGGAGTAGTATTTACTGGATATCTTGGTAGAGGCTCAAAACCAGATTTTTGCATATTTCTCAAACCAGAATTATCAGGATTATAACCATGATCGCCACCTAAATCGCTATCAAAATTTTCTTTTAAATTGGAATTTGTATTATTTTCTGGATTATTGGTATCTTCACTATCTAAATTATATTCTGGAAGATTTGGTAAAAAAGATGAACCATCAGACAAATCCGGCAACATACTTTTCTCCTCTTTTTTTTTACTAAAAAACCCCATTTTCACTTAAATAGAAAATAAAATCTATCAACTCCTTTTAATAAACATGAATTTTATAATTTAAAAACATTTGTTTTTTAATAAATTTTAATGACAACAAATTTATAAACTAAACCAACAATTAATAAATATTAATAGTTATGAAAAAAAAAATATTATCCTTAAAAAAAGTAAAAATAGAAACTCAAAAAAGACAGATTAATATCTTAAAAACAGTTGTAGAAGATCTTATTAACAAACAATCTGCAACAATAATAGATTTATTATCTGGAAATAAGAATGTTAACGAATTTTCAATAGCAAAAAATCTTAAACTTACTATAAATCAAACAAGAAATATCTTGTATAAATTATCAGATTTTGGAATAGTCTCGTTCATAAGGAAAAAAGACAAAAGAAAAGGGTGGTATATATATTTCTGGACTTTAAACACTCATCAAGCATTATCACTTCTAAGCGAAAATTTAAATAAAAAATTAGAAAATCTAAAAAATCAATTAAAAAATAGAACTGAAGAAAGACACTACATCTGCAATACTTGTTCTATAGAAGTAAATGAAGAAACAGCTCTTCTAAATAACTTTACCTGCCCTGAATGCGAAGAAGTTTATCAGCTTACTAACAATTCAGATATCATAAAAGATTTACAAAACAAAATAAATAGAATAGAAAAAGAAATTGAGATGGTTTCACTTGAGAAAAAAATTGAAGAAGAAAAAATAAATAAAGAAAAAGAAAAGAAAAGAAAGAAATTTGAAACTGAGAAAAAAGAAAAAAGAATAAATGCTGCTAAAGACAGAAAAGCTAAGAAGTTAGCAGAAGAAAAAAAGCTATCAAGAAAAAAGAAAAAAAAGAGTCCTAAAAAAATAAAAAAATGACTGATAAATGGTTCAATGAAAAATTTGAAAAAAGAAATTTGTTATCTTATTCTAGAAAAAGATTAGATGAAAATAATTTTACAAATAAATTATTTAGAAGATTCTCCATTACAAATTGGTTGATAATTCTAAACTTATTAGTTTATATTCTCATAGTAGCTTTAAAAATAACAGGAATTTCCGAAGAGAAATTGTTGATTATTTTTGGACTTCAAGCTCAGTCTTTTTTTAATGGAGCATACTGGACTTTATTAACAAGTATGTTTACTCATATATGGCTTCCTCATCTTTTTTTTAATATGATCTCTTTATTTTTTATTGGAAATGTTTCAGAGAAAATAATAGGCAGAAAAAAGATTTTATGGTTTTATATAATCTCTGGATTATTTGCAGGTTTATTTTATTCTATACTTTCATTTTATTTTGGAAATACTGAATTAGGAGCAAAATTATTTGTAAATTCAGAAACTTATTCTGTAGGAGCATCTGGAGCAATCTTTGGTATAGCTGGTTTATTAGCAATATTAACGCCTAAAATGAAAGTTTATTTAATTGCAGGACCAATAATAGCTTTAATAATTCAATCTTTTATTCATGGAATAATAAAGGAATCATCATTACTTTCATTATTGGATTTTTTAATAATGGTTTACATATTTTTTTCTATATTTAGTATGTTCTCATTTAATTCAAGAATAAGAAATCTCTCTATTCCTTTAGCCATGCCTTTTTGGATATTACCAATAGTAGCCATAGTCCCATTAGTGGTGATAGGTTTATTTGTAAATCTTCCAATAGGAAATACTGCTCATTTCGGAGGATTAATTGCTGGAATAGTCTATGGAAAATATCTAAAAAATAAATACAAAAATAAAACTGAAATTATAAGTAAAAAATTTAGCTAATATGAGAAAATATAAATCTATCTACGAGAATTTTAAATTAGCTTTAAAAGATGTAAGAAAAATTAAAAATTATTTAATATTTTCTATAATAATTTTCTCTTTGTTCCTAATAATAGGAATCTTATATCCAAATTTTTTTAAAGAACAAATTATAAAACTTATAAATTCTTTAATTAAAAAAACAGAAGGAATGAATTTTATCGAATTATTTATTTTTATAGCTGGTAATAATATTCAAGTTTCTTTTTTTAGTATGATTCTAGGAATTTTTTTTGGAATCCTTCCTATTTTAACTTTAATAGTAAATGGTTATGTCTTAGGATTTATAATAAATAAATCAATAACTTCAGAAGGTATTTTTATAATATGGAGATTATTTCCTCACGGTATATTTGAAATTCCCGCAATATTAATAAGCATCTCATTAGGAATAAAATTGGGTATTAATTTAAAAGATTTTAAAAAAAATTTAAAATCTTCATTAAGAATTTTTGTATTTATAATAATTCCATTATTAATAATTGCTGGTATAATAGAAAGCTTATTGGTATTTGTTAGTTAGTAGTTAGAAGAATTGATCAATTAGAAATCAAATAATTTCTTCTGTTTGCCATAATCATTTAATAATAAAGATTTATCTTTAAAAACTTCTACATTTAAATTAAGTCTTTCTTGCATTTTATCAAAAGCTTCTTTTAAATTTGTAAATTTCTCTGGAATTTTATTGAAAGCATCTCTACATGTTTCTCTTAATATTCCCACGCCTAAATGAGCATAATATTTATTTGTAATTTCTCTTAAAACCAAAATATTAGCCTGTCTTTTTATTCTCTCCAAATATTCTGAAACTGCCAATCTAGCCACGTAATACCCCCCAACAACTTCTTTAGCATAATTTTTTCTTCCATGGAAACTTTCATAATCCTGCCAAAATTTCACATCATTAAATTTTACATCTGCCTCAATAATCTCAAATGAAAAATTTCCTGGTATTAATAATATTTCATAATGATTTCCTACATATTCAGAATGAAATAACAAAAACTCATCCAACTCTTTATAATATTTTATATTATTAATAAGCTCTTTTCCTATATTATCGTCAACAGCAGTTATAGCCCATCTTGTTGGTACTAATTTTCTATTAATTTTTATTCCTAATAAACCAGCACTTAAAATCTTATTTATATTACTGACAGCAATTCCACTTTTATATAATTCTATAACAGCATCATTAGATTTAGAATGAATATCAGAAACTAAATAATCTACTTTTTTATCTATTTTAATGTTCTCATTTATTTTTAAATTATCTAGAGGAGCAAAATTTGTAATAACAGGACTATATTTATTTATTTCTAAATATTTTTTTGGATTTCTTTTAAGAAAAATTTCTGTACTTATTGGTTTGCTAGACATTGCTATTTCTTGCATCAATTCACTAAATTTATTTTTATTGGAACTTTTTATTTCTGTTTTAAACCTCCCATAAATCAACTTGCTTCTTCTCATTAATATATCTCCAATATTAAAATTTTTTTTATACCATATTTCTGGCATGGAAAGCTCTTCGCTATTCTCAAAAAAATTAGGACTTAATATTCCTGCATTAACATTGGGATAATTATATCTGCCGACAAAAATTTCTGGTGGGCACGCTCCAGAAAAATGATTGCTAATATTAAAATTCAAACTATAAATTATCTCTCTACTCTTCTTTCTATTTTCTTGATTAAATAGCTTCTTATCCTTGATATAAAAATTATTCATAATTTAATAATCAGAGAGTATATATAAAAATATATAAAAATTATTCTTTTAAATCAGTTATTCCTAAGACTAAAAATAACACTCCTATCATTATAACGAACCAAACCACTCCACCTTTTACAAACTCCCAAGCAGCAGTGCCAAAATTCCAGAATCCCCATTCATAAGAAAAACCCCAAACAAGAACTGAAACTAGGATTAGTATAAGTCCTATTAAAATCTCTAACCATTTATTCATTCTTTAATCATAAAAATTTAATTTATAAATATATATGTTAATTATCGTATTTGTTGAAAAATATTAAAAGAAATATTTATATAAAAGTAAATTTTAATTTTATCACAATAAGCTTATATATTTCAAGATTATTATATAGCATGGAAGAGGAGATAAAAAGAGGACTGATGACTGAATCTATTAACAAACCATTAACAAAATTAGAGATTCTAAAAAAAATAAGTGCTGGAACAGAATTAAGAAATGCCATAAATGATATAGTTCATGGCAGATTAGGAGCGCTCATTGTATTAGCGAATCAAAATGTATTTGATTGTTTTCAAGGGGGATTTAAAGTTGATTGTGAATTTACTCAAAGACGTTTAGTTGAATTATCAAAAATGGATGGAGCCATAATCTTATCTCCAGATTTTAAAAGAATTCTTTATGCTAACACCTTACTTACTCCAGACACAAGCTTACCTAGTTATGAAACTGGAATAAGACATCAAGCTGCAGAAAGAACAGCAAATGAAACTAACTCTTTAGTTATAGCTATATCTCAAAGAAGAGGAGAAACTACTATTTACAATGCTAATTTCAAATATTTATTACAGCCAACAGAAGATCTATTAAGAAGAGCGACAGAAAATTTACAGATACTAGAAAAACAAAGAGACATATTCAATGAATTATTAACAAACTTAAATATTTTAGAGTTAACAAATTTAGTTTCAATAGGAGATGTATGCAAAGTACTTCAAAGAATAGAAATGATGAAAAAAATGATTAACATAATAAACGAACAAATTATTGAATTGGGAGAAGACGGAATAATTTTAAGAATGAGAATGAGAGAAGTAATAAGAGGGATTGAAAAAGAAGACGAATTCATAATTAAAGATTACATAAAAAATGAAGAAAAATTCAGAGAATTTTTTGACTCTTTAAATTTTGAAGAGATATTAGATATAGAACAAATAGCTGAAAATTTATTTAACCAAGCTCAAGATATTATTATAAATCCGATTGGATACAGACTATTAAGCAAAACTAACTTACATCAGAATGAAATAGAAAACTTGCTGATTGAATTTACTCAGTTAGATGAAATAATGAATGCAGAAGACGAGACCTTAATAAGAATAATTGGAGCCAGTGTTGACAAATTCAAAAAAGAAATGTCTCACATAAGAGAGCAGATACTTATAGGAAGAAGAATATAACAAATCTTTAAATAATAACTTTTCTTGCAAAAATTAATGCTTAATAAAAATCAATTGAAAAATATAAGAGAACATTTAGAAAATTCTCAAAACCCCATTTTTTTCTTCGATAATGATAATGATGGACTAACAAGTTTCTTACAACTAAGAAGAATGATAAACAGAGGAAAAGGAATTCCAATAAAATCTTATCCAGATTTAAATGCAGAATATTTTAAGAAAGTAAAAGAATATAATTCTGATTATGTTTTTATCTTAGATAAACCAGTTGTTTCTGATGATTTTTTAAATCAGATTAAAACTGAAAATTTGCCTTTAGTATGGATTGACCATCATGATGTTAATCCTCCAGAACAAAAATGGGTAAATTATTACAATCCATTTAATGAAAATAAATCTAACGAACCAGTTTCATATATCTCTTATAAGGCAACTAATAAAAAAGATGATATATGGATTGCTGTAATAGGATGTATTTCTGATGCTTTTATCCCAGATTTTTACGAAGAATTTTATAAAAAATATCCAGAATTAGGAAAAAAAAATCCTAAATCTGCATTTGACATATTGTTTAATTCTGATATAGGAAAAATAGCAAGAATAATGGAATTCTCATTGAAAGATTCAGTAAAAAATGTAGCAGAAACTTTAAATTTTATGACAGAAATAAAATCTCCTTATGATTTATTGGAAGAAAATGAAAAAACTAAAAAGATACTTTCTAGATATTATGAAATAAATGAAAGATATGAAAAACTATTAAATGAAATAAAAAATCAATCAGATAAAAAATTGATATTCTTTACATACGGAGGAAAATTTAGTATAAGTGCAAATTTAGCAAATAGAATAAAATATGAATTTCCCGATAAATATATAGTTATAGGCAACAAAAAAGAAAATTTTATAAATTTCTCTCTAAGAGGAAAAAATATAAGAAATATAACATTAGAAGCCATAAAAGATATAGAAAACGCGACTGGTGGCGGACATGAGCTTGCAACAGGAGCAAGAATTCCAGAAGATAGTTTACAAAAATTCAAAGAAAATATTGGGAAAATAATTGAAAAGGAATAAAAGATTAATTCATAATAGAACTTAAATATATAATAATCTATTTCTAAACTATTAAGATGATAATAAAATCTTTAGCGATTTATCTCTCTTTCGCTTTCATCCCCGCATCAAGCTGCAGGATATTCGGTAAAAGAACATCTTCTAAGTTTCCAGTTTTGAAGCTGATTGGATGTAACTTTAAATTGTCTGTTTCTAATAAATATATTTCATTTTGATGCTCTCTTAATTTGTCTAAACCTACAAATCTAATTCTTGAACCATCTATATTAATTTCTAAATCAAGAGGGATATGCATATGTCCAGAGAAAACATATCTCGGTTTTAATTTTCTTACTAATTCATAAAGTTCAACAGAACCAAAATTTCTTTTTAATGAATACTATAAATTTTCTGGATTTTGAACATCGCCAGAAATATGTTTTTCTAATTCTCTAATAGCTGGCCAGTCATGTAACATTAAAACATCTATTTTTTCTCCATTAGATTGGTGTAATATAATATCTAAATCCTCTTTTGTAAAATGATTATATTTTCTTTTTTTAGAATTAGATTCGGAAAAATCTTTCTTGGAATAATTTCCAGATACCCATGCTAAATTTATATCTTGAATATTTTTTATTCCTGAACGACCAAGATAATTAAGCCCTCCTATAAGCTCATGACCTTCTGGATGCTGGCTATGCCAGAAATTATTTTCATGATTTCCACCTATAAAATAAGTTTTTATTGGGACTCTTCCTCCCTCAAAATATTTGGGAAAGTCTCCAAGAGTTCTATATTTTTCTTTTACAGGAAAATGTTTTAGATCATCTTTATCTCTTATTGCATGAAAATCTCCTATCTGAAAAACACTGTCTACATTATGGTCATGAGTCCTTCTTATATCAGAAATTAAACTATACATAAGATCTATCTTTCCATGAACATCTCCAATAAAAGCTATTTCCATTTTATATTCTAATATTTATATTTAAAGCACACAAAAATCACATATATAAATATTACTATTTAGTGATAGCATTATAAACTTATTCTAATCTCTAAACAAATCATTATTATATCTCACACTTTTACCATCGTAAAAATAAGAATGTAATGTAGTTCCATCTTGCCATCCTTCTTCCTCAAATATTAAAAAATTATCACTTTTAAAAATTAAAACTTTGAAATATTCTGGATTTGGACTTTCTACTTCAGGATTATATTCTTTAGGATTCTTAATCTCCCTAGTTTGCACAATCATTTCACCTATTAAATCACTAAGATCAAATTGTCTAAAAGATTTAAATAAAGGAAGCTTAGAAACCTCAGATTTTTTCATTAAAATAAAATCATCGCTTATCTCATCAAGATTCATAACAATATTAATAAGAAAGAGTATTTAAATTTAATAGCTTTTTCCAATCCTGCCGATATACTCCGCTTTTTTACTGCAAATAATACATTTACCATTAGCTTTTTTATTTTCATCTATATTCAAAACTTTAGCTCCATTTGTTTTAAATTTTAATTCTTCTTCACACTTTATAGAACTGCATAAATTAGCCAAGACTATTTTTTTATCCTTAATATCTTTTTCCAATTCATTAAAACTATTCACACTAACTACTGCTTCTTTTAATAATTTTTCAGCATTTCTCAATAAATTCTTCTGAATATTTTCTAAAATTAATAACACATTCTTCTTCAAATCTTTAATCTTAATATCTTCTTTTTTTCCATTATCTCTTCTTACTGCAACAACACTAGATTTCTCCAAATCTCTCTTTCCAACCTCAATTCTAATTGGAATTCCTTTTAATTCATATTCATTAAACTTAAATCCAGGTCTATATTCTTCTCTATCATCTAATATTGGATTAAACTCCTCTAATAGATTTAATATTTTTTTTGTTTCATTTAAAACTTCTTTTTTTGTTTTATCATCGAATATAGGAATTATTACTATTTTATTTGGGGCGACATTAGGAGGTATTATTAATCCTTTCTCATCAGAATGAATTGCAAACATAACTCCCAGCATTCTAGTAGTTATTGCAAAAGTATTTTGATATGCATATTGTTTTTTTTCATTTTTATCTAAAAACTGGATATTATATGCTTTTGCAAATTTCTGTCCATCGTGGTGAAAATCAGGCCCTTGAACAGATTTTCCATTCGGCATATAAAACTCCATTGAAATAGTATATTCTGCTCCAGCAAATTTTTCTTTTTCTGTTTTTCTTCCAATTAAAGAAGGTAAAGCCATAATATTTCTGCAAACATCATCATAAATTTTTATTATTTTATCTCTTTCTTCTTCGGCTTCATTTTTATCAGCATAAACAGTATGCCCTTCACTCCACAAAAATTCTCTAGTTCTAAGAAAAGGAACTGGATTTTTAAATTCCCATCTAACGACATTATTCCATTGATTTAATTTTAAAGGTAGATCTTTATAACTTCTTATCCATTTAGAAAATGAAGGATACATAATTGTTTCTGAAGTAGGCCTTACGGCCAATCTTTCATTTAATTTTGTATTTCCAGCATGAGTCACCCATGCCACTTCAGGACTAAATCCTTCAACATGTTCCTTTTCCATTATCAAAAACTTTTCTGGAATAAATAAAGGAAAATAAACATTTTTTATTCCTAATTTTTTATATTCTATATCCACTGTAGATTTTATTTTCTCCCAAATTTCATAAGAAACAGGCTTGAAGATAATACAACCAGAAACTTCACTATAATCTGCCAAATCAGCTTTAACTATAACTTGTGTAAACCATTCACTAAACTCATCCTTGTCAGCAGTAATTCCTTTAGTACTTTTCATAACCCAAATAAGAACTATTAAGTTTTAAATCTTGCTAAAATAAATTATATTATAATTCACATCTTATAATATTTTTACTCACTATCAATTAACCCAAACCCATAACAGTTATTATAATTAATTAAACTTGCTCCAATACTTAATTCTTTTCCTCCATCAATTATAGAAACTCTTGTTTCCAATCCATTTTTATTATCAATTTCTAGACCATAAGTAACAGGATCATTTGAAAATTCTCTAGAAATTTCTGCCAATTTTTCTGCTCCTTTTATTCCATAATTTGCGATTACAAATCCATCATATGCCAAAGTCCCTTTTTCATGTTCTCCAAATCCATAATTCTTTTTAGGAGCAAATCTCACTTTGTCATCTTTACTAAATCTTATTCCATTTTTTAATTTTATTCCATATTTTAATTTATTCTCAAATTTATCTTTATTAAATTTCTCAGTTAAATCCTTTAAATTTGAGATCTGGCTCACATAAACCCCTTCATAAACAAAATCTAATCTATTAAAAGTTAATAAAAATCTATTATTCATAATTCCTTTTATATTATCCTTATAAAAATTATCTGATTCTATATTAGAAGACATATAAACAGCATGAATTAAATCTATAACTTGTTCTCCAGTTGGAATTAATAAATCATAATTAGATATCTTCTCTATTATATTCCGGCAGTTGCAAGAACCAAAAGAAGGAAATCCAAAAACTAACTTCTTATCATCACATAAAACATTTAATTTTGCTTCAGGATTATAAATTTTCCTAACTACTGGTTCTACTTTAAAACTAATACTCATTAGAATTATGAAAAGTTTAAACTTATAAATATTTTTACATTAAATCATATATGTCTT
>JBBSXD010000018.1:0-5671 GCA_038045965.1 Nanobdellota archaeon
AATCCAGAAACAGGAGAGCAATTCAAATCTCAGACAGAATATTTACAACATTTAGCAAGACAAAGAGTTAATCAAAATAAAAAATTAAGTGATTTGATAGACAATAGATTAAAAGAACTTGGTCGAAACCAATCTTGGTTGGCTGAGCAATTAGGTGTTTCAAAACAGGCAGTTTCATTATATGTTCAAGGTAAGTCAAAACCAAAAGGAGAAAAATTAGATAAATTATTTGGGGTTCTTAATATTAATAACATGAAGCTACCAAAGAGTTTAGATGATTTACTAAGAGGATAGCTTTTATTTTAATTTTTATTTTTACATCTCTCACATATTCCACTAACATCTATTTGTACATAGCATAATTCTCCATGAATATATTTCTTTAAAAAATCTAATCTGTTTAAATTTATATGTTCTATCTTATTACATTTATCACATATAAAATGGCAATGACTCCTATTATCTTTAGAATAAATTATTTTTCTTTCACAAACATAAGAACATAGCTCATTATTTTTTTTCAAATATCTTAAAGCTCTATAAATAGTAGCTATACCAATTTTCTTATCTTTTTTTCTTATTCTATCATATAATTCATCTGCATTAAAAAATCTATTAAAACTTTTTATTTCTGTGCTAATTAATTTTTTCTGTTTAGTATTTCTGCTGATCATTTCTTATTGATAAATTTTATTTAAAATATTTATAAATCTTCTTATTGATAATAGAAATCAATAAGCTTTATAAATATAATTTTAATAATCTATATAATGCAAACCCTATATTTCATATTAATTGCGACTATTATAAATGGATTAATAGCTTTTGCAGGAGCTTCATTATTCTTTATAAATGAAAAAAAACTTGAGAAATTTTTAATTTTATTTCTATCTTTTGAAACAGGAGCATTATTAGGGGGAGTATTCTTTCACTTTATACCAGAATCTTTAGAAGAAATCTCTATCATCAAGACTACTATTTTAACAATATTAGGATTTATAATATTTCTATCTCTTGAGAAGTTTCTTCATTGGCATCACTGCCATACAGAAAAATGTCATGAACACACATTTACATATCTATTAATTTATGGAGATGCTATTCATAATTTTATAGATGGATTAATAATAGCAAGCTCTTTTATTATATCTGTTCCAGTTGGGATAATAACAAGTTCTTTAATAATAGCTCATGAACTTCCTCAAGAAATAAGTGATTTTGCGGTATTAATCTATGGAGGTTTTACAAAAAAGAAAGCATTAATCTATAATTTTCTCTCGCAATTAACTGCGATAATTGGAGGAGTATTAGGATATTTCTTTTTATCTATAAAAGATCAGGCAATATTTTTAATTCCAATATCTGCAGGAGGATTTTTATATATAGCAATATCTGATTTAATTCCAGAAATATTCAAAGAAAAAGATATTAAAAAAATAATAATAAATTTAATTTTTATAATATTAGGAATATCCTTATTAATATCAGCAAAGATTTTTGTAGAATAAAAATTCATTCTAAATAATCAATCAAAAGACTTTTAACTCTTATATAATTGAATTCTCTATGACAATTAAACAACCAATTATTACTATAGCAGGACATGTTGATCATGGAAAAACTTCATTAGCTGATGCTATAAGAAACACAAATGTTCAAAACACAGAAGCTGGAGGGATAACACAAAAGATTTCTTTTACAAAAATTCCAATTGAACACTTAAAAAAACAATGTCCATTAATAGAAAAAAATAATATAAAATTAGATATACCTGGATTCTTATTTATAGACACTCCAGGACATGCTGCCTTTTCTCATTTAAGAAAAAGAGGAGGATCTTTAGCAGATATATCTATTTTATTAATAGATATAAATGAAGGTATAAAACCTCAAACTCAAGAAGTTATAGAACTTTTAAAATTAAATAAAATTCCTTTTGTAATTGCATTGAACAAAATAGATAATATATCGGGATGGAGAAAACAATCTGAAAACCTAAAAGAAAATATAGATAAACAGTCAGCAAATGTCAAAATGCAATTTCAAGAAAAATTACTGACTTTAATGGGAAGCTTGCATTATTATGGATTTAATGCTAAACCATATTATGAAATAACTGATTTCTCAAAAGAGCTTGCATTAATACCTTGTTCAGCAAAAACAAGAGAAGGAATATCAGAATTAATTTTAACTTTAGCAGGAATCTCAGAAAAATTTCTTAAAAAAAATTTAGAGTTAGGAAAAAATACAAAGGGATTGATTCTTGAAATAAAAAAAGAAAAAGATATGCAATATGCAGAATGCGTTTTATACGACGGGATCTTAAATTCCAAAGATGAAATTGCAATTGCCAGTTTCAACGAACCTATAATAAGTAAAATTAGAGTTTTAGAAGAGATAGAAAATATATCACCTAAATTCAAACCAAAAGAATCTGTTTCTGCTTCAACAGGAATAAGAATTCAGCTGATTAATAAAGAAAACGTACTTGCAGGAATGCCTTTTATAATTTTTAAAAATAACTTAGATGAAATAAAAAAAGAATTTAAAAAAGAAATAGGAAATGAATTAAAAACAGATAAAAAAGGTATAATAATAAAATCAGATTCATTAGGAAGTTTAGAGGCTTTATTCACTCTATTAAAACAAAATAATTTTCAAATAATAAATTATGACATAGGGGATATTAATAAAAAAGATATAATTTCAGCAGAAACAAATTTAAAAGAAGATCCTATAAATGCAGTCATTTTAGGATTTAATGTAGAAGAAGATAAAGAAGTTAAAAATTTAAATTATAACATAAAAATTATAAAAGGAGAAGTAATTTACAAAATTATAGAAGATTTAAAAAAATATCAAGAAGAAAAAACAAATGAATTAAAAAAAGAGAAACTAACAGAATTAGCAAATATATCTAAAATAAAAATTCTTCATCAATATTTATTTAGACATTCAAATCCAGCAGTTTTTGGAGTATTTATAGAAGCAGGAAAAATAAAATTTGGAACTCCTTTAATAGACAATCAAGGAAATAAAATAGCAAAAATAAAAGATATTCAAGAGAATAACAAAAAAGTAGAAGAAGCTGAAAAAGGAAAAGAAGTTGCAATATCTCTGCCAGGAATAATATTTGATAGAGTTTTAAAAGACATCGATTATCTTTATAGTGATCTAACTGAAAACCAATTCAAAAAATTTAAAGAAAATAAAGAATTGTTAAGTAAGGATGAAATACAAACTCTACAAAAAATTGCGGAAATAAAAAGAAAGAATAATATTACTTGGGGAGTTTAATTATATCTTAATTAATTTTTTACTTCATATAAACCAACTCTAAAAAATGACTAGGATCGTATTCTTGCCAATTATGAGTATGACTGCCAGAAACATACAATTTATCTTTTGCTCTAGATATTGCCACATAAAAAAGTCTCAGCTCACTATCTCTTTTAACAACTCCCAATTTATCTTTATAATACGGAAGAATCCCCTCGTTGCAACAAACTAAAAAAACATATTTCCATTCTAATCCTTTAGCTGAATGAATTGTAGACAAAACCACCTTTCCATTGTTTCTTTCATTCTTACCCAACTCTATTAAATTATCCAAAAATCTCACAATTCCTAATTCATCTGAATAAGGTTCATATAATTCTTTAATAAGTTTAATATTATCTCTTTTTTCCTTCAATCTTTTTATATCATAATGATAATTTTTTTCTATTAATTTCTCATAATTAAAATATTTAAAAAATTGTAAAGTTGGATCATCATTCATATTTTTTATTAATTCTTGTAATTCAATTAATTTTCTACTCTTAATATATTCTATATTAAAATTTCCATGATAGCTTAATGCTTCTATTAAATTTATACTCTCACTTCTTGCATATTCTACTATTGACTTTATTTTCTCTGGATCTATCTCAATTAATTTAACGATTCTTTCAAAATCTATTTCTGAATTTGGATTTAATTTCAATCTTAAAAAGCTTAAAAAATCTTTTATTTCTTCTCTCTCAAAAAATCCTTTAGCTCTAGATAAATAACAAGGAATATTATTTCTTAAAAATTCTTTCTCAAAGAAATTACCTATATAGTTCGCTCTAAAAAGAACAGCTATTTCATTTTCATTTATCCCATTCTCTATAAGTTCTTTAACTTTTTTAGTTACATATAATATTTCTTCATTAAAACTGTGAAAAAAAGCAGCATTTATATCTTCTCCAACATCTCTGCTACATTTCAATTGTTTGTCTATTTTAAACCTCATCTCTCTTATAGTTTCATTAATTGCTTTTATTATTCTCTCTTTTGATCTATAATTATCATCTAAGTAAATTGTCTTTTTATTCTTGCTAAAATCAAAAACTAATTCGTTGCTTGCTCCTCTCCACTCATAAATATTCTGGCAATCATCTCCAATTAAACATAAATTATTATTTTCAAGCATTTCTAGAATCTTTATTTGAACTACATTTAAATCCTGGGCCTCATCCACCATTATAGATTTAAACTTATTTTTATAATAATTTAAAACTTCGGGATTATTTTCAAGAAGTTTTAGAGTATATAATAATACATCATCAAAATCTAAAACGTTGTTAACTTTTAGATAATTTTGATATTTCTTATAAATAAAATTAACTTTGCTTTTAATTTCGCTGTTAATAACAATTATCTCATCTTCTATCATCTCTTCCCTTTTATTCTCAATCAATTCATTTAGATTAAGTTCTAAATTTTCTGCCAGAATTCCTCTATTCTTAAACTTAGATATTTTATCCAAGAAATAAAATACATTTTCATATTTATCAGAAATTCCACTGCTTCTTAAAATTTCCTTCAATATTTTTTTTTTATCATTATCATCATCTAATATTATAAAATTTTCAGAGATTCCTAAAAAGTTGCTGTTTATTCTTAAAAATCTTAAAAAAATTGAATGCATAGTTCCCACATATTTAGGAATTTTATTAGTATAACTTTTTATTCTATTTATCATCTCTCCAGCAGCTTTATTAGTAAAAGTAGTCATCATAATTTCATCCTGATAAAAACCATGATTCTCAACCATATTGACATACCTGCTAATAATTGTTGTAGTTTTACCAGTTCCGGCACTAGCCACAATTAACAAATTCCCATTAACAAATTCTACTGCCTCTTTTTGTTTTTGATTTAACTCCAGTTTCATAATTTAATAAATTACATAAGCTTTAAAAACCCGATTAATTAGCATATTTATATGTTCAAAATAAATGTATCTCATAAAGGAAAAACTTACAAATTAGAATCTGAAAACGAATTTTTAATTGGAAAAAAAATAAGTGAACAAATAGAAGGCTCAGAATTAGACACTAATCTTTCAGGATATAATTTAGAAATAACTGGAACAAGTGATATTTCTGGAATACCAGGATTAAAAGAATTGCAAGGTCCTGGATATCATAGATTATTATTAAAATATGGGAAAGGAATGAAAGATAGAAGAAAAGGTATAAGACTAAGAAAAACTATTAGAGGAGAAGAAATATCATCTAAAACTAATCAAGTTAATATTAAAGTTTTAAAAGAAGGAAATAAAAAATTTGAAGATCTTGTAAAAAAAGAAGAAAAACCAGCAGAACAAACTAGTTAAAATAAAAATTATTTCTAATTATTAAAA
>JBBSXD010000019.1:0-1999 GCA_038045965.1 Nanobdellota archaeon
CACTCCAAAACTGCCTTAATCCTTCTTACACCAGAACTTGAACTTTCTTCTTTAACAATTTTAAATTTTCCAAGCTCTTCAGTATTTTTTACATGAGGTCCAGTGCATATTTCCTTAGAAAATTGATCTTTGCCATTTCCAACACTATACACACTTATTTTATCCCCATATTTATGTTCAAATAATCCTAAAGCGCCGTAATTTTTAGCTTCCTTTGGGCTCATCTCTTCTCTCTTAACATCTAACTTTTTATTTATAGCTTCATTTACTAAATATTCTACTTTTTTTAATTCTTCATCCGTCATTTTTCTATCAAAAGAAAAATCAAACCTTAATCTTTCCGGAGTTATGTTTGAACCTTTTTGCTGAACATTATCTCCTAAAACTTTTCTTAAAGCAGAATGTAATAAATGAGTCGCCGTATGCAATTTAGTAGTCTCTTCGCTATTATCAGCTAAACCAGAAGAAAATTTCCCTTTACTTGCAGTTCTGCTTAACTCTGAATGTTTATTGCTCTCTTCATAAAAACCCTTTTCATCAACATTTTTTCCTTTTTCTTTGGCTAATTCTAATATCATCTCAATAGGAAATCCGTAACTTTGATATAACAAAAATGCCTTTTTTCCGTTAATAATATTATCAGAAATTTTATCAAATAATTTTATTCCTTTATCTAAACTTTCTAAAAATTTTTCTTCTTCCTGATCAAGTTCGTTGATAATTCTTTTATCATTAAATTTATAATCATCATAAATCTCAAAAACTATTTTAGCCAATTTAGAAATAAATTTATTTAATCCTAATTGTTTGCCATATCTTATAGCTCTTCTAATTAATCTTCTTAAAACATATCCTTGTTCAGAATTGCTTGGATTTATTCCATCATTAATAATAAAAACACTTGCTTTGATATGATCTGCAATTATTCTCATGGCTTTTTTATTTTCTTTGTACTTTTTCCCAGACAATTTCTCAATAAATTTTACCATAGGCAAGAAAGCATCTGTTAAATAATTATCTTCTATATTATTCAAAACTGCGAGTGTTCTCTCTACTCCCATTCCAGTATCTACATTTTTCTGATTAGCTTCATTATAATTTCCATTCTCATCTTTAATATACTCCATTAAAACATCATTCCATATTTCTACCCAATTTTTATCATCAGAATCAAATTTTTTTGGGACTTTATTTCCTTTATAATAAAACATTTCCGTATCAGGACCGCATGGTCCTGTTTTCCCAGCAGGTCCCCACCAATTATTTTCTTTAGGAAAAAAAGCAATTTTTTCTTTAGGAATTCCTAAACTAAACCAAACATCTGCAGATTCTTGATCTTTCTTTGCATCTTTATTTCCAACAAAACAAGAAACAGCAATTTTATTCATTGGAATTTTTAAAATTTTAGTAAGAAACTCAAAACTAAATTTAATTGCATCTTCCTTAAAATAATCTCCTAAACTCCAATTACCCAACATCTCAAAAAAAGTATGATGAACTTCATCTCCAACACAATCTATATCTCCCGTTCTTACGCATCTCTGAACATTGACTAATCTTTTACCCAAGGGATGTTTTGTTCCAAGTAAATAAGGAATCAAAGGATGCATTCCAGCAGTCGTAAAAAGCACAGTAGGATCATTTTCAGGAATCAAACTGCTATTGATAATTCTTTTATGCCCTTTAGATTCAAAAAATTCAACATATTTTTTAATCAATTCTTTTCTCTTCATCAAATTAATAAATTAATTGTATTTAAAAAATTACTTATTTTTGAGAAATTAAAATATTATCTTCTACCTTTTTTATTTTTATTTCTCTTATTTATACTTCTAGGTTTAAAATAAATAATTGCTACTAAAACCAAAATAATTAATAATATTGCCAAAATAGTTTTGAAAAATAATGGTTTGGATTGTAAAATATCGTAGGGGTAATTAACACCAATACATCGTGCTCCTCCATTAGGACTACTACCAGCTTCGGACTCTCCAGGTCC
>JBBSXD010000020.1:0-15095 GCA_038045965.1 Nanobdellota archaeon
ACATCCCCAAATCATTGGAGGGAATTCTTCAGGAGTTATTGAAACACCTACACCACTTACTATACTAACAGCAAATAAAGAAGGTACTACTGAAAGTACAAGCATACTTACCATTAATAAACTAAAAAGTTTTTTCATTTTTCTATACCTCCTTTCAATCCATTGTCATCTATCCCCTTATTGATATTCTCAATAAACCCGGGTTTATTAGATGAATATAAAAATAAATTTTTCATACTAAAAAATTTAAATCTATCAAAAGATTTTTTTCCAAAAAATCCCTTTTTTAAGTAACTCATAAGTTACACACCTAAAAACTTCTTTATAAATAAATTTTTAATGAGAAATAATTTTTCAAATCCCACATATAAAGAAAAATATATCAACAAGTATAAAAGATGTAAGTACTAAAAATTAATAAACAATTCTATTTATTCTGTCTCTCTAAAAATCCTTTAATAAACTTGCTATTTTTTTCAGCGTCTACAATATTCCTTAAAAGATAAGCATTATCATTAATTTTATCTGCTTTAATTTGTGAACCCATTCTCTGAAAACTATCTTTAGTCAACAAAACATTTCTATTAGAAATATCAACCAATCTTTTAGCAGAAATAAAAATATTTCCTAAGGCGGTAAATTTCAACTTTCCATTTTCAATTTTATTTATTATATCTCCAGAATTAACAGCTATCCCAAATTCAATAACTTCCTTAAATTTTTTATTATATTCACTTAAAATATTATATATATTTTGAGCCGATAAAACAGCAGTTTGTTCATTATTTTCTGTTTTAGTCATTAAAGGGCTAAATATTACAAAAACAAAATCTCCTTGTTCATAAACTGCTCCCTTCTTAGAATAAACAGATTCTATTGCTTGCTCCAAAACTTTTTTTTCATTTTTCCCTAATTTATTTTTTATTTTAACAACCAAAACAGCTACTTTAGATTTATCTCCGCTCATTACCA
This sequence comes from Nanobdellota archaeon, assembly GCA_038045965.1. GTDB lineage: Archaea > Nanobdellota > Nanobdellia > Pacearchaeales > GW2011-AR1 > ARS1285. The sequence goes on from JBBSXD010000020.1 coordinate 973, forward strand.
TAACCTGATCAGCTTTATTTGATATTGTATTTCCTCTAAAGTCCAATCTTCTTATTTCAGAAGCATCACGTAAGATAACTGGTTTTTTATCTTCGGATTTTTCTTTTGAGAAAGATTCACTTTTTAGAGAATTAACCATAGAACCTCCAGAACCACCTTGAAAATTTTCTAAAGGTTTAAATGAATGAAGAGCTGTAGATCTTTTCTTAAAAACACTTCTAAATAAAAATAATAAAATCAGTATCAGGATTATAAAAAAGAATATCCAAAAGACAGGACTATTCAAATTTATTCCTTCTCCAACGGCATTCACATTTACAACTTTACCAGTTAAACTAACTCCCGATTTTACAAATTCATTATCCCCATCTCTAACCTTAACATTATATTCTCCTTGAGAGCCAGTTAATTTAAAATTTGTGCTTTCTGTTAATTCTAAATTTACAGATTTAATAAATGGTTTTCCATTTAATTCAATTTCAATATTTTTATCATAAGGAATATTTCCTATATTACTAACTATTAAAGTATCATTAACTAAATCAAAACTCACTATAGCTTTTTCATTTACAAAAAAACTTTTTGAAACATTTAAACTATTGGCACTAGCTTCAATTTCATAATAACCCGAAGGAGTATTCTTAGGAATTTCATAACTAATTCCTTCTTCGGACTTAACTATCTTTTCATAAAATCTTTCCTTTAAACTATTCCTAATAACAACAGAAACTTCTTCATTAATATTAATTCCAGTTTGATCTAATAATTTTGGTTTCAATTCTATAATAGTTCCAGGATCAAAATTTTGAGTATTAAGATTTAATTCTATTCCTTTTATTATTTGAGATACTTTAAGGTTGGCATAACCAACTCCCTCACTTGTTTTTTCTTCTCCGGATTTTTCATAAACCAAAATATCAATTCTAAAATCTCCCGCAGGTGTATCTTCAGGAATTTTTATACTAACTGAGAACTTTCCATCATTAATTCTTCCATAAAAAATTCCTGCATTATACTCTAAATTCTCCTCGTTATTTTCATCATTTAAACCATTATCTTCAGATTCTTGGTTCTCAGAATTATTTTGGATATTAGATATTTCATTTTTTTCTTCAACTAATTTTAAAGCTTCAAGCAAAGGAATTTTAATTTCAACTTCTCCATTAACAGAATTCCCATTTATTTTTTCAGCGCTCCCACTAATAATAATTTCTTCATTTGGTCTTGCAAAAAAAGCATCGTTATTTAATTTAACAATCAAAAGTTTAGATATCTCAAAATTTATGCTGTCAAATTTTTCTCCATTATAAAATCCTGTAAAATGACAATCTCCATTTGCTCTATTTATTGTATTAAAATTTAATGGTAGTTTAATATTAACTTTTCCATCGCTTGAAGGTAAATTATTAAACTCTATAACAAAATTTGAACTGCAGTACAATTTAACATTCAATAATAATCCTTCATGTATAGGATCTACTTTAACATTAAAATCTATCATATCTCCTAGATTATACTTACTATTAACTTCAGAAAAATAAACTCCAGCAGAAACAAAATTTAAAAAAAATAATACTGACACTACCATTAATACAAAAATTCTCTTTTTCATAAGAATTATAGATAACTTTATTATTTAAAGGTTTTTCTGTATCTTTAATTATAGTTTCTTACATATATTATTAAAAATAATATATTCCTCAAAATTTTATGAAAGAAATAAATGAAACTGATTTAATTTTTTTAAAAAAACTTTCTTCATTATGTCCGAAACGTTGAAAACCTCACCATAAATGGTGAGGTCGTTTCGGAGCATCCCAAAAAATCTCCATTTGAAAGAAAAATCGCCGATCAAACTTCTGCCTTTAGGCAGAGGTGGCGATTTTTCAGGGATTTTTTCTGATATGAAGCTTTAACTTATTCTGCAACAGATCCTATTGTAATAAATTATATTATTGAAACAAAAATAGGAATTATGTCAAATAAAATGTTCTATGATGCATATGGTAATGGAGAACCTGAAGACTTAGAAATTGCAGAGAAAATAATGAAAAAAAGAATATCGATAGCAGGAAAAGACATAAAGCTACATCATAAATATTATTCAGAATTTCTTAACTTGTTTTATGACATAGATGAAAATATAAATACAAATAACAGAGAAAAAGTAGCAGAAAAATCAAATGATTTAGTAGATAGAATTAAAGCATATATATTCAGAGTAGTTGATAATCATAACTCAAAATTAAAAGAAAATGCTTTCTTAACTTATCCTTCTTGTTATATAGAATATGGATTTCATATACAAGGGTCAGACACAATAGACCACTTAGCTTTTAATCTAAATTCAGATTATTTAGGAGCAAAAAAAGATCTGAATAAGATAACAAAACTATTATCATCTTTCTCGTCAATAAAAGAAAGAATACCTATATATAAAATTGCAACTCAAGAGGATACTGGAATAGGAATTATGGACACTTCATTAAGAGGTAGATATGAACTAAATATAGAATTATTAAGAAGAATCGGATTTGAATTAGAAAATCTTAAATAATCTTTTTTACTAGATTTATATGAAAAAAAGAGTATATCTACGAATAAAAAAGATTCTAATAACTTCTTCAATTATGATTCTAGGAATTCTTATCTTCAAATCTCTACCAATGCTTTCATTCAACAAAAATATTTTATTTGATGCTTCTTACATATGATAATATTCTCATTTACTCTATATATAAAGAGTCATCTATTTAATAATGTAATATATTACATTTTTTATAGACCAAAACAATTCATGGAGATTTCCTTATTTTATATTTTGTTTATCAGTAATAATCATAATTTCTATTCAAAGAATAATTTCTAATGCTCATAACGACATAGGGATTTTATTGGTGTTATTAATCTCTATAATATCTATCGTTATTCCAAACTAGAAAGAGATAAGAAATAAAATAACATTTTGAAAGGATTTAAATATTTGAGAAATTATTTTTAAAAATGAAAAACACAATTAATCCTTGGGAATTTAAAGGAGATATAAACTATGAAAGACTTGTTAGAGAATTTGGATTATCTGAAATGAAAGAACTTCCAGAGATTTTTAATAAAGAATTAATTTTCAGAAGAAAAATAATATTTGCTCATAGAGATTATCAAAAGGTATTAGAAGCGATAAAAAATAAAAAAAAATTTGTAATGATGACTGGACTAATGCCAACAGGAAAATTTCATTTAGGACATTTATTATTAGTAAAACAGTTTTTATTCTATCAAAAATTAGGAGCTAAAATTTATATAGCCGTTGCTGACATTGAAGCGTATAATACTAGGAATCAATCTCTGGAAGAAAGCAGAAAAATTGCTATAGAAGAATATATCACAAATTACATTTCTTTAGGATTAGAAAAAGAGAATTTAGAAATTTATTTCCAATCAGAAAGATCAAAGGAATCAAAAAAATCAAACGCTTATTATAGACTTCAGAATATTTTAGCAAAACATCTTACTTTCAATGAATTTACTTCTACTTACGGAGAGATAACTCCTGGAAAGATGATATCATCACTTTTACAAGCATCAGATATGCTTCACCCTCAACTTCCAGAATTTGAAAATGAATGTCCTGTTGTTATCCCAGTAGGAATAGATCAAGATCCTCATATAAGACTTACAAGAGATATATCCAAAAGAATAAAATCGATAAAATTTTCACAGATATCTTCTACTTATCATAAAATGATTCCAGGACTTAAAGGAACAAAATCAAAGATGTCTTCATCAGACCCAAATTCATTTATAGCGCTTACAGATGATCCAAAAACAATAAAAAATAAAATAAATAAATATGCATTCAGCGGGGGTCAGAAAACCCTTGAAGAGCATAGAAAAAAAGGAGGAAATCCTGATATAGATGTTTCTTTTCAATATTTAAAAATGCTTTTAGAAGAAGACGATAAAAAACTAGAAGAAATAGAAAAAAATTATAAATCAGGAAAACTTACTACAGGAGAATTAAAAGATTACACTATTAAAAAAATAAATTCTTTTTTAAAAAACCATCAAGAAAAAAGAGAAAAAGTGGGAAAGATTATTGAGAAATTTATAGCTTAATTTTAAATACCAAATATCTCTATTAATAATATGAAAATACTCTCGTTACATTGTGATTATATAAAATTTAAGCCATTAAAAAATGCCTTAAAAAATCCAGAGGAACTTTCAGAAAAAAGAAAAAATGAGATTAATGTTAAAGATCCTTTAGTAATAATGGTTGCCGTTGAAAAAAAAGACGAACAAAATCCAGAACTATTAAATCTTTTTACCAATGAAATAAAAAAATTAGCTAAAGAAATAAAAGCCAAAAATCTGGTTATTTATCCATACGCCCATTTATCTTCTTCATTATCAAATCCAGAATTTGCATTAAAAATATTAAAAGAAACAGAAGATAATTTAAAAAAAGATTTTGAAATTATAGAAAGAGCTCCATTTGGTTATTATAAAGAATTTGAATTAAAAGTTAAAGGTCATCCTTTATCGGAGCTTTCCAGAGAAATAAATTACTCAGAAGAAATAAAAAAACAGGAAGAGATTTATGATCACAAAAAATTATTAAAAGAAATTACAAAATTAAAATTGGATTCAAGAAAATTAAAAGATAACGATCATAGAATTATAGGACAACAAATGGATTTATTTTCTTTTTCAGATTTGGCTCCAGGAATGGTTTTCTGGCATAACAAAGGTCTAATAATAAGAAATCAACTAATTAATTTCTTAAGAGAAGAACAAAATAAATTAGATTATCAAGAAATACAAACCCCTCAGATTTTAGACAAGAAATTATGGCAGATATCCGGACACTGGGAAAAATATAAAGAAAATATTTTTCTATCTGAATATGAAAAAAGAGATTTTGCTATTAAGCCTATGAACTGTCCTGGAGCAATGTTAGTATATAAATCAAGGCCAAAATCTTACAAAGATTTACCTTTAAGATTAGCAGAAATAGGAATTGTTCATAGACAAGAACTTTCTGGAGTATTATCAGGATTATTCAGATTAATTCAATTCACTCAAGACGATGCACATATATTTTGCACAGAAAAACAGCTTGAAGAAGAAATAACAAAAATTATAAATCTCATTGATAAATTTTATAAAACATTCAAATTTAATTATCATGTAGAACTTTCCACAAGACCAGAAAAAAGAATAGGAGATGAAAAATTATGGGACAAAGCAGAAAAAATATTAGAAAAAATATTAGAAAAAAAAGAATTAAAATTTAAAATCAATAAAGGAGATGGAGCTTTTTACGGACCAAAAATAGATTTCCATATTTCAGATTCTCTAAAAAGAACATGGCAGTTAGCAACTATTCAATTAGATTTTGCAATGCCAGAAAGATTTGACTTAACTTATACAGATAATGAAAACAAACAAAAAAGACCTATAATGATTCATAGAGTAATTTATGGTTCCATAGAAAGATTTATAGGAATTATTTTAGAGCATACCAAAGGACATCTTCCTTTATGGCTCTCTCCTCTTCAAGTAAGAATAATTAATTTTACAGACAAAAATAACAAATCATGTGAGGATTTATTTCAAAAGTTAAAAGAATATAATATAAGAGTAGATATAGATCTTCATCAAGAACCTATAGGAGGAAAAATAAAACAAGCTGAAATTGAGAAAATACCTTACATAGTAGTTATTGGAGATAAAGAAGAAAAAACTGGGAATTTAGCAGTAAGAAAAGAAGGAAAAATATCTGAAATAAAAGAAAGAGAATTTATAGAAAAAATATTAAAAGAAATAAAAGAGAAAAATTGATTAGACGTTAAAAAAGAGATTATAGTCTTACAAATTTCTCAAGATTAAAAACAGAAAATCTTAAAAACACCAATTTATTATTATAACTAATTAACTCCCCGGTATGGTCTTTTGGACAATGCCGGGCTTACTTCAAAATGCAAAAGAGAGAAGCAATTATATTTATCGATGGTAGTAATTTTTACCATAATTCTAAAACCTTAATAGAAACAGCAGAAAGAATTGACTTTAATTTGCTTTTCTTAAAAAAAATATGTCCTTCAAAGAAACATTAAAAAAAGTAGAATCTTCCGAAGATTATAAATCTTTTATAAAAGATCATCCAAACGCGGAACTATGCACTGGTTTTTTTATATTAGATTTCTTAAGCAACGATGATAAAAATTCTATAGATTATAAAGAAGAAGATAAAATTTTTACATTTAATGTAAATGAGAAAGTTCAGATGCAGGAAGATAAATTAATAAATTTAGATAATGTGCCAAAACTTGAACCTATAATTTCAGAGATAAAAATAGAATTAGAAGAATTAAAAACTATTGCACAAGAAAAAGCACACGAAGAAGGAATAGGAGCAAAATTCAATAAAATAATTGCTATCTTACAAAATTATAATGACCCAGAAACTAAAGAAAAAAATCAGATATGGAATTTAACCTGTATGTTAGATCAGCTAATTATTCTTCATGTATTAATAGACTCTCAAACAGGAAAAATAATAAAATTTGAAAGAAAAAGTTTTATGGACTTAATAAAAAGAAAATAATAACTATTTAAACATTAGTTACATATAATTAAAAAGGTGAAAATGGGACAAATAGATGATATAATAAAAGAGATAAGTCCTTATTATAAAAAAAAAGGACCAGATATCGAATATAAATTAATATATGATACTCCAAGCGGAACTCTTGAACCTTTATATTTTTGGATTCTTAATTTCATGGGACCAGATACAGAAAAACTTATTGACACTTTTGCTTCTTCTCCAGGATCAGGACATTTTTCGGAATTAGGATTAAAAAAATCTCAAATGCAAGAACAAGCATCAAAATTAATGCAGACTATAAATGCTGTATTAAGAAGTGTATTAAATTTAATTTATGATTTAAAAGAATTCCAGATTAGATTATTTCATTACGACGCTGCGAATGATAAAGATAAACTAAAACAAGAAGCAGGAATTTTAGCTTTAAAACAAATATGGATGGATAAAGTAGATTTGCAAAGAGGGCAAGGAAGTATAAATGCATTATCATCTGGAAATTTACAGTTTGTAACATTAAGAGATGCTTTTCTAAAAGTAAAAGATGAAAAAGAAGTTGATAAAATAGATTTAAATGAAAGAGTTAAAAGAATCTTAAAACCAAGAATTTTAGAATTTAACGAATGGAGAAAAAGAAGCGAGATGGAATTAAGAAAAAGATTTGAGATAGAAAAAACTTATCTTAAAAGTCAAGTTGATGCTTTAAAACTTCAATCAAAATGGGCAAAACCATATTTAATTGCTGCTGAGAAATTATCACAAGATGAAAATCTAGCAAGAGATTCTGCATTAGTAACTGCATTTAACACAATCTTACTTCAACTAACTTTAATGAAAAAATTGACTATAAATGTAGAGGAAGAATCTCTAAAATCTAGAATTAGCGATAGAAGAGTCCCAGAAGATTTTGCTAAAATTGCAAAAAAATACAGAGCATATCATCCTATAGTTTTTGTAAATTTTAAATTTACAGGAATACCAAATAAAGTTGGACAGCAATTTGTATTTGGAGGAAAAGCTGAAATGGAATTTAAAGCTTATGCTCTAAACGAAGAAGAACTTATTTTACTTAAAGATAAATTAGAAAATTCCGATTTAGAATCTGCTTTAAAACTTGTTCAGGGAATGACAGACGATTCTTTAAAACAACTTCAAATTGATATAGATGAGCTTACTGAAAAAAAAGAAGAAAAAAAAGGACCAGACAGTAACCCTTTTTTTGCTTTATTCTCTTTTAAGAAAAAAGAAGAAAAAGATGATAAAAAAGAGAAAATAAAAAAACTAAAAGATAAAGGAATAAAACCAGATAGATATACTGAAGCTTATATAAGAAATGTAAGTATTACCGATGCTATGAATGAAGCATTTAAAATTTATGATACCTTCAAAAAATCATTGAGAATGGCTACTCCTCCATACAAAACGGGTGATCCTCAAGGAAGAAGATTTCCTCCAACTTCAAAAGTCGAGGAATTATTTGGACTAAAATAATTTATATATTTTTAATGCTTTTATAAAATATGAAAAAAAAGAATTCTAAGCCAAAAGAAAAGAAAAAATTAAAATTTAAAATTGAATTAGAGAAAAAAGAAAATAAAGACACTAATTCTGAAGAAAATATAAAATTTAAAAGATTATCTTTAGAAGAAATAATTCCTTCATTAAAAGAAAATAATGAGAACATAAATAGAATAGAAAGAAGAATAAACATAGAGAAAGAAGAAGAACAAAAAGAAACTCCCATTTATGATATTAATAATTCAATAAAAAAAACTGGTTATCATTCAATTGCAGATTATTCATCTTCACAAGGAAATTATGATATGATTCAAAAAGCTGGAGAAATAAAACCTATAATAAAAGATTCAGAACAGCCTCAATTTAATCAAGACCAAATAAAAAACTATGAAACACCAAGAGAAAAAGAATTGAAAGAAAGAAGAAAAATGTGGTGAAAAAATAAAGAAAGATTTATATTTAACGCTATCTTAAAATAAATAAAATGGCATCATATCAATCATTATATCCTGGAGCACTTTATTCTACTCCAAATCCAAGTTATTACACTCCCCCTTCTTCATATCAAACTGCAGCAGGAAATTTAGGAATGGCTCTTGATGCAAGAACTGCAAATCAGCTTGGAGATTTGAATATAAAATTAAATCCTGGACAGAAAATTGTTGAAATCCAAGGAATATCTGGAGCAACAATGGAATCTATTCCTAATCAACATCTAGATGAAATAAGAAGATTAACTCAATTAACTGGAGTAAGCCCTTCATTACATGGCCCCTTAGTGAATGCTTCTGGAGTTGAAGGACAAGGTGGGTATTCAGAAGAAAATAGATTAGGAGCAGAAAATCAAATTAAATCTGCAGTATTAAGAGCCAACAAATTAGATCCAAAAGGAAATATTCCTGTAACTTTTCACTCGTCGGCAAATCTGCCATCTTTCCAGCCACATACTTATCATTATGATAAAGATGGAAAAAGAATAAGAGAAGATCAAGGAATATTTATTATAGATGAAGACAGCGGACAAATAAAACAAATCAGACAAGAAAAAAGATTTTTTGAAGAAGGAAAAGAATTTACAGGAAAAGAAATTAAATTTGATCCAAAAAATGAACTTAATAGAATAAATAAAGATGTTTGGGTAGATAGTATCTCACAAATAAATAGAACTGCAGATTTCGCAGAAGAACATTTTGATAGAGCCAAACAATATATTCCGGAAATTCAGAGTATTCCAAATATTGAAGAAGAATTTTACAAAAAACTAGCAAAATTGAACATTGATACTATTAAAGATGAAAATGAAAAAAAGTTATTTGGAAATGCTCAAAGAAATATAGAAACAGGAAGAATTTATTTGAGAGATTCATATAAGAATATGAAAAATTTTTTTGATAAAGCATGGTCTGCTGCAAACAAAAATGGAGATGAAAATGATAAAAAAAGAATTGAAGAATTTGGAAAAAAATATGGAGCTTCCTTAAAACCTGGATTTGATTCGGATCCTGAAAAGATAGACCAACTAAGAACAACAGTAAATGAAGGACTAAAATTGCTATCTAATCTTAATCAAACACCTAAATTATTCAAACCTTTAAATGATTTTGCAATAGAAAAATCTGCAGAAACTTTTGCTAATGTAGCTCAAGAAGCTTACAAAAGTTTTGGAAAAAACGCTCCGATAATCAGTATAGAAAATCCTCCTGGAGGAGAAGCCTTATCTACTGGAGAAGAATTAAGAAAATTAATTGAAGCTTCTAGAAATAAATTATCACAAAATCTGAAAAATCAAGGATTCTCATCTAATGAATCAAAAAAAATTGCAGAACAAATGATTGGAGCTACATGGGATGTTGGACATATAAATATGATGAGAAAAAAAGGATATTCAGAAAAAGATGTTATTGAAGAAACAAAAAAAATTGCTCCTTTCGTAAAACATGTGCATCTTTCAGATAATTTTGGAATTGATCATACAGAATTACCAATGGGAATGGGAAATGTTCCATTAAAACCTATGATAGATGAAATAAAAAAACAGGGATTTAAAGGAAAAGAAATTATAGAAGCAGGAAACTGGTGGCAATTTTTTTCAACTCAAGGGGGAGGAAATCCTTTTCTACCAAGTTTAGAAGGCATGAATTCTCCAATATATGCAATGACTGAAAGTCCAGGATGGGCGATGGGAGGAGTTTACGGAAGTTATTTCTCAGGACACGGTCCAATTAATACTCCTATTCATCACCAAATTTATCAAGCAGGATTCCAAAATATGCCGGTAGAATTAGGAGGAGAAATTCCAGGAGACCGAGGAAGATTTGCAGGAACACCAAATCAATAAATTATTTTGAAACATTTTTCAATAAACTACTTTTATATTTTTCCGGTTTATAACTTTTCAATCTAATAATTTTAACTTTTAATCCTCTTTCCTTCATTCCTTTCTTCAACCCTTTAGTATAACTACTTTGATTATAACCCAAAGCTATAATATCTGGTTTAATTTCCTCAATAATTTTCCATTTATCTCCTTCATTTCCCAAGAAAACTTTATCGACACTATCAATATTTTTAACATGCAGAACTCTTTCATTCTCATTAAATTTAGGTTTATGTCCTTCATGTATCAAATCAAAACTTCCAAAGACCAAAACTCTTTTCATATTAATTATTCTTAGTTAGAATCTTTCTATACATTTCTATATCTCCATCAGATAAATTTGATACTAAATCATCAAATTCAGAAACAAATAATTTCCCATCTTTTAGCATTACTTTAATTTTCTCTTCTTGATCAACTTTTATATAATATTGAGCATCTAATCTTTTATCTTTGTGTAAATCTATTATTTTTGTTTTTTCTTTCCCTAACAATAAAGTTACTGCTAAAATTGAACAAACATGATTCTCACATTTAATCCCAATCTTTTGAAGAAATGAATAAAGTGCATAATATTCAGAGTAATAAATAGTAACGGTTGCCCAAAGAAGATCTTTATCATCCAGATTTTTTTCAGCTCTTAACAAAGAAAATTTTGCTTGATCAAGATAAGATTTAGATAATATTTCATTTGGTTCTACAATCTTTAATCCATCTTTTAGTTTAAAACACCATTCTAATTCTTTATTTTTCATTATATTCCCATAAAATATTTATGTATGAAGATGGATTGTTTAAAATAATATGATTTTCTTCAACTTCCTTTATTATAGTCTCTCTTTCATTCAATGCTTTTTTAAAAGATTCTTCAGATAAATTGATTTGATGAATTCTATAAGGTATTAAATGATTAGAAAACTTTTGTTCTACTTTTGATAGAATTAGTAAATCTAAATCTGAATTTTTATCTGCTCTCATTTTTGCAAAACTACCAAAAATAATAATTGGAATATTAAAATGAATTGATTTTAAAAAAGTCTTAAATTCTTGATAATTATTCAAGAAATTATCCAATTTAAATATTTCTGCCTTTAAAAGATAAGATTTTGTCTGGATATTATCTAGATTAAGAGAGAAATATTTATTTTTACCATCCACTTTACTTTTTAGTATTTTTTCTTTTTCTAATTTAACAAGAACATTTTGACAAGTTTTAAGTGGTATTCTTGTAAGCTTAGCTATCTGCCTAAGATAAAATTCTGTTCTATAATTACTTGTATAAATAGCAATTACAATTAATTCTTTGTTTCCTTTTTGATACATATGTATACTATTAATACTAAGCTTATAAATATTGCTAACAAAATCAAAAATTATTTTAAATTTTATATCCTCTTAAAATTCTATCCAATTTTTTCCAATCCTTGGATCCCTTTTTAATTTCTTCCTCTATTTCTTCAAAACTACAATCATTAAAAATCAATTTATCTAGTAATTCATAAGACAAATCTCTATCAAGTAAATCTCTCGTTAATCCTTCAACAACTTCACTTGCAAGTATACATAAATTTTCTTCGGGAATTCTAACTTTATCTTTTCCGATATAAACAATTAAAGGTGCTCCACCAACCCCTATATTTAGCCTTGAAGAAGCATTAGTAGCTTCTAATACTTTAGCTAATCCTTCAACTCTTTCTAAATTATCTCTTTTAGATCTTGAAAGATGAGATATGTATGAAGAAAGAATTTTATCTGATTCATCCTGTCCAGATCCAATCGTCGCATAAGGTCTTGATATCTTCGTTCCGGATCCTTCAGAATTTACTTCATAAATAACAAATCTAGAATTTTCAATTCCCCCCAATAAAACTTGCATAGAACCATTTTCGCTAAATCCTCTAAGACATGAATTTACGGCATCCATAACTTGTCTATCTATAGGTTTACTTGCTCTAATTAGAGTTCCGGTTATAAAATCATCAATTCCAAATCCAAAATTTGATCTAAGAAAATTTTCTTTTAACCAGTTTCTATAATCAGATATTGTTGAATTAACAAGTTCATATACATTTCTAAGAGAAATTTTTTTATCAGGATCCATTTCACTTAATTTCTGTTTAGACATATCATAAATTTCTTTAATTAAATCTGCAGGACCGCTTCCACCATAAACAACTTTATCATCATTCAGAAAATGTAATTTCTGTGTAGAATTATATCTCCTAATTCTATTAGATGATTGTTCGTCAGCAACTGCTATTCCTTCTTCTCCCAATGATAACATATTTATTACTGTCATAAAAATTTATAACTAATTGAGTTTATAAACCTTGCTATTATATACTATTTTATAATAGTAACTATTAAACCTAACAATTATAAACAAAATCTTTCTAATATTAACCTTTCAAAATGGGTGATGAAAAAAATATAAGATGTGAAATTCACGAGGATCAATATATGTTTGAACATTGGGGTAGATATTATTGTCCTCAATGCAAAAAGTGGTATGAACTAAAAAAATAATCAACAGCTTTAAAAATAACTATATCTTCTGTTATATATTATAAAAGATGGTGAATAAAAAAACAACAAAAAATCAAAAAGATATTCCTACTCTCCAAATAAAAAATAGAAGAGACATTGCAATGGATTTTGCTGAGAAAGTTGTGCAAAAATTTAATACTTTAATAAAAGCTGTAATTTTATTTGGTTCATCTGCAAAAGATACTGCAACTGCCGGCTCTGATGTAGACATAATAATTATTGTAGATAATGCTACAGTAAAATTCGATGAAGAATTTACCGTATGGTATAGAGAAGAATTAGGAAAGGTTATTTCTCAGAATCCTTACAAATCAGATCTTCATATAAATACTATAAAAATAACAACATGGTGGGAAGATTTTATGAAATCAGATCCTGTAGTTGTAAATGTTATAAGATATGGAGATGTTTTAATTGATGTAGGAGGATTCTTTAATCCATTAAAAGTTTTACTTCAGCAAGGGAAAATAATGCCCACTCCAGAATCTATTTACAATATAGTTAACAGAGTTCCAGGACATATAGTTAGATCAAGACTAGCAGAGATGAGTTCTATAGAAGGATGTTATTGGGCGTATGTAGAATGTTCTCAAGCCCTTCTAATGGCTGTAAAAATTCTTCCTCCAAGTCCAGAACACATTCCAGAATTATTAAACGAACATTTTGTAAAAAAAGGACTTCTAAAGAAAAATTTTTTAAAAGATTATTCTGATATTTATGATTTACATAAAATGATACTCTATGGGCAGATAAAAAATCTAGATGGAAGAGTAATAGATGATTACCAGAATAAAGCCGAAGATTATTTTAAAAAAACTATCAAAATATTAAACGAGATTTTGTGATGAAATATATAATTTGATATTTTCTAGTGTATAAAATTCAAACGGCAAATAATAGAACAGAAAAAAGATTAAGGATATACCTTCAACAAAGGGATAATATTAAAAATAAACTTAATAGATTAAAGATCGATCCCAGAAGAGAACTAGATGCTCATCCACTTCATGGAAGACTATCTGGAAAATGGAGTTGTTGGCTAAGTTCAAATATAAGAATAATTTATAGTAT
>JBBSXD010000021.1:0-36026 GCA_038045965.1 Nanobdellota archaeon
CACCAGTAATCATATTTTTTACAAAGTCTTTGTGACCAGGAGCATCAATAATAGTTATTTGTCTTTTCGGAGTTATTAATTTTTTATAAGATAAATCTATTGTAACTCCTCTTTCTCTTTCTTCTTTAATATGATCCATAATATAAGCAAATTCAAATCCCGGTTTACCATTTCTCTCAGCCTCTTCTCTTAATTTTTTCATTTCTTGTTCTGGAACAACTCCACTAAGAAACATAAGTTGACCTACACAAGTACTTTTACCATGGTCTACATGACCTACAAAAACAACATTAAGCGTTGGTTTAGTTACTGCCATTTTTATCTGTTAAATTTTAAATAGTTATATTTAAAAAAAGATGTTTATAAAGGTTTCTGTTTTTGATATAATATGGAAGAAATAAAAAATAATTTTATTCAAAAAATAAAAGAAAATAAAAAATATAGAAATATAAGTGATAATGTAATTTTAAGAGAGATAGAAAATTATATGAAAAAATATCAGACTGATTTGTATGATGAGAAATTTGCTGTTAAAATTATTAGAAGACAACTACATAGAATTTATAGCAGTTATCAAACTAAAGGTAAGAAAGAGATAAAAAGATTATTAGACGAATTAAAAAATAATGAGAATAATGTGAAGATAATAAATGAAATTTTATCGACTACTTTATCTACTAAGGAGAGATTAGATAAATATTTTTATATATATAATAAAATATTTGAGTTATCTAAAAAACCAGAATCTATAATTGATTTAGGATGTGGATTAAACCCCATAAGCATAAATTATATGAATCTAGAAAAATTAAGATATTATGCTTACGATATAAATGATTATGATATAGAATTTATTAATAAATTTTTTGATTTAATGAAGATTGATGGAAAAGCTGAAATTTTGGATATAAGAGATTTAGAAAGTTTAAGGAGAATTCCAAAATCTGATATTATATTTATGTTTAAGGTTTATGATTTAGTTGTTCCTAAGACTAAAAGGTTTAAAAAAATTGGTGAGGAAATTATAAATATTCTTAAAGAAAAATCAGAATTTATGGTGATTAGTTTTGCTACTAAAACTTTAACTAGGAAATCTATGAACCTTCCAAGAAGAATAGGTTTTGAAATGATGTTAGATAGAAATAATCTAAAATATAGCTATATACAGACTGATAATGAGATTTATTATGTTATAAGAAAGAAAGTATAAAATAATTTATACAAAACTTAATTAACTTATTTCTTCTTTATATTAAATGATGAAAGAAAATTTAATAAACTATTTGAAGAACCAGGAGTTTCCTGATTCTATTATAAATGCATTTAAGGTTATAGATAGAAGATATTATGTTCCTGAAGAATTTGAATCTCAAGCTTATGCAAATATAGCTTTGCCTATAGGATATGGCCAAACAATTTCGCAACCATATACAATCGCTTTCATGCTTATGCTTCTTGAATTAAAAGATAATATAAAAATTTTAGAAGTTGGTTCTGGTTCTGGTTATGTTTTGGATCTTATTAATAATATATCAAAAAATTCTCAAATATATGGAATTGAGAGAATAAAAGATTTGGTAGATAAATCTAAGAAAGTTTTGAAGTCAAAAAGTAATATAAATATTATTTTTGGAGATGGATCCAAGGGATTGATAGATGATGCTCCTTTTGACAGAATACTGGTAAGCGCATCTTCAGACAAAATTCCCCAGAAAATTCTTGATCAGTTGACATTTGGAGGAATTTTAGTAATCCCAGTAAAAGATAAGATTGTGGTTGTTAAAAAAAATTATAGAGAAAATGTAGTAAAGGAATATTCAGGGTTTGTTTTTGTACCTTTAATAGACTCTAATTAAAATTATTTCTTGATTTTTAATTTATGCTCTATCTCATTATCTATTTTTCTAAAAAGTTCTTTTAATACTTCCCTTAAATCCCATCCAGAAGATGTTGTTTCTATATGGAATACATTAATAGAGATTTTTGAATGAAGACTATACTTAGGTTTTGCTCCTTCTTTTTTATGTTCTTTAAAATGCAAGTAAAAAGAAGATATATTTCTAAATTTTTTGTTAATTTTTTCTAGTTCAGAATTAATAATTTTATCGAATAGATTTTTTTCATTATCTTTCATTAAATCTATTCCAGAAGTTTGAATTGATATCATAATAAAATTAAGATATAGTCTTATATATATTTTTAGGTAAATTAATCTTGTGTCTACAAAAATATATAAATTAGGATTTTATTTAAAATACTTTGTGGATAAATGTAATCTAACTTATGATGTGAATAAATTTCAAATTTACAGTGGTAATACTTTAGATCAGATATTAAAAATTTTTGCAGATGAAAGAGTTCCTGCTTCTATATCTCAGATTTTGCAAATAAGATACGATTTAATAAACGAAAACAGTAGTATCAGAGATTTTTATTTAGATAATTATTTTGATAGTTCAGACTTTGTTCTTCATAATAATGGAAATATTAAAATAGTTTATACAATTGATAATGATGGTAATATCACTAAAAAAGGCAAGAAACTATTAGATATAATAAACTCTAATTTATTTAGAAAAGATAAAATATTGATTTTAGATGATTTTTATAAATTATTAGAAGGAGAAGAATTTAGTGAAGAATATCTTAGAAAATCTAGTGAAGGATTATCAATAAAAAGAGTCAAGACAGATAAAGTTTGGAGAGTTTTAGCAAGAGATCAAGCAATTTTAAATGAGTGTGCTGATCTTATTTTTAATGAATATAAAATAAGATTTGGTAAATTAACTCCTCTAAATAGTTTAAGGCTTATGAAAGTAGATTATGCTAGGAATAAATCACAAATAAATCTTTGCTGTATTAGAGATCTTATGCATTGGTGTGATGTTAGTATTAGCGGAAGCTTTTGCAGTAATAATAGTCGTTTTATAGGAATAAGTTTATAATTAATAAATTCTTATATAATTTGTTTTTATACAACTAAATCCTTCTGGACAATCTTCAGTATATTTTGTTTTGTATTTTCTAATTTTTATGTCTGGTTTATCTAGGTATATATTAAACTTTACATCATTATTATTTATAACATTTATCTCATAATCTCTTTCATCTTTTATAACATGAATTTTATAAGGTTTCTCTAAATGTCTTGAATAAATTTTATATTTGTAATCATTATTTATATAATATTTATTTAGATAAATGTCATCTATATAATAACTTCTCTTATAAGTTTGATAATTACTCCCATAGTCATAATAGCAATCGTGATAATAGCCATCCCATCCTTTGCATATAGTAGCTTCAACAGTATTAATTACAAAAAATAAAAAAATAATACTGAATGATAATAAAATTATTTTTTTATTCATTTGTTTTTATAGTTATTATTGTTTAAATAAATTATTGTGATAATTTAATTTATCTATAACTCCATAATATCAAATAAGTTTCTGGTCTGGAAAGCCTTCTTGAAATGATTTCTTCTTTTTTTGAGAAACTATAAAGATTACTATTTTCTTTATAGTTATAATTATATTCATAACTATAATATGGATAGTAAGTATTTATCTGATAAATCTTTTCATTGTAATAATTATTTTTATATAGATGAGAGATGTAGGAATTATAATTTGTAAATTTAGAATTGTAAATACCTTCATCATAATTTTTATAATTGTAACTTATAGAGGCTGATTGTGGTTTATATTCATAATAATTATTATAATGGCTAGCGAATACTAAATTATAGCTTACTGATAGAATTAATAATAATACTATAATTAAAATCAAATTTTTTATTTTCATTTTAAATTATATAACTATAAGTGTAAGTTGGATAATAGTTATAATAAGGATAGTAATTATAATAATAAGGGGAGCCATAATATCCTAGACCATAACCACCATAGTAATTGTAATAGCTTCCGTATCCTCCACTGAAATAAGGAGCAAATCCGTATTCTGGATAATCTATAAAAAGAGATGAAGGTCTTAAATCTCCGTGTTCATACATTTGATATCTATAATTTCCATAACTGCCTTTAAAGATGGGAACTGAATGATCATAATAAGAATTATAATCATTGTAATAATATGAGACGCTACTCTTATAAGGATCTCCTTGATATCTATTATCGAAATAAGCAGTTGCACTTACGATATTAAGAGCTAAGATTATTATAAAAGATAAACAGATGAGTTTTTTTGTAAGATTTTTCATAAAAAGATATATTTCAATTGTTTATAAAACTTTTTATTTATAATTACTAAGAAGTTACTATAGAATTATTTAAATCATACGTAATTCATCCTTTACCTTAAAAGGTGTGGATTTCTTGCGTATGATTTAAATCTTTATTTGATTTCTAAGAATATCAGAAATGTTAATAAAAAATAATTAATTTACTAAAAAAAGGTGGTAAGATAAATTTATATATAAATTTAAATTAACTATTTTTTATGAAAAGATGTGTTGATAAAAAGATTATTTGTAAGACTATATCTTTTTTTATTATTTTCTTTATGACTTTTAGCGTATTTGCATATTCTGTTTTAGCAAATAGCGATGTAGCTTACATTTATAAAAGTAAAGCTGGAGTTGATAAAAATGTTGTTAAAGTTTTTGAAGAGATGGGGTTAAATGTTAAATTAATTAGTGAGAAAAACATTCCTTCTGATCTTTCTAATTATCGTTTTGTTTATGTTGGTGATGAAAGATTTAAAAGTCCTAATAATATTAAAGTTTGGAAGTATCCTTCTATAGTGTCAAATTATTTTTATGGTTCTGAATTTGGGTTAACTGATAATGATGGAGTTTCTAAATTGGCTGCTAGTTCTCCTTTAAGTGTTAAAATTGATTCAGATATACTTAAAGTTTATACTAAAGCTAAATTTTCAGGAGGAATTAATATTCCTTATTATTTTTTAGCGGAAGGAAGTAAAGTTAGTGAGTTTAGTAAAGCAGCAGCTCCTTATATTAATAACGGAGATATTTTAGGAGATGTGATAAGTTATGGTAGTCCTGGATTAAAATTAAGTAATGGTAAGACTACTCAGAGTAATATTTGCTTTTTTGGTATTGTAGAAAGTAAATATTGGACTGATAATGCAGTTGATTTATTTAAGCAGTGTGTAGAATATGTAGGAGTGATTTGTAAAACTGATAATGATTGTAATGGTCAACTTATTGGAGATCCTTATTGTATAGATAATAAAATTTATCAAAATAAAAATGATTTTAGTTGTGTTGATAGTGGAACCGTTAATTCTCAATGTGTTGGAAATGAAGTTCAATCTTTAATTAAAGTTTGTTCAAATGGTTGTAGTGATGGGAAATGTATATGTTTAGATAGAGATGGGGATGGATATGATGAATGTGATGCTAATGGGGATGGAGATGATGGGAAACCTGCTGATTGTAAAGATAATGATATAAATATTTATCCTGGAGCTTATGAAATTTGTGATGGTAAAGATAATGATTGTGATGGAATTATAGACGAGAATAATGGGAATTGCGGACTTGGAGAATTATGTAGTTCTGGAATTTGTACTCAAGTTAAATGTAATGCTAACATAGATTGTGGAATAGATGGATTTGTAGATGGATTATTTTGTTCTCAAGATGATGTTTATCAAAATTATGTTAAATATAAATGTGATAATTCTGGAACAATAAGTTCTAGTTGTACTCAAACTGTGGAATCAAGAAAAGTAAATGATTGTGCAGATAGTTGTTCTCAAGGAGCTTGTGTAAATATTATATGTAACAATAATAATGATTGTAACGACGGAAATGTTTACACTAAAGATAGTTGTGTGAATGCTGGAACTACAAATAGTTATTGCAGTCATGAGAATATAGGATGTGTAAGCAACAATGATTGTAATGATAATAATAATTATACAGAGGATATGTGTGTGAATTCAGGAATGACAAACAGTTATTGTAGTTATGAAGATATAAACTGTTTAACTAACACAGATTGTGGAATAGATGGATTTGTAGATGGATTATTTTGTTCTCAAGATGATGTTTATCAAAATTATGTTAAATATAAATGTGATAATTCTGGAACAATAAGTTCTAGTTGTACTCAAACTGTGGAATCAAGAAAAGTAAATGATTGTGCAGATAGTTGTTCTCAAGGAGCTTGTGTAAATATTATATGTAACAATAATAATGATTGTAACGACGGAAATTCGGCTACTGAAGATATTTGCGTTAATCCTGGACAGATAAATAGTATGTGTACTCATGAGAATATTATGTGTATAAGCAACAACGATTGTGGTGTAGATAGATATACGGGAAATTTATTTTGCCAAGGAAAAGATATATATAGAAATTTTATTAGTTTTAGTTGTAATTCTCCAAATAATATAAACAGTTTTTGTAGTAATAATTTAGAAGCTAAAAAATTATTTTCTTGTACTTATACATGTAATAGTGGAAATTGTGTAAGATGCAATAATAATAATGATTGTAATGATAATAATGTTAATACTAATGATGTTTGTAGATTTGAAGGAACTATAGATTCTTTTTGTAGTTATGAAGCAATAAGCTGTTCTAGTGATAATGATTGTGGTAGTGATTCTTTTGTAGGCAATAGATTTTGCTCAAATGATGATGTTTATCAAAATTTTAGAGATGTAAGTTGTTTAAATCCTGGATCTTCTGGAAGTTTTTGTAGTTCAAATACTAATGCTCAATTAATTGAAGATTGTAATTTTGGATGTGAAAATGGAAGTTGTAAATCAAGTAATAAATGCAGTGATGGAATAGATAATGATAATGATGGAAGAGTAGATTATCCTGATGATAGAGGATGTCTAAATAGTAATGATAACAATGAGTTTGGAGAACCTTATGGGGATTTGGATGGAGTTAATAATTGTCAAAATGTTTACGGATGGGCTTGTGATCCAGATAATTTTAATCAAGGTATAGATGTTCATCTTTACAAAGATAATCCTGTTGAGGCAGGAGGAGTTCTTTTAGAAATTGTTAAAGCAGATATGCAAAGAGAGCCTCAAGTAGGAATACAGTGTGGCGGCAATAATTATCATGGATTTAGTTTTACTCTTCCTGCTGATATTAAAGATGGAACTAATCATAAAATTTATGCTTATGCTATTAATATAGGAACTCTTTCAAATAATGCAGAACTTAGACAAATGCCTGTAAGTTTTGTTTGCCCAAGTCCTATTTTTTGTGTAGATAATGATAATGATGGATATGATAATTGTGATGTAGGTTCTAATGACGACGGAAAACCAAAAGATTGTAATGATAATGATATTAATGTTTATCCTGGAGCTGTTGAGATATGTGATGGAAAAGATAATGATTGTGATGGATTAGTTGATGAATCAAATTTGTCTCCTAGTTTTATTTTTAATGAAGAATGGGAGATAAGAGATTATATAAATAGTCTTCATAAATTTACATTCCTTCCTGATGGAGAAAATGATGCAAGTTCAATTAAATATGATCAAGTTAGTGCAAATAAAGTTTGCGAATTAAAAGGATATGAAACTGCTGAAATAAAAAAAGTTTCTTCTTATGTAAGTTGCTTTGATAATAATCATGCTTATTGGGATCCAGTAGTAAATGATTTCAAATATTTTAATGCTTGTTTGTATAATTTACATATAGAAAAGTTATTATGCACTAATCCTTTAACCTGTGGTTAATGTCAAGATTAGTAGTGATTTAATTTTAATTTAGAGATAGATGTTTTTCTATTTGGGGTTTCTTATTTGTCATTTTGATTACTAATAGTATTTAAAAAGAAAATCTATATTTGTGGTTTATGAAGTCTAGTAATCAAATTGTATTATTTAGCATTTTTATTTTGATAGTAATTATTCTTGTTACTAATGTTTATGCAATTACTGGAAGTATAGGAAATGCAAGAATGATTTTGAGATTAGAAATTGGAGATAAAATAGAAAAAAGTATTCTTGTTAAAAATATAAATGATGTTCCAGTAAATATAGAATTAATTGCCATTGGAGATTTAGAAGATTATATTACTATTAAAGATAAGAGCTTTAGTTTACAACCTAAAGAGGAGAAAAAAGCATTTTTTACAATAGATGTAAAAAAAGGAGGAACTACTGAAACTAAAATAAATGTTAAATTTTCTCCTATAGATGGAGGAAATGGAGTTGGATTAAGTTCTACAATAATAGTAATAACTGAAGATGAAGATAATTGGAATTTGCTTAATATATTTAATAAAGAAGATAAAAATTCAAATGTTAGTGTTGGTATAGGAGAGAAAAAAGTTAATGTTGATGAGACTAAGAATGATTCAAATTCATTAGTAAAAACTAGTTTAATTTTTAGCTTTATATTATTTATTATACTATTAGTTTTACTTTTTTTAGCTTCTAAACATATTAAAAAGAAAAGAGAAATTAAAACAAAAAAGAGTTTTAGAAATGAATAAACTTTTTTTATTTTTAATAGTTTTATTGTTAATTAATTCTGTAGTAGCTTTGAATATAGGATATGTTGTTAACAGTCCAAATAATAAAAATAATGATGAGACTAATCTAATAAATTTTTTAGTTCAAGAAGGACATAATGTTTCAGTTTTGGATGATGCTAATTTTGATGCTAGTGTTTATGATTTTGTAATTGTTTCTAAAACTGTTAGTGATATTGGGAATATTTTTGATCATACTAAAACAAAAACTATTTTCATGAGTAATAGGGCTGCTCAAAAAAAAGGATTTGGAGGCAGTTTTGGATTAAGTAGCGGTAGGTTTGCGAGAATAGAGAAATCTCATACTATAACTAAAGATTATCTTTTGGGAGATTTGCAAGTTTATAATATTCAAGACGATTTACCATATTTAACAGGATGTTTTCCAGTTAATGCAAATCTTTTAGTTTCAAAATCTGATTCTATTAAATCTTTAGTAATGGCTTTAGATGCTAATGCTTTATTAGTAAAAACCGGCTGTAGTGATAGAACTAAAACAATATCAGAAAAGAATTTATATTTTGGTTTATCAGAAGTAAGTAATTGGAATAATGATGCTAAGAAATTATTTATTAGTTCTATAAATTGGTTGACTGAATTAAGAGATGCTGATAAAGATGGTTATAATATTACTGTAGATTGTAATGATGATAATCCTAATATTTATCCTGGAGCAACAGAAATACCTTATAATGGATTAGATGATGATTGCAGTAACGGAGATTTAGTAGATGTTGATAATGATAGTTATAAGTCTAATTTAGCTAATGGAAATGACTGCAATGATAACGATGCAAATATTCATCCTGGAGCTTCAGATAAAAAAAATGATTGTGTTAATGATGCTCCAATAATTGAAAGTTTTTCTCCTGAAGATAATTTAACTATTTTACAAAATAAAGATAAAACTTTTAGCGTTACTTATAGCGATGTTGATAATAATTCTAGTCAAATTAATTTTAAATGGCAGATAGATGGACAAACAGTTGGTTTTGGTTCTAGTTATGTTTTTAATAAACCTATAGGAGATTATAATGTTAATGTTATAGTTTCAGACGGATTATTGAATACTCAAAAAAATTGGTCTGTTAGTGTAAAAGATTTAAATTTTTTTAGTTGTTCCGAAGTTGCAGGAAATATATGTGGTGTAGAGGAAGTTTGTAAAGGAAGTATTCTAGGAGTCAAAGATACTAGTAGCTGTTGTAATATAGCTTGTGTGGAGAAAGATCCTGAGTTTAGTAAAGCGAATGTCTGTCTAGTTAAAGAAAGTAAAATTGATATAGACATCAATGTTAATGATGGAGAAGATTATAAAATTAATAGTGATATTGATTTTTCAGTAAGAGTTAGAAATAATCTCGAAGAAAATAAAAATTTTGATTTAGATGCTTATTTGTATGATATTACAAAAGATAAAATAGTTGATAAGAGTAGTAATAATTTAAAAGTTGATAATCATGAAAGTCAGATTATTAATTTTATACTTAAAGCTAAAGAAGATATAAATGCTGAAGATAAATATGCAATTTTTGTAAAAGCTGAAGATAAATCCTGCAATCAACAGTACAAAAAAATAGATATTATAAGAAATGCTCATGATGTAATAATAGAGAAAATTGATTTAGATTCTATGGAGCTTTATTGCGGATATCCTTTAAATTTTGATGTTAAATTAAAGAATCTGGGAACTCAAAATGAGGAGGTTTATGTTCAAATTAAGAATTCTAAATTAAAAATAGATTATAAAACTGATAGTTTCAAACTAGATGCATTTGAAGGAAAAAATGATGATATAAAAAAGAGTTTCGATTTTCAGATACCAGAAGACGCAGATACAGGAGATTATGTTTTGAAAACAGAAGTTCATTATGGTGATAAATTAGCAGTTTTGGATACAACAATCAAATTAGGTTCCTGCAATAATAAAAATTTATCTCAAGATAAAGAAAATAAAATTATTAGTTTAATAAACCAAGACGATAGAAATATTTTAAATTCAGATTTAAAGGAAGTTTCTGATGAAAAAGATAATATTATTATTAGAATTATATTTTCTATAATCTTAATTTTTTTCCTTGGAATAGCTGGATTCATAGTATATAATTTTGGACATAATTAAAATGACAAGTAAATTAATTTTTATATTACTATTTTTATTATTAGTTTCTATAGTAATTTTTGGAGGATATTTTATTAGTACAAAAAATATTCAAGATAAAATTGAAGATAAGACTCTTAAAAATATAAAAAGTTATCAATTTTTTAAACCTGCAGTTATTAGTAATAAAGAATTATTTTCTGAAGATAATTATGAAAAAATTGATTCAGAAGATAGATTAGATTTTTCTTCTGAAAATTCTAATAATGATGATGGTAATCATAGAAAAAAAATTGTAGAATGTTATCAAAATTCTGATTGTGGAGTTGATTATGAAGAAGAACCTTATTGTGTCTTTAATAAAGTTTACAAAAAAGTTCATATTTATAGTTGTGATGGACAATGTAAAAAAGAAGATAAAAATTTATTGGTAGAAAAATGTTTAATGGGATGTTCTGAGGGAAAATGTATAGATAGTTTTCTTTTTCAATGTAGTTTTGATTATGATTGCGGATTTGATGATTTTATAGGAGAAAGATATTGCACTAATAATAATGTTTTTCAGCATTTTGTAAATTGGACTTGCGAGAATCCAGATAGTGAGAATAGCAGATGTAAAATAAATTTTGAAGAGAAATTGGTAAATGAATGTATAAGTCCATTAGTTTGTGATAAAGGAATGTGTGTGGAGTGATATTAAGTAATAATATTATATAATAAAAAATGAAAAGATATAAATTTTTTAATGGGATATTATTTGTTTTAATTATCTTTACTTCTCTTATAAGTCTTATCTCAGCTTCGGAGAATATTCCTTTTCATAGATATTCAAACGGACCTAACCATTTTTATACTAATAATATAGAAGAAGTTAGAAACTCTCCTTCATGGATTTATGAAGGATTAACTGGATATTTAGAAAAAGATAATATAGATAATACTGTTGCCTTAAAAAGATATTACAATAATAAAATAAATACCCATCTTTATACTACAGAACATTCGTATGATAATTTAACAGATTTTAATTATGAGGGAATTGTAGGTTATATTTATACATCACAAATAAACAATTCAATACCTTTGTATAGATATTATAATCTTGAAACAAGAGATAATTTTTATACTACTAATGATAAAGAGATTAAAAATGATAGTGTTTTTAATATATTTATAGGAATTGAAGGATATATATTAAAAAATAATAGAGATTTCTTACCTTATCCAGAAATAGATAATTATAAAATAAAAGGATTAACAGCTTCTGCAGATGGATTAAATAAAGATGAAGTTATTAATAATTATGCTGGAAGGGTAGCTTTAAATCTTAAATGGTATGAATGGGAACCAAGATTATCAATAACTCCTCCTTGTAGTAGTAATGAATATGAATATGATAATCATTGTTTTGTAATTGATAAGGGAATAGATAAAGATATATTAGAATGGTCTAGTAGGGGATTGATAATAACTGGAGTAATTTATGGAGTTCCAGAATGGGCAAGAATAAGTGATTGTCCTTTAGGCAACAGCTCCTTTTGTGCACCAAAAAATTCTGAAGATTATGGAAGATTTAATGGAATGGTGGCTAAAAGATATAATGGACTAAATTTTAACGGAAGAATATCAGATTTTGTAATTCATAATGAGGTTAATGTTAATTCATGGTTTAATGTTGGTTGTGGACAAGGAGAACCATGTGATAAAGATTATTGGATAAATGAATATTCAAATAATTATAATTCAGCTTATGACAAAATAAAATCAGAACAGCCAGAAGCTAAAGTATTAATTTCTTTAGATCATCAATTTGATACTTCTTTTGATAAATTAAATGATTATGACCCCACTATATCTGGGAAAACTTTTTTAATAGAATTTTCTAAAAAAGTAGGTGATAGAAAATGGCAAGTTGCATTTCATCCTTATCCCAAAAATATATTTTCTAATGAAATATCTTTTAATGATATGCCTTATGTAACTTTTGGAAATATAGGAATGTTAGTTGGATGGTTGAGACAAAATTTTCCAAATAATCCTTCATCATGGAATGTTCAAATTACCGAGGCTGGTATAAATTCCTTAAGTCCCTCATCTCCAGAAAAACAAGCTTCAACTCTCTGCAATGCTTTTAGAAATGTTTTAGCCACACCAAAAATTGAAAGTTTCTTATATCATAGAATGAAAGATCATACATTTGAATTAAATAATGGATTGGCATTGGGATTAAGAAATTCTGACAGTTCAACAAAACCTACATGGGTTACTTGGGCTTTAGCAAATAGAAAAGATGTTAATATTTTATTCTGTGGATTTGAAGATTTGCCTTATACAAGATTGAAGAGAGGATACAATTCAAATATAGGACATATTGTTTCATCGAGAATTTTACCAAATGATTTTAATATAGAATGGAGTGATGTAGGTTTATTGAGAGATGAAGTTGCTGATTCGGTTTTACTTTATGAATGTTTAGCGTATAAAGGACATACACTTATATCAAAAAATCCAAATTGTGAAGGATTAACTCCTATGGGTCCTGTTGGATATATTTTACAAACTCAAAAATCAAATACAATTCCTATATGGAGATGTTCTATAAATAATGGAGCAGATCATATTGTAAGTAAATTTGAAAATTGTGAAAATCAACAAAAAGAAATGTTATTGGGATATGGATATAGGATATGAATTAATTTTGTTTAATTATTATTTAAATTTCTCTATAAGCCATCTTTACAGCTTCAGCTATTTTTGGAACTATAGATTTATCTAAAGAATAAGGCAGAATTTCTTCTCTTGTTGGATGTTTTATTATTGAAGCTAATGTTTCTGCTGCTGCTAATTTCATTTCATCAGTTATTCTTTTTGCTTTTATATCTAAAGCTCCTCGAAATATACCTGGAAAAGCAAGAACATTGTTTACTTGATTAGGAAAGTCAGATCTACCAGTTGCAAAAATGTATGCTCCAGATTCTTCTGCAATATCTGGCATTATTTCTGGAGTTGGATTAGATAAAGCAAATATGATGGGTTTATCATTCATACTTTTTATCATATCTGCGGTTAATAAATCTGGTTTGCTTAATCCAATAAAAATATCTGTTCTTTTCATTGCTTCGGTTAAATCTCCCTGCAGTAAGTTATGATTAGTTATTGATGCTATTTCTTCTTTTATTTTATTTAAGTTTTTTCTGCCTTTGTAAATTATTCCTTCAGTATCTAAAACAATAATATTTTTAAAACCATATTTTAACATTAGTTTAGTCACAGCTGTTCCTGCAGCCCCACTACCATTAACTACTATTTTTACATTTTCAATTTCCTTTTTAACTACTTTTAGAGAATTTATTATTCCTGCTAATACTACTACAGAAGTTCCGTGCTGATCGTCATGCATTACTGGAATTCCTAAATTTTGTAAGGCTTGTTCTATCTCAAAACATTCTGGAGCTTTGAAGTCTTCTAAATTTATTCCTCCGAAAATTGGAGAAATATTTTTTATAGTTTCTATTGTTTGATTTACATTTTGATTTTTTAAACAAATTGGGAATGCATCTATATTTGCAAATTCTTTGAATAATATTGCTTTTCCTTCCATTACTGGTATTGCTGCTTCTGGTCCTATATTTCCTAAACCTAAAACTGCAGAGCCATCACTTATCACAGCAACGGTGTTTCCTTTTATTGTATATTTGTAAACGTCTTCAGGATTTTTATAAATCTCTCTGCAAGGTTCAGCAACCCCAGGAGTATATGCTATAGATAAATCATCTTTAGATTTAATTTCTTTTTTAGATTTAATTTCTAGTTTTCCTTTTAATTTTTCATGCATCTCGAGAGATAATTTATTATAATCTTTCATGTTTAAATTTGGTTTTGTATATTTTAATTTATCTTTGCGGCTTTTATCAATTCTTCAATATTTGCTTCTAGTAATATTATTGCATCTCTTTCAGAAGAATATTTAATTTCTCTTATAAAATTGAGTCTTGAATTTATTTCTCTTTCAGTTTCTTTATTAAAAGGAATAGTATTAAAATCATAAAACATTATGAATGGTTTATTATATTCTAGGGTTGTTTGAAAAAGTTCTCTTACATTGGGATTAATTGGATTTAAATGAATTAAAACTCCTTTTGTATTGGGGATTGCTTCATTTACCATAAAATCTATTTGATTACCTCTTATATCTTTGTGAGGAGCATAAATTTTGAAATTATTTTTAGTTACTAACTCAACTATCTTATCATATAAAGGATAGTTATCTTTTGCGCTAGGTTCACAAGCTAATACTATATCATATTTATTATCCTCTAAATAGCTATCTAAAACTGGTTTATTTTCCAGTCTTCTAGAATCTATAATAGATATATCCATTCTTTTTTCCAGTAAACCTATATCAGAATTGTAAATTGTTCTTATTCTTAATGAAGTATTGTTTCTTCCTAATATTTTTTTCATGAATATTCTTAAGGTAAAATCTATTTAAAAGCTTTTATGGTTTTTAATTAATCATAAGAAAATATTATAAATTTCTTAAGAAATTAATAATCGAATTCAGCAAATCCAGGGTCTATTAATCTTTCATGTATTTTTATAGAATCTATCTCATTAACATCTTCTTCTAAAAGTGTAAAATTCAAATCAAAATTTTCTTTTGTGTGAATATTATTAGATGATCTTGGAATAACTATCAATCCTTTTTGTAAAAGCCATTTTATAGCTATTTGTCCAGGATTTTTATTGTATTTATTAGAGATATTTATTATTGTTTTATTTTTGAAAACAGCACCTTGGGCTAGAGGAGAGTATGCAGTAATTTTTATATTGTTTTTATCGCAAAAATCAAGCAATTCTTTTTGATAAAATAATGGGTGAAATTCAACTTGGTTTATAGTTAAAGGCAGATCTATCTTAGATGTTATTTTAAGGGCGTCTTTCAAATGATTTATTGTAAAATTGCTAACACCAAATGATTTTATCTTTTTTTCATCATATAATATTTTAAATGCTTTTAAAATCTCTTCCATATCAATGTATTTATCTGGCCAATGAATTAAGTATAAATCTAAATAATTTGTTTTTAATTTTCTTAAAGATAATTCAAAAGATTTTATTAATCTAGTATAATTTAATTCATCTTGCCAGACTTTTGAAGTTATGAATATTTCTTCTCTTTGAATTTTAGAATTCTTTATGGCTATTCCTACTTCTTCTTCATTTCTATAAATCTCTGCAGTATCTATATGTCTATATCCTGTTTCTAAAGCGAATTGAGTTGCTTTTATACATGTGTTGCCAGTTAATTGCCATGTTCCAAATCCTAAAGCAGGAATCTCAATATTATTATTTAAAATTATTTTCTGATTCATCTATTTTTTTAGCCAATTCTATGTCTTTATTTGTTAAACAATTTAATTCATGAGTATAAATTTTTATTTTTAGTTTTTTGTAATCATATATTTCTATATCTGGATGATGATTTATTTTATCAGATATTTTTGCTATTTTTTTAACAAAATTGACTGCTTCAGAAAAAGATGAAAGAGTTATTATTTTATAAATATATTTTCTTTCTACCACTTCCCATTCAGAAAGAATATCGTATAATAAATTTATATCTAAATCTGAAAGTTTTTTGTAATTTTCATTCTTTTGTTCCATGCTTTTAATAGAAATTATAAATTCCTTTTAAAAATAAAAAATAAAATAAATTTTTTTAAAACTTAAAATAATTTCCCAGGGCCTGTAGAATTTATAGATAATAATCCTGCTAGACCTACTAAATGCCAGAGAAGAGCCATTATAGTATCAACTTTTGAAGCATCAAAAGATGGTATCGCGACTAAAAGTAGTGCTACTAATAATACTACAAATAGAGGCCATATTGCAATTTCTGTTTTAAATCCTATAATTAAAAGTGCTCCACATATTATCTCTACTAATATAAGTATCCATGCAAATAATGGAGCTACTGGAAATCCTAATCCAGAAAGCATTCCTGTAATCATTCCAGGATCCATTAATTTTGCTAATCCTGGAACTAAAAATAATATTCCTAAAGCTATTCTAAGCAATGCAGGACCTTGTAATTTGTTCAACATTTTTATAATCCTCCTTTCAATTTTTAAATCTTACCTACTAAATTTATGTCTGGAGTTATAGTTTCTTTATTTGGCTCCCAGTTCATGGGACAAACTTTTCCTTTATTTTCTTTTACGAAGATGGCCGCTTGTAATTTTCTTAAAAGTTCTTTGGAATTTCTACCTATACTATTATCATGGAATTCGTAGGCTTTGATTATCCCTTCGGGATTTATTAAAAATGTAGCCCTTAAAGATAATCCTTCTTCTTGAATTAAAGTTTGATAATCGCTACATACTTTTCCTGTTGGATCTGCCAACATTGGAAATTTAATTTTCTTAATGGTTTCTGAATTATCATGCCAAGCTTTGTGAACAAATGCTGTGTCTCTAGAGATACTTATTATTTCTGTCTTTAATTCTTTAAATTTTTCATAATTATCTGCAAGATCACCTAATTCTGTTGGACAAACAAAAGTAAAATCTGCAGGATAAAAAAATAAGATTACCCATTTTCCCAAATAATCAGATAATTTTATTTTTTTTATTTTATTTTCTATAAATGCGTTTTCTTCAAAATCTGGTGCTTTTTTATTTATCTCTACCATTTTATTATAAAATGTATAAAAATCATATATGACAGAAATATCATATATATTTAAATATTTTGTATTATTTTTGTAACTAGTTGATAATAAATTAAAGGTTTAATACCTCTTCTATTTTTTCTTGGTCAAATCCTATTATGGGAGCATTATTATCAATTAATATAACTGGAACTCCTTTTTGTCCAGAAATACTAATCATTTCATCTGCAAGTTTTCTATCTTTAGTTACATTTATTTCCTCGAATTTTATACTATTCTCTTTAAAAAATTCTTTAGCTTGTTGACAATAAGTACACGTCGGTGTTGTATAAATTTTTACTTTCTTCATTTTAATTTTTTATTTTTTGAACATTCTTCTAACATTTTGTTATATCTTTCTACGTATTTATTTATATTCCTTATTATCTCTATTATATAAGATTTTTTATTTATGGAGTATATTCTTTCTTTTCCTTTGCATTCGCAATTTATGAATTTATAACATTCTAATATTTTTAAATTATGTGAAACTCTACTTTGTTCAAATTTTAATGTTTTAGATATATTGTTTACTGATTTTGAACCTTTTATTAAAAATTTTATTATCTCAAATCTAGTATCGTTAGAAATAGTTTTGAAAAAGTTTTTGTATAATTTGAATGATGAATCTGTCATATGATATTAAGTAAATAGGAATATTTAAATGTTTTTGTTATCTTGATAAATTTAATAAATTAATATTAAGGTAACTATGATAAATGATCCTTCACTAGGTTTTTTTAGAGATTATTTAGAGTACAGAAGAGGCCCTCATAGAAGATTATTGAATTTAAATGATTCTTTTAGTAGAGAAGAAATTATGGATATTTGTATATATCTAGAAGGAAAATTTAAAAGAAATTGTTATGAGCTTGTTGGAAAAAGTGAAATGAAGTTTTATGTTTATATAGATAATGATTATATTGTTCATATGCCTTACAATTTAAGAAAAAAATCTTATGAAAAAACAAATGATATTAAAGATTTGACTAAAATAGATAGTTAACACTAAATTATCAATTTTTGTGTATATTTATTATATTTCAGTATCTATTCCCAGATCTTCTAAGCTATCTACATCTATGTCATTAGTAGATTCTTCATCTAGCCAGTAACCAATTTTATTTTTCATTTTATTCTGATATTCCAACTTCTTCTGCAAATTCGGTATAACCTTTATGATCAAGATCGAAATTAAAAAATTCAAAAAATTCTCTTAATACTAATTTACCTGCTTTTATTTCTACTAATTTTTTAAAGACAAATTCTGTAAAACAATAAGGACAAACAGAAGCTCTATCTTTATTACATTTAATGCAGATTACTCCATAATTTGTTATACTATTATTAACATTTATTAAATAATCATTTAAAGAGGATGAAATATCCTCCTTTAAATGGGGATAAAGTGTCAGCCAAGCTTGAATTTCCTCAGCTAAACAGAAGGGACAAAGAGGATTGGTTATAGTCTCATTACAAATATTACAATTATAATTTCTTTGACGAGATTCGTGTATATTATATTTTAATCTTAAAGTCATTTTATTTATCGATTCAATATCCTAAAAGGAATTAAATCAGTTTTTAATATTTGAAGAATATTTAATAAGCACAGTATTTGCTAAACTATAAAAACTAAGAAATTCTATTACAGCTTCAAACCTGTTTACTTTCATAATTAATTCAAGTATTAATAGTATATAAATTTTGTTCTTTTTTATGTGTTATTTTTATGTGGTAACAATTCTATTTGGAAGATTAAGAATAAGGAAATCCAAAAATCCAGGAAAGATTTAAATAGTATATTTTTTTATTTATATAGAGAAGATGGTAAATTATTTATCTATATTATCTGCTTCAGTATTTTCTTTTATAGTCGGGATGGTGTGGTATTCTCCTGCTCTTTTTGGAAATAAATGGGCTAAATTGGCTAGTATTGATTTTAAAAAACCTAAAAATAAAATTAGTGTTGGGGTAAGTATGCTTTTAGGTTTTTTATCTACTTTAATTTTAGCGAGTGTTTTTCAATATATTATTAACTTATTGAAAATTAGTGGGCCTGCTGCTGGAGCAACTTTAGGGTTCTGGTTTTGGTTAGGATTTTTAGCTACTAGTTTATTAGGAGTAATTTTATGGGAAGGAAAACCCTGGGCGTTATATATTTTAAACGCCACTTATTGGTTGATTAATTTGGTAGTAATAGGTGCCGTATTAGGTTATTGGGCTTAATTTTTTTTAGAAGAATATAAAATTAGAATATTTAGAGGTCTATTAATTTTATAAATTATACTTAATTTTATATACTTCTTAATTCTTAATATTTAATGGTAGACCTCAATGATGAAGTGAGGGATTTAAATTTTATTTCTGAAGGAGAATTATTTGAAATTATGCATGTGGGTAAACATTATACTCTACCTTATATGTGTATATTAAGGCATCAAGATAAAAGGGTATTTGAACTTGTTAAGTCTCCTATTGATGAAGATATAACTTCTAGGAGATTAATCTTGAATCAATCAAGGAAAGATCCTAAATCTAATTTTAGTAGATTTAAAATTATTCCATCTGCAGAGAGAAATTATGAAGATTGGCATTATAATAGTTTTAATAGATATATTGTGATAGAATCACATTTTCTCTAAAATTTCAATTCTTTTTTCTATAGAAGGATGAGTTGCAAATAATTCTGAAATTTTTCTTTTGAAAGGATCAGATATAAATAAGGGGGCTAGTGCTTTGTTATAATGGTGTTTTTCTTCGCTATTTTTTAGAGGATGTTCTTTTTGTATTTTCTTTAAAGCATTTTTTAAACCTGTTGGAGATCTTATAAATTTAACAGCAGAAGCGTCTGCAGTGTATTCTCTTTTTCTGCTTATGGATAATTGAACTAATGAAGTGATTATGGGAGCAATTATAGCTAGAATTATTCCTATTATTATAATTATACTTTGATTTTTCTTATTGTCATTATCTAAAGATTTCCAGAAAATACTTCTTAGAAATATTTCAGAAATTATAGTTATCATACCAACAAGAACTGCTGTAAGTGTCATGAATCTTATATCATAATTTGCTACATGAGAAAGTTCATGTGCTAATACTCCTTCTAATTCATGTTTATCAAGTTTTTCCAAACATCCTGTTGTGACACAAATTACGGCATTTTCAGGATCTCTTCCAGAAGCAAATGCATTAATATGATTTTCATGCATTACATATAATTTAGGTTTTGGAATACCACTTGCAATACATAAAGATTCTATAACTTGATTATACATAGGATATTCTGAATAAGAAGCTGGTTTTGCATTCACAGATGCTAAAGCTATTTTATGAGAATTATAATATCCAAACCATATATAAAAAACTGAAAATATGATTGAAATAATCATTATAATAAAAAAATAATCTGGACCAACTACTTTTCCTATAAAAAATCCTAAAAGTATTAGAACTATTAATATTGATGCAAGAAGCAGGAAAGATTTAATTTTATTTCTCGATATTTGTTCGTGAAAAGATATTCTGTCCATGGTTAAGATAGATTTTATTAGTTAAAAAAGATTTTGTTTTTATATTTCCAATAATTTTATTAATAACATCTCATTTAATCTAATATGGAAATAAAAATTGATTGATTTAAGAAAAAGAATTTTAAAAGGTAATTTTGAATTGAGGAATATACAAATTAATGACGATAAAAGACTTCTTACTTATAGGATTAATTCTAGTGAGAATAATTTTTTAGTTTTTATAAATAAAGAGGATAGAGATAAACCCGTATTATGTGAGCATTTATTTAGAGGCCATAATGCAGATCCTTTTGATTTTCTAACTGGGAATATTGTCGAGATTAATGATGGAAGAATTATAGTTCAAAAAGAGTCTTGTATTATATTCCCTGAAGTTTAAGCTTACAAATCTATTTCAGGCATTTTTCTTTCTGATTCTGGAATTTTCAAAAAATCTTTTTTTGTTCTGCCATACAGCTTAAAGAAGAAAACTCCTGGAAATTTCTCGCTTAAATTTTCATAATCTAAAACAGAATCATTATAGAATTGTCTTGCATAAGCGACTTTATCTTCTATTGCTGAAAGCTCTTGCTGTAAATGCAAAAAATTTTGATTAGATTTTATTTCTGGATTGCTTTCTGCTATTGCAATAAGCTTTCCTAAAAAGTTTTGAAGAGAATCTCCAGCCTTTATTTTATGATTTAAATCTTTACTATTCATTAATTCAGATCTAGCTCTTGTTATTTTGTCAAAAATTCCTTTCTCATGTTTAGCAAATCCTTTTACAACTTTTACTAAATTAGGAACTAAATCTGCACGTTTTTTTAATTGAACGTCTATTTGAGCTTCAGAATTTTGAATTCTATTTTCAAGAATTATAAATCTATTATAATAGTATATGAAAATCAAAGCTATTAAAACTATTAAAGAAATTATAATCAAATATAAATATAATACCATAAGGTTAAATATTTATATAGTTTAAAAATCTTTTTAATTTATGATAAAAAAAGTTTTAAGGAGTTTTATTTTATTAATATTAATAGTTTTATCTTTTTATTTTATTTTAAAATCGATTAGCGATTATACGGGATTTAGTATTTCTGAAGAAAATAAATTTGAAAATTGTTTGAGAGAGAAAGATATTGAATTATATGTAAAAGATTTTAACCAGCTTAAAGAAATTAAAACTTTTGATTATCTAGATTATTTTAAAGTTTATAGATGTAAAAATAGATTAAATTGCATAAATAAAAATATCTCTGAATATCCAACCTGGATTATAGAAGGTAGAAATTTTTTAGGAGATATTGATATTTTTAGACTATCTGATATCACTAATTGCGAGATGATTTAATCATCAAATTATTCAAAGATTTTCTTGTCCCATAAATCACTCATACTGGCTCCAACGCTAGTTCTATAAATAGCTTCTGATAAAAGAGGTCCAAAAGGGATTGTAATTAAATTTTTTGCTGATTTTGGAATTTTCTGATTTCTATAAGGCTGTTTAATTGTATCCCCTATAAATAATGTATCTAATTTTTTTAATACTAAATTGTACCCATTTGTAAAAAATGCATGAGTAGTATAACCATATATTTTTCTTGCTCCTAATTCTCTTAATGCATCAGCTCCTTCACAAAAAGTTCCATAACTATCTCCTAAATCATCAATCATTAATACATTTTTATTTTTAACTACTTCTTCAGGAAATCTCATTTTTTCAATTTTATTTTCTTTTTTTCCATTCGCTCTCGTTTTATGTCCTATTGCTAAATTTGGATTATTTAAAATTCTAGCGAAAGATTCAGCTCTTTTTCCTCCTCCGGCGTCGGGACTTACGATTACTAAATCGTCTTCTAATAAAGAAGGATAATGTCTTTCTAAATAACCTGCAACTGTTCCTAGAGAAGGCAAGCTATCAAATGGAATATCATAAAATCCTTGAATCTGAGGTGCATGAACATCTAAAGTTATTACATGATCTGCATGATCTGATATAATATCTGCAACTATTCTTGCACTAATTGGCACTCTTGACTCATCTTTTCTATCTTGTCTAGAATAAAACATATGTGGAAGAACATTTATTATTTTCTCTGCTCCAGATATATGAAGAGCTTGATTTATTAGAGCTATTCTTGTAAACCAATCACTAGGATTCTCGTTAGAATCTGCAATATAAAAACACCATCCTTCTCTAACATTATTCTCTATTTTAGGTTTATCTTCTCCTACTCTAAAAGTTTTAATATTTATAGGATTTATCTCAAAAGAAGGTTTTCTATTTTTTAATCTTTCATTAATAAGATTTGCTAAATCCCAAGATTTTCCTTTAGGATTAGCTAAAATAAAACATTTATCTGGAAGAGTCATAAGTCACCTTTTATTTAATCAATTAAAATTAGTTTAAAACTATTTTGGCAAATGAAAATATATTAATTAATCATAACCATCATCTATTTTTAGATGCCCGCTTTTTATTTGGGACTGACAAGCTAATCTTTCTTTTGGATTGTTTGGAAGAAGATCTTCTTCTTTTTGATTTTTTTGTGATAAACTTTTTAATCCATCTATTATTCTTATTCTGCAAGTTCCACATATACCATCTTTGCATCCGAAAGGAATGTTAAATTTTTCTTCACAAACATATCTTAATTCGCTTCCATTTTTAACTTCTTCTGTTTTATTTGAGGGAGTAAAAGTAACTTTTGCCATAGGAGATATAAATATATTACCTATTTAAGATTTATTATTTAGAATCTTTCATTAAATTTATAGAAATTCCACCAGTTAATTTTGATATTTTATTGTATAAAATTCCGATTATTAAAGATATTATAAAACCTCCAACCCCGTATGATACTGGATAAAGTAGTATTATTTGTGCTAAAGTTAGCTGAGTTAAAGTTTCATTAGATAAAATAGATAATGATGGATAGGTTCTTATTATTGATAATATTATTCCCAAAATTAATCCAAAGAATAAATAGACTAATCCTATATTATAAGCTAAAGATAAGACCTCAATTTTTTTTATTTTATACATTTCTCATTTAGTTTATTTATGTTTATAAATGTTTTTGGTAATATATAATTAATTTTAGAAACATTTAAAAATAAAAAGATTATAGTTTTTTTTAATTGGGAGGTTAAAATGCCTAAAGAAAAAGAATTCAAAGAAAGTGAAGTGAAGTCTGAAACTGATGAATCTTATGAGAAAGATGAAGATTCTGAAAAAGAAGATGAAGATTCTGAAGAAGAAGATTCTGAAGAAGAGTGGTAATTAATTGATTATTTGTATATTTTTTAATTTATTATTAATGGGATTGTAAATTTAATAGAAATTATTCTTCAAGATAAATAAATTTCTTAAATCGAAAGATTTTTAAATATCTAATTTGTAGTATACACATTAAGTGTATACCAATAAACTTAAATTTAATAAAATGACACCCTTTGATGATGATTTTGGAGATCCTTTTGAAGATATAGTTAGAGAATTCTTTGGAGGAAGAAAAATAAAAAGAAATAATTTTTTTATGAATAATGAGAATGATGAAAGAGAAATAGATTATTTAGAAGATGAGAATTATATTTATTTAATTTTTGAACTTCCTGGATTTAATGAGAAAGATGTTTCAGTTATAATAAAAGGAAATGAGCTGAATATAAAAGCTGGAAAAAGAGAATCAGAATGTGAAGGAGAAGTTCAAAATTATCTAATTGAAAAATTGTGCAGAGAAAATATTATTAAAAGAACACTGCCTAAATTTGTAAACACTAAAAATTTTAAACATAGTATGAGAAATGGGATATTGGAGATAATGTTTAGTAAAAAATAAAATAAAAATGGAAGAAAATAAAATAGAATTGGAAGTTATGGAATCTTTGCAGGAAGATGTAGATAAAGGGATAGTTAGAATACCTTCTAGAATAATGGATGAACTTAAAATAAAATCGGGAGATATAGTTGAGATAAAAGGAAAATCTACCGGAGTTGTAAAAGCTATGAGATCAATTAAAGATGAAAATAAGAAAACAATAAGAATAGATGGTACAACAAGATCTAATGTTGGAGCAAGTATAGGAGATAAAGTAAAAGTTAATTTAATAAAAATCAGCGAGGCAAAAACTGTTACACTTTCTCCTACACAAGAAGTTAGATTTAGTGATGATCCTACTGAATATTTTCATACAAAAATTATGCATAAACCTTTATCATTAGGACAAAAAATAATTATAGATGTTTTTGGAACTAGATTAAGTTATATGGTTTCTAAAATTAATCCTAAAGATTATGTAATAATAACTCCTTCGACAAAAATTGTGGTTTCTAATATTGTTAGTTCTGGAGACAATAAAGCTACTGGAATAAGTTATGAAGATATTGGCGGATTAAAAAATGAAGTAGAATTAATAAGAGAGATGGTAGAATTACCAATGAAGCATCCAGAAGTTTTTGAAAAATTGGGAGTTGGTGCTCCTAAAGGAGTTTTGTTTACTGGGCCTCCTGGAACTGGAAAAACTTTATTGGCAAAAGCAGTTGCAACAGAAACAGATTCAGCTTTTTTTTCTATAGCTGGTCCTGAAATAATGAGTAAATATTATGGAGAAAGTGAGAAACATATTAGAGAAATATTTGAGCAAGCTGAAAAAAATGCTCCTGCTATAATTTTTATAGATGAAATAGATAGTATTGCTCCTAAAAGAGGAGAAGGAATAGACCAAACTGAGAAAAGAATTGTAGCACAATTACTAACTTTGATGGATGGACTAAAATCTAGAGGGCAAGTAGTTGTAATGGCTGCTACTAATAGACCAGAAGATATTGATGAAGCATTAAGAAGACCTGGAAGATTTGATAGAGAACTTAGAATAAATCCTCCAGATGAAGATGGCAGAAAAGAAATATTAAAAATTCATACTAGAGGAATGCCTTTAGGAAAAGATTTAAATTTTAATGAAATTGCAATGAATACAATAGGATATACTGGAGCAGATTTAGAAGTTTTATGTAAAGAAGCAGGATTAAAAGCAGTTAAGCCTTATTTTTCTGAATTGAAAAATCTGCAAGATAAAGTTCCTACTGAGATTTTGGACAAAATAAAAGTAACTAGAGAAAATTTTATTGAAGCTATGAAACAAGTTGAACCAAGTGCAATGAGAGAAGTTTTAATTAATAAGCCTCATGTTTCTTGGGATGATGTTGGTGGATTAGATGAAGCAAAAGAAAAATTAAGAGAACTTGTTGAATTACCTTTGCTGAGACCTGATTTATTTAAGAAAGCAGGAATTAAACCAAGTAAAGGAGTTTTACTTTACGGACCTCCAGGAACTGGAAAAACTTTATTGGCAAAAGCAGTTGCAACAGAATCAAATGCAAATTTTATTTCTGTAAAAGGACCTGAATTAATAAGTAAATGGGTTGGGGAAAGTGAAAAACATGTTAGAGAAATATTTAAAAAAGCAAGACAAGTAAGCCCTTCTATAATCTTCTTCGATGAATTTGATTCTATATCAAAATCAAGAGGATTTTCTGTAAGTGACTCAACTGAGAGAGTTGTTAATCAATTATTAACGGAGTTAGATGGAATAGAAGAATTAGAAAAAGTAGTTGTTATAGCTGCAACTAACAGAAAAGATTTAATTGATTCTTCACTTTTAAGACCAGGTAGAATTGATAGTCATATTGAATTAAAAATTCCAGATACTAAAACCAGGGAAAAAATTATTGAGATTCATACTAAAAATATGCCTTTAGATAAAAATTTTAATGCAAAAGATTATGTGAAACAAACTGAAGGATGGACTGGAGCAGATATAGAAGCATTAGTTAGAAATGCTGGAATAAATGCAATTAAAAGATTTTATAAAACTACTAAAGATGAAAATAAATTAAAAATATTAAAAGAAGATTTTGAAAAATCTTATCATGAAGTTAAGAATAATATAGTAATAAAAGAACGTTATGATGATGAAGTGGAAGAAATAAAAGTTCCTGAAATTTCTAAAGATCAGAAAAAAATTGAATAAGTTTTTAAAGTTTGGATTCTATTTTTTCCCTAAAATATTGAGAATAGTTGTAGGATTATTTTTAATATTCATAGATATATTAAATTTGTTAGAGATTAATGGTGTTTTTTAAAAGAATTTTATTTAGAAAGTAGAATAAATTAATTATTTCATAAGATGAATTTGTATCAACATTTTTATTATTCTCGATTTTTATTTTTGATATACTTCATATTGTATAGAAATATTTATATAGTAAATTATGTTATACGTCTTGTTCATACAATAAGTTGAGCTAAAAAAGATACAATACACAATGGGTTGTATAGTGTGGTGAATATGAAATGTGTTTTTTGCAAGTCGAATACGAAAGTGACTGATAAAAGAGAATCTCCAGAAGGTACAAGAAGAAGGAGAGAATGTTTAAAATGCAAAAAAAGGTTTACTACATATGAAAAAGCTGATAACAAAAATATTATAGTAGTAAAAAAAGATGGAAGAAGAGAACCCTTTTCTGTTGAGAAACTGAAAGAAGGTTTAATGAGAGCTTGTATGAAAAGACAAATAAGTGTTGATAAAATTGACAAAATAATAGAAGATGTTCAAGAAAAATTGAAAACTAAAGGAAAAGAGGTAAAAAGTCAGATTATAGGAAAAATGGTAATAAATAGGTTGAGAAAATTAGATAAGGTTGCTTATATAAGATTTGCCAGTGTTTATATGGATTTTAAAAATATTAAAGATTTTAAAAAAGTTATAAGTGAGGTGTAAAATGCAGTTAGTTGAAAACAAAATGTTTATTACGAAAAGAAATGGTGAAGTTGTAGAATTTAATTCTGATAAAATAAAAATAGCTATATCAAAAGCTATAAGAGTTACAAAAAATGAAGTAAATCAAGATTTAATTAATAAAATTGTTGATGATATAGTTGAAGAAATTAAAAATAGATTTGTAGATTTTTATCCTAATGTTGAAAATGTTCAAGATATAGTTGAGAAACATCTTGTAAATAATGGATTATATGAAATATCAAAGGCTTACATTCTTTATAGAGCTAAGAGAAAAGAAGAAAGAGAAAAACAACAAGAGATAAATATAGAAAAGGCAAAACTTGGAAAATTAAGAGTTAAAGAAAGCGATGGAAGAATTTCTTTGTTTAATATTAATAAAATTAATGGGATAATAAGGGATGCTGCTAAAGGTTTTGAAGAAAATGTTTCTATAGAAAAGATATCAAAAGAAGTTGTTAAAAATATTTATGATGGAGTCAGTTTAGAAGAAATTGAAAAGGCACTTATTCTTGCTTCCATAAGTTTTATAGAAAAGGATCCAGCATATAATACTGTTTCTTCCAAATTATTTTTATATAAATTATATAGAGAAGTAGTTGGAGAATCTTATAAAAATTTTAAAATGGATAGTTTATACAGAAGCTCATTTAATTACAGTATTCAAAAAGGAACTGAAGAGGGAATTTTTGATAAAAAATTATTAGAGTTTGATTTAGAAAAATTAGGAAAAGAGTTAATTTTGGATAGAGATAATTTAATACAATATATGGGATTAGAAATTTTATATGATAGATATTTTGGTAAAATAGGAAAGAAGAGAATAGAAATGCCTCAATGTTTTTGGATGAGAGTGGCTATGGGATTAGCTTTAAATGAAAAAGATAAAAATGAAAAAGCTATAGAATTTTATAATTTATTGTCTTCTTTGAAATTTATTTCATCATCTCCTACTTTATTTAATTCAGGAACTAGCCATCCTCAATTAAGCTCTTGTTATCTTACTACTGTAATAGATGATTTAAATCATATTTTTAAAAGTTATGGAGATAACGCTCAATTATCTAAATGG
Organism: Nanobdellota archaeon; assembly: GCA_038045965.1. Lineage (GTDB taxonomy): Archaea > Nanobdellota > Nanobdellia > Pacearchaeales > GW2011-AR1 > ARS1285. Next base: position 28,706 of record JBBSXD010000021.1, read on the forward strand.
TCTGGAGGTGTTGCTAATGATTGGACTAATATAAGAGCAGTTGGGAGTCAGATAAACAGCAATAGAATAGAAAGTCAAGGAGTTATTCCTTTTTTAAAAATTGCAAATGACGGAGCTCTGGCAATTAATAGAAGTGGGAGAAAAAGAGGAGCAGTTGTTGCCTATCTTGAAACTTGGCATTATGAGATAGAAGATTTCTTAGATTTAAGAAGAAATACTGGAGATGAAAGAAGGAGAACTCATGATATGAATACTGCAAACTGGATCCCTGATTTATTTATGAAAAGAGTGATTAATAATGAGAACTGGACTTTATTTTCTCCGTCTGATGTAAATGATTTGCATGATCTCTATGGAAAGAAATTTGAAGAGAGATATAAATATTATGAGGATATGACTAAAAATGGAAAAATTAAAACTTTTAAAACTATAAGTGCTGTTAAACTCTGGAGAAAAATGCTCTCAATGTTATTTGAAACTGGACATCCTTGGATTACATTTAAAGATGCTTGCAATATAAGATCTCCTCAAGATCACGTTGGAGTTATTCATAGTTCTAATTTATGTACAGAAATTACACTTAATACTTCTGAAGATGAGATAGCTGTCTGCAACTTAGGTTCTATAAATTTAAGTGAACATATTATTAATGGGAAATTAGATGCTGAATTAATTGAAAAAACAATTAATACTGCTGTAAGAATGTTAGATAATGTTATAGATATAAATTTTTATCCTGTTCCTGAAGCTAGAAATTCTAATTTAAAACACAGGCCAATAGGTTTGGGATTAATGAGTTTTCAAGATGCTCTTTACAAGTTAAATATAAATTTTGATTCTAAAGAAGCTGTAGAATTTGCAGACAAAAGTATGGAATTAATTTCATATTATGCGATTTTAGCTTCTTCTAAATTAGCCAAAGAAAAAGGTTTTTATGAAAGTTATAAAGGATCAAAATGGGATAGAAATATTTTTCCAATAGATACTATAAACTTGCTTGAAGAAGAGAGAGGAATTAAAATTGAACTTTCAAGAGAAGAAAGATTGGACTGGTCTTTAGTAAGAGAACATGTCAAAAAATATGGGATGAGAAATTCTAATGTAATGGCAATTGCACCAACTGCAACAATAGGAAATATAAGTGGCTCTTATCCTTGTATAGAACCTGTTTACAAAAATATTTATGTAAAATCAAATGTTACTGGAGAATTTACTATTGTAAATAAATATTTAGTTGAAGATTTAAAAAGATTAAATTTATGGAATGATGAAATGTTGGAGCAGATTAAATATTATGATGGAAATGTTGGTATGATAACTGGGATTCCAGATGATATTAAAAATAGATATAAAGAAGCATTTGATATTGATCCTTACATTTTAATAGATATTGCAGCAGCAAGGGGAAAATGGATTGATCAAAGTCAGTCTTTAAATATTTTTGTCCAGAATATTTCTGGTAAAAAATTAAACGATTCTTATATTTATGCTTGGATGAAAGGACTAAAGACTACTTATTATCTTAGATCTATGGCCGCTACTCAAATTGAAAAATCAACTTTAGATGCTACTAAATATGGATTTACTCAAAATAGAAAATATGATAAAAAAATAAATGAAGATAATGTAGAAATAGTAAAAGATATTTTCGAGAAAGAAATTTCTGAAGAAATAGAAGTTAAACCTGCTCCTAAATTGTGTTTAATAGATGATCCAGATTGCGAATCCTGTCAATGATATATGTTAAATAAAATAAATCTTTAAAAATGAGAAAAATAGTTGTTAAAATGGAAAATAGATTAAGTGATTATCTTCTTACATTTTTTGCTGGAGTAGCTCTTTCAAGTCTTGTTAGCTTTGATCTTTCAGATGATAACCAACGTTACCAGATTTACTATAGAGAATCTAATCCTTCAGTGATGAGATTTCATAATTCTTATGGACAAGATTTTATATATGTTGAAACTGAAAAAGGAAGTAATAAATTTAAATCTCTTTCTGATTATTTATCAAAATTAGATTCTAAATCTGAAAGAGATTTAGAAAGAATTAGCATTGAAAAAGCTATTAACTGTAATGATGAGAATATTAAGTAATATTAGATTATTAAAATTATATAAGGATGTAAAAAAAGGTAAATGAATTTTATAAAAAATGGGAATAATAGATAATTCAAAAACAGACCCGAATAAAATCTTGCCTATGAAATATAAATGGGCTAGAGAACACTACAAAAATGGAGTTGCAAATAATTGGGTTCCAGAAGAGATACCAATGCAGGATGATGTTCAGCAATGGAGATCCAATTTTAAATTAACTGAAATAGAAAGAAGATTAGTTTTATGGAATTTGGGATTTTTTTCTACTGCAGAAAGTTTAACTGCAAATAATATCGTCTTAGCTGTTTATAATCATATTACAAATCCAGAGTGTAGACAATATTTATTAAGACAAGCTTTTGAGGAAGCTATTCATACTGATACTTTTATTTATTGTTGTGATAGTCTTGGATTAGATCCTGATGAGATTTATAATATGTATAAAACAATTCCTTCTATAAAAGAGAAAGATGATTTTGTTATAGAATTAACTAAAAGTGTTTTTGATCCTAATTTTAAATTAGATAGTTTAAGAAATGTTCAAAAATTTTTACATGATCTTATAGGATATTATGTAATAATGGAGGGAATATTTTTCTATGCTGGATTTGCGATGATTCTTGCTTTGAAAAGACAACATAAAATGATAGGAGTTGGAGAACAATTTGAGTTTATTATGAGAGATGAAAGTGTGCATTTGGCTTTTGGTTGTGATTTAATCAATACAATAAAAATTGAAAATTATAATATATGGACTGATGAATTTCAAAAAGAAATAATTGAATTAATTAAAAAAGCTGTTGAACTTGAAAAAAGATATGCTTACGACGCTTGTCCAGAAGGAATCTTAGGAATAAATCCGGATCAGTTTGCCGAATATGTAGAATATATTGCAGATAGAAGATTGGAAAGAATAGGTTTGTCTAAAATTTATAATACTGAAAATCCATTTCCATGGATGAGCCAATCTATAGATTTGAATAAAGAAAAAAACTTTTTTGAAACAAAAGTTACAGAATATCAAACTGCTGGAAGTTTGGAATGGGATTGAAATTTCAATTAAGAACATTTATAAATAATTTTTATTTGAATAATGTATGAATAAAAAATCTGTTAAAATTATTTATTGGAGTGTAACTATTTGTTTGCTCTCTTTATATTAATTTTATATTAGGTGTTGCAAAAATTCTTGGTTCAATAGCAATTTTACAAATAAGATTTAATACATTGAAAGAGTGGGCTTGTACCTATTCTTTCTACTCTAGTATTTCTTGTAATATTATCTTTATCTTACTTTTTATGGAGGAAATTAAGTAAATAATAGACCAAAAATGAAAATTATTCTCAAATAACTTATCTCAATTTATATATTCTATATTAGTAATATTTATAATTTGATTAATAAGATTAAATTGATGGTATTAAGTGATAGAACAATAAAAAAATTGATAATAGATAAAAAAATTGTTATTAATCCTTACGAAGAGAAAAATGTAAATTCTGCTTCTATTGATTTAAGATTGGGAGAAGGATTTTTAATTCCTGATTATTATAAAACTAAATTTATTTCTTTAGATGAAAGACTTTATGAGAGAAAAATAGAAAGTGATTCTGTTATTATTCCTCCTCACCATTTTATTTTAGGTACAACTATAGAATATATAGAAATTGGAAATAATATATGTGGAAGATTGGATGGCAAAAGCGGAATAGGTAGAAAAGGACTTTTTATATGTAATGCGGGCCATATAAATCCAGGATTTAAAGGCAAATTAACTTTAGAATTTTATAATTCAAATGAAATTGCTTTTGATTTACATTCTGGAAAAGAAATATGTCAATTAATTTTAGAATATACTGATTGTGAAGTTGAAAATATTTATAATGGAAAATATCAAGGACAAAAAGAGGTTACTGGGAGTAAATAAAAATACTTATAAATGTTAAATTATTAAATTATTTAATGAATTATAAATTAGAATGGGTAATAGAATTGAATCAGCAATGGAAGTTAGTAAAGAAGAATTTAATAGAATAGTTAGCAATGGGCATAAATTAGTTGTTGTAGATTTTTTTGCTGATTGGTGTATGCCTTGTTTAATGATGGCGCCAGTTATAGAAGAACTTGCTAAAAATATGAAAGATATTAAATTTGTTAAAATTGATGTAGATGAAAATTCTGAATTATCAGAAAAATATGAAATAAGAAGCATACCGACTTTAATTTTTTTTAAAAATGGGAAAATGATTGATAGAGTTGTTGGTGGAATGGATGATTATGCTCTTGAAAAAAAAATTGAGAGTTTGTTGGATTAATCAATAATTAGTTTTTGGGACTCACTCCATTCATTGTTCTTGTTTTTTTTGATCCACAGAACATATTTTTCAATAAATTCAAGTCTTTCTTTGAAATTTTCTTCTTTAAGTTTTTCTAATTCTTTTAAATTAATCTCTGGAAGATCCATCTTTTATATATTTGTTAAATAAATATTCTATATTAATCTTTCTGTTAAATTTTAGAATTAAATAAATAATACTTAAAAAAAATCAGAAAAAATTCCCGAAAAATCACCGCCTCTGCCTTTAGGCAGAGGTTTGATCGGCGATTTTTCTTTCAAATGGGAATTTTTTGGGATGATCTGAAACAACCTCACCATTTATGGTGAGGTTTTCAACGTTTCAGACATAATAATATTTAAAAATATAACAATACAATCAATTAAATGTCTAAAGATGATCAAGAAATTTTAACTGTAAAAAGAAATTTATTATTTGGAGATTCTGGTCAAAATTATTTTAGTGGATTTTTATCTAATAGTATTATTGATTTTAAAACAAAAATATTGTCAAATGTAGAATGGAATAGAAGAGGAGATATGGAAATAAATCCTTTTTATAAACAGCCAATTGCTTATTGTTTAATAGTAAATCCTACGTTAGAAAAAATTTTTGTATATATTCGCTCAAATAAAAATGAAAATTATCATGAAAAAAGATTACATGGAAAATTGTCTTTAGGTATAGGTGGACATATTGAAAGAGAAGATACTAGCACCGAAGATCCTATTTATGAAAGCATGTTAAGAGAATTAAATGAAGAAGTAGGAATAAGTGGTAATGTGAATGCTAGAATTTTAGGTTATATAAATGATGATAATGATAAAGTCGGACAAGTTCATTTTGGAATATTATATCTCATAGAAACTAATGCTATAGATATTAAACCTAAAAGTTCTGAATTATCTGAAGGAAAATTTATTTCTTTAAATGAGATAAAAGAAATTTGCAGTAATCCAAATATTATTATTGAAGGATGGTCTAAAATTTCTCTTGTAGCACTAGAAAATTATTTTGGCTATTGAATAAAAGTGTAGATGATGTTTTAAGAGTGGGCTCTTTGTTAGAAGTGAAGTTCAGAGGCTTTAAAATTGGAAAGTGTAAATGTAGAGGTGATGGGACTACATTAATTTTACAAAAGTAGATTTACTATTTTGCTATTGGAATACGTATAGCAGAATCAAATTCTTTTTGTTGTAAATTATTACATGAGTTATAAGAAGAATAAATACTTGTAGCAGAAGATTCAATTAATAACAATTCGTCATATTCTTTATAAGAGTCTATTGGACTATCATATTTTAGAGAAGAAAAAAGATTATTTAAATTTTAATAAAGTCTTTAAAAAGCTTTAAAAATTAATAGATATTTATAATTCGTTTATGGAAAAAAGAGATGAAACTTTGCTTAAAGAAAAAACTAAAAAATTAAGTATAATTGAAGGGGGGTTTTATGGAGTTTATGATGGAGCTGGGGCTAGATATATAGCTCCTTTTGCTTTAGCTATAGGAAAAGATAATCCATATATTAATACATTTATAGCAATTTTGCATTCTGTTCCTTCGCTAGTTGGAAATTTCTCACAATTATTTACTAATAGAATAATGAATAAATATAAGAGAAAAAATCTTCTTAGTTTTTTTATAATCATTCAATCAATAATTTGGTTTGGAATTATAGCTTCAGGATTATTCTCTAATAAATTAAATTCGAATTTTTCTTTAACGATATTAATTATATTTTATACTTTATCAGTTTCTTTTGGTTCTTTTGTTTCTCCAGTCTGGGCTTCTTTAATGAAAGACATTGTAAATTTTAAAAGAGGAAGTTATTTCTCAAAAAGAAATATAATATCTGGTTCTGTTTCATTAATAAGTTCTTTAATTGCTGGTTTTTTCCTAGATAAAGCTGGGTTTAGTAATATTTTTGTAAGTTTTACCATCTTATTTTTATTTGCTTTTATATTTAGATTTCTTTCTGGAATTTTATTTATTTATCATTATGAACCCAAATTTAAAATTGATAATTCTAAATACTTTAATTTCTTAGATTTTATTAATAAGTATAGGAAAAGTAATTTCGTGAAATTTAGTTTATTTATTTCTTTATTTATGTTAGCTGTTTCTTTGTCTAGCCCTTTTTTTATTGTATATATGATTAATGAACTTAAATTTAATTATTTAACATGGACTATTATTAGTGTTTCGGGGGCTTTGTCTTCTTTATTTTTTATGCCTTTTTGGGGAAAATTTATAGATGAATATGGAAGTTTAAAAACTTTAAAAATTACTGGAATCTTCGCAAGTATTATTCCTCTATTGTGGATGATGAGTTACTATATAGATTTCAATAGTGCTAACATTATAATTTTTTTAATTATATTAGAAATTTTTGCTGGATGTATGTGGGCAGGATTTAATTTATCATATTCTAATTTTATATTTGATGCTGTAACATTAGAAAAAACTCATTTATGTTCAGCTTATTTTAATATTTTATATGCAGTAGGTATCTTTCTAGGATCTATGATAGGTAGCACTATATTATCTCTTAAAATAAAATTATTTTTTATTAGTCCTATATTTTTTATTTTCTTTGTTTCTGGAATTTCTAGATTATTAGCTTACTTTATAATGATTCCAAAAATAAATGAAGTGAGAGATGTTAAAAATATTTCAGTGGAAAAAGCTTTTAGAAAATTGTTTAGATATAATTTAAAACCTTTTATGTATCTTTTTCATTTTGAGATAATTAAATTAAATTCTGATTAGTTTAGGAAGTTTTTTAAATTAATTAATTCTTGATTAAAATGATGGTTTGTTAGCTCAGCCTGGTTAGAGCACCTGCCTTTTAAGCAGGGTGTCGGGGGTTCAAATCCCCCACAG
>JBBSXD010000022.1:0-21359 GCA_038045965.1 Nanobdellota archaeon
TTCAGAGGATACAAATATCAAATTAAAAATTAAAATCCCTATTAACAACAAGCAAATATTTTTCATCATAATTCATCCAACTCACTGGCAAAATTGAAAACCAGTGTTTCATTATTTATTTTAATTTTATCATCCTTAATAGTATAAATTACATTTCTATCATCAATTTGAAGAGCATTAACATAAAAATCATTGCTTGATATTTCATCCAAGCAAGTTATACAAATACTTTTAGTATCTTTAATCTGATCTTTTACTATAAATTCAGCAGAATCATAAATTTCATCTAATCTAGCAGGAATTTCTAAATAGAAAGATTTCAAATTATAACTTCTTTCTCCCTTAGTAATGGATATAGGATAATAAACATTAAAAATAACTTTTTCTTTTTCAATATTAACTATAGCTTTTATCTCTTCATCACTTATTATATAATCTTCAAATTTCTCAAAATTATTTATACAAAAAAAATTTAAATCACTTACATAGTTTCCAATTTCACTTTCTATTTTTTCTTTGCTAGGCATTAAATTTTTCCCATTTCTAAAATAATAAGGAATCCCATTCTCCAAACTTTCTTCGGGGCTTATAAAATATCCTCCGTAATTCGCTGTATCAAGTATGGCTCTTTCTCCAGTTTCTTTAATACATTCTTGCACATAATTATAGATTGGTTTTATTTCATTGTCTACATTTTGATATTCTAAATTGCTTTTTGGAATAAATAAAAAAATTAAAATAATTACAATTATAAAAGCTAATATTATTAGTGGAGTTATTTGACTTTTCTTATTTTTCATAACAATTTCTTGCCATTTTTTATTATATCTTTTATTAAAGAATCTTTCTCTTTAATATCTTTCTCTAAAAAAAAATGGCATTCTAATCTACCATCTATATATCCCAATTCTTTTTTTATAATATTCTCTATTTTACTCTTTTCTTTGATTTTATCTTCTAGAAATATTGCTATATCTATATCAGATTTATCATGAAATATTAATTTTGAATAACTACCAAATAAATAAACATTTTTTATTTGTCTAAATTCACTTAATTTATTTGTAGTATAAACAACTATATTAAAAATATCATAAGGAACATTAAAATATTTATATTCTTTTTTTAAAAACTCCAATAATTCATTAAAATCAGAACTAGAATTTAACATTAATAAATTATTTTCTTTAATTATTATCCTTAGTACCATTAGCTTATTTAATACTATATCAAGAGGAACATTATTCATCCTAGTTTTTTCTTTAATTTCTAATCTTGTATATCTGCTGCCAGGACTAATCATAAAAAAAGATATTACTCTTACTACATTCTTATCAAAAATATTTGAAATCATTTTATTAGCTTATTCAATTTACTTACAAAAGGATTAACTACTTCATTCAAAAATATGTCAGCTTTTTTCTTATATTCTTTAGCCATAAATTCAGAACCAGTATAATATTGCAGTTTCAATCTTTCTTTTTTTGCTTCTGACAAATCATTTGCCATTTTAATAAATTCTTCATATCCTAATTCTAATAAATTTAATATTTCTTTATCTTCTATTATTTCTTTAAAAATAATAATCGTTGTTTTATGAACCTTATTTTCTATTTTTATCCCAAATTTCTTAACAAGAAATAATTTTGTTATATCATGCATAGCATAATATCCTGATATTATGCTCCATCTTGGAAAATTATTTAAAACGAACTTAGAATGCTCTAAATTATCTTTATAAGAGTTATTAAAAAAATTTATATATCTATCTAATTCGGTTTCAACTATTTTACTAATAAAATTATTTTTAATATATTTTTCTATATTCATAAACATACCAATAAAATGGTATTTAAAAACATTCCTATATTCATAAACATACCAATAAAATGGTATCCTTAATACCAATTAAAAATTAAACGACCATTCATCTTTATCTGTTTTATACTCCAAAAACTGTGATGGTCTGACTATTATTGAACATGTGTTAGGGAATGGCTGGTTATTATATTTATCATTGCATCTTATATAATAATTTTTATTTAAGACCCATTCGGAATTATGTATATAATTATCAACACTAGTCATTTTAATTCCAGATTCAATCTCAAAATTACAGTCAGTATAAGAATAACTGCATTCTGCTTTTTCATCTGTAATTATTTTTAATTCAGTTTCTCTATAAACTCTTACAATATTCGGAGCGTTTCTATCTGTTTCAACTTTGAAGCTGGTAGATTTATAATCTACATTTCCACCTAAATCAACGCATTTAAAATAATAAACATAATCTCCTTTTACTAAATCTTGTCTTTGTAAATGAATACTAGATTTTGTATCGTGGAATAAAACGTAATCCTCATCTTTTTTAGGAGGCAGATTATTTTTATCATTATAATAATAACAAAGTGCATTTCCATTTTCATATCCATTATCAGTTTTTATTTCAAGATTTACAGGAATTACATCAGCAGATCCTTTAATTATTCCTTCTGGTTTAACTTCTAATATGTTCAAAGGTTGAGTTCCTATTAATCTATAAGGATAACTTTGAACATTAACATTTCTATCACCTTCTTTTTCTTGAGGCTGATCTTTACATCTAAAATAATAATCATTGTTTTTTCTGTCTTGTATTCCTGTTAAAGTTGTTCTGCACGTGTATAAATTTTTATTATTCATCTGAAACACTTTTGTATCACAATTCATTTTATTTTCCATATTATCATAATTCTGATCTGTTCTACTCCATTTACATTCGCTTGGTTCATTAACATAAACTTCTAAATCAAAACTGCTTTGATTAAATCTTACAGGGTTTCCAGAAGGAATATTTACCTCGCTGATCATAGGCGGAGTTGTATCAGGTCCTTTCTCAACACAAAAATTAACGCTATATGCATCTTGATTAAAATTACCATTCGCATCCTGACATCTTATGAATAAAGTATACTCTCCATTATTTTTTAATTCTGGATTTTCTGAATTTAAAGCTTCAGGGCCAGGTAAAGATAATTTTTCAGTATGATTATATACAAATAAATTACTTCCATTAACAAAAAAATTCATCTTCTCATAATCATCTTTTAGAACATAATCTATTTTACATTGTGCAGGTTCATTAGTTTCAAATGTAAAACTTAAAGGGAAAAAAGCTTTCACACATTCTCCTTTATCAGGTTTAATTATAACTCCAGTTGAAGGAGGTCTTACACTATTAAAAGGTTTAAAATTATAACCTTTGCTTACTTCTTTAAATTTAATTATAGGACTATTTACATCTTGGGGATTTTGCCAGACACATTTTTGTTCTTCGCTTCCTGCATTAACTATTTGACATGCTTGTCCCAAACTTCTGCAAGTATATTCACTGCACTCTTCAAATTTATTGCATAACTCACAATCATTTCCTCCAACAGGGGCTTGCCAAGGCAAACAATAAAATTCTGTAACTTCTACATTTGATTTTTTATATGTAAATATAAATATTAATCCTGCTGTAATCAATCCAAGAATAAGTGCATCTGTTTGCGATGCTCCTCCATGGATAGCTAACGCAGTAACTATTCCTCCAACTGCTCCAGCTAAAGCTCCCCATTGTCCCCCATTATCTCCTCCAGCTAATCCTCCTATTATTCCAAACAATCCAGCGCCAGCTCCTCCATAATAAATTGCATTTCCTATCAATTGATTATTTAAAAAACCCCCAATAACTCCATTAGTTCCTCCACCTCCACCACCCCCATTTACATTAACTGGTGGTCTATCACCTCCAGGCTCATTATCTTTACTAGAATCATCATCATTAGAACCATCACCACCTCCTTCTTCTCCACTTCCAACTTCCTTACTATCTTCAGTAGGTAATTCATTACCAGTTCCAGATGGAACAGGAGTAGTAGTTAGATCATCAACTCTTTTTTCAGTTCCAGGATTACTATCAGAAAATTCAAATCTAATTCCACCTGGTGCACTCGCTAATCCTCCAAAAGCGATTATACTTAAAATTAAATTTAGAATAATAAAATAACATTTCAAATTTTTTAATTTAAATCTTTTAAAATTATTTTCTTGAGCTTTCATTAATCAAATAATCCTCCTAAAAATCCTTTTTCTTCAGTTTCAGCATCACTTACTATTCCCTGGCTTATTTTTCTACTAACTCCATTATCTTTTACAACAATTCCATCGTCAGTGCTTCTTCCAGCTAAATTTTCATAATTACCGCAATCTCCTAAGCTGACACAAATTTTATTCATATTATTAACCCATTGAGCGCTTAACACTTCACAATTTTCTTTACATTTTTTATTTCCAAATAATCCTTCTTCATATTTTATTGTTTGTCTTGAATTTGCTAAACTGCAAATATTTCCAGCATTTCCTTCTTTCCAATGTTCTAATCCTGGAGGATGTCTTGGCAGACATATTCCTCCACCCTTTAATATTCCAGTATTTTCTTTTTTCGGATCACTATCTGCTAATTGCACTTTTTGTACTTGTACTTTTGTATCTACTTTTTGATCTGCAATTGTTTTGCTATTACTTCCATCATAATGAACTCCTTCTATCCAATAACAATCTCTTTTGTCTGTATTTTCACAATCATCCTGTTCTAATTGATCAATGCAATCTACCCATCTGTTAGCTCTGCATGCAGCCTCGATAAAACTTCCTTGACTTGTACTTAAACTTTCCTCAATACAAACTTCATTTCTAAAATCAGCACAGGGTTCTATAGTTTCTTCTCCATTAATACAAACATGTCTATAAAATCTACTTCCTACTGTATCTTGTCCATTATCACTTGTCCCTTCATTCAAACACCAGCTCTCTCCATTCTTGTAATTTTTTCCATTTTCAGTTTTATAACAATTCAAATCTTTACACGCTAAATTTCCATAAGTTGCTTGTCCTTTTTTACAAATGCTTCCAGATAAATAATTACAATTTCCACAGGTTTTACTTCCAGCATTCCCCTTAGAATCTTTTGGATTACACGAATTTTCTTTTTTTACTATTTTCTGCCAATAACTAGGATCTTTAGAATAAATTCTATTTGCATCATAAATATTTGCATAATTTCCACAACTATCTTTAAAATAAATTTCATCTTTTCCTTCGACACAAGTTGTTTGTTCAGTAGGACCACATTCGGTAGCTAATTCATCATTACTACATAAATAATCTTCAAAAAATTCTGTTTTAATTTCAGTACTATTATTTATTCCTTTTGAACAATCTCCCCTTGTTGCAATCTTACAACTCTTTCCTCCTTCTTTTTCAAAAACGCAAGCACCAACATCACTTGAATAAGAAGTTAATATACAACTAGCTTCATCTTTAATATCTGTTTTGAAATTAGTTTCTAATCCATATAATGAAGATAATCTTTTACATCTAGTTAATGTAACAAAACTTGCCTGATTTCCTATATTACAGCATCCTAAATTACATTGAGGAATTTCTTCACTATTTTCTACCCAAGTCCCTTTAGAAATTTCACAAACTTTTTGAGGAGTATTTTCCATACATAATCCTTCAGCAGAATCTATACAAACTCCTAACTTACAATAACTAGTAGCATCACAACTCGTCGGTGTTTTCCTAAATTTATCATCACATTGATCATCTTTTGTATTCTGGCACCATGCTCCGCTTTTTGTTTTCTCACAGCATACATTAAATTCTTGGGCAATAATAAAACTAATAGAACTAAAAATTAAAATTCCCAATATAATCAAGAAAAATATTTTTTTCATTTTATCAATCCTGCAGGAACTGCTAAACTTCTTGAGGCAAAATAAAATTTCTCATCGCTGTCTCTATCAGTTAAAATATATATGGTGCTTCCTTCACTTTGTTTTTTCTTTTCAATCTTTAAAGAAGGATAATATAACATATAATTTAAAGTCTCACTATCCCCATATCTAGTCTCCCATTGACTTATAGAACTCGCAATTAAAGCAAAATTATAAATTTTAGATTTAATTCCTGTTTTTATCTCATTATAATTTTCAGTATTGCTTTTTTGAATTACTAAATTTAAACTAACATCAGTTAAAACATTATCAGGAACCAAATCAATATTTATCTCAGGCTCTTTCATAGTTATGATATATCCTTTTTTTTCATATCTAGATTTAACATCTTCAACACAATTTTTAATTTTTGGTTTAGAATATTTTGCTAATTCATCTTTAATAGTATTTATTATAATTGGTTTTTGCATTACGCATTTCTCATAATCATTTTCAGAATAACAAACATAATCAACTTTATTCCCCTTATATAAAATATAATTTTTAGGTTCTATAACCCCCCCTTGCAAACTTAAAATATTTAATCCTTCTTTTATAGAACCTTTAATACATTCTTCAATTTCTTGATAAGGACTTTTACTAGTAAATATTTTATCAAACCTGCTATCTCTAGCAAACAACAAAACTAATACTACTAATATTAATATTCCCAAAATTATAAATACAGAAACCTGTGAGCGTTTCGATTTTGTGAAAATATTTTTATCTACAAAAGTGAAACGCGAATACCTCTTTTTTATTTCCATCTTTTTATTTAATGTTCATCTTGTTTATAAATTTATTAGATATCCATTTAATTTTATTTCTCATTCTTTTTAATATATTCAACTACCTCGCTAACAAACATTTCAACAATTTTAATATCTTCTATAGCTTTAAATATATCTTCTTTATTAATCGATCCATATCTATGTGCAATTTTATTTCTTAATCTAATCAGGTCTTTTAATTTTTCTTCTGTTTTTTTATTTATTACTTTATTTTCCCCAAGTAATATAAAAATATCTTTTATTTCAGAAGGAAAGCCAAATTTCTTAGAGTCTATTATCTCGTCGCCTAAATCAATTGTTTTGTTAAGAATTGAAAATATTATCATTGAACAAGCATAGAAGTTAAGATCATCTAAATCAGACAATTTTTTTATATTCCTTTCTCTTAATTTTTGAGAATATTTCTTAATATCTTCAATAATAATGCTTATTCTTTCTTTATCATACATTTTCAAATACCTCTTTTATTCTTTTATATATTATGGGCTTAAAATCTCTATACTGGTTTAATGTATTAAGTTTAATTAAACGCAAAAATTTTTCATCTTTAACAATAAGAAGTTTTCCATATTTAAAAACCCTAAATTTGATATAAATAGGAAGTTCATCAAAAAAAGATATATCTAAATTATCTGAGATATACCCAGCAATTTTAAGCTTATCTTTTTCTTTAAGGTTTCCAATTATACATAGGTCTATATCTGAAAGAGGTTTTATATTTCCAGTAGCATAACTTCCAAATAAATAAATAGCTTTAACATTTTTATTTATCGATATTTCTTTAGTTATTTTATTAACATTTTCAAATTTTGTTTTCATATTTTTTCTCATTTAGTTTAATCTATTTTTATTTATAAATTTATTTAGCTTTTAACTGAATAAGGTTTAACTTTTATTCTACCTCCTTTATTTCCTAAAATATCCTGGCATTGTACATAATAAGTTTTAGAATCAAATCCAGCAAAATGATTAAATTTATCACTTCCCATTTTTGTAGCATTTTCATATTCAAAATTTCTCATGAAACTGTATTTACATTCGGCTTCTTCACTTGTAACTATTTTTAATCCATTATCAAAATATATTCTAGTTATTTTAGGGCCAAATTTATCAATACTAATTTTGAAAGAACTGGAATTTTCAGCTATATTTCCAGCTTGATCTTCACATTTAAAATTAATTAAATAATTTCCTTGAGCTAAGTTAACATCATATTCATGAACATTAGACCCATTTTTATCTTTATATCTAAATTGATCTCCATATCCATTTCCTTCCCAATTACAAATTGATTCTCCTTTATTTGCTCCTCCGCTCGTTCTCAATCTAAATTTTAAACTTACTGGTTCAACAGAATTTTCAACACTTTCCCCATTTCTAGGAATTATCTCATCTATAATTAATTTAGTTTCACTTTTTTTAATTTCATATATATAACTCTGCTCCATAGTATTTTTATTATCTGAAATATCTCTACATCTAATATAAAATTTATTATTTTTATCTAAACTTGTTAATTTAGTTTCACATGCTAATCCATATAATGTATAATTTGCAGGATTAATATCACAATTCATTTTATTTTCCATATCATCAAATTTTTTATCTTCCAAACTATACTTGCATTCGCTTGGCTCATTAACATAAAAGATAACATTCTCTTCGGTATTCCCAAATTTAATATAATTTCCACTTGTTGGTTTTGCTATTATAATTCTTGGAGGAGTTAAATCTGGTCCAGGTTTTATACATATTTTAATATGATAAGGTTCGGGATTTGATTTTCCGCTTGCAGTTTTACATTTGACATAATAATCAATTTTTCCTAAAACTTTTATTTGTTCATCAGTTAAATTATAAACATTTCTAAATGCTTCAGGACTAGGAAAAAATAATTTTAATAAATGAGCAGGAAGTACATTATTTCCTTTAGGACCAAAACTATCACTCATTTCTTCATAACTTGCTTTTGAATCAGGACCGATTCTACATTTTGCAAAAGGATCTACTTTTATTCCTATATCTACTGGTTCATAAGGTTCTAAACAACCATTGTCTGTAATATTCACAACTTCAAATCCATCAGCACCTACATTATGATATTTATATCCTTTAGTAATTGCATTTTCAAATGGTTTTATCATCGGCAAAGTTTCGTTTGCAGGTTTTGCTACACATAAATCATTTCCTGTGCCTTTATTTATTATTTGACATAATTGCCCTAAACTTTCACATCTGTATTCTGTACATGGAACTTCTAAATTATTACATTTATTGCAATCCTTGCCTCCATCCGGAGGATCCCAAGGCATACATGTAAAATAAATATCTACTTGTATTATCCAAAATAATCCTAACAAAAATCCTAACAATGCCGCAATCATAGATATCATTATGCTACTTGTTATTACGTATGCAATTAAACCGGCAATCATAGCTGCAATCATAGAATAATCTTTTGTTTCTTTATCATATTTTCCTATTTGAGCTATAATTCCTGCTTTGGCACTTGATATAGCTCCAGTAAATTTAGATAATTCAATTTTCCCAGAAGGAATATTATTAATATTAATTTCAGAGGCATTATCAGCATTTTGTTTTAAAATTTCTAATAATAATGGATTTCCATATGCTCCAGCAGAAGCAAGTAATTCTTTTTCAAAAGCAGTTAAACTACTATTATCTTTTTTTGTAATTTCTGGAAATGATTCTGAATTAAGATTATTAAAGAAAGATATATCTCCTGGTGGTGCTGGCTTCGAAGGAATGGAAGCATATTTTGAATGTCCCATATCTGCATTTGATAATCTTGGAGGCCCACCTCCCCCAACTGCTTTCAAAGAATATCCGCTATCTGTTCCTTCTCCAATATAATTTATATAAGCTCCACAATCTCCTAAAGCAGTGCAAAAATCATTCATCTCTCTAGTAAATTTTTCGGTATGACAATCACAATTATCTGAACATATACATCCAAAAATAGAACATATCCACGTTTCAGTGCATTTTAAACTAGCAATATCACAAATACCATCAGCCGCACTTGCTTTATAATAATTTTCTTCATTTAAATTTCCATCTTCATCATATAAATTATTTGATAATAAATCAAATCCCGGAGGATATTCTGGCAGACAAACTTTAAAATCAAAACTCCCTCCCATCGCAATATGCTTAACCCAACAATCTGGATTTTGTTCACATTTATTTGTCATACTTCCTTGATCTTTTATTTTATTAAAATCTAAACAAGTTCTCCATTGATTAACTCTGCACGCTGCTTGGCTAAATGATTTTCCTTCAATATTAGCATCTTCTTGAACACAAATTTCATTCCTATAATCTGCACATGGGGCAATTCTTTCTGTTCCCATATTACAAATATGTTTTACATGTCTACTTCCCGCTGTATCTTTTCCATTTCCAATTGCTGCGTCATAACTGCACCAGCTTTCTCCATTAGCTCTATCTTTAATTTTATCTCCATTGGTATCACATCTTATATCTTTACATACATATTCATTTAATTCTTTACCGCAGTAACTTCCTCTATAAAAATCACAATCTTGTGCCGGATCTTCTTTATTTCCACAACTGTCAAACCAATAAACATCTTCTTCTCCATTAACACATCCTTTATGATCTTTAGCTTTACAAATTGTATTCAAATTTTTATCTGAACAAAAAACATCTTTTACAAAATTTGTTTCACTTCCAGTTCTTTTAACACAATCATCTAAACTAGTTAGCACACATTTTTTATCTCCTTTCACTGAATCAAAAACACACGCTCCATTTTTATTTGCTTCAGATTTAAACAAACATTGCAATTCAGATTCTACATCCTGTTGCCATTCAGTTGGGAGATCTTTATTCTGAGTATTACCTTCAAATTTGCAATTATTTTCTGTAGTCCATATACTTTCTCCTCCTATTATACAACATCCATTTCTGCATTCATTTATATTACAATTCTCTCCTTTTTCATATTTCCCTCCAGATTTTTCACAATCAATTTTAGATGTTTTCTTATTACATAATCCATTATCTGGACTTATACAACATCCTCTTTCACAGAAATCAGTATTTTCACATTTTGTTGGAGCAGTTTTTCCTTTTAAATCACAATTTGCTAAATTAGTATTCTGACAAGTATTTCCATTTTTATTTATTTCACAACATCCATCTCCACTAACTTGTGCGCTTACAAATCCTTTTTCTAATTCTTCCAGAATATATTTTCCTAAATTATTAAATATATTCTTATAATTTATATTTTTATTAAATCCATTATATAAATATGAAAAAGAAAACAAACTAATTATCATAATTAATATTTGAAAATAACTCATTAACGCTTTATTTGTAAAATATTTTTTATTCATTTTAAAATCCTACAGGTAAAGTACAGCTTTTTACAGCAAACTTAAATTGTTCTCCTGTTTCAACATCTTTTATATTATAAATTATATCAGAGTCTCCAGTAATAAATTTTCTTACATCATATTTAGGATGCAATATATTAAATCCTAACTCATCAAAATTACAATATCTTATCTCTTGATTGACAATTTCCATAGATATTTTAGCAAATTCATAAATAGGATGAACTAAATTCATTCTAAATTCACTAAATTCTCTTACTTCTTCTTTTCTTATTGTTTTAAAATTCTTATTAATTATTACAGAAACATATTCTGGCTCTAATTTTGTTTTTACAATAATTTGAGATTCTTCTACATCATATCTTTTCTCTAATTTAGATTTCAAATCGTAAAAACATTCTGCAATAATAGGAGTTATGTAATTTGTAATTTCTTTTTCAATATGCTCTACAAGCAAAGGTCTTTGATTAACACAGGATTCATAAAATTCTTCGTTATAACATAAATAAGCTATATTATCTCCATCATAACTAATATATCCAATAGGATTAATATCCCCCCCTCTTTTACTTAACAAACTTATTGATTCTTCAACAGATTCTCTTGTACAACTCTCTATAAAAGCTTGAGGATTATTTTCATCTACTAATTTAATTTCTGGAGGATTAAATAAAAATAACACTATCAAAAATCCAACAACAATTATTAATCCTAATATTATGAATATTGTTACTTGCGAGCGTTTCGATTTTGACAAAATATTATTAATAGCAAAAGTGAAACGCGAGAATACAATTTTATTTCTCATTTTTCTCCTCTTTCTCTTTTAATAATTCTATAGCACTATCTATTATATGAGATTTATTTCTATACTTCCTATCTTTTAATAAGCTGTCTAAATATCTCTTATTTTTCTCTTCTATAGTTGCAGAAATTCTCGCTTTCATTTATCAACAATTTTTAATATATTACTTTATATTACTAATTAATATTTTAAATTATTTAATATTACTTAGTATTACCTACTTATAAATCTTTTTAAGAATAGGAAATTATACAAAAACTTTTATACTTTAATTTATTAATAAATTTAGAAATGCAAATTGATATTAAATCTATAATTATTTTAAGAGAGAATGAATTTATTTCTAAATATTTTCCAGAACATTATCAAAATTATGAAGATGGAATAATTGAAAATTTAAGAAATAATAGAGATTATATTCTTGACTTCTTAGAAAGAAAAATTAAATATGATAAACATATAGTAGAGGATTAATGGGAGTTGAAACTAGATTAAAAATAATAACTGATTCTATAGATTTATCTATAAAAAAATCTAAAGAAAAATATGAAACAGCTACTAATAAAGAATATGATATAACTTATGAGGCTTATTACAATTTAAGAGGAAGAATAGAAAAGGAAAGAGAAAAAGTTAATGGAAATTACTTTATCCCACAAAATGAAAGATCAAATCATTTTGATGAACTTAACAGGTTAGTTTTAGAGCTTTGTAAAAAGTATCCTAGATATCATTCAAGATATGAAGAAATAAAATATATAGAGGAAGAGAAAGAAAGAAGAATGGATACTCCTTTCCCAGATAATTTTGGAAGTCATCATATTCCTTGATTAATTCTAATTTCCAGTCTCCACTCTTGGAGCTAGATAATTATTCTACTATTTATTGTAAACATTTTTGCGATGGCCTATTCTTACGACAATAATTTTATTCATAGAAATTATTAAATCGATAACGGCTCTATATTCTCCTATTCTTAATCTCCAAAGTTTTTCACCTTGCAATCTTTTTAAAAATCGGTAAGGATTCTCTCTAATTGAATAAATTTTGTTCAATATTATTTCAGAATCTTTTTTATCCAATTTTTTAAGAAAACTTTTTGCAGTTTCAGTTATTTCTATATGAAACATTTTATTTTAATATTACTCCAAGTTCTTTTGCAACTTGCTCTATAGTTTTCATCTTTCCTCTTTTAACATCTTCAAGCCCTTTTTGTATTTCTTCAATTTCTTCTTTAGATAAAACTTCTTCTTCAGAATTATCTATTAAATTATTAAGTAGTTCATCATAAGACTGTCTTTTAAAATTCTTTAGCGTCTTTAATCTTCCTAAAGTCTGATTATTTACTTGTATAGTTGTTTTTTCCATATTATACTATAACTATAATTACTATATAAGTATTCTGCTTTTCATATTAAAATATATAATAAAAAAACAGCCTCGATTAATTTCCAGTTTCAACTCTTGGAGCCAAAATAAAAGATAAATTCATTTTATTATTATTAAATTCTAACTTTAAAGGATAATCTTCTCCAAAATTTAATATTACTTTCTCAGTCAATTTAGACGCTTTTATCATCTTTTGTAGATATTCCAAGGAATATTTACTTTCAGCTTTTTCAGCAATAATATTCACTTCGTCATTAAATTGAGATTTAAACGAATTTAAACTACCTCTCGCTTTTATAACAAAATTATTTGATTCTGAAATAAAACTACAGCTATCAGCAACTACAGCACAATCTTCTATGGCTTCAGAAAAATCCAAACTTGCCATCTCGATTTTACTTATAAAACTCAAATTTGGAACAGGCTTATCATTTTCTTCGATATCAATTAACGCCAAATTAAATTCTTTTTTTATTTTATCCTGAATAGTCAATTTTAAACTATTATCTTCTTTTTCTATAATTAAAATACTCCCAGATTTTATTCTTCTTAAAACAGCCTTCAAATTTTCTAAACTAACCCCTAAAATCTCTTCATTTTCACTTTCATATTCAGAAAAATATTCTATAGGAAGTTTAAATATTATCATAGCCACATTTGCAGGATCTATCGCAGTTATACTTAATCCATCATTTTTAACTTTTATTCTAACTTCTAAAACAATCTCAGAAATTATTGATACAACATCTGAAAATATTTTTGGATTTTCTATCTTCAGCTTCATATCAACTAAAAACTCAACTTACTTTTAAATATTATTATAATTCAGAATAGGTTAGTATATAAAAATAAAAATATTACAAAGATATGGATAATAATGAGAAAAGTTTTAAAGAGAATAGAATAAGAGAAATTGTTACTATTTATTATTCTCAACCAGAAATAAAAAGATTTCTTTATGAATTTGCAGAAAAAAGAGAAGTTGTTCCTAGATATTACGAAAGTTTTGGGAAAAGACCTGATACATTTCAATTTCAAAATGACATATTAGAACACGTAAAAAGAGGAGCTACTTCTTTTCATTGCTCTCAAGAATTATGGAAAGATCCATTAGAAATAAATTTAGAACTTTCAAGAAAAGAATTCGATGAATTAAGGGAAGGATGGGACTTGCTTCTTGATATAGACAGTAAATATTTAGAATATAGTAAAATATATGCTAAACTATTAATAGAAGCTTTAGAATTTCATGGTATAAAGAATTTAGGAGTGAAATTTTCAGGTTCAAAAGGATTTCATATAATAATTCCTTGGGAAGCTTTTCCAAAAGAGGTATACAATCAAAAAACAAAAGATATGTTTCCAGAATGGCCAAAGATGATATGCCAATATTTAGATAATATGATAAAACCAAGATTAACTGAATATATTTTTCAAAATCAAAGCTTAAAGGAGCTTGCAGAAAAAACCGAAAAAAAAGAGTCAGAATTAATTATAGATGAATGCTTATCATGCAATAGAGAAGCAATTAAAAAATTTCAGATAACTTGGATTTGTCAGAGTTGTAATGATATTGAAGTAATAAGAATAGGAAAGAATAGAATTCCTAAGTGTCCTAATGAAAATTGCAGAAAAGATATGACTGAATTATTTAAGGAAGAGATTTTATTTTGTGATTACTGTAATTTTAATTTTAAGGATAATCCTGAAATGTTTGCAAAATTTAAGCAAAAATCAGAAATTTTAATAGAAGCAGATTTAGTATTAGTATCTCCTAGACATCTTTTTAGAATGCCCTATTCTCTACATGAGAAAACTGCTTTAGTTTCTATAGTTATAGAAAAAGATAAAATAGAAGATTTTCAGATATCAGACGCAAAACCATTTAAATTTCAAGTTAGAAATTATTATAACAAACCTAAAGAAAATGAAGCTAAAAATTTATTATTGCAAGCTTTAGATTGGTATGAACAAAAAAAACAAGAAGAATTAATTATTCAGGAGAAAAAAGAATATTTATCTAAAAATCTTCCTATAGAAAATAAAAAAGATTCGGGTTTTAAAAAAATACAAATATCTAATCCTTCTGAAGAGATTTTTCCTCCTCAAATAAAACTTCTCCTTCAAGGAATGAAGCATGATGGAAGAAAAAGAGCTTTAATGATTTTAATAAGTTTTTTTAAGTCACTAGGACTTTCTGATTTAGAAATAGAGAAGAGAATTTTTGAATGGAACGAGAAAAATTATATTCCAATAAAAAAAGGATATATTATCTCTCAATTATCTTGGTATAAAAAAAATCCAAACAGACTTCCCCCTAATTTTAACAATCCTATTTACAAAGAGCTTGGAGTAGACAAACCAGATAAACTTGCAATGGAAACAAAAAATCCCGTCGGATATTCTATTAAAAAATATTTTATGATGAGAAAATGATTTGTATTTTTTAGGTCCAAAATGGTGCAGATAATTCCTGCAATTTAGTTGTTTGAGTAAATGCTCAAGTTTTTTAATTAGTTTACATGACTTTGTCATGTGTATCACCTCAAAAGATACACATCCTCTAGGTGGATTAACTTTTACCTAAGGGCCTTTTTCAACAGAGCCCACTTTTTCAATATCAAATTAATTTTCTAAACTAAATTTTTTTATATATCACATCCTAAAATTTAAATACCACAATATCTTTCATTAATTATGAAATTAAAAAAGAGTGTATTGTTCATATTTATAATATTATTTCTTCTCTCTTTAATGTCTTCCATATTTGCACAAGAGGAAGAAAATACTGCTATAAGCAAAGCTTATGCTTGTTTTGAAAAAGAAGTTGGAAGTAATTGCGGAGCAACTAAAAGTACTAAACAAGCTTCATTTAATCTTTTAGCTGGAGCTTATGATTCTTCTATTCAATCATCTTGTCTGTCCACTTTAAATACTCTCAAAAAAAATAATTGTTGGGGAGATTCAGATGTTGGAACTTGTAATATAAAATCGACAGCTTTAGCTTCTTTAGCCTTACAACATATAGGGAAAGATATAGACAAAGAGATAAATTATCTTTTAGAAAATAAAAAAATAGAAACAGGACTTACTTGGTATTTAGAAATAGATTCCAACAACAAAACAACATGCACTATAAACGGAAAATCTGTTATTGTAGAAGACAATAAAAAAATATCAGGCTCTCTTCCAGATGGGTTGTCAAGAGCTTATAATGACTATTGGTTTCAAATAAATGATATTAAAAAAAATTATACAATTTCTTGTGATAAAAATTTTATAACTGCCTTATTATACCAAAAGCCAGGAAGTAATGTATTTTATGTTTCAAGCGAGACTAAATCTGCTTCTGAATTTGATTCAATAACTGAAACAGTTAATTCGTTCTGTCTTAAAACGGGAAATGAATGCGACTATGAGGGAACTTTATGGGCTTCTTTAGTATTAAAAAAAGCTGGAAAAGAAACAACACCTTTGATACCTTATTTAACTTCTATGTCTGATCGAGCAGAAAATAGAAAATTTATCCCATCAGCAATACTATATATATTAACCAACGAAGATGAATATTATTCTGAATTAATAAACTTGCAAAAATCTGGAAGTTTCTGGGACGAAAGTAGAAATAAATTCTATGATACTGCTTTAGCTTTATTAGCTTTACAATCTTTAAATTCAGATGCGGGAGAATCAGCTAAAAAATATTTATTAAAAGTTCAAAAAGAAAATGGATGTTGGCAGTCAGACACAGCTTTTATTTTGCATACTGGTTGGTCAAAAAATCCTAATGTTCTTTCTGGAGGAAGTGGCGGATTAACTTATTGTCAAGATTTTGGAAATTTTTGTGTTCAAATAGGAGAATGTTCACTTGCAGATGCTTTAGATAATTTTTATTGTTCAAGTGCTGCACAAGTATGTTGTAAATTAAAACAACAAAAACCTAGCTGTTCTGAAAAAGGAGGATTTATATGCAATTTAGATCAAGAATGTTCTGGCTCATTGGAAACTGCTTCAGATACTAATTCTTGTTGTGTTGGAGATTGCGCAGCTATTCAAACTGAAAATGAATGTGAATCTTTAAATTATTTTTGTAAAGATTCTTGTTCAGATTCTCAAGAAGAAAAATTAGGATATTCTAGTTCATGTAGTTTAGGTCAAATTTGTTGCGGACCAAAGTCAGAAACTAAAACTAGCAATTTTTGGTTAATAATTTTACTTATAATTTTAATAATTTTAGTTGTATTAGCTATAATTTTTAGAAATCAATTAAAGATATTTATATTTAAAAGAAGATCTGGATTAAAATCAGGCCCAGTTAATCTTCCATCTAATAGACCAGAACCTCCTAGATTTTTTCAGCCACAAATTCAGCAAAGAATCCCTCAAAGAAGCATACAAAGAAAATCTCCTTTAGTAGATAAAGATTTCGAAGAGACTATGAGAAAATTGAAAGATATGAGTAAATAATCTTCTGTTACATCTAAGTTGCTTTCAAGACATTATGGAAAATTAGTAAGTAAACTATTTAAAATCTAAAATCAATTTTAATGATTTTTCAATTTTAATAAACAAATTCTTATCTATATTCCCAATCTTTTTCACTAATCTATTTTTAGAAATTGTAAGAACCTACCCACATTTTATAAATGATTTTTCAGTTAATCCATTAATATTATTAGGCTCTAACAATATATGAAGAGGAATCTCTTTTCCTTTGGTAGTTATAGCTAAAACTATTGTATTATGATAATTAAAATTCAGATTTCCTTTATCAGATTGTAAGATTAGAGATGGTCTAATTCCATCTTGTTCTGAACCTCTTGCAGGAGACCAGTCAATAAGCCAGATTTCACCTCTTTTTGGATTAATCATCTTGGATTATTTCTTTTTGAGCACTAGAAAATTTTTCTACATCATCTTCTTGACCAGCAATAGAAAAATAATTAAATAAATCATCTTTCAGAACTACTTTTACTTCTGTATCTTCCTCTAAATTTAATGGATTCTTTGGAATGAGAACACCTTTTTTATATACATTATTAAACTTTATTTCCATAAAATCATAGAGTCATTAAATCTTATAAATCTATCTTTTAATCAGTAAAATAACTAAACATTTATTAATAATAATTCTTATCATAGGAAATGAAAAAGAGTTTAATTTTATGTTTATTATTTTTAATATTTTTATTTTCTTTTTCAAATATTTTAGCAATAGAAATAATTTATTCAAAAGATTCTTATCAACCACAAGAACTTTTCCAGGCTCAAATTACAGGGAATTTTATCTCTTTAAATGAGAATAATATCTTTATCTATAAAGAAGGAAAAGTACACGCTGAACCAGTCATAAAAGGACTAACAAAACAAAAAGATACTTATTATTTTTATACAATTTTGCCAAATTATCCTGGCAATTTTACCCTTAGAATTAAAGATGCTTCATATCTTGAAAGAGGAATCATAAAAAATGAATTAATAGTAAGACCTTTAATAATAGAATTAAAAAATCAATCTGATCTTTATATCAATCCTGGATTTATAATACCAAAAGATGATTTTTCTATAAAAGTTAAAAGCTTATATAAAAATACCGAAATCAGTGCAAAGTTTGAAGCAACAGGCGAAGAAAAAAAATTATTTTTAACAGAACAAATAGAAGAAACACTAAATTTTAAATTACCAAAATTACCTTCACAAAACTCAAAACTAATAATAAATAATTACGAGATACCAGTTTTTTTAGTGAATAAATTTGAACCTATTTATGAAATAGAATTTATTCCAAATATAATTGAAGGTACAATAATCTCTAATAGCAGATATGATTTTGTTGTGGTTATAAGAAATCCCACAGGCAAAAATTTAGAAAATATAATTTTATCAAGTGATATAAATGTCTCATTTAATCCTTCAAAAATAGAATTTCTAGAATCTAATAAAACTACTATAGTTAATTTAACAATAACTATAGATAAAGTCGAAGAAAAATTTTCAGGAAAGATAAAAGCAAGTACAAATAACAAAGATTTTTATCTTCCTATTAAGTTTATTATTACAAAAAATGAAACTGAAATTAAAGTTATAGATTCTACAAACCCTACAAATAATATTAGTACAAATATTTTAAGTTGTTCTCAAATAGGAAATATTTGTAATTCAGATGAAACTTGCAATGGAGATACCATTAATAGTTTAGAGGGAAATTGCTGTATAGGATTATGTGAAGAGAAATCATCTGAATCATATTCCAAAATCATAGGAATAATTCTTATTATTGTATTAATTCTAATGATAATTTATATAATAATTAAAATAAGAAGAAAAAGGAATCTAGAATCTCCAGAAGATATATTAGAAGAGAAGAAATCCAGATATAAAAGAAGGATGGAAGGAAAAGAAGTCAGTGGAAAGTTGGATAATATTTAGTCTCATTCTCCATTTCCAGATTCTCTAATAATTTTTTCATTATTATTTAATCTTCTTAATAAATCATTTCTTTCTAAAATCAACACTTTTGCAATTTCATCATATTTATGCATCTTTATAGTTAGTTCAGTCATTAAACTGCTTAAATCAAAATTTTTAATATTAAAATCAGAAGGTTCTAATATTTCAACATGAGAAGGGAGCATATTTAAAACAATTGCCATAATTAATTTTAAATCTTCAGTAATTATTTCCACTTCGGCAAAAGTGCTATATAGACTGTTTTCATTAGTTTCTTTCTTATCATTTTTATTTTCTTCGTTAACGATTTTTGGTTCATGGACTTCTCTTCTTACAACTTCTAATCCCTTTTGTTTAGCTAACTCATCAATAATCTTCTCTAAACTATCTTTAACATGCTCTGGAGGTTTTCCCAATATTTCAAAAATAAATAAAGCTCTTATTTTATTCATTAAATAAAAAAACAAAAAACCTTTTTAAATTTGAAGGTAATATAGTATACAATAATTTTATACTATTTTAATTAAATAATAGATCTATAAATTCTAATTACAACTTCTTCCATATAATAAATACAACTAATAAAACACATAAAACACTAAAACTATAAATCGAATAATCAACCATTCTCATTTGTTCTGACTTATAGATAATTTTATCATCTAAATTTGCGACTTCTGAATTAAACTTTTTACCAAGAATTATTGGTTCAATTCTAATTTCTTCTTTAATATTATTAATCTCTTCAATAGAATCTTCTTTAATATTATTTTGAGATATACCATCTTTTTTATCTTCTATTTCACTATTTTTATTATCATTATCAAAATTTTTATTTTTACTAGTTTCTTTTTTTTCTTTATTTTTTATTATCACAATCTCTTCTTTGATCTCTTTTTTATCTCTTATTTTAAAATGAATATAGGCATCTCCATAAAAATCTTCATATTTTTTGTTTATTCTTAATTTAACTTCTTGTTCTTTTCCATTCTCAAAATATTGATTCAGATAATAATAACTAGATTTCCATAAATTATTCTCGCTATCATATCTTTCACTTATTATATTCCCTTCTTTTTCAATCCATAATTTACCATCGTAAACCTTATCATTTTCTCCATTAATTTTCACATAAATATTAAATTCTTTACTATTAACTATCTCATCATCATCAAAATTTATCTCATAGTTTATTTCTGCAGAAACAATTGCAATATTAAAAATTACAAACAAGAAAAATAAATATTTCATAGTATTTAGAAGAAACTTATTTTTTTAAAAATTGTTATTGTTAGAAGCTAGTTTATTCTATGAAATATTGCGCAAATCTTTCTCCTTTATCTCTAGCTTTTTCTAAACTAATTACAAAATTCTTTCCACTATCTTCCAAATATTTTGGATCAATAAAAAACCACCCTATATGATTAAATCTTAAGGCAATAACTGGTTTTAATCCAAATATCTCCGAAAAAGTCATAAACCTATCTATTTGATCTTTTGAAATATATTTTACTGGTTTTTTACTTGCTTTGACTTCAATAGCATATTTTTTATTACCTTTTTTTCCAGCAATAATATCACAATCAGCATTATCCATAGTTCCGCTTCCAGCAACTCTAACTGCCCTATAATTATTATCTATAAACATCTGATACAATTCTCTTTCAACCTTAGATCCTTTTGTTTTATTGTTTGGCATTTTCTGTGAAAATGACAAGCTTAAAAATCAAAAGATTTT
>JBBSXD010000023.1:0-12723 GCA_038045965.1 Nanobdellota archaeon
AAACTAATCCTGAAGTTGGAAAACCAATAAAACATAATAGAAAAGGAACAAGAGAATTATACATTAAACCTTTTAGATTATCTTATGAATATGTCAAAAATAAAAATATAGTTTATATTTTAGAACTTTATCATAAAGATGAACAGTAATCTTTTTTAATCAAGATAAAAATTAATTTATTCTAAACAAAAACCCTTTTATACTAAATAAATTAGAAGATATTATGCGGGGATGCCAGAGTGGTCAAATGGGACACGTTTAGGCCGTGTTGGCTTAGTGCCTACAGGGGTTCGAATCCTCTTCCCCGCATGAGTATTTATTAGATTCTTACCCTTCGATATTAAAAATATCTCATGCTCAATAAATTTAAAAAATTTCTTGATACATTAAAAATTCTAAAATTAAATAAATAAGAAACTAAAAACAAGATCATAAATTAGATTTATTTTCCTTCTTTTTCTTGTTTGCCTGCTCAACTTCTTTAATTCTTAATTTTTCTTCCAAATCCAGTTTTTCTAATAATTCTTTATATCTATTTCTTATTGTAACTTCAGTAATTCCTGCAACATCAGCCACTTCTCTTTGAGTTTTTTTCTCATCGTTTAATAAAGCTGCAACATATAAACCAGCTGCAGCAATTCCAGCAGGACCCCTTCCACTTGTTAATTCACTTCCCTCTGCTTTTTTCAAAATTTTAAGAGCTTCATTTTGAGTTTTTGGACTTAATTTTAATACTGAAGCAAATCTATGAATATAATCTCTAGGACTTGATGGTGTAACTTTTATTTTTAATTTTCTAACTATAAATCTATAAGTTCTTCCAATTTCTTTTCTCTCAACATCACTTGCAGCACTAATTTCATCTAAAGTTCTAGGAATATCATAACTTCTGCACGCAGCATAAATACAAGCAGCTATAACACTTTCCATACTTCTTCCTCTTACTAGACCTCTCTGCAAAACAAACTGATAAATCCTGCTTGCTTCATCCTTAACAACTTCAGGTAAATTCAGAAAACTTGCAACTCTTCTCAATTCAGTCATAGCCAATCTCAAATTTCTTTCTATACTTGTTGATACTCTCTCCTGCCATTTCTTCAATCTTAAAAATTTTCTAGTACTTCCAGAATCCAATTTATAAATATCAGAAACTTCTCCAACATTTGTAGTAAGACCTTTATCAAATTTTTGCATAGATAAAGGTGCTCCACCTCTCCCTTTTTTCTCACCAGAATCAAAACTTCCTTGCAACTCTTGGCTTGTATCTACCATTTTCTCCTCGACAACAGTACCACAATCATTACAAAAGATTTCTCCAACTTGATCATCCCAATTAAGATTAATACCTCCACATTCAGGACATTTTTTAACAGCCATATTAAATTAAAAAAACTATAAATTTATTTTTATACATTTTAAAACTAATTTTATATAAATCCTTAGCAATCTTTATAAAGAAAATAAAAAAGGGTTTAAATATGTTTCTAAAAAAAAAGAATATTTATATGAATTTACTATCAAAAAAAATTCCCGAAAAATCGCCACCTCTGCCTAAAGGCAGATGTTTGATCAGCAATTTTTCTTTCAAATGGAAATTTTTTGGGATGCTCCGAAACGACCTTACCATTTATGGTGAGGTTTTCAACGTTTCGGACATAATCAAAAAATACATTAATCTGCTTTTAAAACCAGAATATAATCAATATATATGCTAGAAGGATTCCATTCAGGATTAACCAATTTTACAAATTTTAGTTCTGTTCCTTTACAATTAATAATCTTTTTATCTTTTCCTTTTATGCTATCTACATTTCCACAAAAAATCCATTTATCTGGAAGATTATCATGATTATGGTCTTCGCCTATTAATACCTGAAGTGCAAGATAATTTTCTTCATAATTAATTGGGGTTATTGTAATTTGTATCATACCTGTATAACTGGAAAGAGATCCATTATGTTGTTTAAATGCAAATTGCATATCTGAATTTGGAGGCATTTCACATTCATCAATTAATCCATTTGAATTCCACCAATTATCTATATAACTTGAACTTAAATAAGGAGCATCAGCACAATATTCTTTATCAGTACCATGTTTAAGCAATAATCTATTTACTGGAACATCTTCACATAAACCATTATTATTACAAACATTAAAAGTCTCTTTACTTGGTTCTATCACTTTATCAACTAATATATAATTACAATCTCCATTATCATTGCATATTTCATATTCATAATTATTTTTTTCAAAATTAAAATCTCCAAAATTACTATAAATAAAATTAAAAATTAAAAGTAAAGTAATAATTAAAATTAGAATAATTAAAAAATATCTGAATTTAAATTTACCCATCTTTTAATTATAAAATATTAATCTATATTAATAAATCTTTTTAACAATAATAATTATTTACTCAATCAAAACTGCTTGGACATTTCCATCTCTGCTTGGTCTATTTGTTATTCTAGCTTTTCCCAAATCAGTATCAATAATCGCACTCTTAACTAAAATATTCTGCCTAGCTAAGAAATGATCTGACGGAGTTTGAACTACATTTTTTATCTTAACATTTTTTGTTTTTTTCGTTTTAACATCATTAACACTTGCAATATTTGTAGACAAAATTACAGATCTCTCTCTGCCCCCAGTTAATCTAACTATTTTTTTTCTTGTTTCTCTCAATTTAACTTTATTTTCAAGTCCTCTCAAAGCATATTTCTTTTT
This sequence comes from Nanobdellota archaeon, assembly GCA_038045965.1. Classification (GTDB taxonomy): domain Archaea; phylum Nanobdellota; class Nanobdellia; order Pacearchaeales; family GW2011-AR1; genus ARS1285. The sequence continues at coordinate 2,731 of JBBSXD010000023.1, forward strand.
CTTGCTTTGTTTATGATATTTACCGCCAGTTATTTTTCTTCCATATTTCATAATCTACTTATAAAAAATCACTTTTTAAGTCTTTCTAAATCAGAAAAAATTTAAAAAAAAACAAAGCTTTTTAAACTTCATTTCTAAATCAATCATATGGTTAATGGTATCGAAAGACCGCTTGACGTGTTGAACAATGCAAAAGGAAAAGATGTATTGATTCAACTAAAAAACAACAGACAAATGGTCGGAACTCTTTTGGCATTTGATATCCACATTAATGTGGTAATAGATAATGCAAAAGAGCTAATAGAAGGAGATGAAAGAAGAAATGTAGGACTTACATTTCTCAGAGGAGATACAATTATCTTTATCTCTCCAGCAAGCGTCGCCAAATAAATTGCATTGAGCTTTAACCTATTTAGATTAGCACGGTTATAGTCTTCTAAAAAATTTAATATAGTTTTAACTATAAGATATAAAGTAATAATCTTACAAATAAATATATTTATTAATTTATAACAAACCTTAAATAATAAAAAAGAACTAAAGAAAGAATGACTTTATCAAGAAGAGAATTATTAATACATAGTGGTATTAGTATTATAGGAGGAATTGTCGGAGCATCATTATTAGACTCAATAAAAAATATCAATCATAATGACAATCCATTACATTTCGAAGTAAATATTTTTTCAGATAAAGAGAAAGCAAAAAATAAATTACCTGAGAAAATAAAACATCTGGCAGATAAATCAGAATATATGAGAATAACCCCTCATATGAAACATTTTTCAGATAAACTAGATTTATATAAAAATTACTCTGAGATGTATAAAGATGCAAATGAAGATTACTTTACAAATAGAATCGTAGGAAAAGAAAAATTTTCATTAGTTTTAATATCTCCCTCTATAGGAGGAACAAAAGAATATACTGCAGATTATTCATTTTTAGATAATGATTCTATTTTAGAGGTTATAACTCTAGGAGTATTTGGTTATACTATACATTCAAAAAAAATATGGGAAGAATATAATAAAAAGATTTCTTATTTTAATTTTGAATATAGAGATCCTAACAGAGATATTTATATTAGTTATAAAAATATTGATATAACTCTTCCACCAAAAAACGCAGGATTTATGATTGAGGGAGAAAGCATTTTATACAAAATAAAGGGGCTAGAAGCTTTGACCGATAATGATCCTGAAAAATTAAAAAGAGAATGGAATCTAAAAACTGCTTTGCTATTATCCAAAAAATAAAAACAAGAAATCTTAAAAACTTCTTTTAACTAATTTTATAATGAAAAGACTAGTATTTTTATTATTAATTATAATTTCTATAAGTTTAATTTTTGCAGATATAACTATTAAAGACCTTCCAAAAAAAGAATACAAAATTGGAGATCAATTATACTCATCTGTAATAATTAATAACATCGATGAACAATCTTTTTTTGAAACAGAGATAAAATGTCCTTCTTACAATTTAGAATTTTATAAAACCCCTATAAACAAAAATACCAACAATATAAATATTCCATCTATAATCATAGACAAAAATTTTATTGGAATTTGCAGATTAGAATTTAGAATAGTAGACTCAAAAGAGAATATAATAGAAAAAAAAGAATCTGAAGAGATAGAAATAAAAAACAAACTGCCTTTAGAATTTACAACTGACAAAGAAACTTATAATCCAGGAGAAACCATATTAATAAAAGGAAAATCAGAGAAGAATTCTAAAATAATTATTGTTTTAAACAGTGAAGAACAAATAATTCAGCAATCTGAAGAAATTATCGAGAGTGATATTTTTTCCATAAACTTAAAACTTCCAGATAATATCAAAAGCGGCGAAAAAAAGATAACAATTAAAGCAGATGATAAATATGGGAATAATGCTGAACTTGAAAAAAACATTAAAATTTCACAGGTTCCAACATCTTTAAAACTAAATATAGAAAATAAAGAGATTAATCCTGATGAAGAAATAATTTTTGATTCTGATTTGTTGGATCAGTCTGATATAAAAATTATATTAGAAATATCTTACAGAATTTTCGATACTGATTCGAACATTTTAAAATCACTAACTTCTTCAGAAAAAAATATAATAAAACTAAATAATCCCTATCCAGGAGAATATATAATAAAAGCAGTTTATAAAGATTTAGAAGATTCTGATAAATTTTCAGTTAAAGAGAATAGAAAAATAAATTTCTCTACAGAAAATGGCATTCTTAGTATTGAAAATAAAGGTAATGTCAGATATACTGAAGATTTGATGATTGAAACAAAAATTGAAGATATTGTTTATAAAATTCCTTTAAGTCTTGATTTAAAAGTCAATGAAAAAGTTTTTATAGATTTAAAAAATGAACTTCCATCAAATAATTATGATATTTTATTAAAAACAAATAATAATAGTTATGCTATAAATGGAATAGAAGTAAAAGATAACCGCCCTTTAACAAAAAAATTATCTCAAGGATTATCACAAATAACTGGCTCTTCAGTAATAGAAACTAACGAGGTCAGCAATATATTTTATCTCGGATTTTTTTTAGTTTTTGTTGGATTTATAATAATATTTATAGTAAACAGAAGGTTCAAAACAAAAATAACAAAAGTTGTTGATTATACAGTTATAACTCAAGGTAAACAGAATAAAGGACTAAAACAGTCACTTGACAAACAAAAGAAAGAGAAAAATATTATAAAAGAAATGTTCGGCAGTTATGTAGATAATAAAATTCTCGATAAAGAATTTAGACCTGAGGTAATAAAAAAAGATATTACTATTTTATTTACAGATATAAGAGGTTTTTCAAAAATATTTGATAAAAGAGATTCTGAGGATATCACAAAAATGCTTAATTTGTATTTTAGCAAATCCAGTGAGACTATAAAGAAAAATAGGGGATTTGTAAACAAATTCATAGGGGATTCAGTAATGGCATTATTTAATGCAACATCAAAAGATGATAATCATTTAATTAATGCTATAAAATCTGCAATTGAAATCAAAAAAGAAATTGTTTTTATTAATAGCATATTAAATCAAAAAGGAATAGAATCTATAGAAGTTGGTATAGGAATAGATAGCGGAATTTGTGCCGTTGGAACAGTTGGTTCAAAAGAAAAACTTGAATTTACAGCAGTTGGTTCTCCGGTAAATATTGCATTCAGATTACAATCTTTAAGCGAAGGAAATATTCTTATAACTGAAAGAGCTTATAAAAAAATTCAAAACAGAATAAATGCGGAATCAATCGGAGAATATGAAATGAAAAATATAACGGGAAAAATAAAAGTATACAAAGTATTGAGTTTAATATAATAATTATTATAAACTTTTAATCAAACTTAATTATATGAGTTTAGATAAAACTATTTTAGATTCTGATTTTAGAAATGAAAATAATATAGGTGGTAGCGATAAAAAATTTTATCATATAGAAAAACATGAATTAATAGGTTCTGGAGCAGGAAGTGAAGTATGGAAAGGATATAGAATAACACCTTATGATTATGAGGAGGTAGTTATAAAAGTTTCAAACAGAGATTCTGATTGTTTAACATCATTAAAAAAAGAAGCAAGATTAGCAAAATCACTAAAAGAGCATGATGGAATAGGAAAAATTATTGCTTATGACTTTGATGAAAAATTAAAAAAAGGACAGATATTAATGGAATATATAGATGGAAAAAATATTGCAGAAATAGTAGCGTGGCATAAAAAGAATTTGTTGAATCTTCATTTTCCACAAAGACTCGCTGCTTTTATAGGATTTGAATGTTCAAAAAGTCTTGATTATGCCCACAAAAAAATAATCTCAGACGAAAATGGAAAAAGTTCAATAGGACTTATACACAGAGATATAACTCCTCAAAATATTATAATTACTCATACAGGATATCCAAAAATTATAGATTTTGGTTTAGGAATTTTATCTTCAGATGTTGGAAGAAAAGATGTTATAGGAAAAGTTGCTGGAAAACTAGGATTTATTGCTCCAGAAATATTTAATAATAAACTTATTGATTTCAGCGTTGATATATACAGCTTGGGAATGGTGATGGATTATCTAATAAGAGGAAGGAATCCTCTTTTAGATGATATAAAAGAAAATTCAGATAGTTTTGAAGCTATAAATAAAACTATAGAAAATATAAATAAAGGATTTAAAAAAATAAACGAGGAGATTGGCCATGTAGACGATGTGTTGTCTTCAATAATTTCCAAAGCAACTGAGAAAGATTCTGGAAAAAGATATGGAACGATGGAAGAATTGCATAACGATATTAAAAATTATTTATATGTAAATGGGCCTACTAGATTGGGACCTACAAGAGAAGCATTGAAAAGTTATATAGAATTAATTTATACTCCCGGATTGGAAACTAATGTTCTATTATCATCTGAAAATAAAAATTATTATTTACATGATGAATTAAAAAGAAAAATAAAACAAATTATGGAACAAGCTCCATATATGGTAAGAGAAGGAAATTTTTGCTTAGAAACTATTTCTAATGATAAAAATGGATATATTTCTATAAATTTACAATCATAAAATCTTCAGCAATAATAGTACTTCTAAAAATCTTTTCTGCTTTCTTTAATAAAATCTTTTCTTTAAACTCATATCTTTGGGAGATATGACTAACTATTAATTTTTTTACTTTATTTTTCTTTGATAAATTAGCTGCATCTTCAATAGTTAAATGCTTATAATGTTTTAAATTTTCCAAATTTTCTCTATCAGAATTTAAAAAAACTCCCTCTATGATTGCTAAATCAGAATTAAAGATTAACTTATTTATATTATCACAAAATTCTGTATCAAAAATAAAACTTATCTTTCTTCCCTTTTCTAAATAAGTTAAATCTTTATAATTTATTTTCTTTCCATTAAAATAGATATTCTTCCCATTAACTAATCTTCCTATTTCCTCTCCTTTTATCTTATAATTAGATAATTCTTTTTTATTTATTCTAAGTTTATCTTTTTCTTGGAATAAATAACCGTTACAAGAAACATCATGTTTTAAAGGTAAACAACTAAAAGAAAAAAAATCATTTTCTATAAATTTTCCGTTTACTTCAGTAACTTTATAATTTATATCATGAACACCAGTTAGTTTAAGAAATTTCTTTATAAAATTTCCGGAATTTTTAGGACAATAAATATTCAATTTTTTATTATATTCACTCTTACTCATTGTATGCAAAAGTCCAGGCAATCCAAGTATATGATCTCCATGAACATGAGTAATTAATATATCATTAATTTTACAAATATTTAGTCCAGCTTTTCTAATTTGTCTTTGAATACCTTCTCCGCAATCAATCAAAAAATTCCTATCCCTATATTTTAAATAAATTCCATTATGATTTCTATTAATAGTGGGTATAGCACTGCCAGTTCCTAAAAAAACTATTTTTATATTCTCCATAATACATATTATATATTAAAAAAGACTTTAAATAATTAAGCAAGTCAAACAAATATTTAAAAACATTAAACCATTTTTCATAAGATGAAAAAAGATTTTTTAAGAATCATCGGGGTCTCATTAATTATTTCTGGAATATTGGGGATTTTATTAATATCAACAAATATTATTGGATATGCTGTATCTGAAGAAGAACAAAATCTAAAGTTTTCAGAAATAGAAGACATAACTATGAAAGAAAATGAAAATAAAATAATAATAATAAATGCAAAAAATTTAGGTAATAAAGATTTAACAAATTGTAAATTAACTGTAAGTGGAGAAAAATCAGAATGGTTCTCATCTGAAAAAGAAGAAAATATTTTATCTAATTCTGATAAAAATTTTAATTTAAATATAAAAACACCAGAAAAAATAGAAGCTGATGAATATCTTTTGGAATTAAAGTTAATTTGTGATAAAGAGTCTATCTCAAAAAAAATATATTTTTCTATAATTAAAGGAGTAAATACTATAAATATAAGAGAAATTAAATCAAATAAAAATATGCTCAATATCATCTATACTTTTAATAATGAGGGATTCATAGGCGATTCTACCTATGTTGAAATATGGGTAAAAAATCCTGATGGATTTGAAGTAAACAGAATAAAAGATCAATTTTCTATAAATAAAGATAATTTAATAATTAGAGAAGTAAATATAGATTTGAAGAAAAATCCAAGAGGAGTATATTCTGTTTTATTTTCGCATCCATCAGATTCAGATAATTATATAAAAAAAACAGTTATTTTGGGAGATTCTAAGACCTCGGGAAATGTTATATTTAACATTGGAAAAGGAAAAGGATTTCCATACTTAATATTTTTAACATTTATAGCAATAGGAACATTTTTTATATTTAGAAGCCATAGAAAATTAGTACAACAATCTTATAAATCTGATAATAAGAAATCTTATTAATTTAAAACATAATTTTAAATACGGCAATTTTTTATTCAATATATGCTCTCGTAGCTCAGCTGGATAGAGCGACTGCCTTCTAAGCAGTAGGTCGCAGGTTCAAATCCTGCCGGGGGCGTATATATTTGTTGATTAAATTTGTTTAATAAATAAAATGAAAACAAGAAATATTATAATTAAACAATCTAAAATTAATAAAAAAGGAATTTTTAATCTATATAAAATAAACAAAAATAAGAAAATATTTGTTTTTGCAAATAGGATAATTAAAATAAATCACAAACTAGGATGTAATTGTATAATTTGTTGTAAATCTATCAATTTAAAAAGTAACTTATGGCTTTATCCCAAAAATAACTCTTATGGTTATTATTTAAATCATAGCTGTAATCCTAATTCCTTTTCAAAAGGTAAATTCATTTATGCTCTTAAAAATATAAAACCTAATACTGAAATTACCATTGATTATTCTACTACGAACATTGATAAAAAATGGAAGATGAATTGTTCATGTAAACAAAAAAATTGCAGAAAAATTATCAAAAGTATTCAATATTTACCAAACAACCTATTTAAAAAATACTATAATTTTACGCAACCTTTTATAAGAAATAACTATAACAATCTTTAAGCTATCTCAAAATGCTCAATTTCAGAAATAATTCTATCGGTAGCTTTAGAAATCTCCTTAAGAATCTCTTTATCTCTCAATAAATAATTCTTCGTTTTATATTTATAAGTAAAATTAGCAGAAGCTATAATCCCTCTTTTAACAAATTCGCTGTCAGCATGAACTAAGTCTATAACATACCTCATAACCTCTTCTATAGTTGAATATTTATTTAAATTCATATAATCAAGAGTTTTTGAAGCAGAAACTATCACCCCAATTTTCACATCTTTTATTTTATCCATCTCATTAACTATATTTTTAGGTTTTTAAGTTTAATTGTTTTATTTTAGATAATTATAGATTATAATTATTAATTCTATACATAAAAAATATTTTTAATAAATAATCTTTGATTTTTTTCCATTGCCAAATTATAAAAAGCAGGGGCCGGGAATCGAACCCGGGAAAACGGGCTCTGCAGGCCCGCGCAATACCATTATGCGACCCCTGCGTAAATTTGATAAGAAAAAGCTATTTTTAAAGTTAGTTATAAACCTGAAAGATATTTAAATCTAAATTAAATGATTAAAATATATAATGTCATTTATAGTTAAAAAAAAAATTGCGGGCAAAGAATATTATTATTTACAAAAATCTGTAAGAGAAGGAAATAAGATTAAAAGTAAATTTATTTCATATTTAGGAAAAAATCTTGAAGATGCAAAGATGAAAGCAGAAAAGATAAAAGAACTAGAAGAAAAAAATATAATTCCATATAAAGAATCAGAAACAAAAATTATCTCAAAAATATCTATAGAAGAGTTAGCAAATTTTTGCAAGCGTAAAGGATTTGTATATCCTTCAGGAGATATATACGGAGGACTAGGTGGTTTCTGGGATTTCGGACATTTAGGAACAGAATTAGTTAATAATATAAAGAATCAATGGAAAATTTATCATATTCAAAAAAGAGATGATTTAGTTTTAGTCGACGGTTCAATAATTACAAATCCAAAAGTTTGGGAAGCTTCTGGACATGTTTCTAGTTTTGTAGATTTAGCAGTAGAATGTAAAAAATGCAAGTACAAATCTAAAATAGATAAACATGAATTAAAAAATGCAAAATGCGATAAATGCGGATCAGAATACGAAAATAAAGGAGAATTCAATCCTATGTTTACAACTCAGATAGGACCTATAAAAGAAAATTCTACAAAAGCTTATTTAAGACCTGAAACAGCACAACTTATCTTTGCTAACTTCAAACTTATTCAAGAAAATGCTAGACTACAACTTCCATTTGGAATAGCTCAAATAGGAAAATCTTTTAGAAACGAAATTTCTCCAAGAGAATTTTTATTTAGAGCAAGAGAATTCGAACAAATGGAAATAGAATATTTTATAGAACAAGATCAGCATTGTCCTTATATTGATGAAATAAAAAAAATAAAAATTTTAATATATGATGAAAAATCACAGAAAGAAAACAGTTCTCCAATTTTAATGAATTTATATGAAGCTTGTAAAAAAGGAATAATTAAAACAGACTGGCATGCATATTGGATTGGAAAAGAATTTAAATGGTTTACATCTTTAGGAGCCAACCCAAATAATTTTAGAGCAAGGCAACATTTATCAGAGGAGAAAAGTCATTATTCTATAGACACTTGGGATTTAGAATATAATTTCCCGATGGGATGGAGAGAATTAGAGGGATTTGCAAACAGAGGAGATTTTGATCTTAAACAACATCAAAACTACTCAAAATATTCTATGGAATTAACTAAAAGTGATGGAAAAAAAATAATGCCCCATGTTGTATGCGAACCAAGTTTAGGAATTGGAAGAGCTCTTATAGTTTTTTTATTAGAAAGTTATTATTTTAATAAAGAAACTAATACAACAATTCTAAAATTGCATCCAAAATTATCTCCAATAAAATGTTCTATATTTCCAATAATAAAAAAGCCAGAATATGAGCATATTGCAAAAAAGATTTTAGATGATTTAAGAAATGAATTTAATTGTGAATATGATATATCTGGGTCTATAGGAAGAAGATATGCAAGAAACGATGAAATAGGAACTCCTTATTGTATAACAATTGACGAAGAAAGCATAAAAAATAAAGATATAACAATTAGAGAAAGAGATACAAAAGAACAAATTAGAGTTAAAATAAAAAATTTGAGAAAAATAATGAAGAAATTAATTAATGAAGAAATTAATTTCACCGAAGCTGGAAGACCAATAAAAAAATAAAATAAGATAGATATAAATACTATAATTTATATTGATATATATATAATATAATGAGGTGGAGTTAAAAATGGCTGCTAAAAAAAAGGCTAAAAAGAAAAAAAAATAATTTAACAAAGGCATTTAATGCCTTATTTATTAGTTAATTTATTTTTTATTTTAGATTTATACTATTTCGCGTAAAATTTATGGACTCGTCGGGAATTGAACCCGAATTTCTCGACTGCCAGCCGAGAATAATAACCGTTATAAGACAAGCCCTTAACAATATTTTTAAAGATTGATTATTTTTAATATTTATGGTTGATAATGAATGTGTTTTTTGCAGTATTATAAATAATAAAATTGCATCAGAAAAAGTTTATGAATCGCAGAATTTCATAGGAATTCTCGACAAAAATCAAAAAACAGAAAATCACACTTTAATAATTCCAAAAAAACATTTTAGAAATATTCTGGATATGCCAAACACTCTAGGAACTGAACTCATTGAAGCAATAAAAAAGATATCATTAAAATTAATTGAAAATAAAAAAGCTGAAGGTATTAATGTAATTATAAATAATGAGCCATCAGCAGGACAACTAGTCTTTCATACACATATTCATTTAATCCCAAGAAAAAATAATGACGATGTAAGATTTTAATAGTGTAGTTTTTTCTGCACAAAAGATTTTTAAACAAAACCTTTCTTTAAAT
>JBBSXD010000024.1:0-7325 GCA_038045965.1 Nanobdellota archaeon
TGGAGAGAGTTATCTAATTTTCTGAAATCTTTTTCAAATTTTCTATCGAAGATAAGATTATACTCTTTTTCCATAGTCATCTCAGAGAGAAATTATTTATAAATATTTTTATACATTGTGTGTCTAATCTATCTTGTAACACCCTCATTTATTTTTATTTTTATTTTCTTTTTTTTTATTACTTTTTTGATAAACAAAGATTTAAATAGTATATTACTTAAATGTAATATATGTTACAAAATAGTAGTATATATAAAACTTTGAAAGTGTTTTTTGATAGACCTAATAGAAGTCATTCATTGATAGATGTTAGTAGATATGCAGAATTGGCACATACCTCTGTTAGAAAGAATTTAGATGAATTAATCAATAAAGATATTATAAAGTTAATTATAGAAAAAAAAGGAACCAGAAAATTTCCTATTTATATTGCTAATGTTGAAAATAAAGAATTTAGAAAGTATAAGAAAATATATAATAATATTTCAATTGTTAATTCAGGATTAATAGAATTTATAGAAGAAAAGATTACTCCAAAATCTATTGTATTATTTGGCAGTTATTCCAGGGGGGAAGATGATGAATCAAGCGATATAGACCTATTTATTGAATGCAAGCAAGAAAAAATTGATATTGATAGGTTTGAAAAAAAATTAAATAGAAAGATAGAATTACATTTCAAAGAAAATTTTTTGTCTTTTCCTAAAGAACTAAGGAATAATATAATAAATGGAATTGTATTAAGTGGATATTTGAAGGCTTATAAATGATAATTAAAATTAGCCAAGATAAACAAAAAGCAAAATCGTTAAGAAATATGGCTAGAATTACCTTAAAAAGATTAAACAAAACTAATATTGAAGAATATCCTAGTAATACTTTGGTAGATTATTATGATATTATTCATAAATTAATGGAGGCTTTTACATTGGAAAAAGGAATAAAAATAAAAGGGGATGGTGCACACATAGAACTTATAAACTATATATCTAAAATTCTTATTTTAAGTGAAAGTGATAGACAATTTCTACAACAAATAAGAGATTATAGAAATAGAATATCTTACGAAGGATTTATGATTAATAAAAACTATATAATCTTTAATAGAGATAAGATCTTATATATTATTAATAGATTATCTGAGTAAAAATTAAAATTATTCATCACTTTTTTAAAACAACATAATTTATATTATACAAAATAGACTTTTTATTATAAATGATTAAAGATATTTTTAATTTTATAACTTTATTTATAAATGAAAGTTAGCAGTTATTTTAATGAAGAGTTTTTTTAGAAAAGAAGTATTAATAATTTTTATTCTATTTTTTGTCTTATTTTCTGTTGGTAATGTTTATTCTTATAAATTGTATTGTTTAGGTTATGGACAGAGTTTGCCAACTCAAGAAAATCCTAGATATACATGTTATCATGATGTTTGTCAAATTTGTACTACTGATGCAAATAATCCTACTCATCCTGCTAGATGTAATAATGTGGGAAGTTGTCAGCCTTTTGGGAATGGTGGTAATGTGGATGTAGATCCTCCAATTTTAAATGTAATTTCACCAGTTGATAATGGAGTTTATAATTCTAAATTAGTTTTATTTGATATAAGAACTAATGAGCCATCTAGTCTTAGTTATATTGATAATATACGTGGAAGAGGAGTAATAAAGAGTATAGCTTCTAATGTAAATAGCTATTCAAGAGAACTTAATTTTAAAGATGGAGAGAATAGTATTACTATATTTGCAAAAGATAGACATGGAAATGAAGCTGAGAAAACTATTTCTTTTTTTGTAGATAGTAAAAGTCCAAAAATAATTAAAACAAATCCATCTAAAGATTTTGCTAACGGGATTTTTGAAATTCAGTTTATAGAAGAGAATCCTAAAAAATTAATATTTAATTATGGTAATGAAGAAAATTTTAGAAATACTGATGTAGATTTAAATGAATGTAATATGAATAAAGGTAAAAATATCTGCACAGTTGTCGTTAATTTAAATGATTATGATGGACAAATTATAAAATATTTGTTTGAGTTGGAAGATATATCAGGGAAAAAAGTAAATAGTAAGAATGTAGAATTAAATGTAGATACGAGTCTCCCTGTTTTATTAAATCCAAATAATTTCTGGATTCAAGGAGAGGGGGATAATAATAAATTTATTTATTTTGATATGGAGATAGATGAAGATAATTTTAAAGAAGCAGTTTATTTGGATAATAATGGTAGGGATTTAGAGAAGAAAATTTGTTCAAGGTTAAAAGATAATAAATGTGTTAAAAAATTTTCATTTAGAAATGGCCATCATGAACTTGATGTTGTAATTAGAGATAAAGCTGGAAATAGTATTACAACTCAGAAAGTTATTTTTCATGTTTAATTTCTTTGATATGATTTGATAAAACTTAAGATAACTTTATATATTTAATATTATTTAGTATAATGAGATGATTAAAATAAAGAGTTGGGTATTTGTATTTTTTATTATTTTTTCAATTTTGTTTGTTGGAGCAGTTAGTTTAGATGTGGGAATTCCAAGTAGCGGTTCTGTTTTTAATTATACAAATGTAAGTTATAATTTGAATAGTAGTGAGACAAGCGATTTTTATATTTTAAAAAATAGATTGAAATCTAATAGTGCAAATAAATTATGTGATAATATTGTTTTTTGTAATGTGAGTAATGTTAATGCAAGAGAGGGAAATAATAATGTGACAATAAAAGTAGTAAGTTTAGATGGAGATATAATTAGTAAGAACATAGATTTTTTGGTAGATACTATTCCTCCTAGAGGTATTAGTTCAGTTCCTAGAAATGGAGAAGATATTAATAATAGAGTTTTTAGTGTTAAATATAATGAGAATAATTTGAAGAGAATAATTTTATATTATGGAAATACCAGTTTGATTAATAATTTAACTAGTCAAAATTGTTCTTCTGGAAATAAACAGGTTTGTAATTTTTATACTAATGTAAGCAATTTTAGTGGACAAACAATAAAATACTGGTTTGAGATTTTAGATATAGCAAACAATTTAGCAAATAGTTCTGTTAAACTTGTTGATGTAGATACAGATAAACCGAATGTATTATCTAAAAGTTATTCAATAGAAGGGAATAGAGTAAGTTTTAATTTTCAAATTGAAGAGGAGAATTTTGACAAGATTATTTTGAGAGATAATAGTGATAGAAATCCAAAGTGGATTAGATTATGTTCAAGATTAAGTTTGGGTAGCTGTATAAAAACAAAAAATTTTAAAGACGGCATTCATAATATTGATATTAAAGTTTATGATCACGCTGAGAATTATGCAGATATTTATATTAATGAGATAATTACCATTAGTTAAAAATTTATATTTATTCGTTTAAAGTGATAGCATAAATTTATATAATATTTTATTTTGTTTAACAACATGAAAAGTGGTAAGATATTATTTTTTGGGATTTTGTTAATTTTGGCGGTTAATTTAGTTTTTGCTGCTGATGTAGCTTATGTAGTAGAAAATAATAATAAAATAGATTTTGTTCATTTAATTGCTTTGGGTAATTCTGGTTTAGAAGCAGATATTATTACAGATGATATGATAAAAACTACCGACTTCTCTATGTATCATTTTATTTTTATTGGTGATGGAAATTTAAGAAATGCAAAATATATTCCTGATATGCCTATGATTCTTACTAATTCAAAACATGCTGGTCATTTTGGATTTTTGAAAGGTGGAAGAACAAAAAGTTTAGGTGCTAATTCAAATTTAATGGTTAATGTTATGGGAGGATTTATTGATGTTTATGATAGCCCTAGTGTAAAATTAGGTGGACGTGCTTTAACTTTTAATTATCTGCCTCAGAAATTTATGAGTGAAGGTTTAGTTAATCATGCTTCTACTGCAACTAATGAAAAAAATAAAATGGGAAGTGTTGTAGCTTTTAATGAAGCTAAAAAATCTTGTTTTTTTGGAATCTCAGAAACAAAATTCTGGAATTATAATTCTTGGAATTTATTTGATGAATGTTTGAAATTTGTTTCTGGAGTGCATGATGTTAGAATTAATGATGATACAGTAAATAGTGTAAATGGATTAAGAATTAAAGATACTGTTTCTAATCAATATTTATTGAGTGAAATAAGTGAATTGAAATGTGGCATGGAATATAAAGTTGATTATGTAACTGAAAATATTGGAAATTTTGTTGAAGATGTTCATTTTTTTGCAGAGTTGGGAGATTTTAATTGGACATCGACTAAAACTGGATTGGCTGTTGGAGCAACAACTACAACAGGTTCAAAGACTTTTATGATAACTAATACATTATTTAATAATCAGACTTATGTTTTACAAGTAACTGCAGAAATTGATAATGATGAAAATCCTTCTGATAATCTTAGAATGAGAGAAGTAATAGTTAGTGGATGTTAGGTTGAGTTATGATCTCTAGATTTTTATTTTATCTCCTAAAAATATTATTCCGTATTATCTATGTTGTCTAAAGTTTCTTTGCTTAGATTTTTTTCTAAGCTATTGATTTCATATAATATTCTCATTGCTAACTGTTCTGTAATAGATTTTGTTTCTTTTGATGAGATATGCTCAATTATCTTTCCTGTTGTATAGTCAAAAATAACATCACCTCTTGAGATATAGAGGTGATAAACTTAATTAATTTTTAGATATTGTAGCTTTTTCTGTAATTAAAAATTTATTATCTTTTAAAATTATTTTATTTTTTAATATTTATTTTACTTATAGAATATAAAATTAAGAAAAGAAAAAACAAATTAAAAAATAAAAAAAAGAAAAATTAATAATAATTTGTTTCTCCGATTTCTTCAGTTTCTGCGGGTCTCTTTGATAGTAAAACTATCAATATTACCAGTAATACTACAAATACTATTACTAGAACAACTGTAAGCACAACAGTAGTGTTTGCTGTGTCGAAAGTTTTTCCAGTGCTAGTAGTACTGCCTATTTTTGAAGGTTTTTCTATGTTAACACTAAAACTAACCTTTTTTGAAACACCAGTATCGGTATTCGTATTAATGTTAGCTGTGTAAGTACCTTCTTCAGTACTATCAGTAGCTTTTACTTTAACAGTTACAGTTCTGCTTGAATCAGCGCCAACTGCTACAACAGGATCTGATACTTCTACAATTAAGCCTTTAGTTTGTTCAGGCATAATATTGTAAACTACCATCTTGCTGCTTGGATTTACAAGAACAAGATCAAAAGTAGTTTCTTGTCCTGGAGATACTGTTTTTGAAGTTACAGAAGATAATACTCCTGTTTTTACGTCTTCAATAACAACTCTTCCAACTGCAGTAACACTAGTATCATAGTTATATGCTTCAACTTCTATTTCATAGTTACCTGGAGCAACATTATTAGGTATAGTTAGGTATACTCTTTTCACCACAGCATCATTGATGTCGTCATCAAATTGATCTACTGTAGGTGCTAAGTCACCAGCATAAACCTTTCTTGAAACTCCTAAACCAGGGATAGAGGCTTTAACATAAACATTATCTAGTCTGTCGTATCCATTGTTCTCAACAACAACATCGACAGCTACATTATTACCAACAACAACTGCATCAGCTATATCTATTGAAAGCAAATTCAAACTGTGAAGTTCTCTTTGTACTTTCAAAGGAATTGAAAATTCTTGAGAATCCATTCCTTTAGCACTAACTCTTACAAGTAGTGTTAGATCATTTGACAATTCATCAAAGTCTTCAGTTGAAGGCATTTTTAATGTGAATCTTTTCACATATGTATTACCGTTAAGAATAACAAATCTTGAAGTTTCATCTTCAATATTATTCTTAAATCCTTCTACATAAACTTTAACTTTTACGTCTTCTGCATCTGCAAGTGAGTTGAATCTTACTTCAACTGGAACTGATTCAGAGGCATCTACTGCAATTGCGTTAGCAACATTGTCTAGGTTCATAGATACACCGTTGAATTCAACGTCTTTTATATCTACAAAACTTGTGGCAGCAACTGTACTTAAGGCAAAAATCATAGCAAAAAGTGCTACAAAAGAAACCAAAATTGTTTTGCTTTTCATGTTAAAAGTTTTAAATTTAATTAATTTTAATAGAAAAAATATGTTTATAAAGGTTTGTATTATGTAGTAACTATATAATAAATACAAATATAAAAAAGTTTAAATAGTATACTAAAGTATACTTTTTTTAATAAAGCTGTAATAGAAAATGGAAAAATCATCTATAACGACGATAAAGATTCATAAGGAAACAAAAGAAAGACTAGATAAACTAAAGGAAAGTTCAAGAGAAACTTATGAAGAAATTTTAAAGAAGATTTTATTTATTTTGAATACTTCAAGAAAGAATCCAGAAAGAGCAAGATCTCTTATGAATAAAATAGATTTATCAATAAAAAATAATAAAGGGTATACTGAAGTATACTCTGATGAAAAATAATTAATTTTCTAAAATTGTCATATCTTATTGTAGTTGGATTTTTTAAAGTATGTTCTATTCTCTCTTCCGCTTTTATTTTTCATTAGTCATTTTTTTATATATATTTAATCCCTCAATAGAATCTTCAATCATGCTTGGACTTTCATTTATTATAGTAATTTCTTTGTCTTTTGGTAATTCTTTAATTAAATCTTCCCAATCTTTCTTTTCAGTTTTTTTGTGGTGTTTTTCTCCTTTTTCTCCATAAACAATTCCAGTAAAATGACAGTGCCAATTTTTTTCTTTGAATAGTTTTTTAATTTCGGGGTAATTAACAATTTTGTCTCTTGCAAGTATGTGTGCAAAATCTATACAAAACTCACACTCTGTATCTTTCTTTAATTTACCAATTTGTTCAAAACTTCCAAAAACACTTATTTTTCCCATAGTTTCTGGAGCTATCTTTATTTTCCATTCTTTATTTTTAATTATTTCTTGAATATCTAAAATAGCATTTTTAATATTTTCATAAGTTTTTTGTTCATCAACTCCATTATAATAACCTGGATGAAATACTACTATACTACATCCTAATTTTTCTCCAGTTTCACAGCAGTCTAATATTCTTTTTTTACTACTTTCAATTTTTGCTGGATCTTTACTATTTAAATTAACAAAATAAGGAGCATGAATACTTAATTTAATGTCTAATCTTTCTGCACTTTCTTTGATAGCTTTAATATCTTCTTCATTTTTTATGTAGACTCCATAAGTAAAAGCAATCTCACAGGCTCTGAATCCCAATTTATAATATTCTTCTAAATTTTTAGTTGCATCTTTAACTGGTCCTAAGCCAGCAGGTCCAAATCTAATTGTCAT
>JBBSXD010000025.1:0-2793 GCA_038045965.1 Nanobdellota archaeon
GGGGGAGAAGAGAAGGTGGAAGGACTGAAAGTAAAAATTTTTAAGTATGATTTATTTTAGAAATTAATAAAATTTATGGGGTTTAAGTGGACAGATTTAAGATGTATGTGTGATGGAACACAAGTGATTCTGGAAGATAAAATGCCATTGTAAAGTAAGTACAATATAAAAAGCTTTAAAAGGCGCAAATCTTACTACTTTTTAGGAAAAGTTGCTATGAAAAAAAAAATTAGTATTAGCATTGAAGAGAAAACTATATTAAAATTAGATGATTATCTTAGTAGAGACATTTTTAGAAATAAAAGTCATTTGATTGAGCTTGCTATTAATAAATTTATGGAGAAGATAGAAAATGAGAGAAGCTAAACAAAAGTTTGATGATTTGGCATCAAAATTAAGATTTGGAGAAGAGTAGGATGAGACTTTGTAAGAAAATCTGGTTGAAATGCCAAATAAGAAAGTACGAAAAATTTTTATTAGAAGAAGGCATGCAAGAAGCAGCCGATAGAGGAAAAAATATTCAGTTTGGATTGGAAGGCAAAGCAGTTATTAGTGATAATCCTTTTGAAAGGATTTATCTACCTCAAAACGTAGAGGGCAAAACAGACATTTCTCCTATTTTAGCTTTGGGCGCAGAAAGGCATCAAGAAGAAGTTAGAAGATATATCATTTATCAGAAGATGTTAAAGAGGTCAGAAAGATAATTATACGTGTGAGTGTCTCTTTCTAAAACTTGATTCACCAGTTGCCAACGCTTCTAAAATACTTTTCACAGTTCCCCTGCCCTCTATCTTTCTATGATTTGGTATAACTGTTAAGACTTCATTCTCATTGTAAATTTTTGTTCCTTCCTTATATCCTTCAATTAAACTATATCCCATTTTTCTAGCAATCTTCTTTAGTTCTCTTGTGTCATCGACATATCTTCTTTGTTCTAAAATTTCTTGGGCATAGTTTCTTTCTCTTTGAGATGTTAGGATTAAACCTACGACTAATAAAGTAATAGCAATGAAATTTATAGAAGTAGAAATTGGAGCGCCGATTACTGCACCAGTTATCTTTACGTTTGAAACTAAAATTATCAAAGACATTACTATTAGAATTAGACCGATGAACCTCTTCTTTCTCATAGATTTTAAAAGAGAAAGGTATTTATTAATTTTTTGGTTGTTTATTCGTCTTAATAACAAGGACAAAATGTCCGACATCTTTATAAATTATCTCATTTTTTTATATTAGGTGTATTATGATAATAAATAATGAAAATTTATTTCTTATATTGCTGGCTGTTGTTTGGATTATAGGGGCGATATTACAAGATATTAAAAGAAGAGAAGTTGATAACATATGGAATTTTAGTTTGATAGCTTTTGCTTTGGCTTATAGATTTTCATTAAGTATCTTTAATGGAAATTATATGTTTTTTTTAAATGGAATTGTTGGATTGATTATATTTTTGTTTTTAGGGAATTTATTTTATTATGGAAGATTATTTGCTGGGGGGGATGCTAAATTATTAATAGCTCTTGGAAGTATATTGCCTTTAAGCTATGAATGGATAATTAATTTTAAAATATTTTTAGTTTTTATATCGGGATTTTTGTTTGGAGGCAGTATTTATGTTTTTTTATGGTCTATAGTTTTAGTTTTTTTAAATTTTGAGAAATTCTCTAGAGAGTATAAAAAACAAAGTATGTCCTATAAAAATTATTTTATTTATAGTTTTATATTTGTTTTAATATTAAGTTTTTTATTTTATTTTATTAATAAAATCCTGATTTTTAGTGCCTTAGTTTTTTTGTTGTTTCCTTTTTTATTCATTTTTGCGAGAGCTATTGAAGAGGTTTGTATGATTAAAAAAGTAAGTGTAGATAAATTAACTGTCGGTGATTGGTTATATGAAGATTTGTATGTGAAAGGAAAGAAAATTGAGAAAAATTGGGAAGGATTATCTTATGAAGATTTAAAATTAATTCAGAAAAAATATAATAGAAAAGTACTTGTGAAATATGGTATCCCCTTTACTCCCAGTTTTTTAATTGGATTCTTTTTAATTTTATATTTATCTAGTAAGGGGATCTTTCTTTAAATTCTAATAAGTTATTTTTAGTTTTTATATTCTCTATTTTTTCTTTAATTTTTCTTTTTGCTCTTGTTTTTGTTTCTAATTTGTTTTTCAATTTTTTTAGTTCAGATTCATCTTCTTTATATTTTTTTAATGGTCTGTCTTTATATATGGGAATTACATTTATTGCAGAATAGTTCTGAAAAGAAAATGTTTCAATTTTAATATCATCTGCTTTTAATTTAGATTTTAATTTCTTTCCCATTTTTTGAGCAAGTGTAAGAGCCGATTTTGGCATTTTTTCTATGGATGTATTTTTTTTAGGAATAATTATAATATGCCCTTTGGATAATGGATTTATTTCTAGAATTGCAATAGCTTTTGAATTTTCCGTTATTTTAAATGAAGGAATTTTTTCTGAAATTATGAGTTCAAATATTGGTTTATCTTCTGTTTTTTCATTAGAATCAATCTGTTTTAATCCCCCCTCTATAAATTCTATATTATTTTGTTTTAAGAAATCTTCAAGTTCTTTTTCATTAAAAGAATTTATTTTTTCTATTATTAACTTGTTATTTTCATTTGGAACTTGATTGATTTGTTCAATTATTTGTTCTTTTATTTTTGATGATTCTTCTGATGTAAAAGTCATAGTTCAATTAATAATAAGTATCTTTTATAGTTTATTGTTGAAATATTTCATAAGTATAGTAATTATCCAAATGCTC
>JBBSXD010000025.1:2893-22973 GCA_038045965.1 Nanobdellota archaeon
TGCTCGCATTTGTGTAGTCCCAGATATCTAATTTATACTGACTATCCAAATGCTCTGCTCGCATTTGTGTAATGTATTTTAATCAATAGTTAGCCATTATCCAAATGCTCTGCTCGCATTTGTGTAGTCCCAGATATCTAATTTATACTGACTATCCAAATGCTCGCCTAAAATCAATGATTTCTGCAGAGCTTACATTATTAATAGAATTTATTTTTTCTATCATTTCATCATTATCCAGATTTTCATCTCTTGAAAAAGATATATTTAAAGAGTTTAATCCAAAAGCTACTGGTTCTTTTTTTATAATAAAATTTTTTCCTTGTTCTTTTATTATTATTTTTTCAGCTTTTTTTTGTATATCATCAAGATTAGTGTCTGGAGCATTAGGCATTATTTTTATGGTTATTAAAGCAGTTCCCATATATTTTAGGCAAAATTTTGTTTTTAAATGTTTGTAGTTAATTGATTATATAAGTTTGTAAATTATACTATTTATTTTTATATTACAAATAAAAACAACAATTCTTATAAACATTATTAATATAAATCTTCTGTTATATGATAATAAAAATTGGTGATGTAGATGGAAGGAAATTATAAACAATTAATAGAGTTTATATCTGAGAGCTCTGGAGTTTCTATGGATGATATAGAAAGAAAAATTGAGGCTAAACAAGCTAAACTTGCTGGTTTAATAAGCAAGGAAGGAGCTGCACAAGTTATTGCAGCAGAATTAAATGTGAATTTTGATAAACAAATATTTAAGATAAATCAAGTTGTTCCTGGAATGAGAAAGATAAATGTTATAGGAAAAGTAATTGAATTATCTCCTGTTAGAGAATATAATAAGAATGGAAGAAGTGGGAGGATAGGTAGTTTTTTTTTGGCTGATGAAACTAGTAATATAAGGACTGTTTTATGGGATGAGAACCATATAGATTTGATAGTTGAAGGAAAAATTAGAGAGGATGTTGTTGTTGAAATTGGAAATGCAAGTATAAGAAATGGAGAATTACATTTAGGAAGTTTTTCGGAAATAAAAATGAGCGATAGAAAAATAGATAAAATTATTAAGGATAAGCAAACCTTAATTAAAAAAATATCAGATTTTAATATAGGAGATAATGTTTCTACTAGAGCTTTTGTTGTAAATATGTTTGAGCCAAAGTTTTTTGAAGTTTGCCCTCAATGTAAGAAGAAAGTTGTTGATGGAAAGTGTAATGAACACAGTTTAGTTATTCCTGAAAGGAGAAGTTTATTAAGCATAGTTATAGACGATGGAAGTGCAAGTATAAGATGCACTATTTTTCAAGAAGTTTTAGAAAAGATAATAAATAAAGAAGATTTAAATAATAATGAACTATTCTCCAGAAAAAGAAAAGAAATTATTGGAGAAGAATTTATTATAAAGGGTCAAGTTAGAAAAAACCAAATGTTTGATAATAATGATTTTATAGTCAGTGAAGTAAATGAAATTAATTTAGACCAACTTATTAATGAATTAGAGAAATAATTTATTTATGTTAATTAGAACTCATTTAAGTTTTGGAATATTTTTTATATTAATTTTTCTGCCATATCTTGATAATAAATTGTTGTTTATTTTTACGGTTTTATTAGGAGTTATATTCCCTGACTTAGATAGCAAGAATTCAAGTTATGGAAAATATTTAATTTTTAGACCATTTCAATTTTTTATTAAACATAGAGGAATTTTACATAGTTTTATTTCAGCTTTTATTCTTGGTTTTATTATTAAATATTTTTTTAATGATTATGGATTTATTATCGGGTATTTAAGTCATTTAATTTTAGATTGTCTTACGAAACAAGGAGTTTATCTTTTCTGGCCTTTTTCATTTAAGATTAAAGGATTTTTAAAATCGGGAGGATTATTTGATGAATTGTTATTTTTAATTTTAGTTTCTATTAATTTCATATTATTTTTTATTAATGTAATTTTTGCGTAATATATGCCCTAATTGGATAATACTTATAAGGGAATATTAGTTATTATTTTTATGACTGTTAAAAAGAAAGTTGATAATGAGGGAGATTTTGAAGATTCTGATGAAGAGATTAAAGAAGATAGTGATAAAAAAATTAAAAATAAGAAGGAAAAAAAGGAAATGAATTTGTCTGATCTTCCTGGAGTAGGGCCTGCTGCAATTGAAAAATTGGAAAGTGCCGGAATTTTTGATTTGATGGGAATAGCTGTTTTAGGCCCTAAAGAATTGAGTGATATGGCTGGAATGGGAGAAGCTGCTGCAAGAAAAGCCATTCAATCTGCTAGATCAATGATGGATTTAGGATTTCAGGATGGAATGGAATTTGCAGAAAAAAGAAAAGAAATAGTTTATATTAATACGGGGAGTAATGAACTTAATAGTTTGCTTGGAGGCAAAGGTTTGGAAACTAAAGCTATCACTGAAGCTTTTGGGGCATATGGAAGCGGAAAAACTCAATTAGGATTAAGTCTTGCTGTAAATGTTCAGATGCCTATTGAAAAAGGAGGAGTAGAAGGTAAAGCAGTCTACATAGATACAGAAGGAACTTTTAGACCTGAAAGAATAAAACAAATAGCGCAGTCAAAAGGATTAAATCCAGAAAGTGTTTTAAAAAATATTTTGGTGGCCAGAGCTTTTAATAGTGATCATCAGATATTACTTGTAGAAAAAGTTGGAGAATTAATTAAAAATGGAGAACCAATTAAAATTGTTATAGTAGATAGTTTAACTGCTCATTTTAGAGCTGAATTTAGCGGAAGAGGACAACTGGCAGATAGACAACAAAAATTAAATAAATATTTACATAATCTGATGAGAATTGCTGAACAATTTAATCTAGTAGTTTATGTTACTAATCAAGTTATGGCTAATCCAGCTATGATGTTTGGAGATCCTACAACTGCTATTGGTGGAAATATCGTCGGGCACGCTTGTTTAACTGGAGATAGTTTGGTGCAATTAAATGATGGAAACATAAAAGAAATAAGATATATAAGACAAAATAATGTTGTTTCTGGAAATTTTGAGAGCATGAAGTTTGAGAATATGAATTCTAATTTAGTTTTTATTAATCCAGATATAGAAGAAATTTATAATATTAGAACTACAAATCAAATTAATTGTTCTAAACTTCATAGGTTTTTTTGTATAGAGAATTTTTCTATTATTGAAAAAGAAGCTAAAGAGTTAAAAGAAGGAGATTTTATTGCTCTAGCTAAAAAGATAGAATTAAATGGAGAAGAGCAGAGATTATTACCGATTAATGTTAAGAAAATTGGAAAACTTTCAACTGATTCTTCTAGAAAAACCGTTGAAAAAATTACTGAGAATGATACTGCTAGAAAAGAGATTTGTGAGAAAATAGGAATAACTACGAGGCAATTTAGAAAGGTTTTGAATCAAAACTATCCCACTTCAATAGAAGTTTTAGATAAACTACAAGAAAATTTAAATTTAAAATTAGAGATAATTCCTTTTTATACAAATAAGCATAAAGATTTTATAATTCCAGAATTTATGAATAATAAGCTTTCTCAAATTTGTGGTTATTTTATTGGTGATGGTAATTTTGAAAATAGAGGATTAAAATTCAGAGATGAAAGATATGAAGTTTTGAATTTTTATAGTTTTTTGTTTAAAGAAGTATTTAATGTAAATTCTAAAATATCAAAAATTAATGGCAGAAATTGTTTTAGTTTGGCAATAAATTCTCTTGAAATATCTAATTTTTTTAGATTATTTATGCCGAATATTTTAGAAATTATAGGAAAATCAAAGGATGAAGTTGTGAGATCATTTATTAAAGGTTTTGTTGATGCTGAAGGACATATTGATAAAAAAAAGGCCAGAATAACTGTTGTTCAAAAAGAAAAAGATATATTAAGATATTTACAGTTATTTTTATTGAGATTTGGTATACGCAGTTTTTTAAGATTTGATGTTGGAAGAAAAAAAATGAATGTTCTTTCAATTAGAGACGGAGATGTTAAAGATTATTTACAAATTGGATTTAGTGCAAGTGATAAACAAGAAAGATTAATAGAATGTGTTAAATGTATAAATAATACTTATGATAAGGAAATGATGCCGATTTTAAGAAAAGATATTTGCAGTTTATTGAGAGAAGCTCGTTTGCATCCTTATTCTATTATTAAGTATAGACCAGATAATTATAAACTGATTAATAGAAGAGAATTACAAAAAGTTTTTAGTTTCTTGATGAATGTAGAAATCAAGGATAGACAAATAAAACAAAAAATTGATTTTATTTTTAAATTATTAAATTCAGATTTCAGATTTGAAAAGATTTTTAAGATAGAAGTTAAGAAAAATGTGGATAAAGAATTATTATATGATTTTTCTGTTCCTAAAAACGAGAATTATGTTGCAAATGGTTTTATAGTTCATAATTCAACATATCGTTTATATATTCGTCGTGGGAAAAAAGGATCTAGAGTAGCAAAACTTATTGATAGTCCAAATCTTCCAGATAATGAATGTTTGTTTTATGTAGGGGATGGTGGTGTTTATGATGAATAAATATAAATAGTAGTTTGCATTTGCTATAAGAGAATGTACAATGAAAGAAACTTTTTGTTTTTAACGAAGGGTTCTGATAGATATATGTTTTTTTATGATGATGAGAGTGTAGAAAGTTTAATTGATGTTTTTAATAGATATGCTTTAGATAGTAATCTAATTTTTGATAATAATGATGCTTTATTTTTAAGAGAAAGAGCTTTAAAATCTCAGAAAAGTAGACTGATATCCAAAGAAAGATTAGAGCAAATGTTTTAAAAGTATATTTTGTTACGCTATTTATGAATAAGAAATTTAAAAAAGAGGTAATGAAAATTTTTTATATTGCTTCATTTCTTTTTATAACTATATTTTTTATATTACCTTATCTAGTTCAAATAAGTACATATTTTCATGAGAAAAGTCATCAAAAAATTTTGGATAAATATAATGTAGAAAATAGTTATCATCTTGATTTGTTGAGTACTATTCATAATTTTTATAATCCTAATGTTGTTAAGTTGGGAGCAACAAGATTTGATATAAATGCATACAATAAACTGGATAAATATAAAAAAGCAGAGATAAATATAGCAGGCGTAATATCCGATTTAAAATTTTTATTTTTAATTTCTATTTATTTGACTTTTGTTAATATTTATATGTTTTATAAAATTAGAATTAAAAAAGATTATGATTTACTATGGATCTTAGCTGTTAATTGGATTTTATTTATGTGGTTAATAGCGTTAGTGCAGATTACTATAAGCAACTTAACTTTTAGTTCTGGAGATTTTATGAGTTTAGTTAAGATTTTGGGATGATATAATTTATAAATTCTTTTCAGTATTTTATTTTATGGAAATTGATCCGATAGAACTTGCTAAGAATACTGAAATATGTAAAAATTGCAAGAATATTGTTGTTGGAAAGGGAAATGAAAAAGCTAATATTATGTTTGTTGGTGAAGCTCCTGGGAGAAATGAAGATGAGCAAGGAGAACCTTTTGTTGGGGCTGCCGGGAAAAATTTAGACAAATTGTTAAAAGATGTAGGATTGAATATGAATGATGTCTATATAGCTAATATTCTAAAATGTAGACCTCCAGAAAATAGAAATCCTTTGCCAGATGAAATAAAAGCACATACCCCTTGGTTAATTAAACAGATTAGAGAAATAAATCCTAAAGTGATTTGTTCTTTAGGAAATTATGCTACTAAATTTTTTATGGCTAAAGGCAATGTTGATAAAATGAATGAACAGCCAGGAATAACTATTGTACATGGAAAAATTCAAAATATAGAGTTTGATGGGATTAAATTTAAATTAATTCCTTTATTTCATCCTGCCGCAATTATTTATAAAAATTCTCTGATAAGCGAGTGGGAAAAAGATATGGATATTGTGAAGAAAGAAATAAGTCAGAAAACTTTGTTTTAAGTTTTTTGTATAGAAAATTCACAATTTTGTTTTTTAGATAATTTTTCTATCGTCTCTAAAACTTTATTCATTTCATTTTTTATTTTTTTAAAATCATTTCCTATCAAAGATATTCTATATTTTCCTGCAGCTATGTAAAAAATCTCGCATTTAGAATCTTTTGTAGAATTTTGAAGTATACTTTTTACTATAATTATTCCCTCTGGGGAGTCATTGGATAATTGAATATATGTTCTAATTTCTTTTGGTTTATCTTTTTTTGATTCTAATATTTTTAGGATTTTTTCTAAATCTGATTTTGTTATAAATCTTTCTAGCACATAGTTATCTATTTTTGCATCAAATAAATCTAGAATAGAATATTCTTTTTCTATATTTTCTATAGTTTTATCAGTTTTTTCTTTTAATATAGTTTTAATTATAGCTTTATAAGAATTTTCTTTAGATATTTTGTCTAAGAGTTCTTTTCTTTCGTTTTGCTTTACTCTTCTTAGTGATAAATGAATTTTATCTCCTCTAATATTTAGTATTTTACATACTATTTTTTTTCCTGGAATGACATAATCTCTAAGGTTTCTTATTCTTCCAGGTGATATTTCCGAGGTAGTTATTGTTCCTTCACCATCGCCTTCTATTTTAACAAATACGGTTGTACCTAAAATTTTCTCAACTGTGCATAAAACTATTTGTCCTTCTTCTAATTCATTGTTAGTCATACAAGTTTAGAAATATCGATAATTATAAAGCTTTTGTTAATTTAGAACTTCAACTATTCTTGCTTTTATTTCTGCTTTTCCACCTTTAGGTTCTGCTAAGATGGCATCACATACTAGACATAGCACTTTTGTTGTTGCTCCTTCAAATATTATCTGTTCGTTTTTGCATCCAGGACATCTGGTTTTAATAAATCTATATACCATAAATAATTAGATAAATCTTAGTTTTTAAAGTTTTTTGTTTCATTTCATTTAGAAATATGAGTTGAAATCTATAAAGAAAGACTTAAGTCTTTCTTTAATAAGTCTAAGATAAAATGAGAAAAGATTAATGTCGTTGACTATAAGAAAATTTATAAATGTAATTTTTATTTAATTTTTATGGCTAATAATGATTCAAAAAAAGTTTATCAAATCGTTTATAATTCTTTAGAAAATTTAAATAATACCCGTAAATATGCAAGGTATTTTAGTTTAGATAGAATATTGTTTAAGATAAAAGCAGAATTAATTTATAATGATAATTCTAATAATGGATTGGCAATTGATAATTTTTGTTCTAGAGGAGAGGTTTCTGATTGTTTAGAATCTTTGGTGTCAGAAGGAAAAGCAGAAAAAATAATGATTGAAATTGGAGTTAGCAAAGGAAATATTTTTCCTGTTTATAGAATTAGAAAATAATTATATCTTTATTAATTCATATTCGAATTCTTTTTTTATTAATTCAATGAATTCATTTTCTTTTTCTATGTTTATTATACATCCAGCAGCTTTTTTATGTCCACCAGAATTTCCTTGTCCTAAATTTTTAGTTATAGAATCCATTAATTTTTTTAAATTTCTGGTTGAATCATTATTAAAATCAACTATTCTTGCAGAAACTTTAATCTTATCTTTATTATAGGCCATTGCTATAATTACAGTTCCTTGTTTGTATGAAGAAGAAAATGAAAGTATAGAAGCTAAAGTACCTATTATAGTATCTTTTATATTATCTCTTGCATTTATTATTATGTAATCATTTCCTATTATATTTTTGTTTTTTTCTATATATTTCAATCCAGAAATTATTAATTGTTTATATTTCATATAAATTTTTTCAGCTTTTTTTCTGGCTTTTGAGTTTCCAAGACAAAATAAAAGTGCTGTTTGAGATTCACCCATTCTACTACAAGCATTTATCATAGCAGATATTTCTCTTGCATCTTCAATTTTATTAAATAATTTTATCAAATATAAATTGCCTATATAATTCGTTATTTCATTAGGGGCTAATTTTAGTGCAACTGTTGTGGTTAAATCCTTCATTTCTTCTTCATTTAAATCTATAAGTGCTTTGTATTTTTTTCCTATTTTTTTTATATTAATATCATTTAACAGTTTGTATGTCCCAGATAAATTTCCAGTAATTCCTGGTATAAATGGTTTTGAACTAAATTCTAAAGCTCTATCTAAAGGTCTTGTAGAGGGGTAAATTAATAATCCTTTTTTTATAATTATATTTGAATCTTTTATTATCTGATTTTTTATTAGATTTAGATTTTTTTCCATTACATCTCCAACCATTCCTAAAACTGCTAGATAGGCTAAATCTTTATTATTTTGAGAAATAGATTTTGAGAATAAGTAAGACAATTCTGCTGTACACAGATTTTCTTCATTTATAAGATGTGGATTAAGAATAGATATATTTTCTGGAATTTTATTAATGGATATTTCATGATGATCTATAATAAATATTTTCTTATTGGACAATGCTAATTGTTCTATATTTCCAGAGCCAATATCGAGCATTATTATTATCTTATCTTTAGGTAAATTATTTATTTCTTCTGTAGATAATGATTTTATTATTTTTGTAGAGAAATGATTTTCTAGTCTTTCTAGAGTCTTTGTGATTATAGATGCAGAAGTTATACCATCTGTGTCAAAATGGCTTATAATTTGTATTTTTTTGTTTCTAGTTTCCTCGATAAATTTATTACTAAATTCATTGATAAAATTAATCATTTTTCACCCCAATTTTTTAATAGAAATCAATAGGGTTTAAAAAGATTTATGATAAGTAGTCCTCTTTTTTAGTTTTGATCTGGTTACTATTAAAGCTCTTCCAGCAGTAGTATCTTGCTTGTTTTTTTCAAAGTGTTTTATTATTTTTTCAAATTTCTTTTCTAAATTTATTATTGAAGGCTCTGAAAATTTATCCCCCATAACCTCTTTTATTTTTAGATTATATAATTTTACATTAGGAATACCATATTGATCTCTAAGAATTAAACCTATTTTCTCTGCGTTAATTCCTTTATTTGATAATTTTAATATAATTGCTTTTATTTCTTCTTTAGTAAATTTTAACCATACTGGTTTCTTAGATTCCGATTTTTTCATACTAAATTATCAGGAATAAGCTTTTTAAAGTTTGTGTTCATTTTTGCTTTGTTGATAAAGTCAACTCAACCACTTCTTAGGAAAACTCAACATAAGAACTCTTAATGAATAATTTGTTAGGTCTTTTGCTTTTTCCCAGTTAAGATTATATTTCTTTTGAATTCTTTTAGCTAAATCATAGACTTCATCATCCACATCTGCTATTATTTTTTCTTTCTGAGATAATTTTTTATTTGTCATTATTAAAAAAATCTGTTTTTCTTTTTATAGATTTCTTATCACTTTGAAGTGGATTTCAAATTAATCTATATTCTACATCACCGAAATTTATTTCTTTTTCAGTTTCTCTTTTAATGCTTGTTCAACAAAAGAAGATGTTAAAGAATGGTCGATTTCAAATTCCAAACCAACTGATGAAAAACCAGAATTTAATGAAGTTACAAATCAAAATATAGAGAAGGATAAAGAGTTATTGAAAAAGCTAGATTAAATTTTCTGTTGAAAAAGTCGGTTAAAATAATGACTTAATCAACAAAGCTGTTCATTTCGCATAATTTTTTAAAGTATAATAATTAATTTATGTCTATTGATGAATAGCCCCTTAGTGCAGCGGTCAAGCATACGAGCCTTTGGAGCTTGTGACCCCGGTTCGAATCCGGGAGGGGCTATTTTCATATTTAAAACCTATACCTTCCTCTTTTTTCTATAACTTCAATTCTTTTAATAATCAATTCTGATTTTTTAGCTTTATAGTTATTAATTATTATGTTAAATACTTCTGGAAATATGGAAAAATGTTTAGCGTTTAATGATTGTTTTAATAAATGTAAATCAACCGCTTTATCTTCTATTTTATTAGAATGGAAACCTAATCCAAAATCAATTAGATATATTTTTTTGTTTTTGTATATCATATTACTTGTAGTTAAGTCTCCATGTATAATATTCTGATCATGTATTTTTGCTAATGTTTTTCCAATTTCTTCTGAGATATTTTTCCAATTTAAATTTTCAAGGTTTTCTGAAAGTTTCTTACCTTCTATAAATTCCATCTCAATTTTTTCCAGATTATCTGATGATAAAATCTTAGGAACAGAAATTATATTTTGTAATTTATTAATAATTTTTACTTCAGATTTTGTTCTGGATTTTCTAAGTTTATTGTCTATTTCTGGTAGTCTATAATTTTTTTTATTTCTTACTTTTATTATTTTTTCTTTTTCCAGATAAATATCTGCTTCAGCACCTTTTTGTAAGAGTTTCATATATTTTTTTAGATTGATAGATATATAAATAATTTGAAATAGAATGATTTATATAATTGTTATATATCTTATATATAGTTTCATATATATTGGTCACTAAGATGACAGAAAATTCATGTATTATTTTAGACAAAAAAACAATTGAAATGCTTAAACAGGCAAAAGAACATCCTAGACAGACTTATAATGAATTATTAGAAAAAATGGTTAAACTTTTTATAAATATCAAAGAAAGAAATCAGTATGATGAGTTTTTGCATAAAATACAGCAAGAGAAAATGAGAGAAATTTGGGATAATAAATATGATGAGGCTTGGGAAAATGCTTAATTTTGGGCAAGTTGTTTTAGCGAATGCACAATTCACAGATACGTTCGAAATAAAAAAAAGACCAGCTCTGGTTCTCTTTGAAGAGCAAGGAAATGTTGTTGCTGTAGGAATTACCTCTAATTTGAATATGAAGGGTATCTCTTTATTAAAAAAAGAAGGAGCTATAAAGGATAGTATAATAAAATTGAATTATGTTTTTACTATTCATGAAAAGATGGTAGAAAAAGTTTTATTTTCTATTTCTAATGAGAAAAAGCAGTTAATTAAAAGTGAATTTATTAAAAGAATGAATTAGTTTCATTTCATAATCTAATCTTTTTTCCGTATTTTTTTGCTAATTTTTGGATTTGTTTTTGAGATAGCATTTGATTTTCATCTGATATATCTATTCCTGAAGATAAATCTTTTATCATTTTATATTGTTTTAGAAGCTGTCTTATTTCAGTTGTTGTTGTTCCAGAGCCTTTAGCTATTCTATTTAATCTTGAAGTTTGTTTTTCCATTATTTCAGGATTTTTTATTTCTTGAATAGTCATGGAGTTTATTGCGTTTTGCCATTTTTTTATTTTATCTTCTTGAATGTCCATCATTCCTTCAGGTATTTTTGCCTTTCCAAATCCAGGAATCATGCTTGTTATTTTTGAAAAACTTCCTATATTTGACATTTGTTTGAGTTGTTCCTGAAAATCTTTAAGATCTAAATTTCCCTCTTTAAGTTTTGTTTCTAATTTCTTTTGTGATTTTTCGTCTATAGCAGATTGTACTTTCTCTAACAATCCCTCTAAATCTCCTAGTCCTAAAAGTCTGGAGATAAAAGATTGAGGATTAAATGTTTCTATTTCATTTATTTTTTCTCCGGTTCCTATAAAAAAAACTGGAGCATTAGTTTCTTTACATGCAGTAATAGCTCCTCCAGCTTTTGCAGTGGAATCCATTCTGGTAATTATGACTCCATTGATATTACAAGCTTGTTTGAATTCTGATGATTGATTTTTTGCAGCTTGTCCAATATCTGCTTGAATAATTAAAATTTTATAATCCGGTTTTATTTCATCTGTAAGTTCTTTAATTTCTTTAATTAGATCTTTATCTAAACTATGTCTGCCAGCAGTGTCTATTAAAATCAAATCAAAATTTTCTAATTCTTTTTCGAATTTTTTGTATATTTTTATGGGGTCTTTTTCTTTTTTATCTGTAAAAACAGGTACTCTTATTTGTTTGGCTAATTGCTCTAATTGATCCATAGCTGCTGGACGATAAACATCTAAACTTATCATCGCTGTTTTTAATCCCCGTTTTGAAAAATAAGAAGCTAATTTTCCAGTTGTTGTCGTTTTACCGGAACCATATAATCCTACTAGCATTATTTTTGTTTTTTTATTTTTGTTAATTATTAATTCATGTTTATTTTCTCCCAATAATTTTAAAATCTCATCGTGCAATATTTTTGTTAGGTGTTCTTTTCTTTCTATTCCTTTTATTTTTTCATTTTCAGCCCCCTTTTTTATTTTATCTCCTATCTCTTTTACAAGATGAACATTTACATCTGCTTGAATTAAAGCCCTTTGCAAGTCTTTAGTTATAGAATTAATAGTATTTTTGTCTAAAAATATAGAATTGGCTATTTTATCGAATCCATTCTTAATAGCAGAAGATAGTTGATC
Source organism: Nanobdellota archaeon (assembly GCA_038045965.1). Taxonomy (GTDB): domain Archaea; phylum Nanobdellota; class Nanobdellia; order Pacearchaeales; family GW2011-AR1; genus ARS1285. The sequence goes on from JBBSXD010000025.1 coordinate 15,225, forward strand.
TAGCATATTTTATTAAGAGATAATGAGTTTATAGCAGTTTTGGTTTATACAAATTTTTTTAAATAGATAAATTGATTTATTTTATGAGAATTTGTGATGTTTATGTAAATACAAGATTAATTGAGAAATTAGCTTTACAATTTGATGAATTAGATAAAGATATAATAGACAAGGCAAGAATAGGATTTATGGAAAATAAAAGCCCTGATTTTTATGAAGGAATGTTTAATGCTTATTTTGGTATATATAAATTATTAGAGAAAAGAGAAAATAGTGGAGATGATGATCTGAAGATTTTTAATCCTATTTTAAGTTATTTGGCAAATATAGTTCTAAGAAATAGAAGATCAGAAAATTAGATAAAATAAAAATAAAATTTATAAAAAAATAAAAATTAATGTCCTTTTTAGCTCTGAAAGGTTTATTTTTTCTTTTTCTTTTTTTTGCCGCCTCTTGCCATAACAGCCTCGCAAACATTACCTTGTCCATCTACATAATAAAGGTGTCCAGGTCTTCTGACAATAGCTTTTTTAACAATAATTTTCCCCATTATATTACCTCCTTTTAATGAATACTATTTTTTATTCAAGTTGTTTTAGTATTTAAATGTTTCCTGTCCGACGATAAAATTATGTATATCAGAAAAAATCCCAGAAAAATCGCAACCTCTGCCTAAAGGCGGAAGTTTGATTGGCAATTTTTCTTTCAAATGGGGATTTTTTGGGATGCTCCGAAACGACCTCACCATAAATGGTGAGGTTTTCAACGTTTCGGACATTATTAAAATACTTTGAATCTGAAGGAATTTCTAAAATTTTATCAAATTTATTCTTTGGTTTTATTGATAATTTATTAGGAATTATTATTTTTATATCTACTATTTTATCTTTTAGAAACCATATAGCCATAAATTTTTTGCAGAAAAAAGAATGAATTGCTAGCGATTTAGGTTTCTTAAATTTAAATAATAAAGAAGGAGAATTTTTCTTGAACATTAAACCACTTATTTGAGAATATATAGTTTCACATTTTTTAGTTTTGATTTTAAATTTTTTATTATTTATTTTAAATTCAAAATTTATAATATTTTTTTGTTTCTTCATACGTCTTCAAGTTAATATATTTTTCATATTGTAATTCTATATTTTTATTGCAGACATAATCATGATGTCTGAAACCTCCACCAAAACTTTTTGGTATGTGCATTAATTCATGTATTAAAGTTTTTGTTTGATCTGTTTTAGATAGTTTATCAAATCTTTTTGATAAAACTTCTATTACATAAAAACCTTTTCTTCCTAATGCTAATTGCATAGCTTTTCCTAGTGCATGACATCTTGCTATGGTTCCTCTTGATGAGCTTTCATGACTTCTTAGACAGACAACAGAATCAATTTTAACGTGAGAAAATAATAACAAAGCAAGTTCATTTACTGATTCTTGAATATCCGGAGCAAATTCATATTTTATTGGCATTTTTTATTTCTATGATTTTATTTCTAGATTTAAATCCTTTAATAATTTTTACTTCTGTTTTTAAGTTTTTTTTAAGTAATTTTAAAAGTTCTAGGTTAGCTTTGTTATCTTCTGCCGGCTTTTTTAAGTATATCAGATAGCTATCTTCTGATAGTTTATCTATCTTCTGCTTTTTAGAATTTGAATGAACTTTAACATTTATTATCATGATTATTTTTATTCAAGAGATAATCTAATAAAGCCATTCTTATGTATAATCCATTTTCGGCTTGCCTGAAATAAGCTATTCTTTTATCTTCGGTTTCTATATTAATTGGAATATTTATTTCTTCTACATGTGGTAGAGGATGAAGTATTCTCGCAGTGCTTTTTACGAGTTTTAAATTTTCTTCATTTATTATATATTTTCCATTTGCTTTTTTGTAATCTTCCTCACTTATTCTTTCTTTTTGTATTCTCGTCATATAAATAATATCTACTTCTGGAAGAATGCTATTTAAATCATTATTTTCTTCATATATTATTTGCTTTTTTGTTAAATATTCTTTTATATCATCTTTCATTTTTAGATTTTCTGGAGAAATGAAAATTATTTTATTATTTTTGAATTTTCCTAATAGATAACATAGAGATCTTGCAGTTCTTCCATTAGATAAATCTCCCACTATTACTATCTTAAGATTTTCTAATTTTCCTAATTCTCTGTATATTGTATATACATCTAGCAATGCTTGTGTAGGATGTTGACCTTTTCCATCTCCAGCATTTATTAATGGAACACTGCTGATTTCCGAGGCTATTCTTGCAGATCCTTCATTATAGTGTCTTAATACAATTATATCTGAATATTTTGAAATCACTCTTATAGTATCTTCAAACGATTCTCCTTTTACTACTGAGGAAAATTCTCCAGCATTTTCTGTACCTATTATTTTTCCGCCTAATCTTAGCATGGCAGATTCAAAACTAAATCTTGTTCTTGTACTAGGTTCATAAAATAAAGAGGCCATAATTTTTTTATTTAAGGATTCTTTTGGATTTTCTCTAAGTTCATCAGCTTTTTTAAATAATTCAAATAAAATCTCCTTTGAGAATTGTTGCGACTCTATTACATGCCTCATTTTTAGAATTTAATTAATGAAAGTTTATAAGTTTTTATCTAGTCATAATTTCCAAAGCGTCACAATGTTTTAATTGATGATCTTTTCCTATGGCCTGCTTTGTTCTAGCATCTATAGCTTTTATGAAGTTTTTTCCAAAATCTGTATGCAAGTAATATGCAAAATCTAGTGCAGTTGATTTTTCTGGAAGTAAAAAACAATCAGGTAGAATATTCCCTTTGCTATCAGAAAGACGATTTGCTGAAGCAGGAAATATGGCTATATATTTTAATAACTTGAAAACTGTATAATCAAGTATTTCTTGGACTCCGGTTGAATTATATTCATTTAATACATTTTCTTTTATTTTTTCTAATGCTAATTTTTGTTTTTCGTTTAATCCCTCTTTTATTTTAAAATTAGAATCTCCTGGAATATAATCTATTAATTTTAATTTAGAAGCTTCTCTTAATGCTAGTTCTGAATCAGCACTGCATGGAATTATTTTTAATTCTGTGTAATATTCTTTTATTTTTTTTAGATTAGATTTTGAATTTGGTCTATCAATTTTATTTGCTGCTATTATCATAGGTTTTGTAAGATGCCTTAGTTCATGAGCAAATTTTTTTAACTGTTCTTCTGTCCATTCATTTGGTTTTTCCTCGTTAAATTTTAATTTTTTTAAAACCATTTTTACATTTTCTTTATTGACTTTTAATCCTGAGAATTGTCTTGCTACAGCTTCAGAAAAATCTGTTTTAGTGTTTTGAATTGTTCTTGCAAAAGTTTTCCACGCTTTTTTTAAGATTCCTAAATACCATAGATCTAATTCGTTTTCTAACATTTTTATATCTTTATTTGGATCATAGTTTTCTGTTTCTTTTCCTTCAGCATCTGTTTCTCCTGAAACATCCACTATCTGAATAAATGCATCTGCAGAGGTTAGATTATCTAGAAACTGATTTCCGAGACCTTTTCCTTCTGAAGCTCCTTCCACTAAACCCGCTACATCCATAATTTCTATGGGAACAAATCTTTTGTGATCGATACAATATCCTTTTTGAGGATTGCATTGAGTATTAAATTCTTTATCAATACATTCTACTTTTACATATCCTATACCTCTATTTGGTTTTATAGTAGAGAAAGGATAATTTGCTATTAGAACATCTGCCAGTGTTGTTGCTTTAAAAAATGTAGACTTACCACATGAAGGTTTTCCTACTAATCCTATTAACATATTAAAATCAAATTTATATGGTTTAAATGTTTTTAGATTTTTTAATTTTTTTAGGAAACTTTAAAAGCGATAAAATATTCAGAAGTTTGAGAGCCTATAGCTCAGTCTGGTTAGAGCATCTGTCTTATAAGCAGAAGGTCCCAAGTTCAAATCTTGGTAGGCTCATTTATTATATCGATTTGAATTTGCTAAACTTTGTAGCTTCATACTATAATTTATAAATAATAAATCTTATATTTAATTATGATTAAGAAAAGAGTTAATAAAAATAATAAAGAACTTTATGCTTTTTTGTCTTGTTTTTTTACTATAGTCGGATTTATTGTTGCTTTTGTTTTGTGGAAAAATGATAAATATATTATGTATTATGCTAAACATGGATTGATTTTATTTATAGGACAAGTAATAATTGTTGTTTTATCTCCTTTTTTATTTTTTCTAAGTTATGTATTATGGATATTTTGGGTAGTGCTTTGGGTGATAACTTGGATTAATAGTTTTTCTGGAGAAATTAAAAATACTTTTTTAATCTCAGATTTAGCTGATAAAATAATTTTTAAATAATTTTTAAGATAACTTTAAAAACAAACATATTCTCATATTTTTGTGCCCCGATAGTGTAGAGGCCAAGCATACGGCCCTTTCGAGGCTGTGACCCGGGTTCGAATCCCGGTCGGGGCATTTATAAAAAGAAACAATAAATAAATTAAGCCACTAAATGATTAGATATATATCGAGTATTAGAAAATTCTCTTGATAAATCACACAAAAAAGATCTAAGTATTTCTAGATTTTTAAAATTGTTTGGAATATTTTCTAATTCTAATCTAAACAATTTCATTTCTAAAGCAAGTTCTGATATCCAATTAATATCTTTGTTAGAATTTTTTCTTATAGAATTAAAAATGGAAAGATATGGAAAATTAGGTTGAGTAAGAAAAGTATTATTATCTTTTAATTGATATTTTTCAAGTATCGAAGCTAATTCTTTTGTATGATTAAAATCTTTATTATTATTTCCAATAATATAATTATCTATTTCTATAGTCGAACTAAGTGATAATTCTGAAAGATACCAAGGAGAATTTTCTATTCTGTTATGTCCGAAACGTTGAAAACCTCACCATTTATGGTGAGGTCGTTTCGGAGCATCCCAAAAAATCCCCATTTGAAAGAAAAATTGCCAATCAAACTTCCGCCTTTAGGCAGAGGTTGCGATTTTTCTGGGATTTTTTTGATAATCATATTTTAATTCTTGAATATAAAAATCTTTTAATTTACTCATTAAATTTAAAATTTTTACAAATATATAAGTATATATAATATCAATTATTATAGTTAAAGTAGATTATAATTTATAAATCTTTTATATTTATGTTTTTTATGGAGAATAGAAAACAATTTTTCCAAGAAAGAAATCCAAGCGAGATAAAGAAATTAAATATACATTATGGATATACTAATAGAGACCTAATTCAAAGAATTGATGAATTAGATCCTGATGAAGATGCTTTAGAAATAAGAACTTTGATTATCCCTCAAAAGTTTAGAATGAAAAATAGTAGTAGTGAAGCTTCAAGAAAATGTTATAAACATGGGAGTTTAATTATTTTGCCTCAACCCTCAGGATTAGAAGAATGTTATAAATCTTCATATATTCCTTTAAATTTTAGAGCTGAAGCTTTTGCAAATTTATCTAGAATGAAACAGATAGATATTAATTATGTTGGATATTCTTTTAGACCGGTTTTTGGTAGAGATAGAATTAAGAGAGTAGTTCCTTTTGTTAATGTTGTAGAAGGTACTAGAATATTTAGTTATGCTGAAAATTATTCAAAATTTAGACAGAAAGATAAATTTAACAAAATTGTTGTTGAGAAAAAAGGAATTAGAGTAGATGCATATCCTGATGCAAATAGAGTATTAAAAGAAGGAGCTAGTGTTGTCGTACATGTTCCATCGAGAACTGAAAAAAAGCAAAAATATGTTTTCGGATTGAATCATATTCCCTATGTTCCAAATCCTCCTATTGAAGGAAATAATTATGGTCTTTCAGTTTCTTTAGCTTTATCTCCTTTTTTAGTTGTTGATGAAGAAAATTTTGTGGAGAGTAGAACTGTTCATGATAAATATGATATAAGATATACAAGTAGTAATTCTAGTGAGACTAGTAAAGTTATTAGATTTACTCCTCAAGATGTTGCAGGATATTTGGGAGTTATTAAAAGACAGTTGCATGAAGAAGATAATATTACTGCATTGACTTTTAATCCATTTTCTCTACCTTCCAAACATCAGGCCGAATTTTATATCAAGCTTTGCAATAATGTTTTAATTTACGATTCAGATTTAAGCGATAAAAATAAATTGAGGAAATTACATTTAGCTGAGAAATCTATATTATTAGCTAGAGCAATAGGTTTCTTTGGTCACGATAATTTTTCTTTTTGGAATCCTGTAAGAGATGGAATATATAAAAATTTTGAGTGGTGATTGGATTTATCTAGAATTATTTTATCTTTACTCAATTTTGTAATATGATATTTTTGTTCATTTCTCAAATTACAAAATTTCGCCAAATCCGATTAATCTCCAATGATTGTTGATATTTCTTGCCAGTCCCACAGAATTTTTTTGTATAGGTACTATTGGGATTTTTAGAGATAAAATAATTTCATTTTTATTTATTTTATCTATTTTGCCTACTGTTGTTGTTGTATTTACTGAAAGCATTATCAATTCTCCAATTTTTAGATTTTCAACTTTTGAATTTTTTTCTTCTCCAAAAATTTCATTAAATAAGCTGTATTTTATAGAAATATTATCTGATATTTTTGGGAGAGTATTTATTTTTGAAGCTATGTTCCCTGATAAAAAATCTGTTTTTGTTAAAGGGTTATCTAATTCAGTTTCAAAAGCTAACGATCCTCCAGGAGTCGCTTCTTTTATAGGATATCTACCTCTGAATATAGAAGTTATCTTGGTTTTTATAGGATAATAAGAAATTTGGTTAGCTATCTTTTTAGTTATTCCTGGTTTTATTTCTATTTCATCTCCAATTTTTAGAATACCTTTTTTTAAAATTCCTGCAATAACCCCTCCATGTAAATCTTTTATTTTAGTTCCAGGTTTATTGATATCAAAACTTCTTGCGATTAGAAATTCTGGATCTGATTTTAAATCTCTATTTGGAATGTCTATTTCTAAAAGCAAGTCTTTTATTTTCTCTATGTTAATATTTTGCTGGGCTGAAACAGGTATAATTGGAGCATTTTCTGCTATAGTATTTTTAACAAATTTTTTAATTTCTTTGTAATTTTCTTTAGCTTTTTCTTTAGAGACTAAATCTATTTTATTTTGGATTATTATTATTTTCTCAACTTTTTTTGCTTGAATGGCAACTAAATGCTCTTTTGTTTGAGGTTTTATTCCTTCGTTTGCAGCTATAACTAAGATTGCTGCATCTATTAAAGCAGCTCCTGATAACATCGTTGCCATCAACATTTCATGTCCAGGACAATCTATAAAAGAAATATATCTTTTCTTTTTTTCTTTTTCAATTATTATATCAGCATAACCAAGTTTTATTGTAATTCCTCTTTTCAATTCTTCTGAATGAGTATCAGTGAATTTTCCTGTTAATTTGCTAAGTAGAGTAGTTTTACCATGGTCTATATGACCAATCATTCCAACATTTAACATATCAGGAATTTTCTTAAGATCAAATTCCTGAATACCATTCAAATCTTTCGATTTGGAGGTTTCTAATTTCTCTATGTCTAATTTTTTATCTTCTGTTTTTTCCATTTTTTAATTTGATATAATTATTTAGAGAGTGATGGGTTTAAAAACCTTGATAGAAATCTTTGTTTGAATAGTTTTAATAATTAGAAATAATTTTTATTTTAACTAGTTTGTTCTGCTGGTTTTTCT
>JBBSXD010000026.1:0-11614 GCA_038045965.1 Nanobdellota archaeon
TAATTAATATAATAACTAAATCCGGTTTTACAAACTATCCAGGAGAATGGTGGCACTGGAGTTATGGTGATAGAATCTGGGCTCATTATAACAATAAAAAATATGCTATATATGGAATCTCTAAATAATTAAAATACCTATTAAATAAAATTAGAAAATATTTTTATAACATATCCAGCAATAAAAGAAATAACAGCTACACTTAAACTAATAGTAGACATCTCAAGAAATTTATAAGAAAAATTATCTCCATTTCTCTTATATGAATAATAACTAAAAAATGCTATTATTATAATAACATCTATCAAAGTCCAATATAATGCATAATAAACATTCTCTAAAATTAAATAAGGTAGCAACAAAATTAAAACAGTTAGAAAATAACTAATTCCCGTATAAAATGAAGCAGCTCCAGCATTTTTATGATTTTTATTCTCTATCTCCTTTTTTGTGTGATGGCATTCGGCTTTAGTACTAAGATATTCACTTCCCGCCATCGACAAACTTGCCGCTAAACCACTGATAAAAACACTAATTAAAATTATCTTTGAATTCTGTAAAGCTAAAGTTAATCCGGCTAAAGTTCCGCTAACTTCAATTAAAGCATCATTAAGTCCCAAAACCACAGAACCTAAATATGTTTCACTTCTTTTTCTCATTACTAAAAAAACAGAATATAATTTATAAATTTAAGCCCTGTTTTGTGGGCATAATTTATTTTGGTGGTTTAGAAATGTGTACATAATGTAAGAAATTAATGGAAACTAAATCTTTCCAAGAACAGAAGAAATATTTTTAGCTAAATCAGGATTATCATAAACCACAACTTTAATGTCTTCTAACTTTGTTCTTCCAGAATATCTGCTTACGAAGTCACTTAATCCGTCAGCTAATTTTCTTACAGCTTGCTTAGGGGTTTCTCTATCACCGGCCATTACGCCCATCCTTATGGTTGGAATCAATAAAGACTTATAGCCTTCATCGTTTGCAGTTTCTAAACCTGCATAAACAACTTTTTCTAATGGGGATTTTAAATCATCTACTACAAATACTACATCTCTAAACCCAATTTTTCTATCAGGTCTAGCGCCTCCTCTAGCAACTACTGTTTGTAAATCACTTAAAGGAGTAGCTTGTAAAACTTGATTATGATACAGATTTCCTGCAACTCTTTGAATAGCTCCATCGATTCCTCCGAACCACATACCTAAAGAATTAATTGCAGTCATCAAAGCATCAGCTGGAATTTGAGTTATGTCCCCCTCAACTACATATATTTTTGGTTTTGCCATATAAAATATTGAAAAAAGACCTATTTAAACTTTTCGTCTGTAACTACTTTATAATTATAGTATATTTTATCATTTAATTAAACAAAAAAGATTCGAAAAAAAATATAAAATAATAGAAATGGGACAGAAATAAAAAAAAATATAAATTAGAAATAAAATATCATCAAATCTTTATTTACTTTTAATATAAATTATTTTAGCTTGATATAAAGTAGCAATTACTTGAATACAACCCATTATAATAAATAGTAAATCAAATGAAAAATTGCTAACAATAAATCCTCCAATTATAATTGCTAGTGCAGTCACAATTTTCGGAAGACCATCTGCAAAACCCCACGCTGAACCATCATGTTTTCTATCTTCATGTTTAGCATACAAAGCATCCCACGTCGGACCAGCCAAAGCCCAAGCAATCCCAAGACCAGCCTGTACTATAATAAATGATATGGAGTAGAAACTAAAAGATATGCAAAAGTAAACATTGTATTTAAAGAGTATCCTATAATCATCAAAACTTCTTTTTTAATTCTATCAGATAGTTTTCCAACAAAAATCATGCTTATTCCTGTCATGAAAAGATAAATTGCATAGGCTCCAGCAATTTCTAAAATATCTCCTCCAATGCGTTCAGTAAAGAGAACAAACAAAGGCCCAAGCATTCCCTCACCAAAATACCATAACAAACTTCCAATCATCAAAACTCTAGCAAACTTATTCTTATTAAGTATAAAATATTTCAGATTATAAATACTACCATAAATCTATAAATAAATTCAAAATTTATTTTTCCAACTTCTTATATCCAAGCCAAATCAAAACAACCAAGACAACTCCAAGAATTAAAACTTTAATCCAATTTGAAAATTTATCCCAATAATTAGAAGTCCCATAAATTGTTAAGAAAACTCCTCCCAACATTAATCCAGATGAAACACTTGGCAAAGCTAAAAAGATTCCTAAACTTACTGCAACTAAACCAACGGGCACTACAACTAAAAACACAATAAATCTATGTTTTTCACTTGCATTCTCATGATTTTGTCTGCAAGTATATTCATAATCACAATACCCATTCATCCATTTAGCTCCTTCATTTTTTTCGCAAATTTCTTGGGTTATATTTTCTGGAACTCCTTTATCACTAACTGTTTTAGGATATCTAATTTCTCCACAATAATCTTCCCACTTAGGATTTGGATGAAAACTTTCTACTAAATAAATCACAAAACTAGAAAGCACTATAGCAATTACTATGCTTAAGATAAAAGCTTTAATATTTTTTATATTAAATATATCACTCATATTTGCTAAAATAATTATTATTTATAAATATATGGCTTTAAAAAACTAATCGGCTAACTTCTTCATAAATCTAGAAGCTTTGAGAATCTCTACTCCAATAATCTCACCTTCTTTATTTAATTCTATATTTACCCCAGGTATTATCTCTTCAAAACTTTCTTCTTCTTCCTCTTTTATATTTATTAAAAGAGAATCCGATTCCTTATCATATTCGTATTTTATATTTTTAACCATCTTCCCGAAATCATCCTATTTGCTATCTGATCTTCTCTTATTGGATGTATAGTGATTATCTCAACATAACCATTTCTACTTTCATAAGCAATTAACATATCTCTTAGTTTTCCATTATATTTAAGCTTTTTTACAGCAATATATTTATTTTCCAAAACATCAAAAAATCTTTCATCCGAATTTTCAAAGATAATATTGGGATATTGATATGGGATATTTCTTAATTTTAATCTCTTTTTTAAATGAGATGTATAAATAATCATAATACATTTAATAACATTTGATATTAAAAATTATTTATTTCTCAAAATGGCTCTGGGGAGAATTGAACTCCCGATCTCGTCCTCATGAGAGACGCGCTTTACCACTAAGCTACAGAGCCAGAGTTAAAAAAAAGATATTCTTTAAAAATGTAATGTTTTAAAAACTAGAATTCATGTTATATTAATATGGCAAATATGGTTAGTTTTAATCCAGACATATTACAGATTCTTCCTCCTGAAACTTCTACAGGAATAATAACTTTAATGAGCATACTAAAAACTGTGGGGATAATTTTCATTATTTATTTCGCACTTCAGATTATAAATCTCATTATGAATATTAAAAGAAATAAAAGAATAAAAATAATAGAAGAAAAAACTATTTCTATAGAAAATAAGATAAACAAACTTCTAAATAAAAATAACAAGACAAGTAATAAATAATAAATATCTTATTCTCCAAAGATATTTTTTCTGATGTTAAAAACTATTTGTTCATCTAAAGAAATATATCCTCTTATACTTCTATATTTATTAATAATTTCTTTTCCTTTTTTATTTAACATTAAAATATTATCTTCGAATTTTATGTAATACGGTTCTATAGCTGGATTATATTTCTCTTTAGCAAAACTATTACAATAAATTATTCCAAAATGTTTTGAAGAAATTCCACCTAAATTATTTAATAAATTTCTTAAAGAATAATTTAACCCTTACCCTTTTTTCATTTGCCTTTTCCTAAATTCTAGTCTCAAATCCAAGAACAGATTTATCAAATTTTATGTTTTACCAACTTAATTTCTATACTTGAAACAAATATTCTCTTCCCCTCTTCATTCTCAAACTGTTCGCTATTTATCTTAATATCTTCTACTTTTATATTTTCATCTTTCAAGAAAGTTCTTCTCGAAACTTCTACAACATCTACTGCTTTAGAAATAAATTTCCCTCTTGCACTCACAAAAACTTCTTCTTGTCCCTTATTCTGGAACTGCATTACAACGCCCGTAACATAATTCATAAAAGGTTTAATTCCCACAAAAATAAAATTATCCTCTCCTTTATTCAATCCTTCATTTTCCAAATTCTTATTCTCTGTTTTCTCTTTATTTTCTTCCATATCTAAATTACTTAAACTTCTTTAACACTAGTTTTCTCTATTTTCTTTTTTCTAGTTATATAACCTGCTATCTGATTTCTAATTTTTTTACTTGGCATAATTCCAGTCAAAATCCTCTTATTATCATCAAATTTATCATTAAAATTACCACTAGAAATAATATTATTTCCAGTCCTCTTAACCAATTTTGATTTTATTCTTCCCATATAAAATATCTCAAATTAAAGATATATAAACTTATCTAGCTCCAGTTTTAAAGATTTTTATTCTAGAAGATAATAATATAAAGACTAATAAATTGAAAAATAGATTAATAACTAATTTAGAAAATTTTCAAATTGATAATAATAGCTTTAAAGTTATAAGTATTAGTTTAGAGAATATTATTAATGAAGATTCTATAAACCATTTGAGAGATGAAATTTTAACTTATTTATCTACAGAAAATGATTTAGAATATAAGCCAGAGTTTTCGGATTCAATGCTTATTATTTATTAGATCTATCAGAAATAAAATATCCAAGTGCTTATTTTCTGAGAATATTATTAAAATCAAATATTAAACATAAAAGAAATAAAAACGGAACTGCTTTATCATTGTTAGGAGTAAATGATTAGATATATATTATTCTTTATATTACAAAATTAAAAAGCTATTTTGATTTTTACAGAAATGTCGAAGAATCTAAAAAACATAACAGAATCACACAATCTTCTTAGCCTTCAAAATACTAATATAATTATTAAGATATATTTTAGCCTTATTAGTAATTTCTCCCGTATAAATCATAAAAGCAGGCAACGGAACAGACTGAGCATCACTAAGTAATTTTTTAAAATCATCCTCGCTAATTAACTTTTTATCTTTCGCTTGAGTAAAGAAATTAACTGGCCCTAATTCAGACTTAATTTGAACAATACAGTTATATTCCTTATTTTTGTAATCTTTCTCCTCAACAATCTTAATTCCTTTACTCTCCAAGAAACTCAAAACTTTTTTAACAAAATCAGATTTAGTTTTCTCTTTTTTATCTTCATCTTTAATTATAAGCGGATTGTTAAAACTTTCTTCTATTTTTTCTTTTACTTTAACAATAGATTTTTTTCTCAATGATTTAATTAAATTATCTTCTTTAGTTTTAATTTCAATTTCTATGTTATCATTAACATTTTCTTCAGTTTTCTTATCAATTTTTACTTCATTTTTCTCTTCAACATTCTTATCTTTTTTTTCTTGATTTTCTTCTTCTAATTTTTTATCTTCTTGCTTGCCATTAAAAATCTCATTCAATTCTTCTTCAGAAACAGAAAAAAATTTCCAATAAATTTCATCTCCTATCTTAAATCCATATGAAAAATCTTTAATAGACCTCAAAGCTACTCTAATAACCGGATCCTGGTCATTATCTTTAAGAACTTTATGTTGTTTTAATAGCATATAAGCTTCTGCTTCTCTTGGATGTAAATATTTATAATAATTTTCAAGTTTTTTTTGTTGTCCTTCTATATAATATAATGGACTTCCTCCAACTTTTAAATTGCTAACTCTTATATCATTCTGATTAACCAGTTCAGATAAAAAAGCTGAAACAAACAAACTAGTTATGCCAACAGATTTAGCTATATTTATAGGTAGACTCGGACCCTTCTCATTTAACAAATTAATTATCTTTTTATGAATCTCTACTGCATCCATAAAAAAATATAATAAAAAACTTAATAAGGTTTATTATATCCAAGATTTAACAAAAAAATCAATAACCCAAGGTTTATATACTAACTTTTGTAAACGAAATCTCAAAAAAACAAAATGAAAAATGTAAAATATAATCCCAGAAATAAAAGAATAGAAGCGAAGATAGATGGGGCTACGTTAAACCTTAATCCAGTAATTAGAACTCTCCATTCAATTGGAAATGATATTATTGAAAAAAGAAAGAAAAGAAATTATATTCAGATAATCCACCATGATAATTATAGGATGGTATGCCCTTATCAATTGCATGGAACTGCATCAATGGCTTCTTATGAATTCAGAGAAAGAATTCCCAATATAAATCCAGAAATAGTAAATTTTGCATCAACAGAAATAGGATTAGGACATATTTCTATATTAAATATGGACAGAAAAAAACATGAAGAACAAATATTAAGAGCATTAGATGATATAGGAAAAACATGGCTTTATACAGAAAATAAAGAAGAAGCGGAAGCTCAGATAAAAAAATACGGAATACCTTTATTAATTTCTACAAAAGAAATTTCTGAAGAAGAAAGATTAAAAAAATTTAGATCTGATCATATTTTCATAGATGAAACATCTCTGATAAAAGAAACTTTGGATGCATACGATAAAGCTATGCTAAAAAAAGAACATGAAAACAAAGAAAGATATCAAAGCTTTGGATTAGATGATTTATCTCTTGGAGTTGGTTTAAATCTTTATCAATCAGGATTAGTTCCTATAAAATTATATGAAGATAATTAGATTTCATCTTTTAATCTTTCATAAACATTTTTTATTGTCTGTCTAAATGGGCTCATTTCATCCCAATCTCCTATAAACCGAAAATAACTAGGACAAAACTTCATAAGTAGAGCATAATCAGAAATTGAAACATCCAATTTTCCATCTTCCAATATATCTAATGAATCTTTTCTAATAACCATTTTATAATCATTGTCTGCTCCTCTAAATTCAGATATACCCCAATTATTTAAATCGGTATTTACTCCATTTTCACCTTTTAATGATTTAGGTAATTTTAAACTAGTATGAATAACACTATCAATAAGATTATTTAATTTATTTGTACTTACTTCTTCTAATTTTGATATAGAATCTGGTAATTCTATTTGCTGAAATAAATTTCCATGCCCAAACTGTTTATATGCATACCAGCAAACAATGGGCATCTGAACAATAAAATCTCTGCCATAATTTCTAGAACTATTTCCTATATCTAAAATTATATCCCCCCTATATATTTTAAAATCATAACCCATTTAATCTTAAATAAAATCGCATTTAAAAAAATATCTGAAGCAAAAACTTAAAAGTATATTATATATATTAAAGTATGAATAAAAATAATTTCCAAAGTATAGAAAAAAAATGGCAAAATAAATGGGAAAAGGAGAAAATTTTTAAACCAAAAAGTTCTGGAAAGAAATTTTACAATTTGGAAATGTTTCCTTATCCTTCAGGTTCTGGTTTGCATATGGGACATGCTCTTAATTATACTATTGGAGATATTCAAGCCAGAATAAAAAGAATGCAGGGATTTTCTGTATTTTATCCAATGGGTTATGATTCCTTCGGACTTCCAGCAGAAAATGCTGCAATACAAGCAAAAACTCACCCTAAAATATATACAGAAAAAGCAATTAAAAATTTTATAAAACAACAAAAATCATTAGGATTAAGTTATGACTGGGATAAATTAATAAAAACTTCCTCCAAAGAATATTATAAATGGAATCAATATTTCTTTTTAAAATTTTTAGAAAAAGGATTAATTTATAGAAAAAAATCCTCCGTTAATTGGTGTAATAAATGCAACACAGTATTAGCAAATGAACAAGTACAAAACGGAAAATGCTGGCGCCATACAGAAAATAAAGTACAGATAAAATTATTGGAGCAATGGTTCATAAAAACAACAAAATATGCTGAAGAACTTCTTAACTTAGATAATTTAAATTGGCCAAATAGAATTAAATCTATGCAAAAAAATTGGATTGGAAAAAGTCATGGAACTGAAATTTTGTTTGAATTTGAAAATCCTGATGAGAAAAGAAAAATAAATTGTATAATTATTCATGGTTGTCCCTCTAATGTTGAAAAAGCTATGAATCCAGAAACAAGAACTTATGATAAGAACTGGATTCCATGGATTAAAAAAGAGTTAACTAAAAGAGGCATAAATACAACAACCCCTTTAATGCCAGAGCCTTGGAAATCAGACTATAATAAATGGAAAGGAGAATTTGAAAAATTAAAGATTAATGAAAATAGCGTTTTAATCGGACATAGCTGCGGATGTTCTTTTTTAGTTCGCTGGTTAGGAGAAACAAAAAAAATAGTTAATAAATTAATACTTGTGGCTCCTGCTAAAATTACAAATAAAGAAGATAGAAAATCTTTTTATGAATATACAATTGATAAGACAATTAAAGAAAGAGTTAAAGATTTTATAATTTTTACTGCTGATAATGAAGAAAATAGGCATAGAAAAAGTGCTAAAATATTTAATGAAGCTTTAGATGGAAAATTAATTGAACTAAAAGGAAGGGGGCATTATGTTTTAGATGATATGAAAACTGAAGAATTTCCTGAATTATTAAAAGAAATAATTTCAAAAGAAAAATGGAAAATTTTCACAACTAGACCGGATACTATTTACGGAGTCAGTTTTATGGTAATTTCTGCTCAGCATCAAAAATTAAATCAATTAGTAACCAAAGAACAAAAAAAAGAGGTTGAGAAATTTTTTAGGAAAATAAAATCAGTATCAAAAAAAGATACTATAGATTTAGAAAAAGAAGGAGTTTTTACTGGAAGTTATGCCATAAATCCTTTAACGAAAGAAAAAATACCAGTATACATAGGTAATTTTGTAGTTGCTGATTATGGTTCAGGAATGATAATGGGAGTACCCTCCCATGATCAAAGAGATTTTGAATTCGCAAAAAAGTATAACATTTCAATAAAAATAGTTGTACAGCCTGAAGAATTTAATCTTAACATAAAAAATATGACACAAGCTTATACCAAAAATGGAATTCTAATAAATTCAGATATATTTAATGGCTTAGATAATAATAAAGCAAAAGAAGAGATTACTAAATATTTGGAAAAAAATAATTTGGGAAATCAAACTATTCAATATAAATTAAGAGATTGGCTTATCTCTAGACAAAGATATTGGGGGACACCAATTCCAATTATTTATTGTAATGATTGTGGCATTATTCCAGTTCCTGAAAAAGATTTACCAATAGAATTGCCTGAAAAAGTAAAATTCGGAAAAGGAAATCCTCTTGAAACTAATAAAAAATTTCTTAATGTAAAATGTCCTAAATGTAATAAATTATCAAAGAGAGAAACTGATACAATGGATACTTTTTTTGATTCTAGTTGGTATTTTTTAAGATTTATTGATTCAAATAATAATAAAAAACCTTTTGAAACAAATTTAGTTAATTTTTGGATGCCCGTAGATCAATATATAGGTGGAGCTGAACATGCTTGTATGCATTTAATATATGCAAGATTTTTCACTAAAGCTCTTAGAGATCTTAATTTCCTAAAATTCGATGAACCTTTCATAAAATTGTTTAATCAAGGTATGTTGCATGCCGAAGATGGAACAAAAATGTCTAAATCTGCAAATAACATTATAGACCCTCTAAAAATAATAAAAAAATATTCTGCGGATTCTCTTAGATTATTTTTAGTTTCTGTAGCTGGTTCTGACAGCGACTTTAATTGGAGCGAAAAAGGAATATTATCTTCATTCAAATTGATAAATAAAATTTATGAAACAATTAAAAATAAAAAATCTTCAAAATCTTCAAAAAGATTCCAAAGTAAATTACATAAATCTATAAAAGAAATAACCTTGGACATTGAGAATTTTAAATATAATATAGCAGTAATAAAAATAAGAGAATTACTGGAAATATTTTCAGAAGAAGAAACTAGCAAAGAAGATATAGAAAATCTAATAAAATTAATAAGTCCTTTCTGCCCCCATATTTCAGAAGAGCTTTGGGAAAATCTAGAAAAGAAAAATTTTGTTTCATTGGAATCTTGGCCAATATATTCAGAAGAATTAATAGATAAAGATATAGAAAAACAAGATCAGATAATATCTAATACCCTATCAGATATAAATAATATTATAAATTTAATAAATGAAAAACAGAAAAAGCGAGCAAAGAAAATATATTTATATGTAATTCCAAATGAATTATTAATTTTTAACGAAAATAAGATCTCAAATAAGCTGAATCTTCCAGTAAAAATTTTTACAGTTAATGATAATAATAAATATGATCCCGAAAATAAATCAAAAAAGGCAAAACCTGGAAAACCAGGAATTTATATAGAATAACAATAATTTTTAAATAGTTAAATTTAATAGTAATTTCAATGAATTTAGATTACAAAGTTGATGGGTATTATTTTGATAACGGAAAAAAAGGTTTTTATTCTGGAAAGATAGATTTAATTTCAGACAACAGAATAATTGGATTAATAGAAGATCAAGATTATAAACATGAAGGAAAGAGATTTATTATTGGATTTTATTATAATAATCCCATACAAAGTATAATTTTTATAAAAACTCCTAAAATTGAAGAAACAACTAAAAGAATTTTTCTATATTCATTAACAAATAATAAGTTTGATACAGAAAATTTTGATGGGATATATGAAGGATTTTGGATAGGAATTGAACCAGATTTAGATGGAGAAATGAGTAAATTACTAAAAATTAATCAGATGTCTTATGAACTAAAAAAGATATTAAAACAAAAACCTACTCTAGAATCTTTAGATAAACTAAAGAACATAGATTCATATTTATTAAAAATAAATTATTTTAAAGAGATAACATTAAATATATTAGATTCAATCCCATCTGTTTTTAAGGAAAGATCTAAACTATTAATTTCAAAAGTTTAATCTAGAAAATATTTATATACTAATTAATTTTAATACAAACAAATGAGACCTATAGAATTAATTGCACTTATTTTCATATCTTTCTCTTTATTAAAAATAATTATTATAGTTTTTAACAAAAAATTTTGGATTGATAATGTTACTAAAAGAATACTAAAAAATGCTCATTTGTTCAGTTTTATCTGTCTGGTTTTATCATTAATTACATTATATTATTTATTAAAAGAATTGACTATATCTCAAATAATTGCTTCTATGACTTTTGCAATTCTTCTTATAGGATTTGGAATTCTTACTCATGTAAAAGAACTTTCAATTTCTATAGACAAAATACAAAAAGAAAAAGATATAATTAAGAAATCATTAATTTACATAATAATCTGGTTGATTATTCTTCTTTGGGGATTAAAAGAGATTATCGCATAATGTTTAAAATCATCTATAATTTTCATCTCTTTTTCTAAGAGTATAATCACACTTAGAATTGCTACATTTCCATTTCTCAAAAACATCTTCTTTAAATGAAAAAGGCAATAAATGACCATTTCCACATTCGGGACATCTCGGAAACAAACAAATTTCTTCCACCATTTTCTCCTCCTATTTTTAATTTATAGCTATAATTAAAACTATCAAAATAAAGCAATTATATAAATATTATGAATAAATAATTTTTATTATTAATTTATCTTCTACCTTTTTT
>JBBSXD010000027.1:0-19595 GCA_038045965.1 Nanobdellota archaeon
AACCTGGGTCCAATCCTCCAGAGGGACTGATGCTTGACCGCTACACTACAGGGCTGATTAATTAATAAAATTTTAACTATCAATACCTTTATAAATAATTCTTTCCACTCTAATAATTATTTTAAATTTATAAAATGAAAAGATCTAGTAGAAGATGGAAAAAAAAAGGCCAAATGCGTTGGAAATGGCAAAGAAAGATACTTAAAAGAGTAAAAAGAAAGAGGATGCAAAGAAGAGGCAAATAATTCAAAAGATTTATAATAGTTATTAGATTAATAATATAAAGAGGTTACAATGAAAAAATCCAAAGAAAGTTTATTATCTATTTTAGTTAATTTAGCCGTCTGGACTACAGGGATTTTAGTATCATTAGCAGTAGGATTTGGAATGACAGAAAATGGAACTCTAAATCAAAGTATCCCATGGTTATCTCAAATAGGAGATGGTGTAATAGTTTCAATTGCTGGATGGATAGTAGTAATACTTACTTTAGTTAGTATAATTCTTGCTATAATAGATAAATCAAAATGATATCTTGGATAGTTATATTAATTTTAATCATTATAGGAATATTTGCAATTAGATTAAACCATCTCAAACATAGATTTCTTATAATATTATTAATTCTTTTAGCATTATTTTTATATTCTTCAATAAACCTAGTTACGATTGAGAATAATTTAAATCTAGAAACTAGCGATGGAATTTTTTCAGCAATAAAAGTTTACTTTGGATGGTTGACAAATGGATTTAACAATTTAAAAGAAATTAGCGGTAAAGCAATAAGTTTAGATTGGAAAAATTCAAACGCTTCATTCTCAGAGAAATAAAAATATTTTAATTAAGATAAGAATTAGATTCTCAACTAAATTTTTTATAAAAACAATTAAAGATAATCTCAATAAAATTTATATATACCTAACTAACCTTAGATATATGAAATCTCACTCCCAAAATGAATTAATTAAAAAATATAATGAATTAAAAGAGAAATATAAATTACCAGAATTCTCTAAAATTAATGAAACATTTGATATAGAAGAAATAGATCCTGAAACTGAACTACTATTAAAAAAAATCAGAATAGGTATAATCGAGAAAATATCTAATTATTCCAGATTTATTGAAATAATATTAAATCCAAGCAATGCTCCTATATTTTTTTTCAAAATCTTAAAAAAATTAGATACCACTGACAAAGAATCTTTATCAAAAATATATGAAATTTTAGGAGATTACGAGTTAAAGAATTTAGCATTAGATATAGATTACAAAGAAAAAAATGAAGCAGAATTTATAAAAGAATCTTTTAATTTTTTTGACAAAAAGCTAAAAGAAGAACTAACAAAAATAATAGAAAAAATAAAAAATGCAGAAGAAAATTCTGAAAAAATTAATGGAAATTATTTTGGATAAAAATTTAAATCTATTTCCATAGAAACAACAGGCATCTTTAGTTTATTATTTGATAATACAAAAGGACTTACTTCTCCTATAATTCCTAACTCTTTATTATTAACTATTATTTTTCCACATCTTCCTTCAATAAAATAATCAGTTTCGCTATCTTCAATTTTATAATTAATATTAAACATCCTCATTAAATAATCTAATATTTGTTTCATCACAGTAAAATTAGCTTCTTCATCGCATAAAGAAATGCATAATCTTTCCGATTCTCCTATGCCACTTTCACTTTTACTATCATGATAAAAAATTCTTCCTAATTCAAAAACTTTCTGTGGATAACTAGCATCAGAATTATCAGACAAAACAGAAATACTATTTGCGAACAAACTATTTCTTAGGATATTATTTTCATTTTTACTATTAATAACTTCTATCATATTTCTCTTAAATTCTTTTATACCTATATTTTTGAATTGTTTTTCTTTTGTTGAAAGATGGTAACTACTTATTTCAATTAACCCCAAACCTATAAGAATTTCCGCAACTTTTCTCTTAAAAATACTTAATTTATCTTCTTCTCCAATATTAGATATATTTGGGATTTCGGGTTTAAAATTCTCATAACCGTAAGCTATAGCAACTTCCTCAACTAAATCAATTTTATGTAATAAATCAGATCTATAAGGAGGAATTAACGCCACCAAATTAACGCCACTTTTAGGATTAGAAACTACTTCTATTCCCATTCTACTTAAAAGATTTATTATTTCTTTTAAATCTAAATTTAAACCAAGATTTTTATTTATATAATCTATAGATAATTCCATTTTCTCAAAACTAAGATTAGGACTTAAAGAATTTCCATCTTTAATATCTTCAATTTCTACTTGATATATCTTGCCACCAATATCTGCCAAAGCGCAAACTATAATATTTATAGTTTTATCTAAATAATCTTTATTAAATCCAGAACACTCAATAAAAATATTTTTAGTTTTATTACTTATTCTTCCAGTTATTTCTGAATTAATTATTGGGGGCATAGATAAAATATTATTATTAGCATCTTTAAATATAGGAAATATTTTGTAATCTTTTAATAGATGGGCATATTCTCTTCCAGTTGGATGATGATTCAATATTTGTCTTCCGTTAATTTCCTTAGGATAATCTAATGGCTGAAATTTAATATCTTCAGGTTTCATCGCCAAAAAAGTTATAGGAAATTTTATTTCTTCAAGAGGATAAATCCCTATTGCTAACTTCTTTCTATTTCTCCCATAACTAGCATGCAATTTTTCTTGAATATTTATAATTTCATTAATAGTATTATCATCAAAACTTATTCCTTTTACAATAGCACAAGAACTAAAAGGCCTTACCGACTTAACAGATTTATCAATTATAATTTTATAATTTTCTTCCAATTTCTCAGCCTTATATTTATTGTCTATTCTTTTTCCACAAAAAGCACTGAAAGATCTAACAAACCCATAAAAACTTAGTAAATCTGGTCTATTTGGAAAAATTTCTACAGAAATTTCTTTTTCACTTTCATTATCTATTGGAGTTCCAAACATATCAATTTTATTTCTAATTTTACTATCAATCTTCCCTAATTTCTTTTCAAATTGTTTTTTATCTATATTTAATATAGTCATTTACCATAATCCCTCTTTCCATTCATCATAATTTTTATCTTCGAATATTTCTCTGCCTTTTTTAGTTAAATTAGATTCATAAAATTTCCCATCTCTATCAATAATTTTTATCCAGCCTCTATCTTTAAAATCCAATAATATTTTATATGCTTCATCTTTCGATATTTTTAATCTGTCGGCTAATCTCAAAGGATCACTATCATTCATAAATTCTATCCAGAATATAATCTCAAAATCTTTTCTTGATATTTCTTGTTTCATCTTATTATATTAAATATCTCATTTAATTTATTTTCTATATTATCAAATCGACTATTAATTTCTATTCTAAATTTATCTATATCATGTTTAACTTTCATAAAACCAATAAATGTATCTTTTTCAATAGAAAATATTTTTTTCCAAGTCAATATCTCGGTGGTCAATAAAAATATTCCTACACTAACTATGGTAGCAAAATCGCTAGGAGATCCGTTTAACTTCCATAATATGACCAATAATGTCAAAAGTACAACTATCCAAAACATTATGTCCTCAAATTTTATTTTTCTTTTATATTTCATTTTATCTATAAATTAATGTATAAACTCCTATAGCTATTAATGTAAATACTAATATCCAAAACAATATTTCTCTCATATTTATTTTAAATTTGGTTTTCATCTTCTATCTATAAACTTAAAAATCTCATTTATTTCTTTAGTATCATTAAAATGACATTCATTTTCTTTGATTATAATTTCTGCTTCTAATTCTTGTTTGAAAATATCAGCTTCAGATAAAGAAACATAAGGATCATCATCTGAAAATAAAGCCAAGATTCTATCTGCATTATTTTTAACTTTTTTAAAATCTATTGGAGTTTCCATCCAAGTTTTGGCAATATCAATAGATTTCTGTCCTTCTTCTTTAATTGTATTCATATCTAATTTCATCCAAGGAGCAACAAAAATAATTCCTTTTACTTTTTTATTAATTTTCTCTAAATATCTCATTATAGCTTGACATCCTATGCTATGCCCAATTAAATAAATATTATTATTAATTTTTATAACCTTTTCCAATTTATTTATCCATTCTTTTATTTTAGGATTATTTGTATTAGGCATTTCTGGAACTATTAATTCAATATTTCTTTTTTTACATTCCTTTTTTAACCAGGGAAACCATGCTTCACTATTTGGATCTCCTCCCCAACCATGTATTAAATAAATTTTTATCATCTATCCCACACTTTAATATCTCTCAATTTATTCAGATCATTTTTATACATCTCTCTAAGATCTGTTATCTCAAAAAATTCCATTATTATTCTATCAAATCCAGGTCCCCAAGCCAAAACTGGGATATGTCTACCAAATATAGGAATAGTAACTTCTGGTCTAAACATTCCTGCTCCTCCCAATTCTACCCATTTTTTATGAACGGGATGAAAAACATCCACCTCTAAACTAGGTTCAGTATAAGGAAAATATCCAGGCCTTATTCTAACTTTATCATATCCCATCTTCTTAAAAAATTCCATTAAATATCCTAACAACTGCCTAAAATTTGCATTCTCATCAACTACTATTCCTTCAGTTTGATTAAATTCAAAACCATGACTCCAATCTAAAGTTTCATTTCTAAAACATTTTCCTAACGCAAAATATTTTGCAGGAAATTCTTTATTTTTAGCTATTTCTAAAAGAGTTTTGATAGACAAACAAGTAGTATGTGTTCTCAAACTAACTTCCTTACTCTTCTCTTCATCCCATCTATAATTCCATCCTTTGCTTCCATCTATCTTTCCTTCATGAGCATTTTTAACATCTTGAACTATATTTTTAATAGGTAATTTTCCTTTCTTATCTATAAAAAAAGTATCCTGCATTTCTCTTACAGGATGATCTTGAGCAGTAAATAATGCATCAAAATTCCAGAATCCAACTTGACAATAATCTCCAGTCATCTCTTTAAATCCCATATCCAACCAAATTCTTTTAGCATAATCCACTGCTTGATTTACAAAATGCCTTCTTCCTCCATAAATTTTGGGCACATTACTAGTTATGTCATATCTTCTAAATTTTTTTCCTTTCCATCCGCCAGTTTTTATTAAATTAATAGTTAATCTTTCTATCATTTTATCATCAAGATCTTCCTTCATTAATCTTCTTCCTATATCTGTAACGCTAAAATTAATAATTTTTTTATCTCTAATATTTATTATTTCTTTTCTAGATTTTAAATTATCAAAAGCAAATCTCTCTTCTGGCTTTAAACTATCTAATAATTTTGGTAAGTTTGTTAGAAATTTTTCTTCCAAACTATTTTTGCTTAATTCTTCTTTAGTTCCATTAAGTTTAATTTGTCCCTCAATCAAATCAATTAAAGCTTTTTTTTTTAGAACTCCAAGTGCTGCCTTAAATTCATTATCACTTAAATTAGATTTCTCAGCTGCTTCATCTAAACTAATAATTTTCTTCTCTAATATTAAATTAGCCAGTTTCCTTTCCGGCAATCCATTTTTTATATATAACAGCCCATTTATTCCTAATTCCACTATTTTCTCATTTGAAATATTAATTTTAATAATATCCTTATTAGATAAAAATTCTAAAGCTCTGAGAGTAGAAGTCTTGTCTAATCCAGCTTTATCAGAAAGACTGATCATATCTTTTTCTTCAAGAAAAGGAATTATTTTTCTCTCGTTTGGACTAAGTGATTCAGTTATTCTCTTTATATCAATATTTTCTTTTACCATTTTAATAAAAATAAATTATTTATTAATTAGAACAATTTACCATTTATAACATTTATCTTATTAATTTACATAAGAAAATTTTGCCTGTTGAGTACTTCCTCCTAAACTAATAATAAAACTAATAGCCTCTCTAGAACCGGTATTTAATAATTTTATTTTAGCTCCAGTTCTTTTACATAAACTTATATTTTGCTTAATTCTAGCAATTGCTTTACCTTTATTCAATAAATTTAATTCTTTAATTTTATTTATATCTATCCCTATAAAAATATCATTTTCCTTAGCTAATTTAGCTATAACCTCGTTCATTCCAGAGTCTTTTTGTCTTAACTTATCTATACCATTAATTTCTAAACCAACAATCATATCTACTTCTTTTATCTCAAAAATTTTTCTATTAAAATTATCATCTCCAGCTTCAATTACTATTTTTTTTCCTTCCTTAAATAATTTCTGGATTTCTCTTCTTGCCTCATTAATATTTTTTGTTTTTATCATTTTATTAATTCTCCTAGTATAATTTTAATTTTTACAATTATATAAGACTTAACTTTTCCAACTTTTTTTAGAATTAATTTTTGATTTATAGATATAATTTTATCAACTCTAATATCACTTTGTTCATGAAGAATTCCTGATTCTATATCATCTAAATAAAGTCTAAAGATATGCTCATAATCCCTAAGCTCTGTTGATAAAGGCACACAAATAAAATCTTGTAATATTTTATTATATCTTTCATTTGATAGAACAATCACTGGCCTAAGCTTATTACCAGATCTATCACTAAATGGAGAAGGAACAATTACAATATCTCCCTGTCCAATTCTTCGTTTGTTTCTAAAATTTTCCGCGCCCATAGATCATCTTTCTCACTATCCCAAAAATTATCATCTTTTTCAATATCAAAAATTTGTTTATCCATATTAAGAGGTGATTAATAGATTATTTAAATTTTACTTTTTACTGAGCTGTAAAATAAAAGTTACCTAAATGTACAAAAAGAAAAATTTAAATCCGTCCATCTATTCTCTCCTAATTCTAAATTAACTCCTGCTCTCTCTGATGGCATTTCATCAGTAGTAGAATAATTTTCTAAAAGTTTTTGGATAGAAAATTGTTCCATATTTTTGTTTTTATCATTTTATTATCCAATTTTCTTAGCCAAACTCTCCATCCATCCACATTTTCCACATTTTAAATATGTTAAGCTATCTTCATCTGAAACATAAGGCTGTCTTTCAACAACTTCTGCTTTTTTATATCCACATTTTTTGCATTTAAATGGATAATCCGCAAATATATTTTTATCTTTAACAACTCCCAATTTAATCGCCTTAACCTTCGGAATTTTCTCTATTTCAATTAAATCTTTTCCTCTATCTTCAAACCCGCAACTTACACATTTAAAATTATGATTAAACGGCTTCATAATGTTCTTACATTTTTTACAGAGTTGCATAATATTAACAAAAATAATCTATCTATATAAATAATAACTTCTGTATTCTATTAAATAATTATTTTGATAATATAAAAAGAATCATCCAACAATTATCCTCGGCTTTTTATAACTTATCTCCCACCCCAAATTATAACAGTAGGCCCCAACATTCTCAATTCTCATTAAATCTCCTTCTTTTAAATTGCCTCTAAATTTTCCAATAATATCATTACCAAATAATAAAGGACCTGCTAAGATATAATCTTTTTTTTCGTCATTTTTTTGCTCATTGTCTCTTTCATTTTCAATTTTATTAAATGTATAAGTAGACAAACTTATTTTGGATAAAATATTAATTCCGGCATCCAAAAAAGCATAATTTTTTCCACTTTTTTCTTTTATAACATTAATTTTACTAATTAAATCGAAAGAATTTGAAACTAAATATCTTCCAGGCTCCAGAATAATTATATTACCAAAATCTTTTAAAGAACTAATTAATTTAAAATAATCATCTAAATTAACATTTAGATTTTTTAGTTGATATCTATCAGGAAATCCCCCACCAATATCTAAATAATCTAAATTTATATCAATAGAGATTAAAAAATTCTCAATTTTTTTAATAAAATATTCATAATCTTTAATATTCACTTGAGTGCCTGGATGAAAACTAAATCCTACAACATTTAGATTATTAGTTGAACAATAATTTATAATATCTTTAACTTTATCTTCTTCAAAACCAAATTTATTATCATTAAAATTAACTCTCAATCCTATACTTAACTTCCTGCCTTTTTTCAGATTTATTATTTTATCTATCTCACTTTTATTATCTACATTTATCAAAAGATTTTTCTCCATAGCTATTTTTAATTCTTCTTCAGTTTTATTAGGTCCATTAAAAACTTTAGTTTTTCCAGAAACATTTATAATTTCATCGATAGAAGCAACTTCAAAACTACTGTCTAATTCACTTAACTTTTTAATTAAATTTTCAAAACTGTTTGTTTTAACAGAATAAGCTATAATATAATTAGATAAATACTTTCTGCATAATTCATCAAATTCTTTATAATTTTCTTCCAATATTTTCTCTTTAAAGATAAGATAAGGAGTTTCTTTCATGAAATTATAGAAATAAATGAATTTAAAAGTATTACTGCGTTAAACAAAGAGATGATAAAGAAGAAGGAATGAAAAAATACGATAAAAAATAATTTATTAAGAATAATAAATTTAAATCAATAAAAATGTTTCAAACCCTAGAAAAGCCGGTGTCAAACAAAAATAGTTTGTCCTGGCTCTTCTGGGGAAAAAGAGGTGATAATATATTTATGAATTTTTAGTATATAAATCTTTCGGTTGTTGTAACTAATCAATGACATAAGTATACTTTCATATACCAAAAGTCATTTTAACTACAATTTATTTTAATATAAATGGGTTTTGAAGAATTTTTGCCTGAAGAAATAAAAGAAAATGAATTAATTGAAAAAGAAGTTATAGAAGAGATAGAGAAAATAAATCAAAATCAGGTATATGATATAATAACCAGCAGAAAACCAGATTGGCAAGTAATAATATATGAAATGGTGCATAATAATCAATTGGATCCTTGGGATTTAGATTTAGTTACTTTAACAAAAAAATATTTTGAGAAAATTGAAGAGATGAAAGAAACTGATTTTTACATCTCAAGCAAAGTTCTTTTAGCAGCTTCGCTACTTTTAAGAATAAAATCAGAAATTTTACTTAACAAATATATTAAAGAAATTGATGAAATCTTATTTGGAAGAAAAAAAGAGCCACAAAAAATAATTGAAAAAATAGAAATTGATGAATCAGAGATTCCTATCTTAATACCAAAAACTCCCATGTCTAGATTAAGAAAAGTTACACTTCCAGAATTAATGATTGCTTTAAATAAAGCAATAAACACAGAGTCGAGAAGAATAAAAAGAGAAGTAGCGATTAAAAGAGCAAAAAAACTAAGTTATTTAGATATTCCTCAATTCAAAAAAATAGATTTAAAAGATCGTATAAAACAATTCTATGAGAAAATAATAAAAGAAATTAAAGGAAAAGATAAACCTAAAATAAAATTAACTTATTCTGAACTAACAAAAAACGAAAGAGAAGAAAAATTAGCTACTTTCCTACCTTTATTACATTTAAGCAACGCAAAAAAGATATGGCTGGAACAGAATAATCATTTAGAAGAAATATGGATTTATCTCTTTAAATATTTTGAAAAAAACAAAGAGGAATTTATGGATAATTTAGAAAAAGATATTCAAGAAATGAAAGAAGAACTTTCAGAATCAATAGAAGAAACAAGCAATTTAGAAAAAGCAAGAGAAAAACTTAAGGGGAAAAAAGAATTGTCCTTAGAAGCAAGAAAAGAATTAATAAAAGAATTAGGAATAGATATAGAAACAGAAATAGAAAAAATAAACAAGGAAGAAAAAATAGATGAATATACTGAATTTGATGAGGAAGAATAATCTATCATAAAACTTTAAATAACTTTATCTCTTAGAAAATTTATGGTTAATAAAAAATCAATAAAAGCTTATGCTTTAAAAAATGCTTTAGAACATCAAGGAAAAGCTTCAATAAACCCCGTAATTAATTCTTTATTTAATGAAGGTTTAAAGAAAGATAAAATAAAAGAAACTATCCCAAAAATTCAGAAACTTGTTAATGAGATTAATAAATTATCATTAGAAAAACAAAAGATAGAATTTAATAAATTAGAAAAGATAATAGGAAAAAGAGATGAAAGAGTGGGGCTTCCTGAATTGCCAAAATTAAAAAATAAAAAAGTTGTAACAAGATTTGGACCTTCTCCAAGTGGCCCATTAACTTTCGGCCACATAATAACTTTTCTTCCAAATTTTCTTTATGCCAAAAAATTCAACGGGAAATTTTACCTTAGAATAGAAGACACAAATCCAGAAAATATTTACATGCCAGCATATAAGATGATTGAAGAAGAATCAAAATGGTTATGCAAAAATAATGTAAAAATAATTATTCAATCAGACAGAATGAAAATTTATTATAAATATGCTAAAAAATTTATTGATTCAAATTTTGCCTACGTATGCACTTGTGATCCAGAAAAATTTAAAGAACTAATATTAAAAAAAATATCATGTCCTTGTAGAAATTTAGATAAGAAAGAACAAAATGAAAGATGGATAGATATGTTAAATAAAGAGGGTTATAAAGAAGGAGAAGCTGTTCTCAGATTTAAATCTAATATAAATGATCCTAATCCTGCAATGAGAGATTTTCCTCTAGCAAGAATTAATGAATCTGTTCATCCTAGAAAAATACATGAATATAGAGTATGGCCTTTAATGAATCTTGCAGTAACTGCAGACGATATAGAATTAGGAATGACTCATATTATAAGAGGAAAAGATCACAAAGACAATGCAAAAAGACAAGAAATGATGTACAAAGCATTAAAAAAAGAATATGAATATCCCATAGTTAAATTCATCGGAAGACTACATCTTAAAGAAATAAAAATGTCTGCATCTGGTTTTACTAAAGATATTATTTCGGGAAAATATTATGGATGGGAAGATGAAAGACTCCCAACACTTGCTTCTCTCAAAAAACAAGGATACCAGCCGGAAACATTTTGGAAATTTGTGGAAGATAGAGGTTTAAGCGAAGCTGATAAGACTATTTCACTAAAAAATTTAAAAGAAGTTTTAGATAATATTCAAAAATTTCAAAATCAAAATATTTATAAAGGTAAAAAAACTAAATAGCTAATAAAAAGAGTTGAATAAAAATGAGTCTCTCATATAAAAAAGGGCAAGCAGAAGTTATTACTACTGTTCTTATAATTTTACTTGTATTAGCTGCTGTAGTAATAGTATGGCAAGTTGTTAATAAAACTGTTAGTAATGCTGCTGATGAAGTTGAATCTCAATCTGATTGTTTAGGATTTTTAGTTACAATAGGAGAGGTTAAAGCCGGAGGCCAAATATCTGGATATCCAAATAAAGCAGTTCAGAGTCTTACTTTTTATACAAATGGAAAAACTTTTTCAACAAGTGGGGCATTAACAGCAGGACAATCTTATACTACAACTAATCCTTCTACTAATTTATTAGTTGCTGGAGATGTAATAACTGCTGTTGGAACAATTAACGGCAAATTATGCGATGGTAAAGTTAGTCAAAAAGTTTAATTTTATTTTTTAATCTCTAAAATAAATTAAATAGATTTGGCTCCAAGAGGAAATTTTTGAGATAATATTTTGCTTACACTTGAAATTATAATCTCTAATAATTTTTCTTTTTTGTCAAGAATAATATTACCATTCTATTGTTATCGTTACTTCTCTATCTAATATATAAATCTTAAATTACAATTCTTTAACCATATAAAATCCTTCTAAATTATATCCTAACTTTTTATAATACTCTCTAACTCCTATCCCGGATATAACTGCTAATTTTTTAAATCCATTTTTCTTTGCTATTTTTTCAGCTTCAATCATTAATTTTTTCCCAATACCAGAATGTTGCCCTTCTTTTCCCTCTTCTCCTATATTCAATGATTTTCCATAAACATGTACTTCTCTTACCATTGCACAATCTTTTAACTCTTTCATAAAAGGTTTATTTAAGAATCTTAATCTTAAAAGTCCAAACAAAATATTATCTTTATTTACATACTGCAAAAAAAATTCTTTTCCTCCACTAGCTTCATATTTAGTTAATTTCAGAGATATTTTATCATCAAAATTTTTATAATATTGTTTATTAAATCCTAACTCTCTCATTCTAATCTCATTAATTTTTTCTTTTTTATTTCTAAGATTCTCTTCAACATCTCTTCTTATATCTATTCTTGTAATTCCACTTACTAATTTTTCAGGAGGAATTTCTCTCATAATTCTCATAGTTCTACAATATTCAGGAATAATTTTAGTCATTTCTTCCAAAATTGTTCTAGTCTGCTCTTCATTCATAGATTTAAATCCTATTACTTTGTAACTTTTAGCCAAAGGAGAATCATCAATAACTTGACAAGGATAAATTTTTAATTGATCTGGTCTATAATCACTATCGCTAAAAATTTTTTTAAATAATTTCAAATCTTTTTTATAATTACTATAAGGTAATCCAGGCATTATATGATATCCTAATTTAAAACCTGCATCCCTTAAATTTCTACTAGCTTCTATAACATCTTGAACCTTATGACCCCTATTTGTTTTCTTGTACAATTCATCATCTGGCATCTGAACTCCTATCTCAACTCTTGTAGCCCCATAATTTAACATTTCAATAATTTCTCTTTCACTGCAATTATCAGGCCTATTTTCTATACACATTGCAACACATCTATGTTCAGCAGTTTCATTTATTTTTTTAGCTTCTTCTAAATTAAAAGAATCTTTATCATTCAAAGCATCATAACATTTTTTTATAAAATTATCTCTATAATCTTTAGGATATTGCAAAAAAGTTCCCCCTAATATTATTAATTCTATTTTATCAGTAGGATGATTCATTAATTGGAAAGCTTTTAATCTCACTTTAACTTGTTCATATGGATTAAAATCTAACGTTAAAGCTCTCATAACTGCAGGACTTTTATCAGTATAGCTTTGAGGAACCTTCTCTCCTCCAGGACAATAAATACAAGTTCCATGATCACATTTTCTTGGAGCCAAAACCACAGTTAAAGGTGTGACACCTGCCATAGTTTTAGACGGCTTCCGAACTTCTCCCTGTAAAGGTATCTGCATATAAAAAGAACTAAATAGAACTATTATAAACTTTCCTGTTCATAAAAATTTCTCAAATATAATTCAAGATCTGATAATAATTTATTTTTATCTTCAGATTCTATTAAACTATAAATAGAAATTCTCTTTTTTTTAGCAGAAGCAAGTATATTTTCAACAGATTCTGATTTTATCTCTAAATAGCTTATAACAATATCAGAATTAGGAATAATCACATCATTTAAAATATTGGAGATTGTATTTGAATCCCAATTTAAATTTATTTCTTTATGCGGAAGATATGGTCTTTTTTTAAATTTCTTTATAATCTCTCCAATTTGTTCATAGAAATTATATGTTTCACATAAATCTCTTTTTGAATAAAATATTTCTTGGGGTTCAAAAGCACAAGCCAAAAAAACATCATATCTTTTCCTGAAATCAAAAGCCTTTATCAACTCTTTTTTACTGTCTCTTTTAAACATGAAACTATTATAAATATCAGATTTTTAAAGATAATTATAATATCAATAAAAATGACAAATATAAAGATTATCTCTAAAAAAGAATATTTGAAAAAAAACAGAAAACCTAATCAAGAAAAAATATGGGATAATATATCAAAGCCATGGAAAAGATATAGACAAAATAATATTTCTTTAGTAGAGAAATTTTTAAAAAACAAAAAAGGAAAAGTTATAGACATTGGTTGCGGAACTGGAAGAAATATGATTCCAGATAACTACTTACAATATATAGGTATAGACTTTTCTAAAGAACAGTTAGCGCAAGCAAAAAAGATCATTAAAGAAAAAAAAATAAATGCAAAATTAATAAAATCTAAAGCAAGCAATCTTTCTAAAATAAAAGATAATTATTTTGATTATGGATTATTTATAGCTTCTTTACATTGTATTGAAACTAAAGAAGAAAGAGAAAAGTCTTTAAAAGAATTTTATAGAGTATTAAAACCAAAAGCCAAAGCACTCATAACTACTTGGAATTCTGAAGATAAAAGATTTTCTCACTTAAAAAACAAAGGAGATATTTATATGTCATGGAAAGAAGATAACATTGATTATATGCGTTATTATTATTTATTTAAAAAAGATGAATTAAAAAAACTAATTAAAAATAATGAATTTAAAATATTAAAAATCTATAAAAATAATGAAAAAGAAAAAGATAGATTTGTTAGAAAAAATTGGATAATAGAGATTCAAAAAATCTAACCAGTTTTCTTAAAATATTTTTCTATACTATTTACTAGAATTTGAACTTCTTCTCCACTCTCCATATCTTTTACATTAATTTTTTTATTTTTGATTTCATTATCTCCAACAAAAATCACATAATTTATCTTATAAGTATTTGCATAATCCAATGCTTTTCCAGGTTTCCCATAAAAAATACTGCATCCTAAACCTGATTCTCTAACTTTCTCAGAAATCTCAAAAGCCTTCTTATCTTGATTTAAACTTATAACTAAAACTTTTTTTTTTCTAAAATCAATTTCTGCTAAAGATTCTAATCTATCCAATCCAAAACTAATTCCAGTACTTTGAATTCCATTAACAAGATAACTCCCTCCAGCAGTTATAGTTTCTTTTATTTTATCCGATTTAATTTCAAAAATACTTCCATTATAATAACTTAAACCTCTTGCCAAAAATGGTTGAAAATTAATTTTAACTTTATAAAAAGAACAAATTTTTTTTAATTCTTTTATCTCATTATAATTTTCATATTTCTCAAAATATTTCTCTTTTTTATTAAAGATACCTAAAATTTTCTCTGCTCCGTATTTTTTTAAATTCTCTTTAACTTCTTTCTCACTAAGCTTATCTAATTTATCAATCTCTTTTATAACCTCATTTCTATAAACTTCTTTTATATTATAATCATCAATAATTTCATTTAATAATTTCCTATTATTAAAATTAATTTTAAATTTAATCCCTAATTTCTTTAATATCATAGAACTAATTTTTAAAATTTCTGCTTCATATTTAACATCGCTTCCAACTACATCCACATCGCATTGAGTAAATTCTCTCCATCTATTTCCTGTTGTTGGTTCATCTCTAAAAACTTCTCCAATCTGATATCTTTTATAAGGTAATTTTTTATTATTAGCTAATCTCTTTAACTGAAAAGTAAATTCATATCTCAAAGCTAAATTTCTTTTTCCTCTATCTTGTAATTTAAATATACTACTAACAGCTTCGTCATTTAGATTATTTCCTTTAACAAAATCTTCATTTTCTATAATTGGAGTTTCAGCTGGATTATAATTATACAAACTAAAAATATCCTCGATTATATTTCTAATTACAGTTTTCTTGCCTGCATCTTCTATATCTCTAAAACCTTTAATTATTTCCATCTTATATTTTTTTTTTGAAAAGCGGAAGGGGAGAATCGAACTCCCGTCACACGGACCACAACCGTGCGCTTTACCACTAAGCTACGTCCGCCATATTTAATAAAAAAGTAAAACTAACTATAAAAATATTTCTAACTAAAAAGAAATTTAGAAAAGAAAATAAAATTTTTTTAAAAAAGTTAAAACTAATAAAATAAATTATGGGGATAACTCCCTAATTCTCTAATTAAAATTTTTAGTTCCATAATATAATTCAAAAAATAAGACATTTTTAAATCTTTCTAAAAAAAATAAAAAAGTAGCTTCCGTAACATATAAAAAGGAAAATATCTTATAAAGAATATATTAAATCATGAAAGGAGGTAAAATGGCAAAAAAAGGGGGAAACCAATTAGGAAGTTGGGCTTTTTTAGTAGGACTTATAATAGCAGTAGTAGTAGGATTATTTGGTCAATTGGGTGCTGCATGGTTAATTGCTTTGGCTGTAATAGGTTTATTAGTAGGTCTATTAAATATAGCAGATAGCGAAACAACTCCTTTCCTAATGTCTGGTGTAATATTAATTATAGCAAGTGCTTTTGGAGGCGATGCATTATCGCGTGTACCTTATGCTGGAGCTATATTTGATGCTCTACTAGTCTTATTTGTTCCTGCAACAGTTATTGTAGCAATTAAGAATGTATTTACATTAGCTAGAAATTAGAAATTTATTTTTTATTTATATTTTATATCTTTTTTTAAAATTTTTTAAAAAATTATAGAATTTTTTATTTTTAATTGCAGTTCTAGCATCTTTAATCAAATTGTTTAGAAAATAAATATTATGATAACTGGCTAATTCTTTCCCAACTGATTCATCTTCTTTCAATAAATATCTTATATAAGATCTATTATAATTTTTACATACAAAACAGTTACATCTTTTATCAATAGGATTCTTGTCAGATTCATAATCTTTTTTTAGAATTCTCAGCTTCCCATTATCTGTAAATAAACTTCCTCTTCTTGCATTTTGTGTAGGCATTCTAGAATCAAAAATATCGCACCCCAAATTTATAGCTTCCAGAATTTCAACAGGATCTCCTATTCCCATCAAATAAATAGGTTTATTTTTTGATATCATCTTTCTATGTAATTTTATAATCTTAAATTCTTCTTCTTTTGTTTCACCCAATCCAAATCCTCCTATAGAATATCCATCAAAATTTAATTTGATTAATTCTCTTATACATTCTTCCCTTAAATCTTCATACTTTCCTCCTTGACTAATTCCAAAAAGTAGCTGATTATTTTTATTTAATTTATCATGAACAATTTTACATTTCTTAGCCCATTCTATAGTTTTATTAACTGATTTTCTAATATCTTCATAACTTTCTTCATACATAGGCATACTATCTAAACACATCGCAACATCACTTCCTAAATTTAATTGTATTTTCATATTTTCTTCTGGAGTCATAAAAATTTTCTCTCCCGAATAAGGATTTCTAAAATAAATTCCATTATCATTTGATTTATGATAAATAGATTTTGAATACATTTGGAATCCTCCAGAATCGCTAAAATTAATTCCTTTGAAATTCATAAATTTTCCAATACCTCCTATTTTCTTTACAAATTTAGAACCAGGACGCATACTTAAAATAAAAGCATTGGAAATAACTGCATTAACTTGCATTTCATTTAATTTCACACTATTAATATATTTAACAGTCATCTTCGTAGCAACAGGCATAAAAAAAGGAGTTTCTACTTTTTTATTTCCAACTTTTAACTCTCCTATTCTAGCTTCTTTATCTTCATATAAAACCTTAAACATAAAATTAAAATAAATAAATTGTTTAAATATTTAACTTTTATAAAAGTTAAAAATAAAATATATAATTAAAATCCGGAATCATTCAAAACCAATTCTAAACCGCCCTGAAATTTTAAAACTATCTCATTTTCTTTAGAATATTTTAATACTTCTTCTAAATATTTATATTGCAATTCGGATATTCTAACTTTAAAATCTAATTGTGTTGGACTATAAATTTTATTTCCATTTTCTTCAGCTTCTAAAAAAAGTCTTAAATAATAAGATTTATCAAAAATGGTCTTTTCTAAAAAAGCGTTTCCTCCTAACTTAATTTTAAATCCCACAGCATCTTTTATTACAATCAATTTATAAATTTTTATATACTATAAATATTATGAAACAAAAATTTTATTCTTTATGGATTTCTTTATTATTAATAATTATATTCATATTTCAGATAACTTTTCCTAAATTTACAGAACTATTTCTACTAAATCAAAGAACTATCCAAAACCTTGAAATATGGAGATATTTAACCGCCATATTTCTACATTCTTCTTTAACTCATTTATTATTTAATTTATTTGCATTAATAGTTTTTGGAATTTATTTAGAAAAAATAATTGGTTCTAAAAGATTTATAATTACATTTCTATTATCTGGAATAATAGCAAATATCATTGCACTTAATTTTTATGATTCTAGTCTTGGAGCTTCAGGAGCAATTTATGGATTAATAGGAGCATTAACAATATTAAAACCAACTATGATAATATATGCATTTGGAATGATTCTTCCTATGTTTATTGCTACTATAATCTATATAATTACTGATATTCTAAGAACACTTGGAGCATTTGACTCAAACATAGGAGCAATAGCTCACTTATCAGGAATAATTATTGGATTTTTATTTGGTATTTATTTTAGATTGAAATTAAAAAATAAAGATAAAATAGAGAAAAGAACTAAAATAAATTTTGATGAGTCTTCTCTTAAGGAATGGGAAGATAAATTCATTAAATAAAAAGATTTATAAATAAAAGATTATTAAGAGATTGAAGAGTTCTGATATATTAAAATGAAACAAATGCATATTTTATGCTCAAATATAGAAACTCAAATAGCGAGAGATTTCGAAATATCCAAAGCTGTGAAAAATATACATAGTCAAGGAATTGTAAATACTTTATTCATTCATGAACCAACTAAATATAGCTTATTAAGAGAATATTGTGATGAAAACGAGATAGAAAGAATTGAGATTTATCCTATTCCCCATATAAATAATGATATAATATCTTCTTATTTTGGTATAATTTTTGAATATTCAGAAAAAAATAAATCAAAAGAAAACTTAGTTTTTGTGTCACCATTTTTACATTTTGACACAAAAAGATTAGAATATCTTCTTAAAATATCGAATTTTGAAGTAGAAAGTTTAACACTTGGAAAAAAAGAATCGTGTTTATCTCCCATAATCTCTCTTTAATATTCTTTCTGCAATATCATTATTATTCTTTGTTGAATAACCCAAAATAGTTATAATTTTTTTCTGTTTATCTCTCACATAATAAATTCTTGGGCCTCCGCTAACTGCAGATCTTGCTTCATAAATTTTTCTTAACTCTCCACCCATACTATGACTTCCAATACCAGGATCACCTCCCTTCATTAACATATTCTCCATATGATTCACATCCTTTTTTAATCTTCCTTGGATATTCTGACTTTCTAAACTCAATTTAGGATTAATATCATATACTATTTCATAAGAATCTCTATTTACTATCTCATTTTCTCTACCACTTATCTCAATCTCAGGAGGATTTCCTTGATATAGAGCATCTAAAAATCTCATAGCAACAAAAGATTTTTTCATATCCTCTCCTTCAGCTATTTTCATTAATTCTAAACCATAAACTTTTTGAGCCATTCCTAACAACTCCACATCATTTTTAATATCATCTATTCCCATCTTAAAATCTTCTAAACTAATTGCTTCTCCATTAATAGTAAAAACTCTAGGAGTATCTAAAAGAAAATATTTATTTCCTAAAGTCCTTTTACTTAAATAAACATCTATTTCAGAAGGACTTTTTAATTCTGTTCTTTCTTCTAACGTAGCCCCAGAAAAAATAAATAAAATTCCTATAAAAAAAATAAAAAAACCAAACATCCCAAAAATATTTTCATCTCCAAATCCTATTACATTTCCAGTTATAGTTCCATTTATTATAACAAGATAAGTTCCAAAGAACATTAATCCTATCCCAAATCCTCTTTTCCAATTCATATATTATAAAAAATAAATAACTATAAAAATTTAACTTATCCTAATACTATCTCTAATAAAAAACTTACCTACTCTAATTCT
>JBBSXD010000028.1:0-7461 GCA_038045965.1 Nanobdellota archaeon
TTTTACATTAAATCATATATGTCTTTATATTTCTTATTCAAATAATCTAAAAAATCTTCTACAGAAAGTCCTTTTCCGCAAGCATCTTTTATAATCTCATCTGCCATTTTCAAAGACCCATATTTATGAATATTTTCTCTTAACCAGTTTAATATCACATTAAAATTACCACTAGAAACTTCTCTTCCTATATTCATATCTTCAGATAATTTTTTATAAATTTGAGAAGCATAAATCGTTCCTATAGCATAAGTAGGAAAGTAACCATAATATCCCTCAGACCAATGAACATCCTGCATAAATCCCTCTTTATCATTCTTAACTTCTAAATCAAAATATTCTTTAACTTTCTTTTTCCATAAATCAGAAATCTCATCCGGATTAATAGAACCTTCAATCAATCCTTTCTCAAATTCATATCTCATAATTATATGTAAACAATAATGCACTTCATCACTTTCTATTCTTATAAGATTAGAGCTAACTTGATTAATATCCTTATACCACAAATCTATATCTTCTTTTAATCCATAAATTTCTTTAATTCTAGGAAAAAAATAATTCCAAAAAGGATTAGACAATCCGATCATATTTTCCCAGAACCTAGATTGCGATTCATGTAAACCTAAACTAGGAGCATCTCCTAAAAAAGTATATTTTTCTTCTTTAGGCATTCCTAATTCATACAAAGCATGTCCTGTTTCATGGATAGTAGAACCTATAGAAAAAAAATAGTCATCTCTTATATTAGTAGTAATCCTAACATCTTTTGAGCCAAGTGAAGTAGAAAAAGGATGCTCACTTAAATCAAGTCTAGAAAAATCTTTATCCAAACCTAACTTCTTTATTATTTCTTCAGCAAAATAAATTTGTTTCTCTTTAGAAAAGTTTTTATCATTAATATTTTTTTTCTGATTTTTATAATTATTGCTTTTTTTAATTTTATTGATAATTTTTATCAATCCATATTTTAATTCCTCAAATATAGGATCAAGTTTTTTAACAGTCATTCCCTCTTCGTAATCATCCAAAAAAGTATTATACTTATGCTCCATAAATCCCCTATATTCTACTTCTTTTCTTTTTAACTCAACTATTTTTTTAAAATGAGGTAAGAAAATATTAGTATCATTTTCTTCTCTAGCCTTTTGCCAAGCATTAAAACTTAAACTTTTCTCCTTAGCCAATTCTTCAACAAATTCTCTAGACAATTTTTTAGATTTGCTTATCTGTTTATATAAAATATCAATCATTCTTTTCTCTCTATTATTTAACTCATTTCTTTTTTCATATAATCTTCCAACAATTTTCCAAAATTTATCGTCAATCATTTTTTCATGAATTAATCCGTAAATATAAGCAGTTTGCTCTGCTCTCTCATCACTAGCCATTTTAGGCATATAAGTCTGATTATCCCAATTTAATAATCCTAAAATTCTGTTAAGAATTATAATTTCTTTTTGATATTTTTCTATTGTCTTAATATCTTCATCAAATTTCATTTAAGAAAAATAATATTATTGCTTATAAACTTAATTAATTCTAAATTCTGGATGTATTTCTTTAGATGATAAAATTTTTAATTCTTCAATACTGATAGATTTCAATTTAGGATCATTCCAAGGTTTAAAATCAAAATAATAATAATCATCCATAAATTCTGGAGGAACTTTTATACGTTCTTTTATAGCTTTTTGAACTATATCTGCTATTCTTCCATCTAAAGGATGATGATAAGGATGAGTCCCAAATTTATTTCTTACATCCTTAAACAAATATAAGATATCTTCAGTATCTGATTCATAAAATCTATTCCATCTTCTCCAAACACTTCTAGTGAGAAACATAAAATCTCCCTGTAATTCGTAACTTATCTGATCGCTTTCTATTTTAGAATCAGGATTATATATTTTAGATAAATCTATATCATAAAATTCAATTATATTTATACACTTTCTTATTTCTAATATTCTATCTATACTGTCCATTCTATGAGCCCGCGAGGAATCGAACCTCGATCAGCCGGGCCGAAACCGGATATTCTATCCTTTAAACTACGGGCCCAATATAAAACAAATAATTTAACATTAAAAAATCTTTGTTTTGTTATGTCCGAAACGTTGA
Source organism: Nanobdellota archaeon (assembly GCA_038045965.1). Lineage (GTDB taxonomy): Archaea > Nanobdellota > Nanobdellia > Pacearchaeales > GW2011-AR1 > ARS1285. Next base: position 2,125 of record JBBSXD010000028.1, read on the forward strand.
AAACCTCACCATTTATGGTGAGGTCGTTTCGGAGCATCCAAAAAAATTCCCATTTGAAAGAAAAATCGCCAATCAAACCCCTACATTTAGGCAGAGGTGGCGATTTTTCGGAAATTTTTTCTGATTTACTGATTGATTCCAAATCCTCTAATCTCCCTGTTTTATTATATTCTAAAATAACTTTTCTTATAACTTTCAAAATTCATCAAAAACATAAATAAATTATATATAAAAACATTTTGCATTTACATTATCCTAATTTTCATTATTAGCTTTAACATTTATCATTCCAGCGCTTATTTCTTCAGCCATCCCATCTAATCTAAAATAATTATTACTTTTCTCCAAATTTCCCCTAAAGTTATTAATATTAAACTTATCTTCTTCTAAATTAACTGTAACTTTTTCATTTTCCAATCTAACTATCCCAGAAGCATCATAAGATAAATCAGATATATAAACATTATTCAATTTAACATATTCATATTTGTTATTTAAACTAATTTTTAAATTTCCAGTAATTGGAATCCCTTCCACAAATATTTTAGTGGCTTTACCATTTAAAATTAATATTTTATTATCTAAATTTATATCTCCATCAAAATTATCTATAACCAAACTAGCACTAATTAATTCATATTTTTTCCCATCAATTAAAAAAGCTCCAATAATTTTCAAATTTAATTTATCTACTCTACTATTAATCATAATATTTTCTGGAGGGTCTAAATCTGCTTGAATAGGCACTCCTAAAAAAATTTCTTCCTTAATGGCATTCCCAGTAAAAGATTGAATAAAATCAGGATTAAAAAAACTTGTATAAATTAAAAAAAATAAAACTAAAACAAATAAGAAAAACAAAACTCCACTAAAACTAATTTTTCTTCTTGACTTTACAACTGCTCCTTTATCTGACATTTTATCTTCCTGGACCTCTTGCTCTAAACCCTCTCATCTTAGTTTGTAGATAATCTACAAAATCTTTTGGCCTATTTATATTTTTCAGTATAGGCCCTTCAGAGAACTTAAACAATACTATATTGCCAAATTTCATCATTCTCTGCCATGGCCCTTGCAAAATATCAATATCACTAATAGCTCCAAATTCTATTCTTTTAGAAATAGTCCAGAAATATCCATTAGTATGAATAATCGACTTATCATTTACTTCATAAAAATTTCCCAATCTATGAATTTCTGTAACTATTATAACTAAAATAATAAAAGCCAAAACCAATTTAAAAGAAATATCACTTATAGGTCTATTGCTAAATTTAATATAACTTAGAAAAATAATCAAAAAGATAATCATTAAATAAAAAGGGATATACAACTTTCTAGAATTTCTAACTTTTAAAATCTCCCCATCGTATATTCTCTTTTTCTTCATTAGCAATTCAATTATAACTTTCTTATAAAGATTTGGTTTCAAATAACAAAGCCCCTAAAATACAAAAAACAATTATCACTGAACTAAATACTTGCCTTCGACTAATTTTCTCTTTCAAAAATATCGCTGAGAAAACATAAACTAAAACTGGACTTAAAATAAATATAGTAGTAGTAAACACTATCCCAAAAATATTATATCCATAATATAACAGAATTCTATATCCCACCCAAAAAACCCCAGAAATTAAAAACAAGAAAATTGAACCATTATTAATTTTATTTAATTTATTTCTAAAAACCATTAAAGATAATATGAATATTAAAAAACATCTTATAAAATAAAAACTTATAGGATCATAAAAATTTAATAAAGATTTAGAAATAGTTAATTCTATAGCAAAAAATATACTGCTAAATAAAGCTGCAACTGAATACTTGTCAAAATAAAAATGCTCTTTTTTTATGTTAGCAAAAAACAAAGCCAAAATTGCTACAAAAGCAAAAAACAAGATATAATAATTTCTTTCATTTCTATAAATACTAAAAAAGAAACTAAATAAAAAAGTTAAAAGTATAGTAAACAAAGGTAAAGTTAATCTTACTGATTCTAATTTAGATAAATCCTTATGTTTAAGGGCAAAAAAGTTTAGATAATTAGCAAAAAAAGAAAAAGAAATTATCAAAACAAAAATTGCTACATTCATATTTCTTTCAGCTAAATCATCAACATACCATGTAAAATAAACAAAAGGCAACATCACGATTACTATAGCTAAAAAACCATATACTAAATATTCGCCATAACCTATTCCTTTTCTGACAGCAAGTTTTTTATTTGCTAAAATACCTGCAGCCTCAAAAAAAGCTCCCAAAATAGGAATATAAACCATTCAACACCTCATATAGAATAGAAATAAAAGGATTATAAATCTGCTGTTAAAAAATTATTTTAAAAATCTTAAAAATATTTATATAATATAAATACCATAAAAAATAATGGATAACTATACCAGAAAAATACTAAACATTTGTTATGACACAAGAAATCATCTTCAAACAAAAGAAGCAAAATTCGACCTTCAGGCAATAATAGATTCAATAGAATTTTCTCCAGAAGCTTTGCTTTCTGAAGTTAACAATTATTATAACAATAGAAATTTTGTTGAAAGATGGCTAGTAAAATTAAAAATCAAAGATATACGTTACAGAATAAAAATATTTCAAGAAGAATTAAAATACCTTACAGAATAAAAATATTTCAAAAAGAATTATCTAATCTTTCAATTCTAAATTAATTCTTCAATAATTTTTTTAATTGCCTGGTAGTCTGCCCTTTTCTGAGTTGCATTCATAACCTGTCCAATTAAAAAATTCAAAGCTTTATTCTCTCCATTTTTATAATCATCTAAACTTTTTTTATTTCTTTCTAAAACTTCTTCAATAATCTTTTTTAATTCTTTATAACTATCTATTTTCCCGCTATTTTTAGCTTCTTCCAAAGGAGAAAAACTATTAGGAATAAATTTTCTTAGAATATCTTTAGCCTTTAAAGGAGTTATAATTTCTCTTTTTAATAAATCCAATAAGTCTATAAAATGCTCGCTATTAACTTTAACATCATCCATAGATTTTTTATTATAATTCAAAACAGAAAACCATTCTCCTATTATCCATTGCAAAGCAAACTTTGCATCTATTTCTTTTATTACCTCTTCATACAATTCAGCAATATCTAAATTTTTAATTAAAATCTCTGCATCTTTTTTTTCTATTTTATATTTCTTAACTATTTTGTCCAATTTTTCCATCGGAGTTTCAGGCAAATTATTCTTCAATAAATTTAATCTTGATTTTTCTATTTTTATAATTGGTAAATCTGGATCTGGAATAAATCTATAATCAGCAGCGCGCTCTTTAGTTCTCATTAACTCAGTTTTATTCTCACTTGAATTCCATCTCCTAGTCTCCATTTTAATCGGCTTTTCTTTTTTATGTCTTTCATATTCATAATCTATCACTTTCTTAATTTCAGATATTGAATTTATATTTTTAATTTCAGCTCTTTCGCTTAAATTTTTAATGCTTACATTAACATCTGCCTTTATTCCAGCATCTTTATTTAATACTTTTATATAGGACAAAGTTAAAATTAATTTTTTCATCCAATCAGCTAATTGCTCAGCAGATTCAAAATCTGGCTCAGTAACAATTTCAACTAAAGGAGCTCCCGCTCTATTATAATCAACATTTCCAGTTTCTGGATCCCAAGCTCCAGGATCTTCCTCTAAATGAATTTCTTTTATTCTAATTCCTAAAAATTTTCCATTTTCTCCAACATGATTACTATAAGCACCGCTTATAGTTCTCTGATAACCACTAGGCATATCTGGCCAATCATAATGTTTTCTTTGAAAAACTAGATTATTATTTAAATCTATTTTACAGTTTAACATTAATGCTATCTGCAAAATTTTTTCTACAGCAGATTTATTAGTCAACATTGGCTTACTTCCTGGCTGTCCAGTACATATAGGACAAACATTAACATTGGGTTTAATCTGTTTCATATCATGAAAATTTCTGCAATCACAAAACAATTTTTCTTTAGTCTCAATATATCCATGTATCTCTAAACCAACAATTAAACTACTTTTCATAAAAATCAAAGAAAACTAAAGTTTAAGAATATTACCATAAATAATTTAAAGCGGAATTAACAACTATTATTATATATTACCATAAATAATTTAAAACAGAATTAACAACAATTATTATGACTAGTTTAGTATATATGGTTGCGGGACTCTCTTCCAGATTTGAGGGAAAACCAAAAGCTTTTTCAAAGATAACTGAAAAAGAAACTCTCATAGAATATTCATTGAATCAAGCATTAAAGAATCCATTTGAAGAAATAATATTCATTGTAAGTAATCAAACAAAGAAATTATTTGAAAATAAATTTAATCATTCTTACAAGGGAATTAAAATTCAATATGCTATACAAACTTATAATCCTAAAAAAAGAAACAAGCCGTGGGGAACTTTAGATGCAATTTGTTCTGCTATAGACTTAATAAAAAAACCAGTAATATTATGTAACGGAGATGACATCTACGGAGAAGATGCATTCAAAATATTATTTAATCATTTAGAGAAAAATAAAGATGATGCTACACTAGGATATAAATTAAAAAATGTTTTAATAGAAAACAGCTCTTGCAATAGAGGTATTTTTAACTACACCAAAGATTACGATATAAAAAATATTTCAGAAATATTTGATATAACTCATGATAATTTACTGGAAAAGAACTTAACAATAGACTCATTATGTAGTATGAATATTTTTGCTTTACATCCAGAATCAATAATAAAACTAAATAAAAAATTAATAGAATTCAAAGAAAAAAACAAAGATGACAAAAATATAGAATGTCTGCTTCCAGTTGAAATAGGAAATCTAATATCCAAAAATGAAATTTCTATGAAATTATACCCTTGTTCAGACAATTGGTATGGGATTACAAATCCAGGTGATGAAATAGTAATTAGAAATAAAATAGAATTTAGAAATAAATTAGAATTATCAAAACAAAGTTTATAAATTTAGGCCCAGTTTTGCAAGCATAATTTATTTTTGTGGTTTAGAAATATTGGCAGATAGTAATAAATTGATGGAAAGTCGGTTTAACTTTTATAATTACTATTTTATAGTTTATACATACCAATAAACTTAAAAACTCATTTTTGTAAGTTTTTACATGAGTAGAAGAATAACTGATGAACAAAGAGAAGAAGTAAAAAGACTATATGATAGCGATTTAAAACTTTCTGATATAGCAAAGCAAACAGGTATTTCCTATTCTTCTGTATACGGAATGACTAATGTTAGACAAAGAGTTAATCCAGAAACAGGAGAGCAATTCAAATCTCAGACAGAATATT
>JBBSXD010000029.1:0-8623 GCA_038045965.1 Nanobdellota archaeon
AAAAATAAATATTTGTCGCAATTCATCCGTCACCTTAAAAGGTGCGGATTTCTTGTGTAGCATTTAAATACACTAAGTTACTTAATCACTTTATAAAGATGGAAACTAAAGAATCAAAAACAATTAAAGTAAGCAAAGAAAATTATTTATGGTTATTAAAATTAGCTGGAGATATGCAAAAAGAATATCACAAACCAGTATCATTTGATATTGTATTAAAAGAATTAAAAAATAAAAATATGAAAAAGAAGAAAAGTATCTTAAAATTTGCTGGTATTTGGAAAGATATGTCAGACGAAGAGACAGAAAGATTAAAAAAAGATATAAAAGAATTAAGAGAAAAATCAACAAGAGATTTAATTAAAAATGATATTTATAGATTCTGATTTTATTATTGATTATCTGAGAGGGGATGAAAATACTATAAAGATTATTAATAATCTTAAAGAAGATATTGCAACTACCGAGGTTAATGTGTTTGAGATAATGTATGGATTACACATAAAACAGAGTATAAACCAAGATCAAATCGATTCAGCCAAAGAGTTCTTTAACACATTAACTATATTCCCTTTTAACTCTAATTGCGGAGAAAAATCAGCTAAGATATTAACAAAATTAATTAAAGAAGGAAAAGAAATAGAACAAAATGACTGCTTTATTGCTTCAATTATATTAGAAAATAGATTCAATAAAATTTTAACAAATAACAAGAAACATTTTGAAAGAATTGAAGAAATAAAATTAATATAAGATCTTAAAACTCTCCTCATTCAGCAATCAGTCATTTTTTTAATAATTCTCTGATTGCTAGAATTCCCCCAACCCCTTTTGCTTCTCTCCATCAAATAATTCATTAACATCTATTTTAAAAACTTCTAATATATTTTCAACTGCCGGTAGAATCTGATTTTTTAAATAATATTCTATGTTGTATAAACCTTTTTCTCCAAGAATTTTTGCCTTATCTCTTATTAAAGATTTTTTATCATTTGATTCTGCTATATAATATTCAATTAAACTTCCAGCTCCAACAGGAATACCTTGTTTTCTCATTTTTTCAGCAACAGCAACATGAGGACTTATAGATTTATAACCCTCAATAGATTTTTTTAATTGAGTTCTAATAACTAATTCTTTTATTTCAATTTCTCTCTTCTTAATATTATTAACTATTTTTTTTAAATATTCCAAAGCCTTTTTTTCGTTTCCATCTCTTAATATAAATTCTAAGATCTTACTCTGAGTCTTTCTGGCTAAATCACACCAATCTCTTCTTACAGTTTCAAAACCTTTTATTTTTATCTTTTCATCTTCTCCTAACAAAGCATATTTTTTCTTAGCTCCAAAATCTCCTGTTCTTTTAGTCACCCATATTCCTCTAATAAAAAATCCTTCCAAATCCAATTTCATTATTCCTGGAAGATTATCATTAATTTCCTTTAGCATATCATTAACTTCTTTTTTTGTTTTTTTTCCTTGCAAAAAAGCAATAGAATCGGTATCTCCATATACAACTTTGTATCCATTTTTTTCAATATCAGAAATAGTTTTTTTTATTTCAATTCTAGCTAAAGCTGCAGTGCTTGCAGCAGCTTCTCTGCAATAATATCTTGCCCCAAAGAAACCTAAATATCCATAAGAGGAATTAGCCAATAATTTAAAAGCATTACTTCTGGCTTTCAATATAGGAATTTTATTTTCATTATATTCCTTTTTATATTCTTTTCTTTTTTCAATTATATCATTTAACATTTTAGAAAAAAAACCTATATTTTTTGAAAAATAAACTTTTCTCCCTACATCAACCTCTACAGCATTAATCTCTTTTTTTTCTAAATAGCTTTCTTTAGATAAATTAAAACTAACTATAACACTTCCGTACATGCTGGTAAAATCAAAAAAAACTAAATTTTCATATAACCCTGCAACAGGTTGAAAAACAAATGCGCCCTCATATTTTCCTTCTTCTTTTCTTAATTTAATAGCATCATTTAAAGGTTTTTTTTCTGCTATCTCATTATATTTTTCTAGATTATGAATAATATAATTTTCAACTAAATTAGACATACTATACCTACTAACTTCAAATAAAGGTTCTTCTATAATTTTGGTAAATTCAAAAACATCAGGCCAGATTTTTTCAAATAATTTATAACATAATTCACTGTCTCTAAGATTATAAGAAAAAAATTCTTCCCATTTTTTATTATCTATTTTATCACTAGAAATAAAATCCCAAACTTGCTTTCTTTCTCCAATTAATTCTTCTGCTACATCATCTAAACTTAAAGTCTCTGACTGCATATATTGTGAATAAACAATTTTAATAAACCTAAAAATATCTAAATGAACTAATCCGCTTATCTTCCCCGTCATTAATGCCCCTTTTCTAAATATAGGAGAACTGTCATCTAACCCTAAATTTAATTCTACTTTAAGTTTATCGGCTCTTGCTTTAATATAAGGCAAATCAAAACCATCACTAAAATAACCAGTCAAAATATCTGGATTATATTTTTTAACATAACTCACAAATCTTTCAATTAATTCTTCTTCATCTTTAACTTTCTCAACAAAATCCTGATTGCTATTTCCTTTCCAAGTTATAACTTTTCTAAAATTTTCTCCATATAAACTAATCATCAATATCTCCCCTTTTCCTATTTCAAATTTATCAGTTTCTATATCAAATGCCAAAACTTTTGGTTTGAATTCTCCTTTATCAATCTCCTTAATACCTTTTAACTCCAAACACAAATCTACATCTATTCTATCAACTCCTCCATATTCATTAGAATTATTTAATAAATCTCCTTTTATCTCATACCATTTTAAAGGTTTGAATTTTTTTTCAATTATATATTTAGTTATATAATTTAAGTCATACTCTCTTATTTTAAAAACTTCTTTAAATTTTATCTTATCAACAATATCTTTAGAATCTTTGTAATTTGAAATAAAAACTTTAATTACTTTATATTCTTTTCCTAAAAAATTTTTATTATGAATCTCGGTCTTTAAAACTTTAGATTCTCTTTGTTTTCCAACAACAGATATTTTATTTATTTTATCAGATAATTCTTTAATTTTTTTATCACTAACTCCTTTATTTAAGATAACCCAAAAATAAACATCACAACCATCTATTAAACAAACTCTTTTTTTATCTTCAGATCTTCCAATTATTCGGATATAATTCATGCCTTCATAATCAAAATTCTCATAATCAATTGGTATAAATTTTATATTAGACTGCATGATCAATATAAAATGACAATCTATTTAAGATTGTTGATTTTTGGACTCTTGCAAACTAAAATTTTTGTAGAAGGAAAATCATCTTTAACAGAAATAGACTTAACAAAATCAAAATATTTAGATAGAAACTTTTTTCTATTAATATAAGAATACTGTATAAATGGTGCATCAATTAAATTAAAGAAACTATCTCTTTCCTTAATTGGAATTGATTTTAAAGGAACTCCAGAAACAAAACAATCAATAGATTCTTTAACATAATCCAAATAATTTTGCGCATAATCATTAATTGGAAAAAATCTAGAATCATGAAAATTATTATTAAGTCTATTAAAATAATTCTTATTAATTTCAAAACTATACAATTCTCCATCAGCAGGAAGTCTAGACAATAAAGCTCCCGTAATTTCTCCAGAACCAGCCCCAAACTCAACAATAATTTTCCCGTTAACTTCATCAGCAATTATTTCAGCTAATTTAGAAGAACTGGGAAATATTGTTCCTACTTTTATTGGATGTCTAATGAAACCATTAAAAAAATTAAAACTTGACTTTTTTACCATAAATAAATCATATGAAAATTCTATTAAAACTTATATGCAATTTTATAATAACTAAGTAGTGATAACATATAGAAACATTTAAAAACCATAAAATATTAGTAAAATCAAGAAAATGGCAGAAAAAAACTCAGAAGTTAGAATATATCATGTTAATGATGGTAATACTAGAAAATTCTATGCTACAAATAGATATAACTCTATTCATAATTATCCATTTCGTGCACATTTAGTAAAACCTGATGATGATAATAAACCTAACGAAGAAATTATATATCAAGGATCTGAGGTTAAAGTGGGGGGTAAAGAATTATTTCACCCTAAAAAAACAACAGTAGAAAGTGTTGATATAATTACACAAGAACAATATCAAGAATTTTTAAAAAAGAATCCAACAGTGAGAATATATAGAATAACGCTTAAAGATAAAAATGAAGATGGAATAATTATCACTAACAATGAAAACTTAATATATCTGGAAGGTATGTTTAAATCACGTTTAGGAACTAATTATCCAGTTTTAACTGTTAATAAATCTTTAATTCCTACTGAAGAATTTATTCCTATAGGAAATAAAGTCAGAGAAGGTACAGTTAAAAAAGGTTTTGCAGAATGCGTATATTGTCTTGGAACTATTATAGGTTATAATAACATTACTATCCCAGAATTTAATAGAATTGTATTAGAAAGAGAAAAACTAGAAAACAACCAAAGCTCTGATGAAAAAAATATAAGAGAAAGGTATAGACCTAATTTTGAAGAATTAGAAAAATCCAAAAGAGATTTAGAAAGAAATTTAGAAGAAAAGATTTCAAAATTAGGCAAAGTTCCTTCTCTAGAAGATTTACTTAAAGATAAATTTATTATTTAAAACATGGGAAAAGAAAGATGGTCAGCTACTGATAGAATATATTTTGAAAAAGTAAAACCTGCTTTAGAAAAAACTGGGATAAATCAAGAAAGATTTGATGAATTAAGAAGAAGAGGTTTTTCATTTGGAGTTTATCCTGATAATTTTCTAGATCAAACAGATTATAAAAGAAAAAAATTATTAGAAATAATGAATATAACTTTTCCAGAGAATGCACATCCTTCTATAATAGGAAGAAAATACCAAGAAGCATATAACAGAGGAAGAATGAACAAATAATTTATTAACTACATTTATTTTTCTATTAAATGGGTCTTCAAATCTCAGAGATTATTCCAAAAAAAGATATTAATTTTAAAGAATTAAAAGGTAAAACTATTGCTGTAGATGCATTCAATGCTATTTATCAATTTCTTACAACAATAAGACAACCAGATGGAACTCCACTAAAAGATTCAAAAAACAATGTTACTAGCCATTTATCAGGACTATTTTATAGAAACACAAATCTAATTTTAGAAGGAATAAAACTTATTTATGTTTTTGATGGAAAATCTCCTGAATTAAAAAAAAAGACTTTAGAAAACAGAAAAGAAATAAAACAATTAGCAAAAGAAAAATATGAACAAGCTCTAAAAGAAGAAGACATTTTATCAATGGGTAAATATGCAAAGTCTGATATTTATTTAGACGAAAAAAAAATAAATGAATCTAAAGAATTACTAACTGCTATGGGGATTGCAATTATCCAAGCTCCAGGAGAAGGTGAAGCACAAGCTTCTTTTTTGGCGCAACAGCCAGAAATTTATGCAGTAGCTTCTCAAGACTACGATTGTCTAATGTTTAAAGCACCTAAATTAATTCAAAACTTAAGTTTATCTAGAAAAAGGAAAACTCCAACAGGATTTGTAGATATACAACCTCAATTGATAGAATTAAAAGAAACATTAAAAGAATTAGAGATAAATCAAGAACAACTAATTTGTTTAGGAATAATTTGCGGAACAGATTATAATCCTGGAGGTATAAAAGGACTAGGACCAAAAAAATCTTTGAAAATAGTAAAGGAATACAAAACAAAAGAAGAGATTTTTAAAGCTTTAAAAGAAGATGAAAAATTCAAAAATTATGAGTTAAATTTTGACTGGAAAAAAATCTATGAAGAAATTATCGATCCAGATATTGATAAGAATTTTAAAATAGAATTCTCGAATATTGATAAAAACAAAATTAAAGAAATACTTTTAAAATATGAATTTTCAGATAAAAGAATTGACTCTCAACTTGAAAAATTAGAAGAATTAAAAAAAGAAAAAGAGCAAAGAACTTTATTTTAAAAAAGATATTTAAACCTCTTGATCTTTTAGAAGATAATGAGAAATAAAATAAATTTATTCATAAGAAAACTAAAAGAAATGCCTGATTTTAATAAGGTAGAATTTGTCTTCTTATTTGGAAGTGTAATAGAAAAAATAAATAATAAACTTTCGGATATTGACTTTGCAATATATCATTCTGGAGATTCAAAAGAAAGATTTAAATTTAGAATGAAGATGTTAGGAAATCTTCCAGATAATTATGATGTTCAGATTTTTCAAGATCTCCCACTTTATGTAAGAATAAATGTCCTAAAGGGAAAAGTTATCTATGCAAAAGATGAATCTTTTGTTTATGAAAAAGCATACGAAACAATCAAGGCATTTGATGATTATAAAAAATATTACTATGATTATTTAGAATCTAGGAGAACAAAATATGCAGAAAAAACAAATTGATAAAGAAAAAATTAAGAATAAAATATTAGAGGCATCAGAAACAATAGATTCCATATCAGAAAAAATGCCAGAAAATTTTGAAGATTTTGAAAATTTAGGTTTTGTTAAAGACGGGATTTATAAAAGAATAGAATTTGCTATACAAAATATAATAGATATTTGCTATTTAATAAATTCTGGACTAAAATTAGGTATCCCGGAAGTAGAGGACGATATATTTTCACATCTAAAAAATAATAATATATTATCAAAAAAAACTATGAATCTAATTGAAGAAATGAAAGGATTTAGAAACATACTCGTTCATAAGTATGGTCAAATTGAAGATGATAAAGCATTTGAATCTATCACCAACGGCTTAAAGGACTTCGAAACTATATTTAATGAACTTGAAAAATTTCTAAAGAATAATTAAGATCGTTTAAGTTCTAAAAATAAAATCTATTAACCTCCCCCTAATTCATCAAAAAATTTCTCTGAAGATTTTCCTTGAGTTTTAATATTTCCTTTAGCTCTTTCTAATTCTTCTTCTTCAGATTTTTTCTTGGAAGATTCAAAATAATTTCCATATAATATTATTATTAATATTATAATTGGAGTAACAATAAAAGTTAGCCACCATAACTTTCTAACTGCAGTATCTAATAAATTTACAAACATAGTTATTATCCCAAAAGTTCCTGTAATGGAAGCAAAAACAATTCCAACTATCAGTGCAAACAATCTATTATCAAAAATTTCTCTAGCAGGAAAATAGATCACACAGATTACAACAATCCAAATAAAAACATGAAAAAAGAATATTAAATTCCAGATAAATTCCATTCCAAAACTATATTTCCATATAGAATTGAAAAAAGAAAAAAATCCTCCTATATAACTCAGAAACTTTCCAACAAAAGATAAGTTCGTCCACTCTTTCCACAAATAACTTTTTCCATCATTACTTTGTTGATAATTATCAATTTTATCTTTTATATTACTAATCCCCTTAACCTCTCCTTCTTCATTCACTGCTTTTTTTATTAAATCTCCTCCTGGAACTGCATCTAATCCTTCTTGTTGTGCAATAATAAAGTTTGAAATAAAAATTAAAAATAATACAAATAACGAGAAAATTATTTTACTTTTCATTTTTCTTATCTAATAGTCTATTTAATCCTATTTCAATTTTACTAATTAAAATATCCATTTTATCCCCATTATTATCTAGATATGACTTTTCAAATCTTTCTCCATAATATAAACTCCCATTTCTTCTTGTTCTAAAATCATCTAGGAACACTAAATAAGATTCTTCTAAATTTAATAAATTAACAATTTCATATATTAATTCTTTATGAGCATAATCACCAACAAATTTAAATCCCTTACATAAAAACAAAGCTGTTGCTAATTCCTTTATAATTTCATAATAATTCTCACAAATTATAGTAGTAGAAACCTTTCTTTTAAAATTAATAATAAAATCTTTTCTTTCTTGAACTATTTTTTTAATAGATCTAGCCTTTTCAATATCAGATTGAATAGATAATTTCATTTTGTATTAATATAACCTTTTAACAATATCCCATTAATTAAGTTTTTCCTTAATTCCTTAGGTACATCATAGAAATTATTAATAATTAAATGTATTTTTTTATTTAGAATTTTCTCAAACTTATCTAAATTGATTTCAATCTTTTTACCTATGACGAATAAGTCTATATCTGAATTTTCAATTGATTCTCCTTTTCTGCTGCTCCCATAAAGAATGATTGCCTCTGGACTAACTTGTTTCCATATATATTCAATAACTCCTGATTCAAACAACTCATATTGAATTGATAATATCTTATAAAACTTAAATTTCTCAGAATCTCTATTTGCAATATATTGAGGGGTATTTTTACGAACCTCTTTTCTTATCAATCCTTCGCTTGCTAGTTCATCAAGATATTTTTTAACAGAAGGTAAGGCTAAACTTGCTTTTCTAGATATTTCTCTTAATCCAAATATAGTAGTAGTATTATCAAAGAAAATCTTCAACACTTTATATTTATTATTTTTTTGTAACATCTGTTATATTATTATATCTACTGATACATTTTAGTAACATAAATATTTAAATCTTTCTATTATCAATAGAAACTATGATTTATTACTAATAGAAATTA
>JBBSXD010000030.1:0-4941 GCA_038045965.1 Nanobdellota archaeon
GCCCAAAGGGCACTGGTCTCAAGCCAGTTGCAATACCACTATGCGATGGCGGCTTAAAATTTTTAAGCAAGCACTTTTTAAAAATCCATGTAATAGAAATTTTTTAATTTCTTTACGATAGATATTTGTTAAAATAAAGAAATTAATAAGTTATAAAGATTGTTATTTATTTCTTAACAAATTCAACATTTTCTAAATCTTCAAATTCTTTATCTCCAGTCAGAAAGACAAAATCATTTCATAATGAATAAATATATCCAATTGCATCTGTATAAGAGATTTTTTTATTCTTATAAACTTTTTTTCTAAATTTAATTGATTCTTTTAATGTCTCATCATCTAAATCAACAACTGCTGAATGATAATTTTCATAAACTTTATCCGCTTCTTTTTCTCCAAGCTGATTTAAGATTACCCAATAAATTTCTACAAGATTAAAAATAGTTAGTATAATTGGATATTCTGAATATTTCAAATATTTCTCATTTCCATTTTCAAGTTCTATTATAGCATAACTATCCCAGAAATAACTAACTCCATCCTCTTCTTGCTTCATCTTTTAGCTCTTGTGGAGAGTGTTTAAATTTACCTTTGAGTCTTCCAAAAAATTCTTTAGCTAAAGGTCTATTTTTTATTTCAATTTTAATTATATCATTTTCTTTTATTTTTCTTGCATCTATAATTTCTTTTGGTAGTATTACTCCAATAGAACTTTCCCACCGTTTAGCGATTGTTTCAATTTCCATATAATTAATTATATTTAGTTATATTTAAATTTTACTATTAATCATTTAAAAAATAAAACAACCTTTATCACAATCATTTTTATAAAATCAAATAATTCTAAATTATTATAAACGGAGGTTAAGTAAAATTAAATTTGGACATATTACTGATTGCCATTTAGGTGGCTGGAGGCAACCAGAATTACTTCAGCTAAATACAGAATATTTTAGATATGCTATAAATACTTGTATAGATGAAAAAGTAGATTTTATTTTATTTGCTGGAGATTTATTTGATTCTGCATTTCCACCAATAGAAACTTTAAAGGAAACTTTTCATGAATTTAAAAAATTAAAAGAAGCTGGTATAAAATGTTATGTTATAGCTGGAAGTCATGATTTTTCTGTATCTGGAAAAACTTTTTTAGATGTTATTGAAAAAGCTGGATTTTGTGAGATATGTAAATACGAAGAAGACGAGAATCAAGTTTTATTAAAACCTATAAGACATCAGAGTTTTTTAATTTATGGTTATCCTGGAAAAAAATCCGGTTTAGAAATTCCAAGCTTAAAAAAAATAAAAATTAATGAAAACTATTCAGAAGGATTTAGAATTCTAATGCTTCATACTACAATAAAAAATGTTATAGGCAATCTGCCAATAGAATCAATAACGTTAGAAGAACTTCCAAAAGCAGACTATTATGCTTTAGGACACATCCATATAGACTTTGAATATATGCATGAAGGAAAACCTGTAATATATGGAGGTCCAACTTTTCCAAATAATTTTAATGAACTTAAAGAATTGAAGGGAGGATGTTTCTATATAATAGATGTAGAAGGATACACAAAAATAATTAAAAAAGAAATAAAACAAAAAGAGATTATTTACTTTGAAATGGAGATAGAAGATGCATTTTCTGCAACAAAAGAAATTATACAATATTTAGATGAAAAAGATTTAAAAGATAAAATAGTACTTTTAAAATTATTTGGAAATTTAAAAAAAGGAAAAAATTCAGATATAAATTTCCAAGAAATAGAAAGATTTTTACAAGAGAAAAAAGTTTATTCTTTTTTAAAAAATACTTCAAAATTGGAACAGGAAAAAACCGAAAAATTAAAAATAGAAATACAATCTAAAGAAGTAGAAAAAATAGAAGAAGTTTTAATAAATAAATATAATGAAGAAAATCCTTCAGAGTTTAATCATTTAATTTTTCAATTAATGGAATCACTAAATTTAGAAAAACAAGAGGCCGAAACAAATCTAACTTTTGAGAAAAGACTTCTTGCAGAATTAAATAAAGTGTTAAATATTAATATAGAGAGCTAATCTATTTTTATACTTAAAACTTTGCTTATTCCATCTTGCATACTTACTCCATATAGAATATTAGAATTCTCACTTATTATAGAATCATTATGAGTTATTATTAAATATTGACCTTTATTCATGTGCTTCTTTAATAAATATGCTAATCTTTCTGAATTTCTTCTATCCAAAGCAGCATCAATCTCATCAAATATATAAAAAGAATAAGGGTGCAACTCTTGTATAGCAAATATCAATGCCAAAGAAACTAAAGTTTGTTCCCCTCCAGATAATGAAGTTACATCAAAGTATTTTCCAGGACCTACTTTAACTAATATATCTAGTCCAGCATTAAAAACCTCATCTTTATCAATAGGAACTATGCTAACTTCTCCTTTATTACTTAAACTTAAAAAATTTCTAGAAAATAGTATATTTATATTATTTAAAGTTTCCATAAAAGTTTTCTTTTTCTTTTTATCTATTTGAGCGATAGTATTTGTTATTTCTTCTTTCTCTTTTCCCAACTGATCAACTTTCTCTTTTATTTTATCATATTCAGATTTTATGTTATCATAAACTTCCAATGCTCTTAAATTAACATTTCCGATTTGATTTATGATTCTTTCAGCCCCACTTAATTTCTCTTTTAATTTATCAATTGAAATATTAACAAAATAAATATTAGAATTAAAATTTTTTAGCTCGTCATTTAAATTATCTATCTTAGTATTAATTTGCGCTTTTTCAATATTAAAATTATTAACTTCAGATTCATAAACTCTTTTTTCATTTTGTTCATTCATAATCTTTATCTCATAAACTCTAACTTTGTCTTGAAGACCGTTTTTCTCTTCAATCATCTTCTGATATTTCTTCTTAAGCATTTCCGCTTTAGATTCTTTATCTAAGACAATATTAGTTTTTTCTTGTAATCTCTCATTTAACTCAATTAATTCTTGAGAAATTTCATTTTTATCCCTGATATTTTGCTTTATAGCTATTTTTATTCTTTCTAATTCTCTTTGCATGCCTACTATTTCAGCTCCTAAATTTCTTTCCTCACTTCTCATTAACTCATTAATCTCTAACTTTAGTTTCTCGTAGTCTTCCCCACTAATTTTTGTTGTTTCAACTATTTCTTCAAGATCTTTTTTCTTTTTTATCAGAATATCAATTTCTTTTTCTAAAGATTTTAATTTATTATTGTCTCTTGCTAGATTATCTTTTTTATCTTTTATATTATATATTTTTAATATTATAATTTTTCTTAAAGAGATTTCTTCATCATTTTTTGATATTTTCTGATTCAATTCTTTTATTTCTTCTTTTAAATTAAATATATTAATTTTGTTTTTTTCAATTATCAGTCTAGAATTATTAAGTGTATTTTCAGAATGATGAATAACCTCATTAATATGCTCTTTAGTTATTTTTGTTTTGCATAAAGGACATATATCTAATTTACTAACTTGACTTTTAAGATTTTCAGCATCTTTAATTTTTTCTATTTCTACAGCACAAATCTTCTCTTTATCAATTAAAAGCTCCTGTTTTTCTAGAATTAATTTCTTGTTTTTATTTAAATTATTTTCTAAATTATCTATTTCTTTTTTGTGATCTTCATAGTCTCCTTTTATTTTAATTTCTTCCTCTATATCTTCAATTTGTTTTAATATAACATTAGCCTCATTTTTTAAATTTTTAATTTGATATTCTTTATCTGAGATTTGATTATTAATATTTTGTAAGTTAGATTTAACTAGATAATGTTTCTCTTTATTTTCTTCAATTTCATCCAATTGATTCTTCTTTTTTTCTAAATCTTGTTTTTTATTTTTGCCTTTTTCTTTAGATATTATAGTTATATTTTCTTCAGTATTTTTTGCATTATTCTCTAAACTATTCTTTCTTCTATCAAGCTCATTTAACTGATTTTCAAAATTTTCTTTTCTTGCACTTAATCCAGCTATTTCTTGTCTTATCTCACTTATTTCTTGAATGAGTTTGTCTTGCTCTACTCCAGCGTATTTTTGAAAAGTTTTATTTATAATATCAATTTTAGAATTCAAATCATTAATTTCCACCTTAATTTTGTCAATACTATTTTGAATTTTTTTTACATTATCATTTTTATTATCTATATTTTTTAATATGTAATCTAATTGTTTTGTTTTCTCTAATAAACTCTTTTTTATTATAGAGAACTTATACTTTTCAATAGTTTGCTCTAGATTTTTAAACTTTAATGCTTCTTCTCTTTCTTTTTCTAAATTTTTTAAATAGTTAGTTCTTTCTCTTAATATAGTATTGATCTGTTTTAATTTTTCATTTGTTTTCTCTAATTCATTTATAGACTTTTCTTTTCTCATTTCGTAAACACTTATCCCTGAAACTTCTTCAATAATTTTTCTTCTTTCATCAGGAGCCATTTTTACAAATTTCTCTATTTCTCCTTGAAGGATAATATTAAATCCATGAGGGTCTATTCCAGCTTGGCTAAGTAATTCTATAACTTCTTGTCTAGTTTTAGTTTCATTGCTTATTTTATATACACCTTGACCATTTTTTTTGACTTCTCTTCTAATTATAATATCTTTACTGCTAACAGAAAAAACTCCATCTTCGTTATCTAAAGTTATTTCTACATAAGCGTGATTCGCTGCCCGAAAATCTTTATTTCCAGAAAATATCAAATGACTGGCTTTAGCTGCTCTAATAGATTTAATACTTAATCTACCTAAAACAAAACATAATGCATCTGTAATATTACTTTTACCGCTTCCATTTGGACCGACTATCACTACAGTATTTCTATCAAAATTCAGTATTGTTTCCCTAGCAAAACTTTTAAAACCTTTTATCACCAATTTTTTTATGTATGTCAATTTGTTCTCC
>JBBSXD010000031.1:0-20875 GCA_038045965.1 Nanobdellota archaeon
TATAAAGATGAACATCTATAGCTTTATTAAAATCATCACTATCACAAGTCCATCCGTAAACATTTTGGCAATTATTTACTCCATCAAAATTTCCTATTGGCTCTCCAGCTTCATTATCATCATTTGCATCTACACATCCTTCATCTATTGGATAATCTTTTTTTCCGTCGTTATCATTATCTGATCCGTCGTTGCATTGCTTAGGACATACTTCTCTTTCACAGGTTAAAACATCTAAGATTTGATTTCCTGCAACATCTGCCCATTGAACAACTCCATTATTTTTTGTAGTATCCCAATTCCAGAGAGTGTTATCGGCAGGGCTATTATAAAAGCTAGAAGTTTTAGATATCACTTTTGTATAACCTTTAAATTCACATATCTTTAATGTAGTTATATCATCAAAACGGGCTGAACCAGAACAAGGAGAATAAGACCTATCTTTTAAAGGACAAACACTAGTATCATCTGGAATTTTAATCTTAGATTCCATTTCTGGATGACTATTTACAAAATCTCTTATTTCTGATCCTGAATAAAAACTAAATCTTTCAGTCGTACAAACTACTCCAAACACAAAATTTACAGATAATAAAAATAAAAAGATAAACGTAATTAAACTAAAGATTTTATTCATCATACACCTTTTTATAAACTGAGATTTTTATATTTATATATTTTGGCATTTAAGAACTTTTACAAATCTCCTTCTTAATGCTATCCCCCCTTGTTTTTTTATTCTACGGAAAACCTTATATAATAACTAAACATAAATTAAATATAATGGAGAAAACTATATTTCATTATGATGATTTTTCAGATAGATTATTTATTTCATGTAATGACAGAAATAAAAAAGTAACTGGAAGTATAAGAGTTTTGAATCTGATAGTTGACTTTACAACAGAAAATAAAGCTGTAGGAATTGAGATTTTGGAAGTATCAAAATATCTTGAATCTTTAAATATAGATTCTAAAATATTGAATAATCTGACAAACGCTGAATTTGTATTTCAACAAAAAATAGATGGTTATTTAATTTATTTTATTTTGCAGACTGAAAATCAAGTAGAAAGGGTTCCTTATAATATTGTTGAACTTCCCATAATTAATACTAATTAATTGTTTTCCCATCAAATCTTTTACCAATGCTTCTCTTGTATTTTACCGCATGAATTATCAAAAAAAATTCCCGAAAAATCGCCACCTCTGCCTAAAGGCGGAGATTTGATCGGCGATTTTTCTTTCAAATGGGAATTTTTTAGGATGCTCCGAAACGACCTCACCATAAATGGTGAGGTTTTCAACATTTCGGACATAATTAATTTATCTTCTTTTGGGCATGTTGCTATAGAAAAATCTGTATTATCTTTTAGCCTATAAAATAATTCATATCCTATATCTCCATATTTTAAAATTTCTTTTTCTATTGCATAAATCTTTTCAAATTGTAAAAATATTTCTTTTACTTGTTCATCATCTATTCCTTTCTCTGATGAGCTAATTCTATAATGGGTGGTAAAGATAAGCTTTTTATTTTTAATTTTTTCAGAAATTATTCCATCTATTTCTCTTTTCTCTTTTATTATTTCTACCATTAAAACATGTAGCAAATTCTTTATAATTTACATTTATATAAAATAAGTTTTAAGTAATAATTTTACCTTTATTTACCTCCAAATAAAAAATCTTAATTTTTTTGTATTATAAGTTGTTAAAGAAGAGGATATTATTGTTTCTGATACATAAATATCTTTATTTTCTGATGGAGAATTATCGCATATATTATTTATCTCTGTTATACATATAGAGAAATGCCAGTTTTTTGGAATAGAATCTTTAATAAACTTGTTTGTTAAATCGGTATTTCCATTGATTATCTCATTTCTCATCTGCTCGTTATTTGAAATTATATTTAATATATATTTTTGTTTTTCATAAACCTCCTCTGAAATATCTGAGTTTTTTAGGTTGTTGGATATTAAAATTAAAACTGCTCCAGCTATTATTAAAATGGCAAATAATACTTCTATTATTCTTATGAAACCTTTTTTGTTTTTCATTTCCATACTTTAATATTTAATGTAAGCTCAGATATTTCTGCTTTGTTATTGATTATTCTTACAGGAAAACTCTCAGATATTGTGTCTACATTTTGAGGGATCTTTCCTTGAACACTAAATCTCTCAATTATATTACTTTCTCTATCTTTAAACTCAAAAGCAAAATTTTCTATTCCTAATCTTTGTTTTAATTCAGAATAATCTGAATTATAATCTGCGGTTAATTTTTCTATATTTCTTTCTGATATAATTTTCTCTTCTATATAAACTCCTACTTTAAAACCCTTTTTTTTTGGATCACATGGCTGATAATTTTTCTCAAAAAAATCTCCATAATAAATTGTTATTCTTTTTTTGTTAGAATCTTGTACAGCTCTAAAATTAGTTCCATATTCATCATATAAATCAGTTAAATCAAAACAGTTAGTTTCGGAATTCAAAACAACAGACAATTTGCCTATATTTTCTTCTAATTCTTTTATAATAGTTAATTTTACATCGTCTATAGGAAGTTCTTTAGTTATTTTAGAAGAAGATCTAAGGAAAATAAATAAAAAAACTAGAAATCCTACAAACAAAGTTGTAGCTAATATCATTTCTACATGCGCTTGAGATTTTTTATTTATTAAAAATTTTCTTTTTAATGTTAATCTTATATCTGAATTAATTGAAAAACATACTGCCATCTTTTTAATTATAGAATATAAATATTAATAAATATAACTATAATTGTATTTTTATGCTTTATACTAAAAGTATCTTGAAAGATAAGGATAAATCAGATGGTGTAAGAATTTCTGTGATGAGTAGACATACTTTAGAAGATGGAATAACCACTCATCCTTTAATAAATAAAGATAGTTATGATGAATGGTTAAAAATATTAGCTCCAACAGATTTTTTAGTTGGTAATTATTATAAAATAGGATTCGGATGGGATTTATTTTCTATTGAATATTTAGAAGAAATAAGAGAAGGAGAGAAGAAAATAGAAGTAGAAAAATTGGCAATGAGATCTTTAAAAGAAGATATAACTTTACTTTGTATAGAACCAAGCCCAGAAAGATGTCATAGAAGATTGTTGGCTGAAGAATGCGCAAGATATCTTCCTCAAATTGAAGTTGTGCATAGATAAAAATGGAATTAGATTTAAAGAATCAAGAAGATAGTAAAGATTTATTAAATAAAATTATTTGTTTTGTTTATGCTATATCTTGTTGGTTTAGGATTAAATGAGAAGGGAATTTCTTTAGAAGGAAAAGAAGCGGTTAAAAAATCTAAGAAAGTTTATCTTGAAGGATATACAGTAGAATTTCCTTATAAATTAAATAAATTAGAAAAAGTTATAGGTAAAAAGATTTCTAATTTAAATAGAGATTATGTTGAAAGTGACAAATTAGTTTTAGAAGCTAAAAAAAGAGATATTTCTTTGCTTGTTTATGGTAGTCCTTTATTTGCAACTACTCATGTAAGTCTAATTGAAGAATGCAAAAAAAATAAAGTAAAATATAAAATAATTTATTCAGCTTCGGTTTTTGATGCTATAGCTGAAAGCGGACTGCAATTATATAAGTTTGGAAAGATTGTAAGTATGCCAGATTGGAAAAATAATCCTAAAACTTATAGCTTTTTAGAAATTATTAAAGAAAATAAAAATGCTGGAACACATTCCTTAATTTTAATTGATATAGGATTAAGTTTTATTGAAGCATTAAAGCAACTTGAAGAAAGTTGTAAAGATAAAAATTTTGATATTGATAAGATTTTGGTTTGCAGTCAACTTGGATTTAATAGTAAGATTTATTATGATAAAATAAAAAATTTAAAAAACAAAAAGATAAAGGCTCCATTTTGTTTTGTTATTCCAGGAAAAATGCACTTTATGGAAGATGAAGTAATTAAAAGATTTTGCTAAATAGAAACATTTTTAAACATATGTTCATTAAATCAGACATATGTTCAAAGAATTAAACATAATTAAAGTTTTTTTTGAGAATCCTACTAAAGAATATAATGTAAGGGAGATTGCAAGAATTATAAAAGTAGCTCCGGCAACAGCAAGTTCTCAGCTAAAAAAATTGGCAAAAAAAGAAATATTAAAAGAAAGAAAAGAAAGGAATTTAATAATATATAAAGCAAATATGTCCCATAGTAATTATACAGATCTCAAGATATATTACAATATTAAAAAAATAAAAGATTCTGGATTAATAGAAGAATTAAATAAGTTTTATATGAAACCAGCAATAGTTCTTTTTGGATCTGCTTCATTTGGATTAGATACAGAAGATAGTGATATAGATCTTGTTATTATTTCAGAAAAGAATAAAGAATTTCCAAAAAAAGAAAAATTTGAGAAAGTTATTAAAAGAAAATTGCAGTTTTTCATTGTTAAAGATACTAAAGAACTTAAAAATACTCACTTGATTAACAACATATTGAACGGAATTGTTATTCAGGGAGAATTAAGATGGATTTAGAAGATTGTTATAAAAAAAATTACATTAAAAAAACAAGAATTGATAAAGAATTAATTAGATCCTTAATTGAAATGTCTAAAATTAAAGAAGACAGTGTAAATAGCGCCAATATTAATAAAATAAATATTTCTGCTTATGTTTCCATGGCTTATGATTCACTTAGAGAAATACTTGAGGGATTATGCATATTAAATGGATATAAAATAAACTCACATCTTTGTTTAGGGGAGTTATTAAAAGAATTGATATTAAATTTTGATTTTAATAGTTTTGATAGATTTAGATATATAAGAAATAGTATAAATTATTATGGAAATAAAATAGATTATGAACAAGGAAAAAAAATAATACTAAAAATGTTTAAG
This sequence comes from Nanobdellota archaeon, assembly GCA_038045965.1. Taxonomy (GTDB): domain Archaea; phylum Nanobdellota; class Nanobdellia; order Pacearchaeales; family GW2011-AR1; genus ARS1285. Next base: position 4,909 of record JBBSXD010000031.1, read on the forward strand.
ATGAAGTCAGATATTCTAAATAATTATCTTAAAGATATTTAATGTTAAATTATCGCTTTTTTAATTTCATTTTCTTTATCAAAATATTCTTCTATATATAATTTTAAGAAAAGTATGAAGTAAGCTATTATTATTGGTCCTATAAAAATTCCTACTATTCCAAATTTTGAGATTCCTATAAAAATTCCTATAACTGAAACTAAAGGGTGAATTGAGCCATATCTTTGATTTATTATTGGCCTAAGAATATTATCTATTAAACTTATCAAGATTCCTACAATTATTAATGCGATTCCAATGTTTAATTTTCCTAAAAGTATCTGGATTATAGCAGCAGGTATCCAAATTACTGGAGAACCTATCATTGGAATAAAAGATAAAATAGTTGTTAAAGCTCCCCAAAATAAAGCATTTGGAATCCCAAGAAGCCAGAAATTTAAAGCCAAAAGCCCTCCCTGAATTATAGCGATTAAAAAAGTTCCAATAATTGTGGCATAAGTTATTTCTTTAAATTTATCTATAATAATTAAATTATTTCTTCTATTAAAAGGAAGATTTTCTATAATTATTTTTTTAATTTTCTCGTAATAAAGAATTAGATAATAAGTTAGGAAAAATAATAAAAATAAAATCGCAAATGAGAAAATTATATTCGAGAATACTGGTTTAATATATGCTCTCAAAATAGGCATTATCTCATTTATTATCTGCCCCTCATTCAATTCTAAAGTAAATGGAAATTTCTCATTTATAGTTTGTTTTATAATTCTTAATGTTTCTATTTGATAAGGCAAGTTAGTTATCTGATTTATTAGTCCATTAATTATAAAGATTAAAGGCAGAATTATAATAATTAAAGCTATGACTAAAATTATCCCTGCTGAAATTTTTGCTGAGAAATATTTTCTCAATCTTTTGTCTAGAGGATGAAATATAAAAGTTAAAATAATTGCTCCAAAAAATGCACTTAGGTAAGGTAAACTTGTATATACAATAAATAAAAACAAAGCTGAAATTATTATACTAGATACTAATCTTTTGTTTTTAAAAAAATCTAAATGCATTTTAAAATATTTATTTTGTGATATTAAAGCTTTATTGTGTTGTCTTTAAAGAGTAATTAATCATAAATTTAAACTGTTTATTTATAAGATAGAAATGGTTGTCGAAAGAGATTATGTAATAGGAAAATTAGATGAATGGTATAATAGATTATTTAGAGAAAAGTATACTGATAAAGTAGCTGAAGAATTTCAATATAGAGTTAAAAAAAAATTAAATCCAGATTATATAGAATCAGTTTCGGAAAATGATAATCTTTATTTTATTTCTCTAGATTCGTCAAGAAACTTTTCAGAAGTATTTTATTTATATTTCTATTGTAATCTGAAAGCTGTAGAAAATTCTAATACACTTACATCAGAATTTATTTTATCTAAAAAAGCAAAGGGTTTAGATAAAAAAGTGTTAGAAACAGATCATGCTAGTTTTATAAAGTTAGTAGAAAATTTAAGATATAAAAGTGATAAGAAATTTCCAGATGATATTACAGATGATGATTTAAAAGAGGCCCATATTAAAATTTTTGGGAATTTAAAAAAAGCTTCAGGATTATTCAGAAATATTATAAAAAAATATATTAAAGATTTAGGAGATAAATATGAAAATGAAGAGATTGTATATGAACAATATGTAGTTCTAAAAAATTATCTTGATGCTGTTGGTGATGAATCATTTTGGTTATATGAGACTTTTTTTGGTGGTTAAGATAATGTCTAATAGTCCCAACTAATAATCTCCCGACATCAATAAATTTAAAAATATATGATATTTACACATTTTATGGCTATGAATAACAAGATTGAAAAAGTAAGTTCTATTATAGCTATTTCAATTATATGATTGCACATTTAATTGAATGTGTGTGGATTTTTTATGTTATCTAATAATATTTTAACATATATAAGGAGGATAAAATGAATTTAGTTGAAGCTGTAAATAAAGATTTAAATTCTGTTGGAGAAACTTTTAGAGAATTAGTTAAGAACTTTAAGTTTTAATAGTCTTTAAGTAAATTTAAAAATATGGAAAATTTATTAATAAAATGATAAATTTTAAAGAAATAGAAAATGAAGCCAGGAAAGTCTGGAAGAAATATGATAAACAAATTAGAAATTCTGTACAAGATGATTCTAAAAAAAAGATATTCTCTTTTTTAGAAGGTCCACCTACTGCAAATGCTCCTCCTGGACTCCATCATTTAGAAGTTAGAACTTTTAAAGATTTAATTTGTAAATATAAATTTATGAAAGGTTTTTCTGTTCCAAGAAAGGGGGGATGGGATTGTCATGGATTACCTGTTGAAGTACAAATAGAAAAAAGTCTAGGATTAAATTCTAAAAAAGAAATAGAGAAATATGGAAGTAGTAAATTTATAAAAAAATGTAAAGAAAGTGTTTTCTCAAATATTAAAGATTGGAATTTATCAACGGAAGAATTAGCTTATTGGATAGATTTAGAAAATCCTTATAGAACATTAGATAATAATTTTGTTGAAAGTGTTTGGTGGAGTTTAAAAGAGATTTATAATAAAAAATTATTGTATGAAGGATATAAAGTTGTTCCTTTTTGCCCGAGATGCGAGACTCCTTTATCAAGCCATGAAGTGGCATTAGGATACAAAGATGTAAAAGAAGAATCTGTTTATATTGCATTTAAAATTATTAATAAAAATAAAGAATATATTTTAGCATGGACAACTACTCCTTGGACATTACCTGGAAATGTTGCTTTAGCAGTGGGAAATGATATTGATTATGTTAAAATAAAATTATCTGATGGAGATTTTGTTTATTTAGCTAAAGAAAGATTAAGTGTTATTAAAGGAGAATATGAAATAATTGAAAATTTAAAAGGAGAAGATTTAATTGGAATAAAATATGAACCTTTATTTGATATTAAAGAGTTGCAGAATGAAAATTCTCATAAAATAATTAGTGCTGATTTTGTTGCGACTGATAGTGGAACTGGGATTGTTCATACTGCTGGAATGTACGGAGAAGATGATTATGTAGTTTGTAGAAAAAAAAATCTTCCGTTAATTCATACTGTAGAACAAAATGGAAAATTTAATAATTTAGTTCCTGAATGGGAAGGCAAATTTGTCAAAAGTGTAGAAGAAGAAATTAAAGATTATCTAAAGAAAAAAGGATTATTATATAAAAAAGAAAAAATAGAACATAGTTATCCATTCTGTTGGAGATGTGATTCTGTTCTGATATATTATGCAATTAATTCTTGGTTTATTAAAGTAAGTTCAGTTAGAGATAAATTAATTAAAAAAAATAAAGAAATAAATTGGTATCCAGAATATATTAAGGAAGGTAGATTTGGAAAATGGCTTGAAGGAGCAAAGGATTGGTCTTTATCTAGATTTAAATTTTGGGGAAGTCCTTTGCCGATTTGGAAATGTGAATGTGGAGAAGAGAAAATCATAGGAAGCGTAGAAGAATTAAAAAAATATTCAATTAAAAAATTCAAAGATTATGATTTACATAAACCGTGGATTGATGATATTAAATTTAAATGTGAATGTGGGAAATTTATGACTAGAATTCCAGATGTGATTGACTGCTGGTATGATTCTGGTAGTGCAAGCTTTGCACAATTTCATTATCCATTTGAAAATAAAAAAGATTTTGAGAAAAGATTTCCATACGATTATATTGCTGAAGCTATTGATCAAACAAGAGGATGGTTTTATACTTTACATGTTTTAGGAACTTTACTTTTTGATAAACCTGCTTATAGAAATGTTATATGTGCAGGGCATATAGTAGATGAAAAAGGCGAGAAAATGTCAAAATCTAAAGGAAATGTTATAAACCCAAAAGACATAATTGAGAAAACTGGAGTTGATGCAGTTAGACTACAATTTTGTATAAATGACGTAGGAAATTCTAAAAGGTTTTCTTACGAATTAATGAAAGAATCAGTAATACCTTTTCTGACTGTTTTAGATAATACATATAAATATTATATTCAATTAGAAAAAAATAAAAATAAAAATAAAATAGAAGATTATTGGATTTTAAGCAGATTAAACAGCGTTATAAAAAATGTTGGTTATAATCTAGATAATTTTGGATTAGATTTAGCTTTAAATGAAATTATGAATTTTGTAGTTAATGATTTTTCTAGATCTTATATTAAATTTACGAGAGAAAGAGATGATACAAGAAAAATTGTTGCAGAGATTTTAGAAAAGATAAGTTTAATTTTAGCTCCTTTCGCACCATATATTTCTGAATATATTTATTCAGAGTTTAGCAATAATAGTGTAAATTTAAGTTCTTGGCCTGAATTTGATAATAAATTAATTAATAAAAAAATTGAAGAAGATATGAATATAGTTTTAGAAATAATTGAGAAAGGTCTTGCTGAAAGAGATAAAGAGAAGATAGGATTAAAATGGCCTTTGAGTAAAGCAGTTATATCTATTAATGTAGATAAAAAATTTTTAGAGATAATAAAAAATCAATTGAATGTGAAGAATATAGAATTTAAAAATGGGGATAAAATTGAAGTAAAATTTGATACAAAAATAACTCCCGAATTAGAAGAGGAAGGATATGTTAGAGAAATATGCAGAAAAATTCAAGCTGCCAGAAAAAAATATGGATTGATTAAAAGTGATAGGATTGAATTAAGTATAATTAATAATGATCTTAAAAATAAATTGGATAAATGGAAAGATTTTATTAAAGAAAGAGTTGGAGCTGATAAATTAATTTTTGAAGATGATAAATATAAAAATTATTTAGAAGAAGAAATTAAAAATAAAAAAATAAAAATTGGATTTAGTAAAATATGAGCGAAAATAATTATCAAATTAGATGGATGATTAAAAAAAATCTTTCTGAAGTTTTAGAAATAGAGAGAGAGAGTTTTGAATTTCCATGGATGGAAGAGGAATTTTTGTGTGCTTTAAGAAGAAGAGATTGTATTCTTATGGTTGCTAATAATTATTACAATATTCATGGGTTTATGATTTATGAGTTTCATGAAAGTAAATTTAATGTTATTAATTTTGCAGTAAAACCAGAATATAGAAGAATTGGTATTGGAAGAACCATGATTGATAAATTAAAAAATAAAATAGATATTCAAAGAAGGAATGAGATTACAATGTTAGTTAGAGATTCCAATTTAGGTGGGCAATTATTTTTAAAAAGTCAGGAATTTAAAGCAACTAATGTTTTTAGAAATGCTTTTGAAAATTATGATAATAGTAATGATGATGGTTATTTAATGAGTTATAATGTTGATAGATGTTCTGAAAGATTTGATAACATTTATTTAAAAGCAAGTTAATCTTTAATAAAAAATAGTTTTTATAAATTACAATGAATATTATTCAAAATATATTTTGTAAATAGATGATAAGAAAATTAGTGTTTTTTCGACGAGAGAATTACTTTTATTTTATAACACGATAGTTAAACAATAAAAACATTTAAATACTACTTTTAAATTAATAAATTATGATTGTAAAAAAAAGAACAAAAGAGGTAAGTGAACATGATAGTAAAAGATGAGTTTTTAAGTAGACTTAGAAAAATTTTTGATTTAAATCTTTATGAAGTTAAAGTTTGGACTGCTCTGCTATCCAGAGGAGTAAGTACTGCTGGAGAACTAAGCAACATCAGTGATGTTCCGAGATCTCGAACTTATGATATACTAGAAACTTTAGAGAAAAAAGGTTTTATTGTTATGAAATTAGGGAAGCCAATAAGATTTGTGGCTCTAAAACCTGCTGAAGTTATTGAAAGAGTTAAGAAAAATTTAGCAGTAGAAGCAAATGAGAAAAGTAAAAGGTTGGATAGATTAAAACAAGAAGATATATTGGAAGAATTAAGCAGTTTATTTAACGAGGGTATAAAATTTGTAGAGCCTGCTGATTTGACTGGAAGTGTAAGAGGAAGACAGAATGTTTACAATCATTTAGATATGATGGTAAGAGATGCACAGGATACTATTACAATTGTAACAACTAGTGCAGGAGTTGGAAGAAAATTAGAAGCTTTAATGCCAGTTTTAGAGAGAGCAAAGAAAAGAGGAGTTACTATAAGAATTGCTGCTCCTATAGATGATACAAATATAAAAATAGCAAAAGAATTAAGTAAAGTAGCAGAAGTTAGAAATTGTCCTAAAATGAGAGCGAGATTTGCTATTGTTGATAGCAACCAATTATTATTTATGATATTAGATGATAATGTTGTTCATCCTAATTATGATGTAGCAGTTTGGCTTTCTACTGATTTTTTTGCCGCAGCAATGGAGCAATTATTCGAAGCTGCTTGGAAAGGATTTAAGAGTATTTGATTGGGATATATTTTAGTATTTATCAATAATCTGCGAAACAGATAATATTTTTATTTTTTGTGAGCCATGGACTTTTCTTCTTCTTTTTATCAAGAACAAATTTCTTCAATACATTCAAGAATTTTCAATTCTTGAAGTTTCTAAAAAAGAAGGCGCAAAAGAAAAGTTTATAAATAAGATAATCTTACTTAACATATAAACTTATCAATAAGCTAAAATGGAAAATATTGAAATAACAAGTATAAGCTCAAGAGGACAAATTGTAATTCCTCAAAGTTTAAGAAACAAAATGAAAATTCATGATGGAGAAAAATTTGTTGTTATTGGAGAAGAAAATACAATTGTTCTAAAGAAGTTGGAAATGCCTTCTTTTAGTGGAATTGATAAACTACTAAAAAAAACAAGGGATTTTGCTAAAAAGAAAGGAATAAAAGAGTCAGGTGTAGAAGAAGCGATTAAAAATAGCAGAAAAAAATGAAAGTCATCCTTGATACAAATGTATTTGTTTCTGGGATATTTTGGGAAGGAAACTTTTGTTCTCAGATTATAGAAAAATGGAAAAATAAGGAGTTTGATTTAGTAAGTTCTGTAGACATTTTAGATGAATTGGTAAGAACATTAAAATATTTCAGAATTCAAATTCCTGAAAATATGATTGAAGAATGGAGAAATTTAATAATTGAAAATTCAGTTATTGTTGAGCCAACCATAAATTTAAATGTAATAAAAATGATCTAGATGATAATAAATTTCTTGAAGTTGGTGTAACTGGAAAAGCAGATATTATTATTAGCCAAGATAAACATCTATTGAAATTAGGAGAATATCAAGGCATAAAGATTTTTAAGCCTGAAGAAGCTCTAAAGTTAATTTGATTTTTTAGAAAAATATATAAACTTTTTTTATTTGTTAGTATTATGATTTTAAGTAATGATAATTATAATGATAAATTTCTTGTAAGAAGAAGTATTTTAGATAGTTGCTATTATTAACCTGATAGAATATCTATAATAGCAGATAATTGTGATTTACGTCATCTATTGTCTAGAAATTGCGATTATAAATTTGTTATACTTAATGATATTAATCCTCCAAAATCTCTCCAATTATATGATGAACACCAAACTGAATAAGTCTAACTCTTTTTATTTTACCAAGTATATTTTTATCTGAATTTACAAGAATTATATTATAATTTTCATCTCTTGATTCGTATAGCTCATTTGATATCTTTTTGTTTACTAATACTTTAATCTCTTTATTTAAAAATTTTCTTTTATTTTCAAAAGCAGTTTGTCTATGAAGATTCATAATTTCTTTATTTCTTTGATTCATAATATTTATATTTATCTCATTCAGATTTTCTGCAGGAGTATTTTTATGCTTTGAAAATTTAGATAGATTAAGTACATCTGGCTTTATATCTTCTAAAAATTTTAATGTCAGCTTATGATCATTATCTGTTTCTGTAGGATAACCAGTTATCAGATCAGTAGCTATAGTTATATTTGGAAAAGTTTCTCTAAATTCCATTATTATCTCTTTTACTTGTTCTACAGTATATGAACGCCTCATATCTTTTAGAATTTTATTAGAACCAGACTGAATAGGTAAATGAAGAAATTTGTAAATCTTTTTATTTTTATATAATTCAATTAATTCTTTTGATATAGGAATAAAATTTTTTGGATTCATCATTCCTATTCTTAATTTAAATCTATGATTTAATTTTATTATTTTATTTATTAATTCAGGTAATTCTTGTCTACCTCTATCCATTCCATAACATTCGTTTCCTTGACTTGTCAACCAGATTTCTTTTGCTCCATATTTTAAATCTGATTCTATAGAGCTTAATATTTTTTCTTGAGAATAAGAAAATACATTTCCCTTTGCTAATTTAGTTTTGCAAAATGAACAGCTTGATAAACATCCCTCTAGAATTTGAGTTATAGAGATTAATTTATTAAATGGTATTTTTGGAAGAAAAACTTTCTCTTCATGATTATTTATTCTTATAGATTGAATTATTGGAAGAGATTGTTGATTTCTTATAATTTGGGATACAGATTTTATATTATGAGAAGAAAGGAGCAAGGCTTTTGGATTTAATTTTATAATGCTTTCTGAATCTGAATCAGGCATACATCCTGTAACTATTGTCTTTTTATTTGTCTTATATAAATCTTGAATTTTTCTTTTTATTTTATTCTCAGTTTTTTTCTTCACAACACAGCTATTGATTATATGAATATCTGCTATATAGGGATTATTTGTTATATTATAACCTGATTGAGTAAGAAGTCCAGCTATTATTTCTGAATTGTTTTGATTTGCAGAACAACCATAAGTGTCTATGTAAATTAATTGATTTTCCATATCATTTTTTATATAAATATATTTAAAGATTTAACTATAAGTAGGTTGTTATGGCAAATATTAATCCGCCTCAAGATTTAACTAGTTGGGCTTTTTTAAGAGACTCATTAAATATAACTTACAATGGAGCTAAATGTGGATATTTTAAATTAGATGACCATTATGAAAATACAAGTAAGTTTAATATATGCCTTAAAAGATTAAGGGAAAGGAGAAATTTAGATTTTGATCCAGATATATTTAGTTTGTATATTAATGGTATAAGTTATGTAGATATTCAGACAAGAATTTTTAAATTTTCTCAAAAGAATAATATTGAATATAATTTATTATTAAATAATTTAATTGAAGATACAGATAAGATTTTGGGAAGAAAAACTATTAATTATAGTATTCTTAAGGAAATTATAGATTATTTAAGATAAAATAATTAATTTGCTCATGAACGAAATTGAAGATTTTAATATATTTGATAGGAAAGATATCTATTTAAAAGTTTTATGAAAATCCCTTTACATCTCTTCCATAACTTCTATTCCTAAAAGATATAGGGAATTTTTTAAAACTATTCTAAAAGCTTCAATTAATTTTAATCTAAAAGATTCTTCTTTAGTTCCAATAACTTGATTTGCATGATAAAATTCATTAAAATATTGCGCTAATTCATGAGCATAATTTGCTATTATTGCTGGATTCATTTTTTTTGTAGTATTTTCTAATGTTTGAGGGAATTTTGATATTTGTGAAATTAAATGTAATTCTTCTTTTGTGAAATTATCTGGGATAACTAAAGATTTTTTTGACTTTGATTTTTTAATAATTGAACTTGCTCTTGCGTAAGAATATTGTAAATATGGGCCCGTGTTTCCTTCAAAATTTATTGATTCTTTAGGATCGAACATAAAATTCTTTCCAGCTTCTATTTTAAGTAAAGCGTATTTTATAGATGCTAATGTTATAATTAAAGATTTTTTTTCTAATTCTTTTTTAGATAATTTTTTTCTAGATTCCAATCCTTTCTTTGCCAACTCTTTTACATTATTTATTATATCATCTGCATCTACTACATTGCCTTCTCTTGATTTCATTCTTCCTTCAGGAAGTGAGATTAATCCATAAGACAAATGGTAATGTTTCTCTTTATTTCCTAATCTTTTTAAGATTTCATAAAGTACTTTAAAATGATAGTCATGTTCATTACCTACAACATTAATAAAAATATCTGAATGAAAATCTTTATTTTTTATTCTAGCCAATTCTAAATCTTGAGTTATATAAACTGATGTTCCATCTTCTCTCAATAAAACTTTCTCTCCTAAATTTTCATTATCAACAATTCCTAAATTAACTACAATTGCTCCATCTCTTCTTTTTTCAAATATTCCATTTTCTAATCCTTTTATAACAATTTCTTTTCCGGATTGATAAATTTTACTCTCATAATATTCTTTATTAAATTTTGCCCCAAAAATATTATATGTTTCATTATATCCAGAAAGCACCCAATTTATTATTTTATTCCATAATTCCAAAGTTTTTTTATCTCCTTGTTCCTGTAGTTTTAATAATTCTCTTGCTTGATCTTCCAAAGAAGAATCTTGTTTTAATTTTTCATTATAAAGTACATATAAATCTCCAACAAAATGATCTGATTTTTTGTGATCAGATTCTGGAGTCTTATTTTTAGCAAATTTCTGATATGCAAGCATAGTTTTGCATATTGGCATTCCTTTATCATTGTTTAAATTTACTCTTATTACTTTATTTCCAGCATATTCAAAAACTCTTGCCATGCTTTCTCCCAATGCAATATTTCTTAAATGTCCAAGGTGAAGAGGTTTGTTTGAGTTTGGAGAAGCATATTCCATAAGAATTTTTTTTCTGTTTTTTTCTTTTCCAAAATTTGAATTTATTTTAATTATTTTAGAAGCAAGAATTTTTTTGTTTAAGAAGAAATTTAAGTAAGGGCCAAAAGCAATTACTTTTTCTATTTCTTTTGGTAATTTTTTATTATTAATTTTATCTGCGAAATGTCTTGATATATCTGCGGGATTTTTTTTAATAAAAAAATCTTTTTCTACATTAGCCCACATTTCATCATCAGTTTTTATATTTGCAAAACTGAAACATGGAAAGGAAAAATCTCCCAACTCTAATTTAGGGGGAATCTCAATTAATTTTTTTATTTGATCTCTATGAAGTTTTGTTTCTCTTTCCAAAATTTCTATTATAATTTCTTCGAACATGAAATATCTAAGAAAAAGGCATTTAAATAATTATTACTTGTTATAGCTATCTTTAAGTTTTCTTTTTACATATTCTCCATAATTATAGGGTTTAGATTTTGGAAGGTTATTATCTGAACAACATGATTCTAAAGGAACTACATTTACATGCGGACTTGGACCAATAAAAAAGATTATAGATGTTCTATCTTTTTCTGAAGTTGATACTTTATGTTCCGTTGCCGAATATAATCCATTAGTCCAATTTTCTATCATATACCCTATATTAACTATAAAAGAATTAGGTATTTGTTTTAGTTTAATCCATGATCCCTCTTTATTTTTAATTTCTAATCCCTCTCTATCTTGTAAAACCATGGTTACAAATCCATAATCTTTATGTGCACCTATTCCTTGTTCTTTTATATCTGTTTTTGGATAATAAATAATTCTCTGCATTGATATAGGATCTTTCATATAATCTAGCATTAATTTTTCTTCTAATCCTAAACTAATAAAAATTCCTTTAGTTAAACTTTTACCTAAATCTTCCATTAAATCCCAATTATTTAACATAGTTCCTTTAAAAGATTTCATCCATGTTGGCCATTGATTTGGACCTTTAAGTGGATTGTCAGAATATGATTCTTCAAATAATGGGGTTTCTCTTATCATATCGAAGGCTTCATGAGAATCTAATATTCCTTTAGTCTTTTCTCCATAAAATGGAACATATCCAGAATAAAAAGGATAATTATTTTCTAATATTAAATTCTTTTTATCTAAAGGTGAATTAAAAAAATTTTTAGTTTCTCTAAATAAATTAGTTATATGTGATTTTGAAATATTATGATTTATTACATAAAAAAATCCGATATCTTTACACGCATTTCCAATTTCTACAGTAGTTGTGTTTTGTTTGTAATATTTTTTTAACAAAGAAGAAACATCAATTAAAGGTATATCCTTAGAAAATTTAGATATAGACATAAATCTTAGAATCATATTTATTATATAAGTATTATTATAATTGATTAAGGATTATTCTTTTGAATCAAAAAGCTTTAATATTTGTTCGTCTTTTGTTATAAATAAAATGGGTGTGAAATGTATTCTTTGTGAAGAAGGTATTGAAGAGAGTTATGGAAAGTTAGAGGGAACTATAATTAAAGCCAGGAATGAATATGGTATTAATGATTTTATTCATGTATGTTCTGGATGTCAAAAAATAGATGGATGGCGTGAGCAAGCTTTAATTAAAGGGGTTTAGTCCTTAATAATAAAAATACTAAAGAGATAATTGATTTGCAATAATTATTATTCTTAAAAAATCCTCTTTTTTCTTATGTGGATTTTTTATTCCAAAAAATGATGAATATTTAAATTGAGTCACTTTATTACAACCATTTTTATGATCTAAAATTTATTTTTTTAATTTTATCATAAATTTTTGGTAATTATAAATTTATAATTTTTGTTGTAAAACTTTAAAAAGAGTATTAAAATTAATTTTATATGTTATCTGAAAAAGATTATGCGAAAATAGTTTTGGATTTGAATAAATCAGAAGAAGAAAGAATACAGGCAGCTTTTCATTTGGAAAATGCTATTGAAGATGAAAGCTTGAATGCTTTAATTAAAGGATTATTACAGATCCTTCTCCTATAGTAAGACATGAGTTTGCTTTTAGTCTGGGAGAAACTAGCCACCCAGAATTGGTCGGTAAATATTTGATGAAAGCTATCGAAACTGATAAAAATATTTTTGTGAGACATGAAGCTATATTAGCTTTAGCGACTTTAGGTAGATCTGAATTTAAAAAATTTATTGAAAGATTTTTAAAAGATCCTGAACCAGAAATGGCAGAAAGTGCTAAAATTGCTTTGCAAAGATTGGAAAGCAATAAGAATTAAATAAATCCATCTATTTCTCTAACTATATCGTTAACTTTAACGGGAATATTCATGTCTGTTAATAATCTCTCTAAATTGGCCTCTGATATAAGAAGAGTTTTTTTCTTTCTAAAATCTTTAATAATATAATCTTCTCCTAAATTATTTTCTTTTATATATCGTCTTATTCTTGTTTCAGAAGGACCATTACTTACAAACTTACTCAAAGCGCGATTAATATCTCTAACATTATAACCAATTGGGTTTTTTACATAAGCCATATTTGTAAATTGAAAATAGTGTATTTAAAAAGTTTATTATTAATTATTATATATAATTTATGATATAGAGATATTGGGAACACATAGTTCTTAAAACAACAAAATATTAATATTATCATAATCTCCATTGTTACTATGATTAATTTAAGTGAAGAATACATAAAAAATTGTAATTATTCTTTTTATGAAAGAATTAAATTTCACTTTTATTCAGATTTATATTGTGCTAATTCGCTTCGTGAGATTTCTGATTATTTTAAAGAAAATCCTCCAAATAAAAAATTCTTTAATTCTGAACTTTCTGCATTAGTTTTAGTTAGAGATTTAGAAGTTAAAATGATGAATCCAGATAATTTTGATGAGAAAGATGAGGTTTCTTTGGCTGGACTAGATAAAGGTTTATGTTTTCCTATTTTAGAAATAAAAGATAATACTGATAATAGATTTGCATACTGGATGGCTGGAGATTCTAAAAAATATTTGAGGGATCAAGAAACCTTTGGTTTTAATAGAGATTATTATGTCCGAAACGTTGAAAACCTCACCATTTATGGTGATGTTGTTTCGGAGCATCCCAAAAAATTTCCATTTGAAAGAAAAATCGCCGATCAAACCTCTGTCTTTAGACAGAGGTGGCGATTTTTCGGAAATTTTTTCTGATGTTAAAATACCTAAAACTTTCTTAAAATATAATCATAATCCTGAAAGAGGAACTCTTGATATAATTGATTTTAGATTTAATAGAAAGAAAATAGTAAAAAAAGAGGAAATTAATAATTTTATTCATGGTTATTTTTGATTATTCATGAATTAGGATATTAGAATTTCTTTTCCTAAATCATCGTATATAGAATAAATAGCAGTTACAGCTTCTCCTACTCCAGTTATTGCTTGTTTGAATTTTAAATCTCCCACATCTCCTGCTCCATAAATTTTAGAAATATTTGTTCTAGCTTCTCTAGTTATAATTATTTCTCCTTTGCTGTTTGTTTTTACTCCTAATTTTACAGCCAGTTCTGATAAAGGGATATGTCCTATTTCTACAAAAACAGCATCTACTTTTAAAGAATTAGAATTATTTATTTGCCTTTTTAAGATAACTTCATCTACAAATTTATCTCCTTTTATTTCTTTTATTTCCATATTTTCATGTAAATGAATTTTCTTATTTCTTTTTGCTCTGTCCATATTAATTGGCTCTGGTGTGAATTTTGATCTTGCAAAAACATGAACCTCATCAAAAAATTCAGATAATAACAAAGATTCTTTTACTGAAGAATCTCCTCCACCAACAACAACTGCTCTTTTTTTTCCTTTGTACAAAGGACCGTCACATGAAGCACAATAATGCACTCCTTTGTTTTTGAATTCTTCTTCACCTTTGACATTTAATTCTTTCCATTTTGAACCAGTTGCAAATAAAATTGTTTTAGAATAGAAAATTTCTTTTTTAGTTGATATCTCAAAAATCTTTTCTTTCCTTTTTATATCTATAACTGATTTCATAATAATTATTGGCTCGTATTGTTTTGCATGTTCAAGAATTTTTTCAGTTAATTCCGGTCCTGTTAAAGAAATATATCCAGGATAATTTTCTACAATATGAGTTTTAGCTAAAGTTCCTCCTCTTTCATTTCCAAAAACTATTGTTTTAAGATTCATTCTTCTTGAATAAATAGCTCCAGAAAGTCCAACTACTCCAGCACCAATTATTGCTACATCATAAATCTCATTTTCTTTCATAGTTATATGACAAAAGTATCATACTTTTTAAGTATTTTGTATTTTCTTATTTTTAGTTAAATTAATAAACTATATTATATTTTAATTTACGAGGTGAAAATGGGATTTGCTATTTTAGAATTTTCAGCAATTAGAAATTTAATAAGGTATCATAAAAATGTTTTGTTGTTTATAATATTATTAATAACTTTACTTATTTGGATAATTAATTTTCCTTTTTTGGATGATAATTCTAATTTCACTAAAATATTTATTTTAGTTTTTGCGACTCTAATAATATTGCCTGTTTCTATTTTAGTAGCTTATAAAAACTTTTTGGAAAGTAGAGATTTAAAATATATTTTTTTAACATACCTTACACTAACTTTTTTAATAATTTCTTTTTTTGGTTTTGCTTATAATACTGCAGATTTACTAACAAAAACTAAATCTATTCTTACGCCTAAAGATGTAGCTAATGGTAATTTTTTAAAAAATGCAGATGGATTAGTAGACGGGAAACCTGCAGATTATTTATATTTTAGTTCTGTTACTTATTTTACTTTAGGTTATGGTGATCTCTATCCAGTTGGAAATTTAATTAGATTTTTATCTCAGTTAGAAGTATTTATTGGATTTTTAATAAATATATTTTCTGCCGGGACAGTTATTTCTAATCTTAATTATCAAAAAAATAATGGGTGATATATTCTATTGTTTTTAGGACTCTAAAAAATTTTAAGTTTCTTTGGGGTGATCAAGAATTATTAATTCTTGACATAATAGAATGAATCAGTGACCACAAACATTTTTAAATTGTTGATTATTTTGAAACTTGTGCGAGGGTTCCAGAGTGGTCAAATGGGCAGGACTTAAGATCCTGTGGCTTAGTGCCTTCGGGAGTTCGAATCTTCCCTCTCGCATTTAAAAGATTTTTATTTAGGATTCTCACTCTTCGCTTTTAAAAAAAGCTCAGACTCAAAAAATCTAATGATTTTTAGGGACTTCAAAATTATAAATTTATGAAGTGTTCGAATCTTCCCTCTCGCATTTAAAAGATTTTTATTTAGGATTCTCACTCTTC
>JBBSXD010000031.1:20975-33255 GCA_038045965.1 Nanobdellota archaeon
AAAAAGCTCAGACTCAAAAAATCTAATGATTTTTAGGGACTTCAAAATTATAAATATTTTTATTAAATTTAAAAAATATATTATTTAATTTCTATGCCTTCCTCAACAGCAGTTTTAACAATTCCTATTTGTTTTTTCTTTTTTTCAAATTCTTCTATGGTATAACAGATTATATCTAAACCTTGTTTTTTATCCCACATTCCATAAGCTTGAATTATTCTATCTCTAAAGTCAATATTTCTAAATTTATCAGATACTATTATAACATCTATATCACTTTCTTCTAAATGTTCTCCCCTTGCTCTACTACCAAAAATTATAATTCTTTTAGGACCAAATGAATTCTTCAAAAATTTCAAATGTTTTGCAAACAGCTTCATAGTTTGTTTATCTGGTTTTTTATCCATTTTATCAACTCGGAAGATTTATTTAAATAAATCTCAACTTTTTCTTTATGATATAATTTGTAAGGCGCATCTCCTGCTACATCTGGATATCTTGTAGTTATAAATTCAGGAGTTAAACTACCTAAAAAATCATAAAACTCTTTAGGAACTTTGGTTTCTTTTGCTAAATAAATCAACTAATGTGTAGCACCAGCAGATTTTCCTTTCTTTATAATAAAATAAGCTTTCAATATCTTTTCTATCGCTTGCTGGCAAAGAAAAGCAGAAATATAATATTCTTCTATATTAAAATTTTTTTTGGCAACTTCAGAATCTTTCTCAGCTTGTTCAATTAGATTTCTCAATTCTTCTTTCATATTTAAAATAAATTGAGTATCTATAAAAAAGTATCTTTTGTAAAAACTTTCAATTTTTAAAATCAAAAGCCTTAAAAACCCGTTAGATATTTAATAATGTAGACATGCTGGCGGGTTAGCTCTCCGCTGTTTGTTAGCGAGCTTTAGGCAAGCTTAAGGGACGCGTGATATCTGCGTTAGAAAATCTTAATACAGACGTTGACGTTTTGTCCTTCTTGATTTTGCTATTCGCGAACCGGGTCAGACTTTGATCAGAGCAGCCCTAAACGTTAGTTAAGATGCTTGAGGGGTAGCGAAACTGAGAAAGTTTTAAGGGAGTTTTTTAATGTAAGTTGAGCAAATCCCTGAGTCTACATAAAAATTTTTATGTGCAAATATTTAAAAGTTAATATCAGAAATTATGTAAATCTCTTTTATAGAAATTATTACTATATAAGTATTACTTAAAAAAGTAATATTTATAAATTAGATACTTTTAATTAATTTGTGGCAGAAATAATTTTAAAGATAAAAGGATATAAATGTGAAAGATGTAGTCATGAATGGATACCAAGGAAAAAAAAAGAATGTCCAATTATCTGTCCAATATGTAAATCTCCCTACTGGAATAAACCTCGCAAAAATGGAACAAGAAATACAAATACAAAATAAAAAATTGAATATAGATTATAAAAGAAATTGTAATTGTGGTAAGACCAATATTAATTGTCTGAGTCCAAAAGAATGGTTAAAAAATCAAGTTGCTGTATGGGAATTTTTTTATGAATCAAGAGATACGAGAGATAAAGAAATACATCCTGCTGTTTTCCCTATAGCATTACCCAAAAAATGCATAGAATTATTTACTCATAAAGGAGAATTAGTTTTAGATCCTTTTGCTGGAATAGGCACCACTTTATTAGCATCTAAAGATGTTAGCAGAAATGCCGTTGGATTTGATTTAAACAAAAAATATATAAATTTTGCAAAAGAAAGATTATCCCAAAAAAGTCTAAAAGATGAAACAAAACAGATAATGATCTGTGATGATTCCATTAACATTCCTGATTATCTAGAAGAAGAGACAATTTCCTTATGCGTAACATCCCCTCCATATGCAAACATGCTTAATAGACCTAGATTAAATAAAAGTTTAGTTGGAAAATCTAGATATAATAAACAATATAAAAAAGTTCAACAATATTCAAATAACCCAAGAGATCTAGGAACCATGGAACCAAAAGAGTATGCTGAAGAACTGAGTAAAATTTACAAAAAAATCTTACCATTATTAAAACCAAAAGCACATTGCGTTATTAACATTACTGATTTGTGGTGGGAGAATAAAAGAATTCCTTTACACATTTATGTAATAGAGGCGATGGTAATAGCCGGTTATGAATTAAGAAATACAATTATTTGGGATAGAAGAAATCTTGTAAACGGTGCCGGAATTTTTGGATGGCCAAGTAATTATATTACTTTAGGAACAACATTTGAATATATTTTGGATTTCTGGAGGCCCCCTAAATAATTCCAGTTTCCACAAACTTCTTCATGTCATTTGCAAATTCTATATTTGATTTAAATCTTAAATTTTCATGTTTTATATTCTTTAAAGTTTCTGGAGGTACATAGCAAAATCCTCCTGTACTTTTACAATGTTTCTCGATGATTTCAATGTTAGAAGCAGTAAATTCTGATGGTTGATTAAAAAATCCAATCATACTATCTCCATCAAAAGCTAAACCTCTTGTTCCTCTTTCCCTTAATTTAACATTTTTAACTTCTATTCTATGTCTTTTCTTGAATCTATCTTTTTCCGGATAAAAAATTATGAAATCGGTTCTTTCAGCTTTTTTATTATAATGTATTCCTAACTTTAAGCCTAATTTTATCAATTCTCTTTCAACGCATAACTCAGCTATATTTCCAGAAATAACTTGAAAAGTCTGACTTATTCTTCTAGATGTTTCTTCCATAAAATTACTATATTCTATATCATCAACTTTAATTGGATTCAATAATTCTTTTTCAATTTTTATTCTCATATCTTTAGGTATATCAACTAAATTTTCTCTTGAAAGTAAATCATCAACTTTATTCTTATAATATTCTTTTCTGTATTTTTTTATTAACTCAAAGGTTTTAGAGTGAATTTTATTGAGATTCGCCTTGGGATTATTTTTTTCTGCTTCTTGAACTATATTCATTGAAGAAGGAATTAAGTTTTCTTTATTCATATAAAATTAATGAGTTTCACCTTAAAAGTCTTTTGAAAATCTACATTATATAAAGATTGAAATCCTAAGTTTTATATACAAATGATTTATTAATAATAAAAGAGGTAATTATATAAAATTAAAGAGATTATGAATTTATATTTAAAAAAAGATATGAATAAAAGAGGACAGTTTTATTTAATCGCATCTATATTCATAGTATTAATAATATTTGGAACAAGTAGTATTGCTACATATACTATAATCAAACCAGAACCAAGAACAATAACTGATTTAAGCAATGATATTAATAGAGAAAGTTATAAAATTATAGAATACGGAATTTTTAACAATAAAAATTTAAATGAACTTTCATCTAAATTTGCTGGAGAAGAAATATCAAAATATGTTTTAAAAAAAGATGAAGATGCGAATATATTATTTTTATATGGAAATAAAAATGATATAAATGCTATAGCCATTGGAAAAGAGGATACTGGAAATATTGAAATAGGAGAGTTTAATTTTCAAGTTAATAATGATTTTTCTAGAAAGATAAAGCCTATAATTAAAAATGATTTAGTTGAAGTGAAAATTTCTGGGAAAAAATATAATTTTAAAATTAAAGATAACGAAATGTTTTATTTTTTAATGGTAAAAGAAAAAGATGGAGAGATATTTGTAGAAAGAAATGAAGAAGATAAAAATACTAAAAAGCCTGGGAAGCTAGCAAATGATAAATAAAATTGATAAAAAGGCAGTAAGTTTAATGATTTCTTATGTTTTATTAATAGTAATAACTATTATAATGTCGGCTGTCGTTTTTGCATACCTAAAAAATGTTGCAAATGTTAAACCTGTTATTGATTG
This sequence comes from Nanobdellota archaeon, assembly GCA_038045965.1. Classification (GTDB taxonomy): domain Archaea; phylum Nanobdellota; class Nanobdellia; order Pacearchaeales; family GW2011-AR1; genus ARS1285. The sequence continues at coordinate 24,810 of JBBSXD010000031.1, forward strand.
TAAAGAAGGAACTAATATACAAATTGAGAATTATCAATGTAATATCGGGATAATAAATTTAACTCTAAAAAATAATGGAAGATTTAATATTGATGGGTTTATATCTACTTTTGGAAAAGATGATAATGAGCCTATGACAAAATTGGTATCTATTGATAAAGTTAAAATTAGCAACGCTGGAAATTATTATTTTGAAAAACCATTAAAACCAGGAGAAAATATTATAGTTAATTTTAGTTCGAATGAAAGAAAATCTGATGGGAAGGTTGTTCCAATAGATTTTGAATTTTTGAAAAAAATAAAAATTCAGCCTTTTATAATAGATAAAGAAACAAGCACTGTAGTTCCATGCGGTGATAGTATAATAAAACAAGATCTAGAAAATTGCAAGATAAAGCAATCAATATTTGGTGTTAGCTAAATTAATTTATTAAATGTCGAAATTAGAAGAGTTAGTTATATCATTGTTAATTATATCATTAAAAAATAATAGTTATAATTTTGGATATAATTTATAAGGTTCTAGTATAGCAATAAGAAGATATTTAGGTTTAGATAAAAAAAGTTAGATATGATTTTTGCAAATTTAGTAAGATATATAAATATAAAATTGTTGTTATCAAAATGAAAAGAGAGTTTGGTAAAAAAGGATTGAGTCCTATAATATCTACTGCTATATTGATTATTATTGTTATAGTTCTCGCTATTATTATTCTTTTATGGTCAAGAGGTTTTATTAAAGAAGCTGTCATTAAAGAAATTGCTGGAAATTCAAAAAGGGCTGAAGAATTTTGCAGAGAAATTAAAATGAGAGGAATTTTAAATGAAGATGATAGTTTTGGTTTTGAAAATACTGGAAGTGTTCCCATATTTGCATATAGAGTAAAATTAGAAGGAGCTGGAAAATCAAAAATAATTAAAATAGATAATGAAAATGGAGGAGCAGTTAATCCTGAATATAGTGTTATTGTAGACCATCTCGAAATTAAAAAACATTCTGAATATGAATCTGTTAAAATCATTCCTATATTATTGGGAAAAGTTCAAGGAGGTACACAGGAATATGAATGTCCAGAGTATAATGGCATTGAGATTTAAAATGAAAAAATCTCAAAGTGAAATTATTACAGCAGTGCTTTTAATATTAATTGTTATTGCTTTAGCAGTTATAATATTAAATTTCAGCAGTAATTTTGTTAAAAATAAATTAAGTGATACTGGATGCTTTGATGTAGTAGGGCGAGTTAGTTTTGTTAGTAGTAATAAATATACTTGTTTTAGAGATACGAATGAAGGAGGGATTGCTAGTAATGATCATGTAATCTTAAAAGTGCATTTGGGAGATGTTGAAAGTGTATCTGGTTTATTAATTGCATTAGGTGGAGCGAATACTAAATCAATAAAAATAATTAATGGAGCAAAGATAGATGGAGTAAAAATGTATGGAGATAATTCAGTAGATCCTGCTTTAGAACTGCCTTTAGAACTGCCTAAGAAAAATGAAGAGAGAACTTATGTGATAGCTGTAACTAGTATACCTGAAAACATTAAAATAAATGCTATAATAACTAATGAAAATAGTGAAAAGGTTTGTGAAACATCTGATAGTATAAGTAGTCTGCCTTTATGTAGAGTTTAGATTTTATAAGAAATATCAAACTTGTTTTTTGATTTAATAATTCTAAGTTTAAGTCTTTTTTATTTTAAAGATTATTTATATTCTGAATTAAAAGATAGTGGATTATAATCTTTACCAAATAATTTAAATATGATATTCGATTAATAATAAAATGAAAAGAGGTATATTAGGACAAATTTGGGTTGAGACTGCAATATATACTCTTATTGGTTTAACTATAATAGGAATAATATTATCCATTGCTACTCCAGAAATTGAAAAAATTAAAGAAAGAAGTATTATAAGCCAGACGATTGAAGCACTAAATAATTTAGATGGAGAGATACAAAAGGTTAGTCAATCAGAAGGAAATGTAAAAATTATAGATTTTAAAATAACAAAAGGAAAATTGGACATAAACTCAAAAGACAAAAAAATAATTTATACTTTAGAAAATTCAAAATTAGAATTCAGCGAAGAGGGACAGGAAATTAAACAAGGAGATATTACTTTAAAAACTGAAAAAGTGGGAAAGAGATTTAATATTATTCTGGAATTAAATTATAATAATCTTGATATTACTTTTGATAAAGATAATAAATTAAAAACTTTGCATGGAGCTCCTAGTCCTTACAAATTAAAAATTGTTAATGTTGGAGATAATATAGTAGGAGGAAATATACACTTAGATTTTAGTTTAGTTTAGATTTTCTAATTTATTTTTTAATTCTGGTAGGAATAATTTAATAATCTTCCATACTATCTTAAAATCTATACCAAAATAATGATGAATTAGTTTATCTCTTGTACCCATTATGTCTTTCCAGGGAATTCCTTTATGTTTATTTTTAAATTCATTTGATATATTTTTTGCAGCTTCTCCTATTATTTCTATTTCTCTAATTATAGCACTTTTCATCATTCTATTATAATATAATTCTTCTTCATTTACATTTTTTACGAAACCTTCAATTGCATTGATACTATCTAGAATATGTTCTACAAAAATTTTATCTTCTTTCATATTATCTTTATTTCTTGATTCAATATAGACTCCTTTATTTTTGGGTCAACTCCATTATATGTTATCAAATCAACTTTCTTATTTAGAATCTTTTCTAAATCATAATTTAATCTTATAAACTCAATTCCCATACCTTTTGGAGCTTGAATAATTATATCAACATCACTAATTCTTCTTTCTTCTCCACGAGAGTAACTGCCAAATAATCCTGCTTTCTCAACTTTATATTTTTTTAATACTTTAATTATTTTTTTGGTCATTCCATTTATAGTACCTTTAAATCTATTTGGAGATATTCTCTTATCTGCTTCTATTTCTTTTTGAAATAACTCATTATCTGCCAGATTAACCCCCATATATAATCTCTTTTTTTGAACTCTATCTTTTTTTCTAATAGAGATAACTCTATAATAATATTTTCTTTTATTTCTTTCTTTAATCTCAGTATAGACCATATGTATTGTACGTCTACAATATATATAAACATTACTATGTAGACGTGCTAAAATAAAAGCAAAGAAATTTAAAGAATCAATTATAAAATTTTTAATGAGAGCGATTAGATTAACTAAAAAGATATTTGATGAGAATAAAAATGGATGGTTTTATTTAGAAGATTTTAATTTGATTTTTACTGAAGGAGTTATAAAAGAAGCTTATTATGGACATGGAAGAGATTATAATTCTATTTTTGGACTTCATATGGAATTAGCACATCCTTTTGAGAATTGTAGTTTTTATTTAGGAAATTTTGAAGATATTTCTAAATTAAGATATATGACTGGAGTAAAAAGATTATATGAATTAAAAGGGAAAAAAGTCAATATTTATAGATATGGTGATGATATTATATCAGGTTTTAATTTGGTTAATTATAATCATAAGCAATTAGAATTTAATTTTAGCATTTTGAAAAGAAGTTTTAAATAGTCTTCATCCTTTGATGAATATAAAAGAGGTTAAGATGGTTAATCCCATAAAAATTAATTTAAATCCAAATATTCCTCCATTACCAAGGATAGCAGATAAAACAAAAATAAATGTGAGGTATGTTTTAATAAGCCCTTATGTAAGTGTGCATATTTATTGGAGTAAAAAATATCAGGAATTGATTTATGAAGTTGAAGAACCGATTTTGAATGAAAATGAAAAGAAACTTTTAATTGATTTAGAAAAGAATCTAGAGCAATTTATTAATATAGACTTTGTTGTTGAGAAGAATATTGAATCTATTATAGATTATATTCAAAATAATTCTATTAGATTGATACAAGAATTAGGGTTGAATGTAAGCGAAGATAGTTATAATAAAATATTTTATTATTTATTTAGAGATTTTGCAGGGCTTAATGAAATGGAGCCTGTGATAAAAGATTATTTTATTGAAGATATTGAATGTAATGGAAAAGATACTCCGGTATATGTTGTACATAGACTTTATAGAAATATGAGAACTAATATAAGTTATAATGAAATTGATAAATTATCTAGTTTTGTGGAGAAGTTGGCTCAAAGATGTGGAAAATATATTTCTTATGCAAGTCCTATTTTAGACGGAAGTTTGCCTGATGGAAGCAGAGTTAATGCTACGTATACAAAAGATATTAGTTCTAGAGGACCTACATTCACAATTAGAAAGTTTACAAAAATTCCCTGGAATCCTACACAATTACTTAACATGGGAACCTTGAGTCCTGAAATGCTGGCTTATTTTTGGATTTTATTAGAACATAAATCAAATATATTAATTGCTGGTGGAACTGCGAGCGGAAAAACAACTTTATTAAATGCTATAGCTTTTTTTATTCCCCCAGAATCTAGAGTCGTAAGTATTGAAGATACTAGAGAATTAAATCTCTCAAGAGAAAACTGGCTTCCTAGCGTTACAAGATCTTCTTTTGGCTCTCAAAAAATAGGTGAAATAGATTTATTCAGTTTACTTAAGAATAGTTTTAGACAAAATCCAGATTATGTTATCGTTGGAGAAGTTAGAGGACAAGAGGCATTTGTATTATTCCAAGGAATGGCCTCTGGACATTCTTCTATAGGAACTGTTCATGCAGATTCAGTAGACACTTTAATAAAAAGATTAGAAACACCACCAATTAATTTATCTCCTACATTGATAAATATATTAGATTGTGTAGCTATTATGACTCATGCTATTACAAATAAACAAGAAACAAGAAAACTAAGAGAGATAGTAGAAATAGTAAATGTAGATCCTAAAGGTATTGCTTTAACAAATACTCCATTTATTTGGAATCCACAAGATAATTCATTTTACTTTAAAAAAGACAGTAAAGTATTTCAAAAAATTAGTGGAAGATTCGGGACTGATGTAGATAGTTTAAATAGTGAATTAAAGATAAGGTCAATCTTATTGTATGAAATGCAAAAAAGAAAAATTCTTGATTTTGAACAAAATCAAAAAATAATCAATCAATATTATAAAAATCCTAAGGCAGTTTTAGAAGCCTTTGGAATAAAAGTTTAATAAAAAATAATTAATATGAAAAATATAAATATATTGGATTTACAAGAACTACAAATTATTGCTCAACTAGTAGATAATATTGAAGGGATTATTAATAATCTGGAAAGTGCATATAATAATAAAGAGGCCTCTATTTTTGAACAATCTAAAAAGAATATTCTAAATTCACAAAAGAAAATAGAAAATATTTTAAAATGAGTGATGAAATTAGGGATAATATAAAGCAAATGAAAGAAATAATTAGAGAGCTTTATGTATTCTCTAAACAATATGAATCAATTAATAATTTTAAAATTGACAAAGAAACTGAGAAAGATAAAAGCTTCCTGGAAGAGATTATAATTAATTTAAAAAATCAGCTGAAGATATTAAACAGAGCTATGCCAGCTTTAATAAATAGAATTGGGTTTTATAAAGAATTATCAACAAAAGATGAAGTTAAAAAATCAGAAGGAGATAATCTTGTTAGAGTCAGATACAAATCTGAAAATGGAGAGAATATAGAAGTGATAATTATCAATAGTGATAGGGACAAATTCTTAGAAAATTTAAGCAAAAGCAGATTAGCCATACAGAAAATTAAGAAAGATATATATCAAAATCAAAATTATTACAAAGAGCCAGGATTATATATAAAATTGTCAAATAAAATATTTAGAGAATTCTCTGATAAATTGGTATCTTTGGGTTATTTTACTAAGTTGAATAGAGTTTTAAGAAAGATAAATTCAAGGTATGTTATATCTAGTTATGTTTCTATGATGTTTTTTAGCATGCTTATTTTCTTTTTTTTATCTATATTATTATTTTTAATATTACTATTTTTAGATATTAGTATTATTTATCCTTTTATCAGTTCTCATCAAGAACCATTTTATTTAAGATTTATTAAATATTTTTGGATTATTTTAGCAATTCCATTTACTTCTGGAATTTTATTTTATTTTTTTCCTTTTAGTGAGGCAAAGAATATAGGAAACAAAATAGATCAGGAATTGCCTTTTGTTACTATACATATGTCTGCAATAGCAAGTTCTGGATTAGATCCTATAAGTATATTCAAGATAATTTTAAGTGGAGAAGATTATGAATATACAAATATAGAATTTAAAAAAATACTGAATTTAATTAATTTCCATGGAGAGAGTACTGCAAATGCTCTGAGAAAAATATCTTTATCTACTCCTTCGCAGAAGCTTAAAGAATTATTAAATGGATTGGCAGTAACTATTACCTCTGGAGGAGAATTAAGTGATTTTCTTAATCAGCATTCAGAAACAATGTTGTTTGATTATAAACTACAAAGAGAAAGAAGTAATAAAATTTCTGAGACTTTTATGGATATTTATATTAGTATAGCCATAGCTGCTCCAATGATATTATTAATGATGTTTGTGATAATAGGAAGCACTGGATTAGTTGGAAATTTTTTAAATTTATCTACAAATTCTATAAGTATTTTATTAATATTATCTATAGTTGTATTAAATATTTTTTTCTTGCTATTTTTAAAAATAAAACAGCCCACTATATAAAATGGATAATCAAATTGAATTAAAAAAGAAACAAATTAAAATTTTAGGGTTCCCTATAAATAGAGCTGAGGTAACTGGAATAGTAATCGCTATTATAATTTTAATTAATGATTTTATTTTTTTTAGAAATACTAATCTTTTTTATTTTGTAGGAGGTATAGCTTTTGTTATAGCTGGTTTTCCTTTTTTTCTTTATATAATTTTTGAGAGCAGTTCTTTAAGAGAAAAAGAGAGTATGTTTTTGGAATTTTCTAGAAATTTAGTTGATAATGTAAAAGCTGGAACTCCAATAAGTAGAGCCATAATTAATTTAAAATCTAAAGATTATGGAGAATTAAATCCTTATATTAATAAATTGGCAAATCAGATTTCTATTGGAATTTCTATTAAAACTGCATTTCAAACTTTTGCTGACGATCTTAACAGCCAGACTATTTCAAGAGCAATAACAATTATAAGTGAATCTGAAAAAGCTGGAGGGCAGATAGAAGATATTTTGGATTCTGTTGTAAATTCTATAAGCCAGATAGAAAAACTAAAAAAAGAAAGAAGATCTGTAATTTATAATCTAGTTGTTCAAGGATATATTATTTTTCTAATTTTTATATTAATTATGCTTGTTATGGAATTTAAAATTTTACCTATAGCTACTAATTTATCTGAAAGTGTAGGGGGAATTTCTGGAAATGAAATTATAGGAGAATTGGGAACTAGTTTAGGTGGTAGTGGCAAGGTTGCCAGTGCTGAGGAATTAACCAGACCTTTTTTATGGTTTTTAGTAGTACAAGGATTTTTTACTGGATTAGTAATAGGAAAATTGTCTGAAGGAACGATTAAACCAGGATTAAAACATAGTTTTATATTAGTTACTTTAGCATTATTAATTAATACTGGAAGCAAAGTATTTATTGGATGATTTTTAGATTTAGTCGTATCTTTAAAGTGATAATTAGAAAGGTTTTTAAATAGTTTAATATTAAAAAAATTATGGAAGATAAAGATTCAATTTCATTTGCGAGAGAAGGATTAGATGAAGCTCAAAATAAATTGATAGATGCTTATTTATCAGAAATTAGAAGTTGCTATTTATCTCTTAGTGAACCAATGGGCAAAATAACCTTACAAGAAAGATTAGAATGTATTGTAAATTCTATTAGAAGAAAAGATTTTACAAATCTAAAGATATCTTATGTTAAAAATAAGTATTCGGCTTTTAATCCAAATGAAGCTAAAAAAATTAGGGAAAATTTGGGATTGACAATAGATAAATTAGCAGATTCATTAGGATTTAATAGATCTGGTGGTGTTCAGATAAATGGATATGAAAATTGTAGAAGAATTCCTGGTAACCCTCCAAGAGGCAAAGTCCCAAAAGCTTATCTTAACTGGTTAAAAGAAAATGGATATAATCCTTTTAATCTATAAATTATTCTTTATCTATTATTGTTCCGACAAAATGTTTCTTGTTGATTAAATTGTCTAAATTTTCTGTACTTTCGTCTATTATAAAAGTTTTGATTTCATATTTTTTTATTATCTTTGCTGCAGATTGATCAAGGACAAAATGTTGTCCTGGCTTGAATTTTAATTTATTTGATTGTTTTAGAAATTCAGAATAAGAAATTTCAGGAATAAATTTAGCTGAATGATTGGTTTTTGGATTCTTATCATATAGTCCATTTATATTTGTCATATTTATAAAATCTGAATTAAAAGCTTTTGCCAATTTTGCTGCTGTTGAATCAGAAGTTTGTTTCTTTTCATATCTTAAA
>JBBSXD010000032.1:0-14258 GCA_038045965.1 Nanobdellota archaeon
TGAAATGATCTAAGAGGATAACTAAATAACAATTCTAAAATCTTCTCTGGAGTATCTGTATTTTTCATATGTCAATTTAAAATTACAATTGTCATTTTAATATATCAATTGTAATAATATGTTAACAGATGTTTATAAAGTTTTTTATGATAATGAAATAAATCAAAAAGAATTAGTTAAAATCAACTATAACCTAGCTCTTTTTTTTAACCAGCTCTCTTCCAACTTTTCTTACTCCTCTAAATGAAGCTCCAAATTCTCTAGTATTTTTATCTATTCTCTCCTCTAAAGATAACGCTTTCTGTTTATTAACATAATATCTAATATTTCTTAGAAAATAAAAAATAATTACCCCTACAAATATCATTACCCAATAAGGCAGAGCATATTTATTAAAGATTAAATATTGAAAAAAAGCCCCAGTAGAACTAGTTGAAGTAATCACAATAGAACTAGATTCTATCCCAGAAATAGTAGAAATTAAAATAGAAAAATAATAAAAAATAAAAACCATCCATATTGTTTTTGCAACAATCAAGCTATCAGTCACCATAAAAGTAAAATAAACTATAATTAAAAAAGGAATTACTGTTAGAATAGTCGCTCCTACAGCACTATATGGAGCCGCAAGACCATTTTCAAAATTCTCTGGTAGATAAATAAAAGACAAAATTGTTATAATTAGAGCTATAGCTGATGTCCAGATATTACTTTGAGTTAAATTATCAAAAAGTTCCATATTCTTAACTACACTATACATTACCATCCAAAGAAGAAGTCCTAATAAAATTCTAGTAAAATTTAAAGAAGCAAAAGGACTATTCTCTTGAAATAAAATGTCAATAAATTCAGAAAATTTCCCAAATGCTACCCCTGCAACTGTTTCCGCAAAAACAGAATTCACAGACATCAAAACTGCAATTATAAACAAAACACTAAAATACCCATACACCTTTTTCATTCATTAATCAATTCTATATAGTTTATAAACTTTTTTAGATCTTCAAATATATTGAATGAATCAAAAAGACAAAGTATTTTTAAACTATAATATATTATTTATCTAATGAAAAGAGAATATGTATTATCATTCTTATCTGGCATTTTATCAATTTCATTAGTTTCAGCCCAAAATACTTTTCTTGATAGAGGAATAGAAAGTTTAAGTCAAGCATTAGGTTCTATATTTGCTCCCATATTTGGAACTGGCTTCGGAGAATTTTTATTTGCAAAAATAATGTTATTCTTTTTATTATTTGCAATTATTTTTGTTTCATTAAGACAAATAGATATATTTGCAGAAAATAGAGCAGTTCATGTAGTTCTTACATCAGTAACCTCTGTTCTTGCGATAAGATATCTAGAACCTGGAGAATTTATCAATGCTATTTTATTACCTTATACTGCACTTGGTGCAGCTCTCTCAACATTTCTACCATTACTAATATTTTTCTATTTTGCACACAAATCTGGACTTCATGGATTTGGAAGAAGAGCGGCATGGTTTATTTATTTAATATTTTTTATAATGCTCTGGGGAACAAGAGAATATGATACTTTAGGAGATGCAAATTGGATATATTTAATAGCTCTTGGATTTATGTTGATAAATCTATTTTTAGATAAATCGATTCATGCATATTTTGGATTAATTGATGAATCAGCTTATGCTGAAAGACTCAACGATGCTCGAATTGCAAGATTAGAAGTAGAAAAAAGCGATATCATGACTGTAACTTCACAAAGCCCGGCAATGAGAAGAAGATTAATAGCTATAGATAGAGAATTAAGAAGAACAAGATAAATTTACTGCACTCTATATCCAACAATCTTTCTTTTTTTCCCTTCGCCTTGATAAATAGGAACTTCATTATTAATTTGTTTAATTTTACTTCCCGCTTTACTATTCATAATCATAATTACTACTCCCAAAACAATTAAAACAGCAACAGGAATAAGTATATATTCGCTATTTATCTTTTCTAGAAAATTAAAATTTGCTCTTCCTATTTTGGAATTTAAAGCTAAACCAATTAAACCAATTCCAGCTAATAAATATCCTATCACTGCTTTCATCTTAATATAAAAAAACCCATATTTAAATATCTTTTTATAAAAATTTCTAAATTAAAAAGCTAATATAAATTTCACAGATTAAAAAGAAAACATTTATAAATTTATTATAATACATTATAATATGATAATAATAAAAAAAACAAGAGAAGTTGGAACCTCTGCAGGAGTGCTTTTACCCAGGGAGTGGCTTAACAAACAAGTAATTGTACAACTAATAATTCCAGATACCAAAATAATAAAGAAAAGAGTAATAGATATATTAGTTGAAAAGGATTTGTTACAAGAAGTAATAGGAATCTATCAAACAGGGAGTATTGCCAGAAATGAGTCAGATGAATATAGCGATATAGATATTTTAATTGTAACAGAGAATTATTCTGGGACTATAAATGAAGAAAATTATAGTATTATTTTAATACCAAAAAAAGAGTTAGAAAAAAGTTTAGAAAAGAACCCAATATATTATCTACCAATGATAAAAGAAGCAAAAACCATAATCAATCCAGAATTAATCGCAAAATATAAAAAATACAAATTAACAAAAAAAGGGGTTTTGTCATATATAAAATCATCAATGGTAGCAATTAAAAGGAGTAATCATTTAATTTCACTCGATGAAGAATTAGGAGATAAAAATACAAGTGATGCCGTAGCATATTCATTAGTATTAAGAATAAGAGGAGCATATATATTGGAGTCTATTATTAATAACAAAATGTGGAATAAAAAAGAATTAATAAAAATAATAAACAATAAAAAAATATATCAAGGATATTTAGCTAGAAAGGAAAAGAAAAAAAATAATAGAAATTATATCCCAATAGATGAAGCAAAAGTTTTGATAAAATTATTAGAAAATATGTTACAAAAACTAGAAAAATGGGCAAAAGAAAAATAGAAAGAAAAAAACGTAAAAAAAGATTAATGAAACAAATTGAGGGATTAAACTTACAAAAAACAAAACATCTTCTAAAAGTAGAAACCGAAGAAGGCTCGAAAGATACAACTCCTGAATATTGGAAAGGAGAAATTGAAGAATTCGAATATCAAAAAAATAAGAAAGAAAATAAATTAAAAAACATAAAAGAAAATAAGTAGGAAAATGGCATCATACGACATTATTGGCTCCGTAGCGATAATTAAATCAGAAGATAAAACGAGAGAACAAAAATTAAAAGAAGTTAGAAAACTATTAAAAAAATCCCATATAAAAACTATTTTAGAAAAAACTTCAAAAGTTAAAGGTCGGCTTAGAAAAATAAAAGTAAAATATTTAGCAGGAATAAAAACATTTGAAACAATTCATAAGGAGAATAATTCTTATTTTAAACTTAATATAGAAAACTGTTATTTTTCTCCAAGATTAAGTGCAGATAGAAAGATAATCGCAGAAAAAATAAAAAAAGAGGACAATGTTTTAGTAATGTTTTCTGGAATAGGAGCATATCCCATAATTATCTATAAGATAAAAAAACCAAAGAAAATAACTGCAATTGAAATATCCAAAGAATGTAATAAATATGCTAAAGAAAATATTATCTTAAACAAAATCCCTAAAGAGAAAATAAATCTTATTCAAGGAGATGTAAAAAAACAAGTCCCAAAATTAAAAGATAAATTTGATAAAATAATTATGGCCCGTCCAAATCTCAAAACTACCTTCCTAGAACAAGCATTAAAAGTATCAAAAAAAAATACAAGAATTTTTTATCATGGATTCTGTCATCAAGATAAATTAAAAGAACTCAAACAAGAATTAATAAATGAAGCAGAAAAATTAAAAAGAAAGATAATAATTACAAAAACATCAAAAGCAGGAGACATAGCTCCTTATAAATTCAGATATCAAATTGAAATCAAAGTCTTAAGATAAAGATTTTTAAAGATAAGATTATAGTATTAACGTATGCAAGAACAAGATATAATCTATAAACAAAATAATACAAAACCTATTATTTTCACTATAGTACTAGTTATAATTATTCTATTAATAGTTTTAACTATTTTTTATGTTTTAAAAAATCAGTATAACAATCCAGTTGTTGACATATCAGATGATACAGGTAAAACTCCTAAAGAACTTAGTGAAACAATAAAGGAAATTAATCTTCAATCAACTCTTTTAGCGACTATTCCTATTGAATATATTCAAAATAATTATGATATACGGGGAGAGTTTTTAGATGGTGGAAGAAAGATTTTTTACTATGCATATGTACCAGGAGAATCAAATACAGTATTTTTAAATGGAGATCCAAATAATATCGTTGAATCTTATAATCTTCTTCCAGGTGGACTCTCTTGGCAATCTGCTGTTTATCTTAAGAAAAAAGATGATAAGTATTCTGTTATAAGAGATGGAAAAGAAGAGTATTATGGAGCAATAGATAGGAACATAGCTACCAGCAAAAATGGCAAAACTATCGGATATATAGTTGATAAAAATTACGTAGTAATAAATGGGAAACCTGACAAGAAATATACGCAAGTAAGTGGAATTTCGATTAGTCCAGATGAAAAACATGTTGCTTATATATCATTTGAAGGCGATAAAAATACAAGAGAAACAAATGTTATTCTTGATGGTAAGAAAAGTAGCAATGATTATAATTTAATATCCAGACCTACTTTTAATCCAAATAGTAAAAGTATTGCTTACATAGCTCTAAGAGATCTTGACGAAAACAATATAAAAAATTCAAAATGCTTTGCTGTTGTAAATAAAAAAGAAATTGCAGAATTTGAATGTACTGAAGAAAATGTTTTTATGATGATTTTTAATAATGAAGGAGATGCAGGATTAATTACTTTTAGTCCAGATGGTAAAAGTGTTGCTTTTTCTATAGGTGGATTATTAATCATTGATGGAAAACAAGTAAATAAATATTCGAAAGCATTCAATCTTGTATTTAGTCCAGACAGTAAGCATGTTGCTTATTATGCATCAAGTAAAGAAGATCCAAAAAAATTATTTATTGTATTAGATGGAAAAGAAATAAAAAAACCTGATGAATCAAATTTTGGTAGTGGAGATCTGGTTTGGAATCCCGACAGTAAAAGCTTTGCATATAGAATTATTAGAAGAGAGGGACAATCTTATAAAGTTTCTATTGTTTTGAGATATTTAAATGATAATGAGAAAATTGGAAAAGAATATAATAGAATTGAACATATAATATTTAGTCCAAGAGGCGAAAGAATGGTTTATGTTGCAGTGAGACTTGAGCAATCAATAGAGCAAGAAGGAGCATATATCTCAGAATTAATTCTAGTCGATGGATATACTGGCAACGAAATAGATGAAGGCCTTAACTTAGATTTACTACCTGTATTTAGTAATGATGGTAAAAGCATTGCGTATATAGTTGGTCATGATAAAAAGTCGCGTGTTGCAAGGAAGTCTCATATTGTAATAAATGGAGAGCCAGGAATAGACTATGATCAAATATGGACAAATCCAATTTTCAGCCAAGATGGAAAATCTGTTGGTTACGGAATATTAAAAGGAAATGAGCTATGGTGGATTGTTGATAAAGTTAAAAAATTACAATAAATAATTTTATAAATCTCCTACTCCAATAATAATTATGAGTGATTCAAATTCTCGCACAGATCCCAAAGCACTTGCAGAATATCTAAGTAAGAATTATGCACAATTGCAAGGACTAATGAAACAGGCAGATACCAAAGCAAATATTTTAATTGCATTAATCGGGGCCATACTTTCCATTTTCTTTAATTTTTTAATGTCTGAATCAAATCGGCTTGTTGTTTGGCAAACAGCCACAGTCTTAAGTTTATTATTAATATCTGGAACATTTGCAATTTTAGTAATTTATCCAAAAATATCTAAACCATCAGGAAAATTTTCACTTACATATTTTAAAGATGCACAAAATGTTGATACAGAAAAATGGACAAAAAAATTAATAAATTCAGATCAAGAAGAATTAATAACAAAAGATATCATGGATAATATAAAAATAATTTCTAGTATACTAGATAAAAAATTCAACAAATTAAGGATAGCCTATATTTTATTTGGGGCATCTATATTCATAAAAACGATATTTGATGCTATAATATGGTTTTATTAAATCATGATAAAGATTTTAACGAATCATGTTATAAAATTTTAAAGAAAGAATAAGAATAAATATGAATATAAATTCTAAAACTAACAATGATTATTCATTGAATCAAATGCTATTATATAATTATTTAGACTAGTCCTTATATTTCTTTTATCATCATAAACCCAATTTTTTATACCTTCAACTTCTCCCATTCTTGATTGGGGGGATATATTACCATCCCAGTCAGAAAATAATTCAATTGCCCTTAAAGTTAAACCACCTAATATTCTTTTTCTAACCTCATTATACCTTTTTTCATCCAAACTTTCAAAACTTTTATATTTTTCATTCCACTGATATCCTTTCCTAATTAACTCAAAATGAGTCTCATCTCTAAAAAAATCAAAAAAACCTTCTCCTTGATAATTATAAGGACTTATATTCCTATTACCCATACACCATTCAGCATAAATCCTAGAATCTATGTCCAGCACAAAATACCAATTTGGATTTTTTAATTTAGGATGTGAGAGGGAATCATAAAAATCCATTAATAAATCAAAATCTTTTTCTGGAATATTTGAACATCTATTTCCTTCATCAGTTATTACTAATGTAGGTCTATTAAAAGTCCCTTTTAAAGTCTCCAATTTCGGTTTTATCATAACCCTACAATAAAATCCAATTTAAAAAGATTATTATAAAACATTATATTTTATTTTCTTAAAAATTCCTTCATCTTCACTTAAAGCGGTTGGGGCACTTCCACCATGCCAAGTTAATCTGGGCCTTATTCTAACAGGATACAATCTTTCAGAATTATCATCTAATATAATCGCACTTCCCTTTAAATCAGGTAATTCTCTCATTTCTTTTTCTATAGAAGATAATAAATAAGTTTGCATTATTTCATTCAATGCTTTAACATCATTGCTATTAGTAAGTCTATGTGAAATAATTATATCTGATTGGGTCATTACATCTCTATGAATTACTCCAGGTTGTTGAGTAGCCAAAACCATAGAAATTCCTGGTTGTCTTCCTTCTCTCAATAATTGAACTAAAGCATTTGTCGCAGGAGTTTTTTCATAAACAGGAAGAAACTCATGTGCTTCATCCAAAAACATCCAAACTATAGGCATTTCTTTCTTAGATGAAGATTTATCAAATTTTCTATAAATACTATCAAGCTCTTCCTTTTTTCTAGCTAACATTCTCTGATCAAATAATTTTTTACTAATCAATCCTATTATTAAAGCTCTAACATTAAATACTGAACTAGAAGAATATACCGACAGATCTAAAACACTAGTAACTCCTGCAGAGATTAATTCATTAATATTAGTAGATTCTTCTCCTCTTAAAGCAAAAACTTTCCATGACTTAGCCGCCTCGAATAAAGCAATCCCAGATTTTTTAACTTCATCATTAAAATCATTTTCTATTCTAATTTTATCAATAATATTGTCTATATCATAATCTCCTCTTAAATTAAAAATTATTTTCTGAATCAAAACAGAAGTAGGATCTATCATACTCAAATTAAAAAGACCTAGCCAATCTTCTATATCTAATTCTTTCACTGATAAAGCAAATTTTCTGTCAACAGGAATTCTCATCTTTTGATATTCTTCAAAATATCCATAAGGCACCCATATAACTGTTGGTAAAGTCCCTGGCTTTAAATCCCAATTTTCTAATAATTCACTATCTTGATCATTCTGATATTTCATAGTCCAAAATATTCCCATAGTATCAAAAATTAATGGGGCTATATTCTCTCTGACTTCATTTGGTAACTTGGATAATTCCTCAGCAATAACTCCAATTGAATAAGATTTTCCAGATCCTCTCTTTCCAGCAATTAATATTACATGACTCTTAATTACATCAAGCCATAATAAATTAGAAAGCGAAGTATAATTTCCCATTTTAACATATCCTTTTCCAAGAAATATTCTACCTTTATTTCCATACTTAATTTTATCCTCTTTATCTCTTCCTATTACTATATCATAAGGCATCTTGAAAATATCATAAGTTTTATTAATATAACAAAAGAACTTATTATTTAATTCTTTTTATTTTTCAAAAATAGAATCTATTTCAACAACATAAACTATTTAAAAGCTGATAAATTAAAAAATCTATGAATCATTCAGATACGATTAAAATTCCAAAATTAAAAATACAAAATTATTGGAAACTTACTTCTATAATATTAATCATTTTAGTTTTAATTTTATTATTCAAAAATCCTTTTTTCAGTCGATCAATTTCAGGTGAAAAAGCTGGAAAAGATATTGTAGATTATTTAAATGCTAGAACTAACGGCGGAGTAACTTATAATTCTTATAAAGATTTAGGTAATTTATATGAAATAACTGTGGATTATCAAAATAAAAAATTTCCTGTATATATAACTAAAGATGGAAGTTATTTTATTCAATCACTTTCTCCAATAGAAGAAGATTCTGAAGAAACCCAAAATACAGATAAGAAATTTGAAGTATCAGCAGATGATGATGCTATTTTAGGTGATCCAAATGCAGAGATAACTATTATAGAATTCTCAGATTATCAATGTCCTTTTTGTAAAAAATTTTATGATGAAACTCTCCCATTATTAAAATCAGATTATATAAACAAAGGAAAAGTAAAATTAATCTATAGAGATTATCCTTTATCTTCTATTCATCCTCAAGCCCAAAAAGCAGCTGAAGCAGCAGAATGTGCAGGAGAACAAAATAAATATTATCAATATCACGATAAATTATTTAAAGATCAAAAAGCATTAAATATAGATAATCTTAAAAAATATGCAAAAGAATTAGGATTAAATACAAATGATTTTAATAACTGTTTAGATTCAAACAAAATGGAATCTGAAGTACAAAAAGATCTTGAGGAAGGACTAAATTTAGGAATACAAGGTACTCCCGCTTTTTTTATTAATGGAAAACCTTTAATGGGAGCATACCCATTCGAAGAATTTAAAAAGATAATAGAACAAGAACTATCTAATAAAAAATGAAAATTTCAGAATTAAATACAGGGCAAGGAAATGTAGCAGTAGAAGGAACTTTAAAAGAAATAGGTGAAACGAGAACTTTTAATAAATTTGGGAAAAATTTATCAGTTGCTAATGCTATTCTAAAAGATGATTCAGGAGCTATTAAATTAACATTATGGAATGATGATATTACAAGATTTAAAGACGGAGATAAAATAAAAATATTAAATGGCTATGTTAATGAATTTCAGGGGGAAAAACAACTGACTTCAGGAAAATTTGGAACTATAGAAAAAATTGATTCAGACACTAAAGAAAATAAAGAACCTGAAGAAGATTCAGAATCAGAAAATAGTCAAGAAGAAGTTTTGTTTTAATCATCTAAACTTATTTAAATTATTTGCAATTACTAAATCTACTTTTTTTTCTTTTAAATATTCTATATCCTCTGAATTTAAATCAATTTTATTAAGAGTTTTACTATTTAAATTATTAAGAATAAAGGGTAATAAAGATTTCTCTTTTGCAGCCTTTTTCTTAGACATATGACAGAAACTAGCATATTTATTTACAATAGATTTCATCTTAGAATTTTTCTGATTTGACAACCAAATTTTCAAAATTCTAGAAGGTCTTTTATACCCTACAAATTTATTATTTTTTAATATACTAGCACTTGATATTCCAGCTGTAAGAAAAAAATTCTGATAAACTAAAAATCTCCAATACTGTTGCCTATAAATTCTTCCCTTAAAAACATCAGCTTTACTTAAGTTTTCATAAGCTCTAGCCAAAGCTTTTCCACTATATTCAAAAGGAATATTTTCTTCTATCCATAATAAAATCTCATCTATATTTAAATCACTGTTATCAAATATTTTAACAGTATCCTCATCTAACTTATTCTGAAATAGAATTTTCAAATTGTTAAAAATATCTTGAGCTTTTTCTCTTTCTGAAAATTCTATTTCTTGTTCTTCTAAAAGTATTACACTTTCAAGATCGTTTAAAGCAGCTCTAACATCTCCTTTAGCATTCTTTGCTATAGAATCCAATATTTTCTCATTAATTTTTTTATTTTCTTTATTAAGCACATAAATTAATATATTTCTTATGTCTTTTTCTTTTAATTCTTTTAAATTTACGATTTTGCAACATTTCCTAAGTAGACTAAACTTCTGCTGCCAAATATCATTAGCCGTAATAATAATTGGAAATTTAGTTTTATTTATTAAAGCTATTAATTCTGGTAATCCTCCTCTATCACTTGTAGTAATCCCATCAGCTTCGTCCATTAATATAAGTTTACTGTGGCTAAAAAAAGATTTCTGCTCTAAACTTGGCTTCAAAACCATTTCCAAACTAGATCTGTTTCTCAAATCACTTGCGTTTAATTCAAATAATTCCATTTTATTTTCTTTAGCTAGTGCAATAGAAATACTAGTTTTACCAGTTCCAACTGGTCCATTTAATATTAAAGCTTTTTTAGATGGAAAAATTCTAATAAAATTTCTAACTTCTTCTACGGCAATATCCTGTCCTTTAATATCATCTAGACTATTTACTCTATATTTTTCTATTAACGGCATCATGTTCTATAGATTCTAGGATAATTTATTTGAATATCTTTAATTTCTTTCATATCCTCAGCCATTCTATTAACATAATCTAAATCACTTTTAAGTCCTAAAGGTATATAACAAATTCTTCCATTACTAGATATTATTTTAACTTTGTTCTTCAATCTATTAAAAAATTTTAAACTTCTTTGAGCCCAAGGATCTACCTCTGCTAATTTTTTCAAATTTTCTCTCGTACTCTGAAAATCAAAAAAAATCCCCAGAAAAATTTTCCACCTCTGCCTAAAGACAGAGGTTTGATCAGCGATTTTTCTTTTAAATAGATATTTTTTTGGATGCTCCGAAACGACCTCACCATAAATGGTGAGATTTTCAACGTTTCGGACATAATCAAAAAATTTTTCGGTCTTAACAATTCTTAAAGGAATAGTAAATATTCCAGATAATTTTTTCTCTAAAATCTTATCCTCCTCTTCCAGCTAAAACAAATGAAGCTAACAAACTCTCCAGTTGTATAAACTCATCACTGCCTTCAACTAATCTAAATTCTACTTCTCCAGTTTTTTCAGTCAATTTTACTTTAATTTCTGAATCCACTTGTAAATTCCAAATCTCTTTCTGTATAGATTTTATAATATCACTTCCAGATATGGATTCTCTTAACATAACATCTAACAATTTCTCTTTTGCTTTCAAAAAATCTCCACTTAAAGCATATTCTAAAACTATTTTTATGTCAGCAGGTCTAGCAGTAGAACTTAAAGTATCAACTAATTCGGAAGTTATTTTACTGCTAATTGAAGCGCAAGCCTGTAAAAGATTTATAACTCTTCTACAATCTCCCTCGCTATCTTCATATAAAGTTTCTATAGAATCGCTAGAGATTTCTAATTTTTCTCTTTCAGCTATCAATTTAACTCTTTTTTCTATATCTTTTTTTTCAAGCAATTTAAATCTAAAAACTACACATCTAGACTGAATAGGATCTACTATTTTACTACTATAATTACAACTCATAATAAATCTACAATTACTGCTATAATTTTCCATAGTTCTTCTAAGAGCTTGTTGAGCCTCTTTTGTCAGAGCATCTGCTTCATCCAAAAAAATAATTTTAAAATTAACCTTTCCAATTGGTTTAGTTCTAGCAAAATCTTTAACTTTTTGTCTTACTACATCAATCCCTCTTTCATCACTTGCATTTAACTCTAAATAATTCTCTCTCCAATTCTCTCCATATAATTCCTTAACCACAATTAAAGCCAAAGTAGACTTTCCAGTACCAGCCGGACCTGCAAATAATAAATGAGGTATGTTCATAGAATTAGTCAAACTTCTAACTTTTTTTATAATTCCATCCTGCCCAACAATTTCATCAAAAATCTGAGGTCTATATTTTTCAGTCCATATGCTGGTATCTTGTTCCATCATTGAAAATAGGAAATAGTTTTTATAAACATTCTTGTGATAGAAAAGTAAATTATTTACGCTCTGACCTAATCACTTTCGGATTTTCCTATAAAAAATTTGACTTCTAATTAAATCATAATTTTTATTCCAATATTTCTCAACAATTCAATTTCTGATTTATATTCCCCAGAATAATCTCCTTCTTCCAGAACAATTCTTAAACATAAATTCCCACCTTTTTTAGTTGGAACTAAATTATTCCAGATAACTGCATCAGCTAGACCATCTTTTATTCCGCGATGAAAAGCAACAGCTTCTTTAACAAGTTTATACAGTTTCTTAGCTTCACCTAAAGTAATAGCACAGGTTGTTTCTCTAGACATATAACCTAAAAGAAAACTAAAAAACAATATTTTCAAATTAGATTATTTCTTTTCTTATATTTAATATTTTACTTTCTAAATCTGGAAGATTAATTTTAATAATATCCCAAACAATATTCCAATCAACTCCAAAATAATTATGAATCATTTTATCTCTTGTACCTGATATTTCACTCCATTTAACCTCTAAATGTTTGTTTTTAATGTCTTTAGATATATTCTTAACAGCTTCTCCTATAATCTCTATTTCTCTTACAATAGCACTTTGTATTAATCTATCTGAGATTAACTTCTGTTTATCCAGATTCTTAGAGAACTCTCTAATTGCATTAATACTGTCCAAAATATGATTAATAAAAACTAGATCATTCTTCATATTATCCTTATCTCTTGATTTAAAATCTTATCTTTAAGATAAGGACTTAATCCATTATAGCTGACCAAATCAACTTTTCTTTTTAATTTATTTTCTAATTCAAATTGAATCTTAACAAACCCAAATCCTATTCCCTTTGGAGGTTCTACCAATATATCAATATCGCTATCTTTTTTTTGTTCTCCAGTAGAATAACTACCAAATATTCCAGCTTTTTTAATTTTATATTTTTTTAGAATTTGCTTTATCTTTGGGATTACTTTATCTAATATATCAGAATTATTTTTAGAAATTAATTTATTATCTGCTATATTTTCTTTTATAACTAATTTCTCTTTTGATAAATTGCCCCCAAGATAAATTCTCTGTTTTTTAAACTTATCCTTTTTTCTTATACTTTTGACTCTATAATAATATTTTTTTCCATTTTTTTCTTTGATTTCAGTATAAACCATAAATATTATACGGGCACATTCTATATAAATTTTTCTATGTGGACGTATAATTAATCTCATCTATTATCTAATTTTTTCTTACTTATCCCAAAATTTTCTAACAATATTCATTAAATTTCTAACTTCCAATATTATATGCCCCGACCGGACTGCGACGGGACGTAGCATTTTATTATAATGTAAAGTTATTTCTTTTAATAAGAATTTTATCATCACAAACTTCCCATAAATGATTTGATAAAGAAAATCCAGATTTTCTTCTTTTGTCTGTAAAATAGGCTAAAATTATTTTTACTTGATACTCTTTTCTTATCTCTTTGATTATTGGAACAAAATCTGTATCTGCCGTTAGAAGAATTAAGTTTTTTATTGTTCCTCTTTGCGAAACTTTGAATAAATCCATTGTTAATAGAGTATCAACTCCTTTTTGTTGATATCCATCATCTCCTTTTTGAACTCTTCCCTCTCTTACTATTATTTTTGGACTAACTTTTCCTAATTTTTCAATAAATTTGTCATAATTTCTTTTTCTTTTATTTTCATCTTTATTTGGATTTGGACTTTGATAAGGTGGTGCTGTATAGAAATAGATTTCTTGGATTTCTAAATTCTTGATTGAGGCAACAGATTGAGCAAATTTTTCTATTTTATATTTTAATGGTTTTCCTTCTCCAAAATGTTTTGAAATAAAGGATAAATATCCACTATCAATAAAGAATATAGTTTTATCACTCATTTTAAAGCATCGGGCAACCTGTTAGGATCACCCGGGATTATGTTAATATTTAAAGAAAATGACGTCTTAAATATCTTTTGGTTTTGTACAAAGCCCAGAAAATGCCCCGACCGAGATTCGAACTCGGGTCCCAGCCTTGAGAAGGCTGTATGC
>JBBSXD010000033.1:0-29119 GCA_038045965.1 Nanobdellota archaeon
GTATACAAAAAAATATAAAAAGTCCATTAGATAATCTGTATCATGCCTCGTAAAACGAAAGATCCATTGGCGGTTGAGACTAAAGAGTATAGAGTTTTTAATCCCGAGAATATTAAGAAAACAGTCGAGATTCCTATAGTTGAACCTGTAGTTGAAAAAATAGAGTATATTGAGAAAGTTGGAAAAATTAAACCTAAAAAATCTGTTAAAAAAATTTCTAGTGAGAATAAACTGAAAAAAGATGGTTATAAATTAATTATCACAGAAAAACCACAAGCAGCTCAAAAAATATCTGCAGCTTTGTCTAATGGGAATGATAATAGATTGATTAGAAATAAAATTTCATATTATGAGCTTAATAAAAACGGAGAAAGAATAGTTGTTTGTTGCGCGGTTGGACATTTATTTTCTGTGAGCCAGAATATTAAAGGGAGTTATTATCCTATTTTTGACATTGGTTGGCATCCTAATTTTGAAATTAATAAAAAAGATTTCACAAAGAATTATTATGATACAATAAAATGGCTTGTTAAAGGAGCAAGCGAGATAATAGTAGCAACGGATTTTGATGTTGAAGGAGAAGTAATCGGCTATAATATTGTAAGATATATTGCAATGCAAAAAGATGCAAGAAGAATGAAATTCAGTTCTCTTACTGCTGAGGAAATTAAAGAATCATATGATAAAAGATTACCCAATATAGAATGGGGGCAAGCAATTGCTGGAGAAACTAGACATTTTTTAGATTGGATGTATGGAATTAATTTGTCCAGAGCTTTGATGAATTCTATTAAGAAAGCTGGGAAATTTAGAATAATGTCTATTGGAAGAGTGCAGGGTCCCGCTTTAAATTTTATAGTAGATAAAGAATTAAAAATTAAAGCTTTCAAACCTAGTCCTTATTGGCAGATTTTCTTGGAAGTTAGTGATGGTAAAAATGTTTTAGAAGTGAAACATAATAAAGATATTATTAAAAAAGAAGAGATTGAAAAGTTTAAAAAATTGGAAGGAAATAATACTGTTGCTCATACGATAAAAACTAAACAGATTATTAGTCCCCCAGCTCCATTTGATCTCACTACATTACAAACTGAAGCATATAAATTCCATGGGATAACTCCTAATAATACTTTAGCTTCTGCTCAAAAATTGTATTTAGATGGATTAATAAGCTACCCTAGAACTTCAAGTCAGAAAATTCCAGATGTTAAAGGAGCGTTAATCATCCTCGAGAAACTTAAAAAAATATATAAAAACTTAACGGATAATGCTGTTAATAATAAACCTATTGAAGGGAAGAAAAGTGATCCAGCACATCCAGCAATTATTCCTACTGGAAATTATGGAAAATTAGATGGACAAGAATTAAAAATTTATGAGCTTATAGTTAAGAGATTTATTGGATGTTTTTGTGATAACGCAGAATTAGAAAATAAAAAAATAGAGATTATTATTAATAATTTAAATTTTTATGCTAGAGGAATGGAGATATTAAAATATGGATGGATGAAAGTTTATCCGGTAAAAATGGAAGAGAAAGAAATTCAAGATATGAATGGTAAGGTATGTATTAATAAAGTTAAAATTGAGGAAAAAGAAACTCAACCTCCCAATAGATATAGTCCTGCAAGTATTATAACTGAACTTGAAAAAAGGAATCTAGGCACTAAAGCTACAAGAGCAAATATTTTAGAAACTTTATATAATAGAAAATATATCGAAGGGAAATCTATAACTGCTACAGAACTTGGAATAAAATTAATAGAAAGTTTAAAGAAAAATTCTCCTGTTATTATAGATGAAAAACTAACTAGAGAGATCGAGAAAGATATGGAAGTTGTTAGATCTTCTAAAAAAGATCTTGAAAAAAAAGAGAAAATTATTTTGGATAAGGCTGAAAAAACATTAATTAAAATTTCTGAAGATTTTAAGAATAAAGAATTAGAAATAGGAAACGACTTAATTGAAGCTAATGATGCTTTAATAGAAAAAGAGAAAGAAAATAATAAATTAGGATTTAATTGTCCAGAATGTAAGAAAGGAGAATTAATAATTAAATTCACTCCGAGATTTAGAAGTTATTTCGTGGCTTGTAGTTCTTATCCTGAATGTAGGAAAGTTTTTTC
The DNA here is from genome assembly GCA_038045965.1 of Nanobdellota archaeon. Taxonomy (GTDB): domain Archaea; phylum Nanobdellota; class Nanobdellia; order Pacearchaeales; family GW2011-AR1; genus ARS1285. The sequence goes on from JBBSXD010000033.1 coordinate 2,127, forward strand.
ATTACCCAAGGGATTAATTAAAAATGAAAATAAAAAATGTGAATCTTGTGGCTGGCCTTTAGTTCTTAGAATTATGCAGGGAAAAAGACCATGGCAACTTTGTTTTAATCCAAATTGTTCAACTAAGAAATCAGATGATTCTAATAATAAGAATAGATATCTTGGAGAACAAAGTGATATTAAAAGGAAAAAGATTGAAGATGTGGAAAAAGTTGAAAAGGTTTAATAAATTGTTTTTCTTTAATTACAAATGAAAAGGTATTTATTAATTATTTTATTTTTATTGTTTTTTGTATTTTTAATCTTTTTAAGTAATAAACAGGACCAAGAAATTTCTGATCACAAAATAATTTTTAATGAGGTTAGCAAAGAAGCTGGTTTGTATTATATTCAGAATAATTTAAATTTTTCTAATCTATCTGTTGATTCATATTTGACTTCTGATTTGCAGTTTTTATTTTCTGGGGGTGTTGCATCTGGAGACTTTAATAATGATGGTTATGAAGATTTATATGTTAGTGTTTTAGATGGAGCTGATAAATTATTTAGAAATAATGGAGATGGAACATTTAATGAAGTTAGTAAAGAAACAGGATTAAATTTGAATATTTCAAGTAATGGAGTAATATTTGTTGATATAAATAATGACGGATGGGATGATTTATTTGTAAGTACAATTAATGAGGAAAGAAATTATTTATTTGTTAATTATAAAGGTAGATTTAAAGAAGAAGGATTTCAGAGAGGAATTTCTACAGAAGGGATAGAATATGGATTCTGGCCTAGTTTTGGAGATTACAATAATGACGGATGGATAGATATTTCTACAACTCATTGGGATAGAGGAAGTATTAGAGGTTTAAGAAATGACAATTATGGAAGACTGTTTTATAATAAAGGAAATGGATATTTTGAAGATGTAACTGATAAAAAGAAAGTTAGAATGATAACTAGTCAAGGTTTTTCAGATGTTTCTTTTGAATCAAAATTTGTAGATTTAGATAATGATGAATTAAAAGATTTAATAGTTGCAGCCGATTTTGGAAACAGCAGACTATATTGGAATAATGATAATTATTTTATTGATGGGACTGATGACAGCGGAGTAGGATTGGATGAGTTTGGTATGGGAATTGCAGTCGGAGATTATAATAATGACGGATTAATTGATTTTTTTATAAGCTCTATTTATTGTAATGATAAAGATTGCATGGAAGGAATGAGTGGAAATAAGCTTTATAAAAATCTGGGAAACAGAAAATTCGAGGAAGTAAGTGAAATTCAGAATTTACAAGATGGGGGTTGGGGATGGAGTGCAGAATTTTTTGATTATGATGAAGATAAAGATTTGGATTTATTAATGAGCAGAGGTATGCGCGAAAAAATAATGGGAGAACATGATTTTACAGATTTTGCTTTGAAGTTATGGAGAAATGATAATAATTATTTTGTTGATGTAACTTCCGAATCTGGGCTTGATTTAATTGGAGATGGAAGAGATTTAGTAGTGTTTGATTATGATAATGATAAAGATTTAGATATATTTGTAGTAAGGAATGGAGATAGTGGTCTGTTATTTAGAAATGAATTAAATTGATCACATCCATCCTTTTTTTCTAATACCCTCATTTATAATCTCAAAATACAAATCTTTTTCATGAATGGATCTATGTTTTCTTATGATGGCTCTTTTTTTGCCTTTTTCATTTTGTAATTCTATTGCACATTTGCTCCAATATTTTAGTATATCTCCTCCAACCATATTTATTCCGGCTTGTTTTCCTGAAAGCCAATCTTCTTCAGATAAAAAAATAATTCAGAAATATTTTTTATATCTCTACACAGCAAATACTATATACAAAAAATTAGTCAAATTAAAATAGAATTAATTCTGAGTGTCATACACTCAATAGATTAGAAAAATATAAAAAGTTTGATTTTTATATATTATTATGGAAACAGTTAAGATAGATAAGAAAATATTTCAGGATTTTTCTAAGCTTCTTAGAGAAACTAGGGAGAAATTAGAAGCTATTGAACTTGCAAGTGATCCAGAACTTATGGAATCATTAAGAAAATCTAAAGAAGAGATAACTAATGGAGAGATTGTAGATTTTGATGACTTATAAAATTCAAGCTTCTAAAACATTCGAAAAAGATTTTAGGAAGGTTGATAAATATTTTCAAGATAAAATTAAGAATAAGTTCAAAGAGGTTGCAGAAAAGCCAGAAAGATATAAACATATGCATCCTCCAATGAATGAGTATTGTAGAATTAGAATAGAAAAATTAAGAATTTTATTTTCTTATGATGCTCAAAAAAATATTATTTATTTGGAAAAAATAGTTTTTGGACATAAATATTAGTTTGTGAAGGTATGATGCGAGAAAGATTTAAATTTTAATATGCTTGATATATTTTATAACTTTTCTTGCGAAATCATTCAAACTTTTAAGTTTTTCTTTTTATTCCAATAATCTTATTTCCATCTGACTCAGATATGAACTGCTTGAGACAACTTTATCTCACTACTTATTTGCAAAAATAAACCTGAATATATTTTGCATTTTTATTAAAATCACATCCATCCTTTTTTTCTAATACCCTCATTTATAATCTCAAAATACAAATCTTTTTCATGAATGGATCTATGTTTTCTTATGATGGCTCTTTTTTTGCCTTTTTCATTTTGTAATTCTATTGCACATTTGCTCCAATATTTTAGTATATCTCCTCCAACCATATTTATTCCGGCTTGTTTTCCTGAAAGCCAATCTTCTTCAGATAAAAAATCATTATAAACCTGCCCAGTTATTAATACGGTCAAATCTTTTTTTCTGGCTATTTCATAAAGTATCTTCATTTGATGAGATAATTCTGCATTTATTTTTTGTAATTCTTCTAAACTTGACTTTTTTGCTTCTGCTAAAGCTAGTCTATATAACATAGTCATACTGTCTACAACAATTAATCCAATATTTTCAGAATGTTTAATCTCTTTACTAATTTTATCAAATGCTTTATTTTGTTCTTCAAAGTTTGTTGGTTTTAGTATTACAATATTTTTTAAAACTAAGTTAAAATCTTTTTGAGATATTTGATTTATTCTATCTAATGAGAAACTGCCTTCAGTATCTATAAATATTACTTTTTTATTTTCTGCTTGATAGCAAGCAGCTAATAATACAAAATTAGATTTTCCAGCTGCTGAAGGACCATAAAAAGTAGTTATTATTCCTTTCTCATAACCTCCTTCTAACCATTTATCTATATCAGCACTTCCTGTTAATATTTTATTCGAAAGAATTTTTTGAGGATTGTTTTCCATAATATTAATATTAATTTCTTTATTTATAATTATATAGCTCAATTTATAAATAGATAATAATCCTAATTTGAGATAATCAAAATGTTTTTATATAAGGGATTATTTTGATTTTTATGCATTCAAAGAAATTGGGTATTTTAATGATTATTATAAGTTTAGTGTTTGCTGTGTTCTTATTTGACTATATAAATTTGATGAATGAAAGATCAAATAAATTAGGTTGTAATTCTGCTGAAGGATGTTTTGAAGTTCGTAAAAATTTAGATTTGAGTCATTTGGCGTTTGGATTTTTTGGATTTATGTTAGCTTTAGGATTTTATTTTTTGGTTTTTAATAATACTGAAAAGAGAATATTTGAAAAATTGGAAGATGAAAAAAATAAAAAAGTTGAAGAAGAAAGATTTAAGATTATATTAAAAGCACTTGATGAGTATGAAAGAAAAGTAATGGAAATTGTTAAGGAGCAGGAAGGAATTACTCAAAATACTTTAAAACTTAGAGCAAATATATCAAAGGCAAAATTGAGTTATATTTTACAAGAATTGGAAAGAAGAGATTTAATTATTAGAAATAAAAAAGGTAAGACTTTAGAAGTTCATTTGAAAATTTAGTCTATGAACGTTAATTCTCTAATATTTTTAGTTATTAGACCTTATTAATATTTCCGTTCAGACACTAAAATAGATATACTATCATTTCATATTTTATTTATGAAATATATTGAAAGGAGGATAAAATGAGTGAAAGTATAGTGAGTGAAAGTATAGAAATAAAAAAAGAAACTTTGTGGAAAGTAGCCGCTTTTATATTTGCTGCTTTGTGGCTTTTTAGTTTATATAGCAACGGTAGTTTTGGGAATGTGACTGGTAATAGTATAAAAGAAGTTAGTCCGACTATTCAAGATCCTAGTGTTGGAAATGTACAAGTAAAAATAGATGGTAGTGATCCAATTTTGGGAGATAAGAATGCAGAGATTAGTATAGTTGAATTCTCTGATTTCCAATGTCCTTTTTGTGCAAGAGCAAATAGTGATGCTGTAGCACAATTTAAGAAAAGTGATTATTATAAAAATGGGAAAGTTAATCTTGTTTACAAACATTTTCCTTTGAATAGTATTCATCCTTTTGCACAGAAAGCTGCTGAAGCTGCTGTTTGCGCACAAGATCAAGGAAAATTCTGGGAAATGCATGATAAAATTTTTGCGAATCAAAATGCTTTATCTGTTGATAATCTAAAATCTTATGCTAAATCAATTGGATTAAATCAAGCTAAATTTGACAGCTGTTTAGATGGAGGAAAATCTGAAAATAAAGTATCAAATGATATAAAGCAATCTACTGATGCGGGAGCTCAAGGTACTCCATATTTTGTTGTAGTTAATAATAAAGATGGAGAAACCAAAGTTGTTTCAGGAGCTCAACCATGGGTAAATTTCGAAGCAGCTATAAATTCTTTATAAAATGTTTTTAAATAAAAAGATTAAGCGAGCTATTTTTAGAAGACCTTATTCTTTTTATTTTATTTTTTTATTTTTTTTATTCTTATTTTCTGATATTTGGATTAATAAACTGTATATAACTTATAGAGTTTTAATAGAAAAATCTTATTATGGAATCTTATTTATTTTTTTAATTTTAACAATTGCATTTCTGACAAGTTTGAATATAAATTTGATAATTATAAAATTCAAAGAGTTTAAAAAAATTAATTATAATAGCGGTGGTTTTACAACATTGGGAATATTTTTTGGTGTTCTTGGAGGAGCTTGTCCAGGATGTATTGTAGGTTTATTTCCTGCAGTAACGGGGATTTTTTTAGGAACAGGAGCTAGTTTGAATTTGCTTCCATTTAAAGGAATAGAATTGCAGATTTTATCTGTTATATTACTAGTTATCTCGGCAAAATTATTAAGTAAAAATAATGTTTGTAAGATTTAAACTAGTTTCACAAAAGCTTTTAAATATAAGTATTTGTTGTTTTAATTATGGTTATAAAAAATAAGAAAGGAAATATAATAAAAAATAAATATTTTTTAATTAGTATAGGTATAATAATTTTTTTTCTTATTTTATTAAGTACTCCTGTTATAGATATACGTGCTGGAAAGTATGATGATTTTGCTAAGTGCGTTTCTGGTGGTGGAGTTAAAATGTATGGAGCATATTGGTGTGCTCATTGTAATAATCAAAAAAAATTATTTGGTGGTAGTTTTAGTGAAATAAATTATATAGAATGTTCTTTACCTAATAATGGAGGACAAACTCAAGAATGTATAGGTGCAAATATTGAATCTTATCCAACTTGGGAGTTTGGAGATGGAAGTAGGGAACAGGGCGAGATATCTTTAGATAAGTTATCTCAAGTTACTGGCTGTATTTTACCTAAATAAAATGGCAAAAGAAAATGTAGTTAGTATGTTAGAATTGTTAACTTTAATAAGTATTATTTTTATTTTCTTTTTATTCTTTTTATTTATATTAAAATTTGTTTTTAAAAAAGATACTAAATTATATAAATTTATAGTGCATTTTTTACAGAATCATTATTTGTTCTTAGGTTTTTTAATATCTTTAGTAGCTACATTAGGAAGTTTATTTTATTCAGATATTATGGGATATGCTCCTTGTAGATTATGCTGGTATCAGAGAATTTTCATGTATCCTCAAGTTATTCTATTTTTAATTGCTTTTAATTCTAAAAGAAATATGAGTATAATATGGAATAGTTTAATTTTGTCTTTATTTGGAGGATTAATTGCCCTATACCATTATATGATGCAGATAGGTCTTGTAGATGAATTAGGGTGCAATGTTGTAGGATTTTCTGCAAAGTGTTCAGAATTTTTTTCTTTGGCTTATGGATTTATTACCATTCCTATGATGTCTTTGGTTGCTTTTGCTTTGCTTATAATAATTTGCTATGGAAAAATTAGAGCTTGCGAAGAAAGAAATATTTATAATAAATAAATAGTTTTTGTTATATGAAATTTATAAAATCTTTTTTAAGTTTGTTTTTAATTGTTTTTTTGTTTGTTTTTGTTTCATATATAGTACAAACAAATTTTGTTAATTTGGAAAGTTATATTTCTAAGAATTATTATTGGGCATTAATATTCATAATTCTAGAAATATTTGCTACTGTAGCTGCTCCAGTGAGTGCAGTGCCATTAATCCCAATATTTTCTAATATTTATGGATGGTTTATTACTGGATTACTTAGTATTATAGGCTGGACTATAGGATCAGTTATATCTTTTTTTTTAGCAAGAAAATATGGTGTGCCTTTAGTTAATAAATTAGTAAATTTGGATAAGGTACATAAACTAGAAAAAAATATTCCAGATGAACATTTGTTTTTGAGTATAGTTATTTTGAGAATGATATTACCTGTTGATATTTTAAGTTATGCTTTGGGATTATTTAGCAAAGTTAAATTTGGCACTTATTTTTGGGCTACATTAATAGGTATAATACCTTTTGCGTTTATATGGGCATATGTGGGAATACTTCCTATCTATTATCAAATTAATATTATAGTAACTACTATTTTAATTATTATTTTAATTTTTTTAGTATATAAGAAAAAGAAAATTATTTAGCTTTTTTAAATTCTTCTTTATATTTTTCAAGATCTTTTTGTATTTTTGAGATCGCTTCTGAAAGTGCTTTTTTTGCAGTTTTTCCATCTGTTTTTATTTTGAGTATTAAAGGTTTTGAATAGTGTTCTTTTTTCCAAGCTGCAAGTTTAACATTTGAATCTTTGTTCAGATAAGTTCTTATTATCTCAACAATTGTTTGATTGTCTATAGAAACAACTAATTCATTTTTTTCGTCATTTATAATATTTATTTCCATAATCTACTGAGAAAAAGAAGGTTTTTAAATTTTCTCTTTATTCTGATTTTTATTAATATTCTTTTAATAGCAGAGAACAGATAAATTTAAAAGTAGTAAATAATATAAACATTTATGGGATTTTTAAGTTTAATAGCAAAAGGAACGCAAGTTCTAAATTATTTTGGTAGAAGATTTAATAGTGTTAATGATAAAGGATTGGATTTGAGTAATTATAATTATAGAAATTCGAGAAATGGTAGTTATTTAGAGGATAAAATAAGAGAATGTGATAGGGATTTATTGGCAGATTCTGATGTAAACTTAAGCGATACAGTTCCAGATTTTAATTTAAGAGGCAATTTGTATAAACTAGCTTATAAAAGATTGGATATTGCCAACGGAGATTTAGCTGGAAGAATTTATGAATTTATGAGAGATTATGTTTTTGATACAGAGAAATTAGATTATAAGAATGTAAATGATACTATTAAATATCTAAGAGCTTTATCTTTAAATTCTAATACACATGGTGAAGCTAAGCAAGCTACTGAAACCGCAATTACAGTTCTTAGCCATTTAAATGATTATTTAGTTAGACAATCTGAAAGAGGAAAAGAAGCAAGCTCACAAGGATTAAAAAATTATTTATTTGGAGAAAGAGGAGTATTAACTAAAAAAAGATTATCTGATATGAAAAGAGTTAGTGATTATTTAGCTAAAAATAGTTCAAAATTTAGAGAAAAAACAAATTATAAAATAGCTACCAAGGAAAATTTTGATAGTCTAAATATTTCTTATACTAGAAATGAAAATGGTAAACTGTTTGCTAATGTTAACGATGATAATTCAATTGGAATGTACACAGATTATGGAAAGTTATATTGGAATGTATTTGATAAAATGTTTGGTAATATTGAAGGAAAAGTAGATACAAGATCTGCTGTTACAAATTATGTTAAGAGATCTTTAACTAGTTTAAACAATCACGGAAAAGTAGATTTTTTGAAGCATTTTGATTGGAAGAAAAAATCTATTGAAGATTATGCTAGGTTTGTGAGAAGATAGAATTTTTATAATTCTTTAATTAAAAATCTTTGTTATCTTCTTCTAATAATTCTGAACCACCAAGGTATTTATTAACTTCTTTTTCTTCTTTTTCTCTTAAATCTCGCACTTCTCTTTTTTTTTGTTCTATTATTTTTCTTCTCGTTTCCTCTTCTTTCTCTTTTTCAAGAATTCTTAAATTTTTTTCTTGTTCAATTCTTTTTCTGTCTTTTTCTCTAGACTCTCTTAAAATTCTTTGTCTTTCTTCAATTTTCCTTTTTTCTTCAAATCTTTCTTTTTCTAGAATTACTAATTTTTTCTCATGTAATTTCTGTAAATCTCCTATAGTAGTTCTACCTTTGTCTAATTTTCTAATATCCAAGTCTTTGTTTGTATGAAAAACGAGATTTTTATCATCTTCTTTAATATTAATAATTTTTCTTGCTCTTTCTAGCGAAATTTCTTCTGCTGTTTTTTTAGATATTTCTTGTCTTGGTTCTTCATCTATAAAAATCATTTCTTCTTCAGGTATAAGATCTAATAATTTTCCATCATTAGTAACTAGAATTGGCTGATTTTTTATATTTGACATAGATTTCTTTCTTAAATTTATATGAAAAAGTTGTTCTATTTTTATTATTATCTTTTTTGCATTTTCAGGGATATTTTTATTTTCAATCATTTTTATTGAGACTTCCGATTCTCCTATATAATTAGCCAATTGTTTCTGAGACCAACCTCTTCTTCTTCTGTTCTTCATAATTTCCCAGTGAAAATAATCTGATAAGTCTAGATTTTCTTTTTCTGGTCTTTCTAATTCTGGATTTTTTTCTAGCTCTTTTAATCTATCTCTTTTTAAGAAAGTGTCAGATTTTCTTGCTTCTCTTATTCTTGTTAGAGCTCTCATTCTTTCTGAAACTCTTGTTGTTTCAGATTCTTTTATTTGATTAGAAGTGGGTTTTTTAATTATAGGGATATTTTCAATTATAGAACATCTCTCACATAAATTTATCGATCTTAATTCATTTATAGCATCAAAAATTTTTACTTTCTCTTCTGCAACACCGCATAGATAACAATTTCTCATTAGATTGATTAGAGTATGCTCTTTTTATTTTTAGTGGTTATTGGAAATATATTTCATTTAAAATAAGAGGATATTTCTTCAGCAGTTTTTATATCTGTAACTTTTATTTTTCTATTAATTAAAATTGTTGGAAGCTCTTTTATATCATAATTTTTCAGTAATAAATTAACTGCAATTATGTTATTGTCTCCTGCAATTGGAATAAGCAATAAATCATGCCCTTTCTCGTCTTTTATTTTCTCTAATATCTTAGAAAATGCTTCCTGTTTAGCTTTAGTATTTATTGAAGGATCATTATATTTATAAAAATAAACTACCTCATTATAATTATTCTTACATTTTTCTTTTATTTTTATAGAGTTTAATAATAGATTTGTTCTTAATAAATCATATTTTTTATGTTGTATTCTAATATTATCTGTTAATTTGCTTGCATACTCATATCTCCCAATAATTTCTGCCTCTTCAAATATTTTATCTGCAAAATCAATATTTTTTTCTATAGCATCTTTACAATCAAATTCTCCAAATGTATAAATTTCTGATTGTAGTTTTATATCAAGTAAATCTAATTCAGACTGTTGATATAAATTGGATATTTGATTGGATCTCCAATTTTCTAATAGAATTCCTATAAATATGCCTATTAAAAAAATAAATAAAGTTATTACAAATGCATGCCAAAATGCAATTTTATCATTTGTCATAACTTGTTAGAATTATTTAATATATAAATTGTATTATTATCTCCAAATGTAATCTTTTTTATAAAAGTACCATATAGCATTAACCATTATAAAAGGATAAAATATAACATAAAATATAAGATAAAAAGGGATATCTACAAAGTTTTCTTTTGATTTTATTTTTTCTTTTAATGTATTCATTATTAAAATTAAATATATAATACCTGCTATAAATAAGATTATACCTAAATAATTTAAGATACTAGGAGTTATATATAAATCGTTAAGAGTTATAATAGGGGTGTTTGCAATTATAGAATATTTTACAGATAGATAACTAATTAAAAATCTTGTACTTATCAAATATAAAAATATACTAAGGCCTACTAACCCTAAAAACATATTTATTATAAAAAAAGGTATAATAAAAGCTCCTAACATTCCTTTTTTTCCTATTACATGATAATATTTTTTTATACATTGTAATCCTCCTATATTCCATCTCCTTCTTTGAATAAACCAAGGTTTTATTTTTGTAGGGACTTTACTTAGGACTCCCGTAGATAAACTCATTTTTCTGTCCCATCCATTATATGCAAGATGCCAAGTAGCTTCTATATCTTCTGTTAAGTTTTTTTCATCGAATCCATTTATATCTTCTAGAGCTTTTTTTCTATAAATTGCAAGAGGTCCTGGAGTTACATATATAGCATCTATATACTCTAATAATTTTCTTCCAAAACTAATTGTGATATATTCTATACTTTGTAATCTGGACCAAAAATTTATTTTATTTTTGACTAGTATAGGACAAGTTACTGCTCCTACTTTTTCATTATCAAAATAACCTATCATTTTCTTTAAAGCATCTTCTTTTGGAAATGAATCTGCGTCAACTACTGCTACTAATTCTGAATCTAGTGTTTCCCATGCTTTGTTTAAACTAGACGCTTTTCCTAAATTTTTCTCATTGTTGATTAAACTTAATTTTGGATATTTTATTAATAGATCTTCTACAATTTTTTTTGTATTATCTTTTGAACAATCATTTATAATTATCACTTCTTTAACATTATTATAATCTATAGCAAAAATATGTTCTATTGTTTCTTTAATAGTAAGCTCTTCATTATAAGCAGGAGTTATAAATGATATAGAATAATTTTTTGTTATTTTGGGATATGAAAAAAAGTTATTCTTGTTTTTAAAATAAATGCTTAAAAATAATGATAACATATATATAGATATAAACATATAAGTTAAGTAAATGTAGGGAAGGAATTCCATTTATAATTCTCCTTTGTTTTCATTTTGAATTTCTAATTCTTTTGGTTGTTCAGAATCTTCTGGATTACTCAATATACTATTATTTACATTTTGTAAATTAAAATAATCAAAGAAATCATCGCTTAATTTTAGTTCGTTAGTGTGACCTATTTTTTTTGCCTGCACTAATCCTATATTTATAAAATTTTTTATATGACCATAAGCTTTATTTCCTCTTATTTTTATTATTACCGATTGTTTTACTGGTTGTTTATAGGCGATTACTGCTAGTGTTTCTTGTTCGGCTTTTGTGAATTCAGAAGAACCCGTTGCTAGTTTGTTTACCATAGAAGTATATTCTGGTTTTACGTCCATTTTCCACATATTCTCTTTAGAGATTATTTCAATAGCAGAATTTTTATTATTATAATTTTTAATTAAAATTTCTATTAATTCTTTAAGCATTAATGGGTTTATATCAGTAAGAAGAACTAAATCTTTTAGGGATAAATATCTAGCTGATAAAAAAAGAGCAGCTTCTATTTTTTTTAGATTTTCTATTTGTTTTTCTTCTTCAATTTCTTTTATTGTTTCAGAGGTAATTATCATATTTTTAATAGAATAAGCGGCAATTTAAAGTTTTTTATAGAATTGATATAATATATTTTTTAATATTTTTATATTTTTTTTAATGGGATTTAAATACTAATTTTATATTTTTATTTTGAGATGAGTTTAGAAATGGAATTAGATGCTGATAATGTTCTAGTAGAAGTTTCTTATAGACATATTCATCTTTCTAAGGAGCATTTAGATATATTATTTGGAGATAGTTATAATTTAAAGATTAGAAAATTTTTATCTCAGCCTGGGCAATATGCTGCTGAGGAGACTTTAAATTTAAAATATGGAAATAAGGAGATAAGAGAAGTTAGGATATTGGGTCCTGTTAGAGAAAAAACTCAGGTTGAAATATCATATACAGAATCTCTTTATCTAAAAATTAATGCTCCTTATAGATTATCTGGAGATATTAATGGAAGTCCTGGAATAATTTTAATAGGAAAAAATAATTTTGTTAAAATTAAAGAAGGAGTAATTATAGCAAAACCTCATTTACATATATCTTATGAGGATGCAAATAAAATTGGAGTTAAAAATGGGCAAGTTATTAGTATTTATGTTAAGAGTAATAGACCTAGAACTTTTCATGATGTAATAGTAAGAGCAGATTATAGTGATAAGGTAGGTTTGGCAGTTCATTTAGATAGTGATGAGGGAAATTCTGCTTGTATATCTGGATTTGCTTATGGAAAGATTTTAAATCAGAAAATTTGGGATGCTCCGAAACAACTTCACCATTTATGATGGGGTTTTCAAAGTTTCGGACATAACTAAAGTTCAAATTCTATTCTTAATGGTATTAAATCTACTATAAATCTTTTTATTTTTTTTAGATGATGTAATATTTCAATTTCTTTATCTTTCAATTTTATAGATTTTAATTTTTCTTCAAGATTTTCAATATCTTTATGCAGAGACATCATATTTTTATTATTTAAATTGTAAAAAGTCTTATGGAAATCTAAGAATAATTTATTAGTATTTTCAAAAATAGAATGTATCAATTTGTTAGATTTCTCTAGTTCAACAATATGACGCGAAACTTTCTTATATTCATCTGCAATAAATTCTAATATTAGTATTATACTATAAATAACAGAAGTTTTATTGAATGTTTTATAACCTTTTCTATTTAAGATTCTAAAACAATAATTACTAAATCTATCAATATTGTTGTCTGCAACATTAATACTTTTCACTAAATTTTTGTCTTTTTCATTAAATAATCCTAATGTATCTTCTCCCATCCCTTCTATTATAAAAAAGATTCTTCTTAATGTATTATCAAATTCTTTATCAGTGATCTCACTTAAATCTTTTAAAATACAATAATCTTTTTTTTGATCCATAATGACCATTCCCTGCATACCACTAACGGCATCTTGTATAACTTCTATTGAACTCATAATAATTTTCTCTCTATGATCTACTAAACATGTATAAATATTTTTATAATTATCTTTAGGATTAAAATCAACACGTATTGTATCATAACCAGATCTATAAGCGGCATATATATTTCGCCATATTAATTGCTGGTTAAGCTCATTGAAGGATATTCTTATTTCACTAGAATCTTTTAGTTTATCTGAATTTATCATTAAAATATTATTATTTTCTTCTAAATTGATCTCGTCTCCAGCTTTCACACAAAATTTTTGACACCATTTTCTTGGCAAAGTAATAGTTAGAGTATCGTTGCCCTGTTTTATTATCTTTCTTTTCATTTTATTTATAATAACATCTTATTTTTAAATATTAATATAATATATCATACTATTATAATATTGATAAATATATATAATATAGAAAAAGAATATATATTATTAATTATTTAATTATTGATAATGTTAGGTTGTCATTTAGCAAAAAACACAATTCCCTCTCTACCAGAGATTGTTAATGGAAATGGGGTTAACATATATGATATTAATGGTAATAGATATATTGATTTATCTTCTCAGACATGTAATTTAAATTTAGGTCATAATCATCCAGTGATTTTAAATGCAGTAAATAAGGCAATGAATAAGGGCATTCCTTATTTTATCTCTGGAAGATTTAAAAATTCTTTTTTTAATGAACTTGCAGAAGAATTAGTAAATTTAGCTCCAATAGAATCGCCGAAGGTAAATCTGAGGTTATGTAATGGTAGTGATGCTAATGAAGATGCTTTTAAGAGAACTAGAAAATATCATAAAGAAAATGGAAGAAAGATTATTGTAACACAAAATGAAAGTCATCATGGACAATCTTCTGAAACCATGTCTGCATCTGGAAAACACTTTCCGAAAGAATTGTACGATTACCATGGTGGATCTAATAATTTTTTTTATATAGAGCCATGTAATGTTTATAGAAAGCCGAAAAATATTTCTGAAGATGAATATATAGAAAAATGTACTGACAATTTAAAAAATTTGGTTTATAATAGAAAAGATATTGGGGGACTTATGATGGAATTAATTCAGATAGATGCTGGAGTTGTTCCTCAACCAAAAAATTATGTGAAAAAAGTTGAAGAAATATGTAAGGAAAATGATATTATTTTTATGGTAGATGAAGTACAGACTGCATTTGGATGGTATGGAAAAATTTTTGCATCAGAATATTATGGTATTAGTCCAGATGTAATTACAATAGGTAAAAGTCTTACAGCTGGTTTTCCTTCTATGGCTGCTACAATCTTCAATGAGAAGTTAGATAATCTTTGTAATGGAGAAAGCGAGCATACTCATGGGGGGCAAATCTATCCTTGTATCGCTGCATTATCAAATCTTGATTATCTTCAAAATTCTGGAATTCTTGACACAGTAAAAGAAAAAAGTAATCACTTTATGCGTCATTTAGAAGATTTCAAGAATAAGTATAAACAAATTGGAGATATAAGAAATTGTGAATTAATTTTTGGAATAGACTTCATTAATAAAGATGGAACTGATAATGATGAAGCAGCTTACAATACCTATAATAATGCTATAAAAAATAATGTCTTTTTAATTCATCTTAGAAAAGGCAGAAAAAAGAATGTGTTGCTAATAAAACCTCCAATAATTATTAATCATGATGAAATAGAATATTCTATGAATCTTTTAGATAAATCTTTAGAAGAAAGCTTGAGATGAAAGTTAATAAATTAATACTAGAAATAGCTGATAAAAAAGGTTTTGAAATTAAAAGAAGTTTAGGTGGAATGCTTAATGAGAATTATATGATATATTTTAATAATCAGAATTATGTTTTTAGAATTCCCATAAAAAATTTAAGACATAAAAAATCAATTGAAAGAGAGTATAAAGGTATAGGATATTATGTAAATGGCAATGAATATAATTATAGAAGTATAGAAGAGCAAGTCATTTTTAGTAATCTATGTTCACAAAAAGGCATCTCTGTTGCGAGAATTATAGATTATAGCCGTGATTATATGATTACAGAATTCTTAGAAGGGATAGAAATTCCTGACTTATTAAAATCAGAAAAAAATGTTTTAGAAATTATTAATAAATATTTATTTTCTCTTATTTTAGCTCATAATAAAAATATAGTATTTGGAGATAGATGGGGATATAATACTATAATAAATAAAGAAGGAAATATTATTAATTTTGATTTTGATATTAAATTAAATACAGAAGATTCTAAAGAATTTGAAATATCCCAGGCAGTTTATTATTCATTATTTTTCTCTAAAGAAAATAAATCTGTTCTAGGTTATTTGCAGGAATTTCTTAAAAGAGAAGACTTAAATTATATTTATGATAAAAATATGATTACAAAATATTTGGAAGGACATTCTCAGTATTTTAAAGGAACAATTTATGGAGGAATAGAAAGAGAAATTTGCAAATTAACATCAATAGAAAAAAATGAATAAACAAGAAATATTTGTAGTTTTTGGAAAGGAGCTAAAAAATGACTCAATCACTTTTGAATATAAAGATAGAATTGATCGTATGATAGACCATTTTAATATGATGGGTTATCTTTCAAATGAAAAAAATATGATGCCAGAGAATTCTAAAATTCTTTTTACTGGAGGTCAAAAGATAAATGGAAATTTTACAGAAGCAAGACTAGGGCATAGTTATTTTGAAACAAAATTATCAAAAGGTGGAATAATATTACCAAAGGAGATTATAGAACTGGATATAGATGCAAAAAATACGATGGAAAATATAGAAAATGTTTTAGAAATGCTGGATAAAAATTCTGAAATCTTTTTGCATTTAATATCAACAGATTATCATATTGATAGATTAGAGAATGGTGATAGATTGTTATGTAAAAATGGAAGTCTTATCTCAAAGATAAGAAAAATAAATGGATTGAGCTATGGATTCTTACGCTCCAGATATAGATATTTAAGTGATGATGATGAAATAAAAAGATGGCAGGCTCAATTGTATTTAGATTCTGAAAATTTTAAGATAATGGAGTCAAATCTTATATCTATTGTTAATGGAGAGATTACTGAATTATTGAAACCAGTAGTTGATTGTTTTCCTAAAAATCTTGATAAAATTGGAGAAACTTTTAGAATAATGATAGGATCAAAAAATACCAAAAACGATAAGGTTGATGAGGTTATAGATAAGGTATATCCTATTCTATCTATATTAAGAAATTTTCATACAGATATTATCGACTTTGTCAATAAATCTAATGGTGCAAAGAGAATTAATGAATGGGAAAACAAATATAATATATTCAAAGAAACTTTAAGAGAACTTATTTTAACAGTTGATCCTGATGAACCAATTACTAATGGTTTTTTAAGAAGATAAGATGAACAAAATTGTAATAACTGGAGCAAATGGAACAATAGGCAGTGTTCTTAGAAAAGGATTTAAAAATAAATATCAAATTACTGGAATAGATCTTCCAGAAGTAGATATTAGAGATTATAATGAACTTCTTAAAGTTTTTCATGAAAAAGATGTAATAATACATTTAGCATGGAACGCTAAATATGAAAATTTTAGGAGCGAGAGAATAGATACTGACAACATAAAAATGGCTGATAATGTTTATAGATGTGCAAGTGAGAAAAGAGTAAAAAGAGTTGTTATGGCAAGTTCTATTCATGCAGATTATTTTTATGAATGGAATAAAGAAAAAGATGGATTGCTATCTCCTGAAAAGTTAATTGGACCAGATAGCCCTTATGGTGCCAGTAAAATATTTATAGAATCATTAGGAAGATATCATGCTAATAGTAATAGATTAGAAGTTATATGTTTAAGATTTGGAGGAGTTAATCAAGAAGATGAAATAGATAAAACTGAAGAAGGTTTCGATAAAGTCTGGTTGAGTCATAATGATTGTGTTAGTTTAGTTGAGAGATGTATAGAATCATCAAATGTTGAGAATAATTTTCAGGTAATTTACGGTGTGTCAAATAATTCATCTAGAATTCATAATAACTCAAATAAATTAGGATGGATCCCAAAAGATAATTCGGAATATAAATGAAATCATTAATTATTGGTTATGGCGAGATAGGAAAAGCTCTTTATAATATCTTAGAAAAAGAATATCCCACTTATTGGAGTGATAAAGATAAAGAAGAAAAAGAAGATAAATTTGAAATTATACATATATGTTTTCCATATTCAGAATTTTTTATTGAAGACGTAAAAAAGTATCAAGAATTTTACAAGCCAAAATACACTATAATCCATTCTACAGTTCCTCCTGGAATATCAAGAAAGTTGAATGCTATTCATTCTCCAATAATTGGATTGCATCCTCATCTTGAAACCTCATTAAAAATATTTACTAAGTTTATAGGTGGAAAGAATGCAAGTGATATAGCAGATTATTTCAGAAGATCTGGAATTAAAGTCTATTTATTTGATGATCCCGAAACAACAGAATTAATGAAAATCTTGGATACCAGTTTTTATGGTTTGTGTATAGAATATGTTAAAGAAGTAAAAAAATTATGTGAGAAAAATAATGTTCCATTTGAAGCGTGGACTATATGGACGCAAAATTATAATGAAGGATATAAAAAATTAGGATTTCCTGAATATAATAGACCTAATTTAAATCCTATAATGAAAAGAATAGGAGGACATTGCGTTAGTCCAAATCTAAGATTAATTGATACAAAATTTCACAAATTTTTAATTGGATTAGAATCTTCAGAAGATAGTCTATAAATTTTTTTTATTCTAGAATTTCAATATCATCTACTATCCCGTCTGAATTTAAATCTAATCCTTCAATAACTTTTGCATCTATTTTATTATCATTAATATTGCCTTTAGATATTTCTTTAAAATATTTAAGAAAAGATATTATTACCGATCTTGTTCCAGCGCTTCTTTTACCAGCAATCCATAGAATATATTTTTTTTTGTTAAAAGGATTTTTCATTTTGACTAAAAATCCGGTTTCGTCGCTATAATAAGTTTTATTTGATATTTTTGAAATTATGTTCCAGTTATCTTTTTCATTAAATTTTATTGGAGATGAATTGTTTATCTTTCCAGCTATAGTATTTATTATTGGGCCTCCCAAAATTATTAAGTTCTCAGAAAGATCTTCTGTTATTGTTTCAGTATCTAATTTTACATTTAAATCTGGATGATAATTAAGAAAACTTCCTAAAAATAATGCTAAATCTATTCCATAATATCCATCTCTACTTCTAGCTTTTTCCGGGCCATGAGGATCAGGACTTCCAACTATTATTTTAGCGTTTAATTTTCCTTGTTCTATAAATGGCTCTAAAAATTTATTTGTGTTATCACCTCCAATATTTGAGAGATTTGCATTTTCTTTAAATTCTTCAAATTTTATAAAAAATGCAGAAGAATTTATTTTGTAGAAATTTGCAATAGCCCCTCGAACAGTTTCTTTTTTTACTATCTCTATTACTTTAGATTTTTCTAAATTTCTAATATGGTAATAAATTTTCTGCTCATGTATTTTAAGTTTTTTTGCAATTTCTTTGGGATAAGAAGGTTTAATTGATATTATTCTTAATATTTCTCTAGCTAATCTTGAAGAAAGTGATTTTATCTGATCATCTTTTATTTCTCTTACTGATAGAGAATTAATTTTATTTTTACTCTTTTTTATTATAAACATTTTAATTTTTTTTTAATAGTATTATAAATTTTTTAATAATATTTAAAAAGAAAAATAGTTTAAAAATATTTATGTGCGGGATTATAGGTTATAAAGGAGAGAAAAGAGCAAGTGAGTTTTTATTTAAAGGGTTAAGAAATTTAGAATATAGAGGATATGATTCTGTAGGAATGGCTACTATTTTTAATGATAATATTGAGTTAAGAAAAGAAGCAGGAAATTTGGATGAAGTTAATAGTAAATTAAATTTTCTGGAGATGAATGGAAATATTGGAATTGCACATACGAGATGGAGCACTCATGGAAAACCTAGTGCAGAAAATGCTCATCCTTTTTTATCTTCTAATTCTGAAATTGGAGTAGCACATAACGGAATTATAGAAAATTATAAAGAGCTAAGAGAGAAACTGGAAAGAGAGGGATTTTCTTTTAGTTCAGATACGGATAGTGAAGTAATTCCTTTTCTTATAGAAAAATACTCTGAAAAATATGATTTTGAAGAAGCTGTAAAGAAAGCTTTAGGAGATTTAGAAGGAAGTTTCTCACTTGTAATTATTAATAAATTTTATAACAAGATTATTGGAGTAAGAAAATTTTCTCCATTGATAATTGGTATAGGTGAATGTGAATTTTTTCTAGCTTCAGATTTCTCTGCTTTTTCTGAATATACTAAAAAAGTTATGTTTATAGAAGATAATGAAATGGTTATAATTGATGATAAAATTAAAATTGTAAATCTAATAAATAATTTAGAAGTAAATAGAGAGATAGATTATATTGATAATGAGTTTATTCATTCTGATAAAGGAAATTTTGAGCATTTTATGTTAAAGGAGATTCATGAACAGCCAGAATCTATTAAAAATCCAATTAGCAATTTTCTCAATTATATTAATTATATTAATTCTCTTAAAAATATTAAAAGAATAATAATTATTGCTTGTGGCAGTTCTTATTATGCAGGTTTAGTTGGAAAATTTTTTATTGAATCAATGACGAGAATTCCTGTTGAATTAGATTACGCTTCAGAATTTCGTTATAGAAATCCAATTATAGATAAAAATGATTTGGTTATTGCTATTTCTCAGTCAGGGGAAACTGCAGATACTATAGGTGCTGCTTTAGAAGCTAAAGGAAAGAATGCGAAATTATATTCTATATGTAATGTTTATGGAAGTTCTTTGACTAGGATTTCTGATTTAGTAATGTATACAAAAGCTGGAATTGAAATAGGAGTAGCTACTACAAAATCATTTGTAAATCAGCTAGTAATTTTATTTTTATTCTCTTTATATTTTTCTAAGTCTCTTAATAAGTTAAGTGATAAAGAATTAAATGAGAAATTGGAATTTGTAAGAAAATTATCTTTTCAAATAGAGAAAATCTTGAATGATAAGAGTATTTTAAAAATTGTAGAAGATAATTATATTTATAATAATTTTATTTTTCTTGGAAGAGGAGTTAATTATCCTATAGCTTTAGAGGGAGCTTTGAAATTAAAAGAAGTTGCTTATATCCATGCAGAAGGATGTCCTGCTGCAGAAATGAAACATGGGAATATTGCTTTGATAGATGAAAAAATACCGGTTATTGTTATAGCAATTGAGAACGAAACTTATTATAAAACTATAAGTAATATAGAAGAAATAAAAGCGAGAGGAGGAAAGGTAATAGTTATAGCTAGTGAAGGCGATGAAAAAATAAAAAATATTTCAGATGAAGTTATTTATGTTCCTAAAACGGATCATTTATTATACCCTTTTTTAACAATTATCCCTCTTCAATTAATTGCTTATTATATAGCTAGGAAAAGAAATTGCAATATAGATAAACCAAGGAATCTTGCCAAAAGTGTGAGTGTAGAATGATTTTAAGAAAAGCAAAATTAGAAGATGCAGAGAAAGTCGCAAATGTTTTTGTAACTGGTTATAATGTAAGTGATTCTAAAGAAGCAGAAGAAATCTTTTTGAAAGAAATAGAAAGTAAGAATTTTATAGTTGCTGAAGAGGATGATAAAATTTTGGGTTTTGTATCATGGGCTGTTAGAGACTTACCAAAACATGAACTTGCTGAACTCTGTAGAATTGTTTCTCTTCCAGAGCATAGAGGAAAAGGGATTTCAAAAATTTTATTTGAAAGAATGTTATCTGATATTAATATTTTTTATTTATCTAAATCTTTAAAAATTAGAAAATTGTTTTTGTTTGTGCATGCTTCAAATGAAAGAGCTAAAAATTTTTACAAAAAAATTGGATTTTTTCATGAAGCCACTTTAAAAGATCATATGTATGAAGGGGAGGACGAACTTATATTTAGTATGTTTTTTAATCATGAGAAATAATGTAAAAGCGATTATATTTGATTTGGATAATACCTTGTATGATAATGAGTTTCTTACTGAAAGTGTTTTAGATAAAGTAGTTAGTTTAATGATAGAAAAAGGTATGAAATGTAATATTGAAGAAGGAATAAATAGATTTAAGGAAATAATAAATTTAAATCCAAATTCTAACAAAATTAAAGAATTGGCAGAAAGTTTTGGTTGCTATGATGAAAATATTATTAATGCTGGGAATGATATTTATAGAAATCCTGATTTTGAAGAATTGGTTATATATTCTGATACAAAAGAAGTTTTAGAAAAATTGAAAGGAAATTACAAATTGATTTTGATATCTCAAGGAAATTTTGAAAGTCAAAATAAAAGAATAGACATTTTAGGGATTAGGGATTATTTTGATGAAATTTTGTTGTCTAATCATGGTATGAAGAAAGAGAATTTTGAAAAAATCTTAAATAAGTCAGGTTTTAAGCCAAATCAAATTTTAGTTGTTGGTGATAGAATAGACAATGAGATTAAAATTGGGAATGAATTGGGAATGAAGACTTGCAGAATTATGAAAGGAAAATATAAAATTCTTAATCCTAAAATCAAAATAGAAGAATCAGAATATAATATTAATAGTCTTAGAGGATTATATAAAATTTTAAATTTGAAAAATGAAAAATTAAAAATTGTAATAATTGGAGGTGGAACTGGAACTTCTGCTTTGTTAGAAGGATTAAAGAAATATACAGACAATCTAACTGCTATTGTTAATGTTACTGATACTGGAAGAAGTTCAGGATTAATTAGAAAAGATTTTAATATACTAGCTCCTGGAGATGCTAGAAATTGTCTTATAGCTTTGTCTAATTCTGAGAAATTAATGTGTGATCTTTTTCAGTATAGAATTAGCAATGGAAATTTAAATGGTTATAGTTTTGGAAATTTATTTATTGCAGCTTTAGCAGATTTAACAGGTAGTTTTGAAAATGCAATTGAAGAAGCCAGCAAAATATTAAAATTAAAGGGAAGAGTACTTCCCAGTACATTTGATAACATAAATATTTGTGCAGAATTAGAAGATGGAACTATATTGAAAGAAGAAAATGAAATAATAGATAGAAATAATGATAAAGTTTATATTAGAAGTCCTATAAAGAAAGTTTTTCATAATCCTATTGCTAAAGCAAATAAAAGGACTTTAGAAGCTATTCATGAAGCTGATTTAATTGTGTTGAGTCCTGGAAGTCTGTATACAAGTGTGATCTCTAATCTTTTAGTCGAAGGTATATCTGAAGCTATTACTGTTAGCAAGGCAAAGAAAGTTTATATTTGTAATATAATGACTCAGGTTTCTCAGACTTATGAATATAAAGCAAGCGACCATGTTAAGAAAATTTTAGAATATCTAAAATCAGATTTAGATTTTGTTATCTTGAATAATAAGAATCCCAGTAAGGACCTTATAGAATTATATAAAATAGAAAATGCATATTTAGTTGAGAATGATATAAATAAAATTGAAAGTTTAGGAATTAAGGTGATTTTGGGAGATTTGCTTGATGATGTAAAGGAGAAAAAGCTTTTATGGGAAAAAAAGAATTTACTGAGACATGATCCAGATAAAATTGCAGAAATTTTGATTGGGCTGATTTAATTATAAATTAAAGTGTTGTCGTGGCTTTATTTTCAGATAATCTAAAAATATTTTCTATCTCCTGTTTACTTATAGGAGATTTTTCAATATTATATATATGTTCTTTATAATTTTCTGTCCATCCATTTTTGAGAACTTCGTATCTGTGAACATAAACCGGTTTTTTGCTTTTTTTAAATTTTTCAATTGTATCTTTTGTTCCTTCAGTATCATCTACATGAAATGCACATAAAAAATCTCCAAGGAAAACTTCTCTTGAGTTTCTTATAAGATATTTATTCTCATCACATTCTTCAAATCTAGGGATATAAACAGATTCCGAATGTTCTTTACTTATTTTATCTAATAGCCCACTAATCTCGTTTAACTGATCTCTTGTTATTATATCTTTATCTAGATAAGCTGAAGATAAACGTTCAAGATAAGCGTATTTTTCTGAGGGAAACATTATAAGAAGCTGGTCTAATTTTTTCATATCATATATTTTTTTGGTGGCAAAATAATCTACTCCCAATGCTCCGCCAACAATTACTTTCCATCCATGATTTATAATATTTTCAGTTATTTTTTCTACATCTCTTTTTATTTTAGATCCAATCTGTTCAAGATCTTTATTGGTTTTATTTCCCTTTCCTTTGATTTCAAGCCAAGATATAGTTCCAGGAATATTCCATGCTCCACTTATAACTACAAATGGTCTTGTGTAATTTTCGTCTGCAAATTTTCTCATATTTCTTAATCTAATGGGAATATTTTTCTCAGAGTCTTCAAAGCTAATTCCTGTTGACATCTTATATTTCTTATAATAAATTATTAGTAAATGTATTTTTAAGTTTTATTGTTATCTTATTTTGAATCTCAAAATGGCTCCAGCTCCTCCTAAATTATAAAATTGTATGCCTTCTTCAGTTTCATTTGAGATTAATTCTGTTTTAGCTCCTGTTTGTTCTGCAAGTTTTTCTAATTCTTTTTGCTCTTCTTTTTTTAGTTTTTTTGATATAAAGAGTGTTTCCACAGCTCCCATTTCAAGAGCTTTTTTTACCTCTTCTATTTTATAAGCAGTTTTATCTTTTTCTTTTCCTAATTTATTAAAGAAATTTTCTAATAAATTTTTTTCTTTTGTTATTTCTTGTTCTGCTAGAACATCTTTTGAAACATCTACTAATAATTCTAATCCATGTTCATCTGCATATCCAATATCTTTTACTGCAATAACTTTTTCTTTTAAAGCTGTTACTAGTTGTCCTTCTTTTAAGAAATCTTCTTTTGTTGGACCAGGACCTCCTACTAATATCCCCTTTAAATTTTTTAAATCAAAAAATTCTTCTTTTACTGATTCAGCTATTTTTCTGAAGAAATCTCTAGCCATATTATCTCTTATACGAGAGTAACGCGCAGCGGAATTATGGACTATTAGTCCATTAGCAATAAAATTATGATTTTTTGTTTCTATGTCAATTGTATTCTCTACTTTAAGTGGTATAATTTTATTTATTTTTACTATTATTAAATTTGAATTATAGATGAATTCTAATCTTTTCTTTAAATTAGAATCATTGATTTTGTCTAGAATTCTTCTTTTAAAAACTTCTTTACTCATCTGCCTTTTATTGACAAAAAATGATGGAGAGTTAAATTGAGTAGTATTTAATCCAGAATTTCTTATTATTTTTGCTATTTCTTTTCCTGTTGATACTATTTGGGTTATATTTTCTCGATATCCTTTGTTACCAATAACATCTTTTAATTTCTTTTGTTTTTCCGAAGAACTGAAACCAATATTTTTATAGAATTTATTTAGTGAATCTTTTGAACTAATTTCTATAGTGTATCTAGGATTATTAGAATAAGGATTTTTATTATTATCATATTCTGTAATCGAGGTTATTATCCCAATTCTAAGTAAACATAATTGTAATTGTCTGATTATTATATTATTGTTTATTCCAAGACCTATTCTGGATGAAGAGACATATCCTTCTGCATCAAAAAATCCTTTTATAAATGAATTTAATATATTATCCGGAGATTTAAGTATTATATCTGGAATTTTTTCAGTTAATGTTTTGTTTTTTATTTTAAAATACTCTTTAAATAATTGAGCTACTATTTTACTATAGATTCTGATTTGGTAATATTTCTTATTCTCTCTATATTTTATTTTACATGGAGCCAGGAAAATTTTTTCTAATAGACCTTTATAATGTTCCGCAACTTCTTCTCTTTGTTCATAGAAAGTAATTCTATTATCTTCATAACTTCCATCTCCCAAATAATATCCGAATAACTGTGCCAAATCTTCTTCCAGGAATTCTGGTATTTTAACTTCTTTCATATGATTATTTACGATAGGATAAAATTTTATTTTTTGTGTTTCTCCATTAATGTTTACTTTAGATGGCATTAATAGATAGTCGCCATTTTTAATATCTGATAATCTTTTTTCTTCAATATTATTTTCAGTTCTAGTAAAAAATAGATGATCTTTAGATGCTTTTATTTCTAATCTTGGATATTTTGTTATTATCTTAAATAATTGTTTTTTATTTGTCCATTTGTTTATAACTGGAGTAAGTTCTGTTTTTTCTTTATTGAAATTTTCTGAAATAAGAAATAAGGGATTGTGTGCTTCTTCAATTTTTATAATTTCTCCATTGTCTTTCATAATTAGTGTATCTGGACTTAAGCACTGTCCTCCTTTATTTGTTTTTCCAGGAATGTAAGATTCAAAATTTCTTAGAACTTTTATTTTTTTTCCAATTAATAAACCAATTGTAGCTTCATTTCTTTCAATGGTCACTAATCCATAAAGTTCTTTTGCTTCAAGCATTTCTTCTAAAGGATCTAAGACAAAGGTTTGGTCACATCGATATAATCTTACTCCTAACTCTTCTGGAGGTTCGAATGCTTCAGTTATAAAATGGTCCTGGCCCTCAATTTGAGAAACATTACCAGAAAATAATCCTAATCCATTTTTTGGAGTTTGCTTCATACTTTTTGTTATTCTTATTAAAGATTCTAATGCTTCTTGAACATTTTTTCTTGTTCCTGTAGATTTAATATTTGCAGCAGTAGATTTTTCAGATTCTAATTGTTTAGTTATAAGATTTATATCAAATCCAGAAGGAACTAAAACTGTAATAAGCTCCGTATGTCTAGCTTTATGATTTTTAATTTTTTCTATAAATTCTTCTAAATCTTTTTTTTGCTTTTCATCTAGTGCCATACAAAGAAATTATAAGTAAGATTTATATAGTTATTGATAAATAATTTTTTATGGAGAATCAAGTTGTAAAAAGTTTATTAGAAGAAACATTAGAAAAAACTCTTGAAGAAATAGGAATGCCTTTTGAAGAGAGAATTTATGCTGAAGATTTGGATTATGAAGCTGAAATAGAAGATTTAGTAAATCCTGTTAAAACATCTGATGATATTTTGACTAAGATTATTAGTGCATCTCGTGCACAATTAAATTATGGAGAGCAATATGATTTAACTAGAAGGTCTGAAATTTATAATGGTTTAGGATTTCAGTATCAAGTTTTAATTACTAAAGATGATAAAACTCAGATAACTAAAAGTAACCTAGATTCTTTTATTTTAGATAGAAATTTTGGGAAAGGGGGAACTGAAAGTTTATGTCTGTATTATTCAAAAAAATTTAGTTTTCCAGAGAAAATTGGAAAGAGAGATTTTAAATCAAATTTTATTAATAGATTTTACGAATGGGATGGAAAGATTATTTTAAGTTTTTATGTATTAGGAAATCTTGAGATAGAAGTGGAGAATATTGATAAATATTTTAATCAATCAAATGAGAGTTATATATTAATCGCTGGATTAGTGGATGAGATAATAAATAAATTTAATGGTAGACATTTTGATAAGTTTGTTGCTAGAGAATTATCTGATTATATCGGAAGATTAAAAGAAGCAGTTAGTTAGATTTTAATCTTTCTATAACTAACAATGAGGTAATGTATACCAAAGTCCCAGTTATTCCTATAAGTATATCTAACATAGTATCATCAATTCTA
>JBBSXD010000034.1:0-5347 GCA_038045965.1 Nanobdellota archaeon
CAAAGTCAAAATTGGGCATGGTTTGCTATAGGAATAATTATATTTTTAGTAATATTATTTGCAGTCGTAGGAGATACTTATTGGTTAGGGGGAATTGGTTATAATCTGAATAGTGTAGCTCCAGCTTTGTTAGCAGTATTAATTGTTTTAGGAATATTAGGATTTATAATATTTGGAGGACCTAAAACTCCTATAACTACTAGATAATAATTAGAATGGCAAAAAAATATGCGTAGCAATAAAATAAATTTTAATATTGAAAAAAATAAAAAATGGTAGTGGATATTTCGGGAATTTTCTTTTTTATGCCTATAATTAGTTTTCTGTTTGTGTTTTTGATTGTATGGAGTTTACTTATTAAAACTAAATTATTAGGAGAATCAACTTGGACAAATCTTTTTGTAGGATTAATAATGGCCACTATATTTATTAGTTTTTCTTCATTAGATTTATATGTTAGAACTATTGTGCCATGGTTTGTAGTTTTGTTTGTTTGTGTTTTTTTAGTTTTACTTTTAGGGGGATTAGCTACTAAAGATATTGGAGAATTTATGGGAAATTGGTTTGGATGGATTTCAATAATTCTTTTAGTGATAATATTTTTAATATCTGCGATAAAAGTTTTTAATCCTGTTTTTCATCCAGACTTAATAATTACTAGCGGAGAAGGAGTAAGTTTAATGCAACAAATTGTTTATGGTGCAAATGGAACTCTTTTTGGAACAATATTGTTAATAATAATTGCTGGAATAGTAAGCTGGGTTTTGGTTAAGGCAAAGTGAATTGTCGTCTATTTTTTTAAAATATTTATATAATTCTAATTTATTAATGAAATGAAATGAAATTGTCTAGTTTGAACGATTTAGATAATCTTTCTACTGATTACTATGATGATGTTAGAAGATTTTGCATAGAAGATTTATCGGGAATTTTTTATAGATGTTTGGAACATGAAAAACCTCGTGATAAATTGGATTGGCTGATTGCTGAAAAGTATATAGATAGAAAAGCCCCAGTATACGATTTTACTAAAAAATTTTTAGTTTTATCTGTTTTCGAAGAACTAAGAAAAATAGATGCGAATGGAAACTTTATTAATATTGTCCAAGGATTATCAATAAATTCTGATTATTCTAATGTTTCTTCAGAAAAATTAGAAAATATTTTGGGTTTCTTAGATAATTTTTTAACTAAAGATATATTTAAATCTATTATAAAAAATTTATCTTTAGATGAAAGAAGAGCATATCAAAAGAAATTTCTGGGAAGAGATGTATGGGATAAATCTTATCAACCTTTTAGAAGAATGATAGAAGATTTAACATATTTAGAAATACATGGTTATAATTTTTATGAAGTTTTATTTAAGTAATCATCTTAAGTAATCTTCAAAAGAATCATCTTTTTTTGTTTTTGTAGTTCTTGCTTTTTCAGGTTCTTTGGATTTTTGTTCTTTTGCTTTTTCAGTTAGAGGATTTATTATTTTTCCAAATGAATCTTGAGTAGCTATAATCTCTTTGGATAAATTTTCTATGTCTTCTCCATAATCTCCTATTTTTCTTATTATGGCCATTTGAAGCTGTTCAAATTTGTCTTCTATTTTTGATAATCTTTTATCAATTTCTTCTATTTTATTCTGAGATTCTCTTTTAAAATTTTTGAAGTCCGAGAATTCTTTTTGAAAATTTTTTATTTTCTCTTCTACTATCTGAGAGGATATATCATTTATGGTTTCTATATTTACTCCAGAAGATTGCTGATACTCTGGGTAATTATATTCGTAATTTTCTTGGGAATATTCTTGAGTTTGGGGTTCTGAAAATCCTTGGTTAATAGAAGGTTGTAGATTTGTTTGATCTGTTTGTTGAGGATAATATTGATTTTGTTGATCTGATGATAAATAATCAGGAGAATTTTGTTCAAAAGAATTTGCTATGGATGGTTGCAAGTTTGATTCAGGAGTGTTAGAAAAAGAATTTTGATTACTTATCTCATTTTTTATTTCTGATTGAGATAAGGATTCATTTATTTCTTTTGGAGAAATTCCTTGCTGTCTTAAACTTTGTATAATTTGGTTTGTAGAAAATCCCTGTCTTTTCATTTGATTTACTTGATCTAATATCATTTTTTATTTATAGCTTCGTTAATCATAAGACTAACTTCTTTTTTAGTTGTGAGTTCAAGAGGTTGGAAGATTTTTGATTGGTTTTCTAATATTTCTAATTCAGATTTTCTAGCTAAATTCGGAATTTCATTAATTATTCTATGAATTAATTGTTTTAAATTTTTTATTTCTAATTTTATTTCATTTATGTTTTTTGATGAATCAAAATTTTTTTCGTCGGATTCTTGTTTTGTAGAAACTAAATTTTCTCCAATTAGAAGTATTCTATCCCTTACTATTCTTTGTTTTTCTTCAACCTCGTTTAATCTGGTTTCGAATTCAGAAAGAAGTGAGTTGATTGGATCTTGATATTTTTCTTCTGCCATATTCCTCTTTGGTTATAGCAGGTATTAGGGGTTTAAAATTGTTTTTATTTATTTTTTAGAATTTTTAAATGCATAAATTTTAATAGCTAAATAGTCTTTTTTAATTTGAGGTGAAAAATGTTGTTTAAACCTGGGACAGCTTTGTATGCTTACGAAATAGCTAGAGAATCTGGTAATAAAGTTCTTTATGTTAATTATATGGGTGCAAATTTCGTACCAAGTATTTCTGAAAATCCAGAAGTTATGAATCATGTTATAGATTTGATAATAGATAGTCCTGGCATTTCTAGAGTGGTGTTGGTTCAGCAGAGAAATTATAGTTATAATGAACAGGAAACTTTTATGCTTCAAGAATTGGCTAATCTTTATATTTATCTAACTAAACAAGAAAAGATATTAAGCGCCAGCAAACTTTCTATATTAAATTCAGAATTTCTAGGAAAAAGATATAATGATGTAGGATATTTATTGATGAATCTTAAGAGAGATCCTATATCTTGTATAATAGAATTGAACAAAATTATTGAAAGTGAAAAAAATAATTTGAAATTAATTTCAGATAGTTTAAAATTAGATCAACTAAGTTATATAAGATTATTAGAGCACTTTCATAAATTATTAACAAATACAGAGTTAATAAGAAAGTCTGAGAAATATCTGGCTGATTATAATAACAGAGAAGTTTATTATAATTTTTTTAGGCCTGAAATTATTCCTAATTTTACATTTACTAGATTAGTTGCGAGCTTGCCTGAAGATGCAGAAATTTTAGATCAATATTTAATAGGAGAAGATTTTGATAAATCGACAGTAACTATATTAAAGAGAAAAAAAGATGCTAAACCTATTTATCATTTAATGCCTCCAGAATATGGACTAGAAGAAAATATGCAGGATTTGTTAAATTTATCTAGGAATGTTTTAATAGAACATCAACCTAAAGCAGAAGAATTTACTGATCCAGAAAAAACTAGACAAGTTTTTTTTAATGTTTCAAGAGATCTTATTAGAGAGTTAGCTGAAACTAAAAAAATAAACTTAGATTATGATAAGTTAAATATGTTGGCTAAGATTTTGGTTAGGCATACTATAGGTTTTGGATTAATTGAAGTTCTGCTTCAAGATAAAAATTTACAAGATATTGTGTTAAATAGTCCAATATCATTAAATCCAGTTTTTTTGAGACATGGAGATTATGAAGAATGTGTTACCAATGTAATTCCAAGCAGAGAGGATGCAGATAGCTGGGCAGCTAAATTTAGAATGATTAGTGGAAGACCTTTAGACGAGGCAAATCCTATTTTAGATACAGATTTAGATTTGGGAAATACTCATGCAAGAATTGCAGTTATTCAACAACCTTTGTCACCTGATGGATTAGCTTATGCTATAAGAAGACATAGGGAGAATCCTTGGACATTAAATCTTTTTATAAAAAATAAAATGATTACAAGTTATGCTGCAGGATTATTTAGTTTTTTAATTGACGGAGCTAGAACAATGTTGATTGCAGGAACTAGAAGTTCAGGAAAAACTTCTTTGTTAGGAAGTTTGTTATTAGAAATTATGCCTAAGTATAGAATAATTGTAGTTGAAGATACTTTAGAGCTTCCAGTTAATGCAATAAGAAAACTTAATTATGATATACAAAGAATGAAAGTAAGAAGTAGTTTATTAAAAGAAAGTGCAGAAATTGGAGCTGATGAAGGAATAAGAACGAGTCTGCGTTTAGGTGATAGTAGTTTAATCGTCGGAGAAGTAAGAAGTTTAGAAGCGAAAGCATTATATGAAGCGATGAGAATAGGAGCTTTGGCAAATGTAGTTGCTGGAACAATTCATGGAGCAAGTCCATATGGAGTTTTTGATAGAGTCGTAAATGATTTAGGAGTTCCAGTTACAAGTTTTAAAGCGACAGATGTGATCATTGTAGCAAATCCAGTAAAAAGCGTAGATGGATTAAAAAGTAAAAGGAGAGTAATTCAAGTATCTGAAATAAGAAAGCATTGGGAGAAAGATCCTCAAATCGAAGGAGGTTTTGTAGATCTTTTGAAATATAATGTAGATAAAGATATTTTAGAACCTACTGAAGAATTAATTAATGGAGATTCAGAAATAATAAAAGATATAGCGAGTAGTGTTAAAGGATGGGCTGGGAATTGGGACGCTGTTAATGATAATATAGATCTTAGAGGGAAGATAAAACAAGAAATTGTAGATATTAGTAATAAATTAAATAGACAAGATATATTAGAAGCTGAATTTAATTCTTTAAGTAATAATATGTTTCATCAATTTTCTAAAGAGATTCAAGAAGAAATAGGTTTACCGGAGGGAGAAAGAGTTTTTTCTCTTTGGCAAAAGTGGTTAATGAATGAGATTAAAGGAAGAAAGTTTTGAATGAATATTTTTACTATTGCCTGAGATAACAAGATAATATAAGGATAGATAAAATATTATAATAAAATTTAAATAGTAATTTTTATGTCTTCTTGAATGATTTACGATTTTAATGGTGTAGATAAAGTTCATGTTTATATGAATAGAGATAATACAGAAATGATTTATAAATGTTATAAGGGAAGCAGTCTTCTTGAAAAAGGATGTTTTAGGAATGGAGATTTTAGACCAATTCAATTTTATAATTTTTTAAAAGCAATTCATAAATCAGATGTATCCATAGTTTTTAATGATGATTTGGAAACTTTAAGAAATTTAGATTGCTTATCTGAAGACGATTCTAATGAGCGGGTATTAGCTTCAGGTTAAAAATTAAATCTTTTTCAAAATTATTTTTATTTTTTCTAATAGTGAAATTTATAATCTATGATTATCTTTATATGAAGAGGTGAATAATGGA
>JBBSXD010000035.1:0-12464 GCA_038045965.1 Nanobdellota archaeon
AAAATTTCTCAGCTCGTCATTTCATTCCAGAGGATAAATTTTTGGAGGGATTGCCACTTCTCTTAATCGCGATGTTAGTTTCAATTTTCAATCTCCTCTTCAGCGTCGATAAACTAAAAATTCTAATGTTGTTATCTTCGTTAAAATCATCAAAGAAAACCTATCTTTTTTTATTTTAATTTTTGAAATTTATGTTACTACGGACAAAGCTAAACAATAGAAAGTAACATATTATATGAGAAAACTAAAAGATAAGTAATACAAAAAAAGTTCAATTATTACAATAACTTCTATTAAGAATAAGAAAGTTTATACATATGCTGGAAATTATATAGGAGATATAATTACTCTTCAAAATAAATTAGATTCTATAAAAATTAAAGATAGTTTGTACATGTCAGATAAAATAAATTGTTACATTAATTATTATAGAAATATTAAAAGTTTTGGAAAAATTATTATTGATAATGAGTTTTTATTTGATTTAATAAAAAAGGTAAAAAATAGTTATGGGATAAATTTTCTAACAGAAATTAAATCTCTTCTTTTTCTTCTTCCTCAGTTACTTCTTCTTCGTCATCTGGATTAGCAATTTCCATAATTTCTCCCTGTTCCATAATCTCTTTTTCTTCTTTCTCTTCCATAACTTCTTCTTTTTTTTCATAACTAGCTTCTTTCTTTTCTTTTTCAGCTTTAATCTCTAATTTTTCTTTGATTTCAACATTAGACAATTTTTTTATTTCTTTTTCAGATTTCTTTGGCAGTGGTCTCTTTACAGTTATTGGAAGTACTCCCGCCTCAAATTCTTTTTCAGCAATTCTCAGAACATCATAATTTAATTCATCCATTTCTTCTTTAGAAAATTTTAATAATATAGGGGCATCCATCGCTAACTGCAAACTTCTAGCACCTAAAATTCTTGCAATTTCATATCTGGTATATTTCTCTTCAAGCTCTTGATCCATGTTATTACGATAAAATTTAGCTTTATAAATTAT
Source organism: Nanobdellota archaeon (assembly GCA_038045965.1). GTDB lineage: Archaea > Nanobdellota > Nanobdellia > Pacearchaeales > GW2011-AR1 > ARS1285. The sequence continues at coordinate 999 of JBBSXD010000035.1, forward strand.
CTGGTAATTAATTTATTTAATTCTAAAGATAATTTATCATAAACATTTTCAGCTTCTTCAATTATTTTATTTAAATCTTTAATAGAAATACTTTCTATTTCACCTTTCTGCATAGAATGAATTATTTTATCTTTCCCAGATTTTGATATAGCCAAAGTTAATCTCGCATTGCTAATATCTTCTTCTTCTCTATTTGGGTCTAATAATAAATTATCCCCTACTTTATAAAAAGTCATCATCAAAGATTCATTTTTTGTTAAAGGTAAATATTTCTCAGAAGTTTTATCATATTTAATTCCTTCCTCTTCTATATAAACTGGGATTTTAGTAACTTTTAATGCACTTAAAGCTCCTATAAAACTAGCATCTAATAAATTTCCATCATCATTTATTCCATATATATCTATCATTACAGACCAAACAATTTCTCCATCTTTAATACACAATTTTTTAAGATCTATATATTTGCTTTCTCTAATTCCTCTATCTACAACTCTTGCAATCTCTATGGCATCTATCTGAGGAGGTCCAGGTTCATATCTATCTCCAGCACTAGAATTTATTTCCATTCCAACTATTAAAGTTCCTTCATCTTTGTGATCTGGATAAGGTTCTTGTGTTTGTAATTTTACTCCAACTATAACTTCTGTTTTTCCCAATCTCACTCTTGCGCTACCTTCTGCTTTATTAGATATATCAGTTTCAATAAATATTTCTCTATTCTCAAATGGTTTTCTCCCATCTAATCTATTCCCTTCTTTAAGTAGTGTAATTATTCTCTTTCTGTTTATATTTGATAATTCCATATTATTTTTTATCTTTTTTATTTTCGTCTATTATCTCTCCTTTTAATGCTCTTTTCTGAATTTCAAAAATCTTATCACATGATTTAATTGCTGCATCTATAACTTCTTTAAACTTTTTTGTAGAAATTCTTCCATCTAATTGTAAATGAACACATTCTTTTGTATTTGAAGTTAAACTAAAAGGAATATCAGTAGCTCCTTCTCCCTCACTCCAATCTTCTTCTTCTTTTGTAAGATCAGTAACAATCTTATCATCAATTTTTCCTATTGAAACACTTGCAATCATTTCTTTCATTACAATTCCTGCATGTGCCAGAGCCATGGCAGCAGCATTAATTCCAGCACATCTAGTTCCTGCATCAGCTTGTATTATTAATATTTGAACATCTATCACACTTTGAGGAAATCTTCTAAGATCAACGACAGCGCTTAGGGCATTTTCTGTAATCATTCCAATTTCCTTGCTTCTTCTATTTTGTCCTGGCTTTGCTCTTTCACTTACTGAAAAAGGAAGCATATTATATTCACATCTTATCATAGCTCTATCTGGTTTTCTTTTATTTGCAGGATGTAATTCTTTGGGACCATAAACAGTAGCTATTGCAATAGTATTTCCTGTAGCAAAAAGTGCACTCCCATCGGCATTTGGAACAATCCCAACTTGAGCTCTAATTGGTCTAATCTCATCCATCTTCCTTCCATCAGAACGTTTTGTGTATACCATTTTATTTCTCTAAAAATTCCTCAACTTTATTAGTTAATCCTTCACTTGCAGATTCTCTCTCAATTAATCTTATGGCCTCTTCAGCTTTTCTTTCATTTTCAAATTCTCCTTTTAACCAAATAAAACCATTCTGTCCAACCATTATATCAGTCCCAGTTTTATTTTTAATTAAATTTATCATACTTCCTTCTTTTCCAATTATTCTAGGAACTTTATGACAATTTATTTTTATAATTCTTCCATCTTCTAATTTTCCTAATCCTCTAAATTTTAAAGTTAAATCCACACTTCCCCTTTTAACTCCTAAAATTTTCAAACTAAAAACATCTCCTATATTTGCAATTTCTTCTATATTATTTCTATTAATAAATTTTGGATATTCACTTAATGGCAAGAATGCTCCCCAAGGTCCTCCTATATCCATCCTCCATCCACTAAAATTAATATCACTTACTATTCCAATTACATTATTTCCTCTTCTCGGTTCAAAAACTCCGCTTACAGGAATTATTTTAACTACTCTTCCTCTAATTTCAGCTAATCCATATCTATTAGCAACAATATTATTTAATTCTTTTTTAGTAAAATCTCCAGGCAGATAATCCTCTCCACTAACAATAATTTCTCCAGGAATAACTAATTTTCTATCAGTTTTTTCATCAAAGTTATTATCACTAATTTCTTCTAATCTTTCTTCTTCCATATTAAATTAAATAATCAACATACTCCCCATATCTTCCCATATTTATAACATCGTAATTATTCGTGATTATAGGAACTTTAAAATATTGAGGTTTTATAATTTCTCCTCCAGAACCACTTGCTTTTTTTTCAAGTGAATCATTTTTATTTCTCATGATTTCTCTTTGAATAGCTTCGTAAACTTCCTGCCTATGAACAGGAATCTCAATAGGAGCTTGAATGCCTAATCTAACTTTATCTCCTCTAATATCTATTACGGTTACAACAATATTATCTCCAATTATTATACTTTCATCTCTAAGCCTTGATAAAACTAACATTATATCCTACTATTAATTTCTCTAGATTTATTTAAACTTCCATTGTACGCAGCCCTAAGTGTTCCTTCTAATCCTCCATATTCTCTCAAATGTTCTTCTCTTAGAATAATTATATCCTTTGGAGCAACAATCTCTAATTTTATTTCAGTTTTACTTCTACTAGTAGGCCCACAATTCTGAATCATAAAATATTCTCCAAGTAGAATATTATTTACTGGAAATCCATAAAATCTTTCATTAATATCTCTCGTAATAAACAAACTCATTATTTTATCTCCTGACTAATTGCACTTCCATGTGTTATACCATTTAATTTATCGTAAAATTCCATCTGAATTCCGACGGGGATATTTAAAACAACCTGCAAATCTCCATTGCTAAGCCATTCTTCTTTTTCTTTATATTCCTGTATCAATCCATAAACTTTACCTGTATAATTTGATGGAATGTCTATTTTTAATCTTTTTGTTTGTACTTTAATAGGTATTATATTTCTTAATTTATCAATTATCCCAATTATCTGGCTTTCAACATTTTTATTTTCTATTTTAATTCCCGCTTCCTTTAAAGCACTCTCTATAATTTGAGAAGTAAAAGGTCTACCAGATTGAGAATCCATAGCATTTTTAATTAAAAAATCAATTATTTGTTTTTTTCTATTTTCTAAAGCTTCATCTCTAAAATCTTGAGTAACTTCTATCATACCTTTTTTAACAATTTGTTCTACAATCTTTTCAAATAAAATTGTTCCAAACGATTGTTCTAATTCTCCATGCCCAGCTTTCATACCTTTTTTTTGATCTGTGTATATAGCATTATCTCTTATTACTTGATTTATATCAACTTTTTCTCCTCTTCTCAATTTCATAGCAGATTCAAGATCAACTACCGTTTCAAAAATTAATCTACCAATTCTTAACCTAGCTATTATGTCTGTCATATTATTCATTAAAATTATAATTTGTTAATTCTGATAACGATTTCTTTGTTCTATCTCCTGAAAATTTTATCAAATCAATATTCTCTGCCATTCTATAAAAATTTCTTAATTTCTTCAACTGTTAATTTTTTTAATTTATTATTATCAGTATTAATAACTCCAACATTAAATCTATTAACATCAAATTTATCTCCTAAAACATTTTTAAATATATTCAAGGCTAATTTGACAGCTTCATCAGTTTTCATATTTGTTTTATATTCTTTCCTTAAAATTTCTTTAATTTTGTCATCATTTTTTCCTATTGATATAGCATTATATTCATAATAATTTCCAGTTATTTCACTTGTATATAATTTTGGTTTTCCATCGCTTATACCTGCAATTAATAATGAAACTCCAAAAGGTCTTATTCCAGGATGCTGAGTATATTGTTGCATTATATCAGAAATTTCTCTTATTATAGATTCAATATCTATAGGATTATCATAAGTTACTCTATGTTGTTGTGCAACTATTCTAACATGATTAACTAAAAGTCTAGCATCGCTCAATATTCCAGCAGCACTCGACATTATATGTTCATCTATTTCATAAATTTTATCCGCCGAATCAGAAATTATTAAACTATCTTTTTCTCCTTTATCTGAAACAATAACAACTCCATTTTCGCATCTTATTCCTATACTTGCAGTTCCTAATCTAACTGTTTTCTCAGCATATTCTACTTGTAAAATATGCCCATCTGGAGAGAACATCGTTGCACTTCTATCATAACCCATCACTTGATGTTGCATATCTGGAATTTCCATTTTCTTATTTTATAATTTTTTTACATTTATTAATTTATCCATACCAAAGAAAATAATCAAAAACTTATCTTTGGAAACGGATTAAAACACACTCTAGACAAAAAATTAAACAATTTTAACTTTTTAAATCTTTCTGGATTTCAAATTTTTAATACTTCCACTAACTATTGCTATATTAATATCTTTTTCACTTAACAAAAAACTAGTTCTAATTTTATCTAAAGATTTTCTATTAACAGTAACTATTAGACTATCTTTATTTTTTTTAATAAAATTTACTCCGGCATTAGCATATCCTAATATTCCTAAAAACTCTAAAATAGTTTTTTCTATATTATCTTTATTTGCATCTTTTCCTTTAACTAAAAGATATCTTATTTTATCTCTATGAGATGGCTTAAGCGATTTCATTCTTTCTCCAATAATTCTATTTCTTTAGATATTTTTTGTTCATATTTTAAATCAAGGTAGAATAAAAATATTAATATTATCAATATTAATACGACAACAATATATATTCTATTTTTATATTTATCTAAACTGTTTAAATTAAAATCTAATTTATCTACACTAAGTCCAGTTATATCACTTTTTTCATTATTGTTGCTAATATCTTCTAAATTTTCTTCTATAATTTCATTTATATTTTCTTGATTTGAATTATCAGAATTACTTACTGTAGATCCACTAATAGCACTGCCAGTACTGCTTCCGCCTCCTCCTCCACCCCCACTTCCCCCCGTACTTCCAGAACTTCCACTTTCTCCTCCACTACCTGCACTACTACCTCCAGTAATAATACTTACAATAAAATTTCTTGTTTCTGATTCAGCATTATTTTTTGCATAATCTTCACAAATTATTTTCCAATTATAATCTCCTGGCTCAAATTCTTTTTTAAAACTTCCATCTAATATATTATTTAGTTCAGATTCTAATTTATCATTAACATTTAACAAGCAATTACTATATTCACTTACATTAAAAATAAATTCCACTTCTTTATTTTCATAAATTTTATCATTTTCTGGACTTAATAATGTAACAACAGGATTTTTAGAATCATAATTTATTGTAAAATTATTAGAAGAAAATTTAGTTTCAGTATAACCATTACAATTCCAATAATAAATTCCGTCATCAGAAAAGTCATAGCTAAAATTACTAGAATTGTAAAAACCAGTCAAATCCTTTGTTTCTTGATAAATTATATTACTAGAATTAGTTATAATAAAACTTAGATTATTTATTTCTTTACTTCCAGTTTTTATGCTGCAGCTAAAATAATTAGTGCTTAGATTTGTATAAGAATTGTTTTCAGGAAAATTTAGTGTTACTTCATCTTTAATAACTATTGTTGAAAAAGAGAAATTTTCTGAAGCATAAGCTTTATTATTATTTGCATCATAAACTAAACAATTCCATTCATAAGAATTGTTTTCTAAATTTACGGAGAAACTAGTTGAATTATAATTTCCAGAAATATTTCTTGATTCATTATAAAACAAACTACTGGAATTCCATATTTTAAGACTAATATTTTGTAATTGTAAATCATCACTCGCATTGCATATAAAATTCTGATTTAAACTCGAATTCAAACTTTGATTTTCAGGGCTAACAAGATTTACTATCGGATTAATATTATCAAAAGATAAAATAGCATAATAAACATCTGTTTTATTAATTAAATTTCCAGAAAAATTTATGGTTTTCCCAGTATCTTTTAAAGCTTTCAATATTTCAGTTTGATTTTCTTCATATAAACTTTTTATTAATCCAATCATCCCAGAAACCATCGGAGCAGACATAGAAGTTCCGCTTAAAGAAATATAACTATCATCAAATCCTGTACTTAAGATTCCTGTTCCAGGTGCAGTTAAATCTATCCAATCTCCATAATTAGAATAACTAGCAGGACTATCATCTGAATTTAAAGCACCTACACAAATCACTTCATCATATCCACATGGATATTGTTTATCATTTGCTCCAGAATTTCCGGCACTTGCAACTAAAATGACTCCTTTATTATAAGCATATTTTATTGCATCCTTGACACTGCTTGAATCACCGCCTCCAAAACTCATTGATAAAATACTTATATTATTATCTGCAGCATAGTAAATTGCAGATATAACATCATCTACTTCTAAACTTCCTATTTTATTTCCTGATTGAGAAGTTATACTAAAACCAGCTCTAATAGGAATTATACTACAATTCCAACAACTACCAACAACACCTAAATTATTATTGCCAACAGCTCCAGAAATTCCTGCAACATGAGTACCATGCCCCTCAAAGTCCATAGGATCATTATCACTAACATTATAATCTTCTCCATCAATTAAAGCATATCCCTCATTAATATAATTAGTAACATTTATATCGACAAAATCATATCCTCTACAATCCCCTTTATATCCGTTATTATCTAAATCTAAATCTGGACTACATGAATCACTTCCATTTAATATATTATCATATAAATCCGGATGATTCCAATCCACTCCAGTATCTAATATCCCAATTCTAATATTTTTATTTCCAATAGTTAAATCCCAAGCATTTTCAGCATTTACACTTTTTGTCCAATAAAGTGAATTATAAATAGAGTCATTGGGGATGAAAAAATTTTCCATAATAAAATTTGGTTCAGCATATTCTACTTCTTTAAAACTTTCATACTTTTTAGCCATCTCAAAAACATCAATATTCTCATTAAATTTTAAATTATATAACTCAATTCCGTCAACTATTTTATCTTCTTCTAAAGATATAATATCATAATTAGTTAATTTATTATTTACAATTAATTTTTTTAGTCCAACAACATTATCTTTATATTTTACAATTAATTCCCCAGGAGCATAATTCTGGCTAACTACCAAATTTATTGATAAAAATATTATTAATAAAAAACACACTTCTTTTCTCATTTATATTATAAATAAATGGTATATAAAAAGTTATTTAAATATCAGAAAAAATCCAAGAAAAATCGCTTATCAAACCTCTGCATTTACAGGCTGAGGTAGCGATTTTTCTTTCAAATGGGAATTTTTTTTGATTTTTAGATTTAGATTTAACAAGTTTCATTCAGAGTAATTTCTTCCAAATTTCTTCTTTTTATAATGGGAAACATAAGAACAATATCTTCATAAGATTTTTTCTCTAATTCTATTAATCCCATATATTTAACATCTCTAAATCTTTTTTTAGAATCAAATTCAAATTTTCTTTCTGGATCTTTATGAGCATTAACAATAAAATTTATATGAGATTTTTTATAGTCTGAAATTTCTGGACTATCTCTACTATCAACAATAACTTTATAAGATTTATCAGAAGGCAGATTTTGTATAAAATATTTCACTTTTCTAGATATATCTTCTGCATTAAAATGATAAGGAGAAAATATAAGTACATTTTCTACACCATAATTATAATTTACATTAAAAGGATCAGATCTATCAATAGTTAATTTTCCATCTTCTGTAGGTTTTAAAACATAAACATCTATATTGTTTAACATAAATATACTAATGCAGAAAACTAATTAAAATAATTGGTAATAATTTTTGTAGAAATGGAAAAATTTAAATCTAAAGAAGCATTTATAACAAAATATGAAGACTAAAATTAAAAATATAATATTTGAATATTCGAGAAATTCTAGAATAACTACAAAAGAATTGGGAAAAATAATAGGAACTAGCCAGCAATCTTCATCTTATCTTTTAAAAAGTCTAAAAAAGAAGAAATTTATAATAGGAAATACAACAATAGTAGATTCTGTAAAATTAGGATACATAAATGTAATAGTAGGTTTTAATTTTCTAAATCCAAATGTAAAAAAAGATATTTTGGATGAACTATTGGAAATTTCGGAGATTATTTCAATAGAAGAAGGAAAAGAAGGTACAGATTTATTAGTAGAATATGCTACAAAAAATTTATCAGCTTTTAATAAAATTCATTCTGATATAATATATAAATTTTTCACAAAATTAAAAGCCAAGTTCGTATTCCCCATTATTGTGAGTCACGAATATCATAGAAATTATCTTTCAAAAAAATTCAATAATCTGGATATTATATTATCTGGAGATAGACTATTGAGAGAATTATCCAAAAAGGAATATTCAGTTTTAATAGAATTAATAAAAAATCCAGATAAAAAATTAATTGACATGGCAGAATCTTTAAAAACTCACGTAAAATCTATTGTAAGAATAAAAAAAGATTTAGAAAGAAAATATATAATCAAAGGATATTCAACTATTTTAGATCATAATAAATTGGGGATTAATAGACAGATTATATTTCTTAAATTCTCAAGCGAAGGTATAAGAGAGCTAGATAAATTTACAGCATATGCTAAAAATAATAAAAACATTCTAAAATTTATAAAAATTATTGGAGAATATCAGGCTGCAATTTATGTTGAATATATTAAAGATATAGAAGTAATAAATGATATAAGATCTAATTTTCAAATAGATAATTATTTCACAATGAAAAGTGAGAAAATCCATAAAAAAAATTATTTACCTTTAGAATGACAAATATATTTAAACTAACTAAATCTTTTATTAAAAAAGGTGTTGTATGATAAGAGTTATACCAATAGGCGGATTTAATGAAGTTGGAAAAAATATGACTCTGATAGATTTGGGTGAAGATGCTATTATATTGGATGGAGGATTTTATCTTCCAGCAATTGCGGCATTGGAAGATTCTGAAAGAGTTTATTCAGAAAAAAAATTTAGAGCAATAGGAGCAATACCAGACGATCTTATTTTAGACAGATTAGGACTTAGAGAAAAAGTCAGAGCAATTATTCCAAGTCATGCTCACCTCGATCATATAGGAGCAATTCCTTATATAGCTAATAGATATAATGCAGATATAATCTCTACACCTTTTACTATAGAAGTTATTAAAACTTTATTAAATGATGAAAAGATAAATCTAAAAAACAGACTAATTTCGATACAACCCAATAATCATTATTATGTAAATGGAAAAAATAAAAAATATAAAGTAGATTTTATTAATATAACTCATTCAACTATACAATCTTCTTTAGTAGCTATTCATACTCCGGATGGAATTATATTATACTCAAATGATTTTAAACTAGATAATAATCCTATTTTAGGACAGAAACCAAATTATGAAAAAATAAAAGAAATATCCAAAGAAGGAGTTAAATTATTAATTTGTGATTCTTTATATGCCTGTGATGAAAGAAAAACTGCAAGTGAAAAAGTAGCTAGAACTATGTTAGAAGATGTTTTGATTTCTACAGATAACAGAAACAATGGTTTAATTGTAACTACATTTTCTTCTCATATAGCAAGATTAAAATCAATTACAGAATTTGGGAGAAAGTTAAATAGAAAAGTAATTTTTATGGGAAGAAGTTTAGCAAAATATACTCATGCTGCAGTAAAAGTTAATAGTTGTCCTTTTATAAAAGATATAGAGATAGTTACATTTAGAAAACAATTGGAAAGAAAATTAAAACAAATATCTAGAAATAGAACAGAATATATGATAGTTTGTACTGGACATCAAGGTGAACCAGGAAGTATTTTAGATAGAATAGCAAAAAATAAATTAGATTATCATTTAGATAAAAATGATCATATAATATTTTCTTCTTCAGTAATTCCTACTGCTATTACGATAGAAAACAGAAATTTACTAGACTCTAGACTTAAAAAAAGAGGGGTTAGAATTTTTAATAATGTTCATGTTTCTGGTCATGCTGGAAGAGAAGATATAAGAGATTTTATAAATTTAGTGAATCCAGAACATATAATTCCAGCTCATGGTCCTCATGAAAAAACAGAGCCATTAATAGAACTGGGAAAAGAATTAGGCTACAAGCCAAAATTCTTGCATTTAACTAGCAATCACGAACAGATAATAATCTAGTTAGATAATTATTTAAACAATATAAACTTTTTAAAATAAATAAAGAGATGATAAATTTTCTTAGATATGGTAAATGAAGATATAGTAACTAGTTTAAATAATGCAGTTGTTAGAGGGGAATCTTTACAAACTGCTGTTCAAATTTTAATAAATTCTGGCTATAATTCTTCTCAAGTTTATGAAGCTTCTAAATTTGTTCAAGGTGGAGTAATTACTAACTTGGAATCAAAACCAGAGGAGCTTTTAATAAAAAATACAAATCAAGTAGATAAATCTAATAATCTTCAAAAAACAAATGATTCTCAAAAAATAAACAATTTCCAAAAACTAGATACAAATAAAAATAATCAAAATACAGCATTAAATCAAGAACAAACACAAACAGAAAATAAATCATATAAAAAAGAAATTATCTTAGTTATTATTTTGTTATTTTTAATTGGATTATTAGCATTAACTATATTTTTCAGAGATGATATCTTATTATATTTATCTGGATAAAATGATTTATGAACCATCTGACGATTCTTATCTTTTAAAAGAAACTTTAATAAAATTCTTAAAAAATAAAAGTAAGAAAATAAAAATTTTAGATATGGGTTCTGGTTCTGGAATTCAAGCTTACACTTGCAAAAATCTAGATTTTGATAATATATTGGCTGTTGATGTTGATGATATTTCTATAAAATATTTATTAAAAAATAATATAAAAGTTATAAAATCAGATCTTTTTAAGAAAATAAAAAATGATAAATTTGATTTAATTATATTTAATCCTCCTTATTTACCAGAAGATTCAAGAGAACCATTAGATTCTAAATTACAAACAACTGGAGGGAAAAAAGGATATGAATTAATAAACAAATTTTTAGAACAAGCCGTAAATTTTTTAAAACCCAAATCTTCTATACTTTTATTATTTTCATCTTTATCTAAACCAAAAATAATTTTAAATAAAGCAAAATCCTTAAATTACAATTATAATCTTTTAGCAAAAAAGAAAATTCCTTTTGAAGAATTATATATTTATGAATTTAGAAGGAGATGATAAAAGAAACGCCGCCACCCTCTCCGGTTGTCGGCATTTTTTATTTTGCAAGGCACATTTCATTTCATTCAATGTGCAAAAAACGCCGCCACCCGGAATCGAACCGGGGAGCCCAAAGGGCACTGGTCTCAAGCCAGTTGCAATACCACTATGCGATGGCGGCTT
>JBBSXD010000036.1:0-7836 GCA_038045965.1 Nanobdellota archaeon
ATTAATTATTCTATCTCCTTTTGCAACCCATTCTTGTTCTCCATTAATTTGTAATAATACTGATTCAAGAGGAACAGTTAATTTGTCTAATCTTATTAACATTCCAGCAGAACAATAATTTCCTCCCAATGGAATTACTTGAGAAGTTTCTCCTTCTCTCAAATTTATTGTTTGTTCTAATATATTTTGATCTCTGTATATAGAAATAGTTGCAGTGTTTTGATCTATGACATTTGCTCTTATGTAAGCTTGTGCGTTCCAGAAACTATTTTTTTTGTAATCCCTCTGCCATTGAATTTCATTCATAGGTTCTAAATAAAAAGTTGTTCTGCCTTTTCCAAATAATCCTGCTGAATTATAATTTATATTTGCTGTTATATTTCCTTCTATAAAATCAGGAAGAGAAGATTCATTTGCAACTCTATTTAGAACAACTACTAAATATCCCATATTATCATTTATTGGAGAATTTATAAAATTTCCTCCATAATAAGGATTGTTGTTAAATAGATTAAATCCTGAATTAGGCGGATAATATGATCTAGAATTATATTGGTTATAGTTATAATAATTATTTCCTGTGTTATATGGCTGATAAGATCCTCCGGAGTTTGAGAATCCTAAAACTCCTCTGTTAAATGTATTTTGATTATTTAGTGCAGAACGACTTGGGAAATAACTAAGTCCGGATATTCCTTTAGGAAGTTCTCCTGAGAAAGTTATGCTTCTTATTGTAGTTCCTGTTAGTAATGGATTAGATTGCAGAGAAGTTAATCTACAAAAAACTGGAACATTTTGTTCTTCTAATAAATCCGATCTAACTAATGCTGGAGAACATCCTCCTGGAGCTATTGCAATAAAAAAATTCTGTCCTTGCTGGCATAGTTGATTATTAAATCCATAATTATTTCCATATTGTCCATATCCAAATAATCCAGAAGCTCCATAGGCACCATTTCCAGGAGTGGATGAATATTGTCCGTATTGATTATAAGAAGTATAACCATTATTATAAGAAGTTTGATATCTAGGATCTATGTATTGAATATTTCTTGAGGGAGTATTATACTGGTTAGAGTAAAAAGAATTTTGATAATATTGTCCTGGATTATATTGCTGATAATTATTGCTTGTGTAAAGTCCATTATTAAATTGATTAGAGTATTGATTTGATGAGGGATTGTATGCAGTGTTTGGATTATAATTGGGATTGGAATATGAATTATAATAGTTGGGATCTGAATTATATCGAGAATATGGATCGTATATTTCAGGAATGATTAAATTTATATTAATTAAAATTATGAATAATGAAACTGCAAATATTGTATTTTTTTTATTTATCATTTAAAATTTATTAATAGATTTTCGTTTTCTATTCTGTTGTAATTTATTTGTAAGTCTTCAATTTTCTTAGGAGACTCAAATTTATTTGAAATGATTATTATTTTTTTTGAAGATTCTAATTCAGATTCAGAAATGAAATAATTTTGAGTACCTCCTCCTGATATTCCCATGTTTAGAGTTTGAGAAGGAATTTCTAAGTTGAAACATTTTTCTTCTGATATTCCAAATATACCTGATAGTCCTGATTTAGGAACTTGAATACATTTTTGTTCTAAGCTTGATTCAAGTTTTATTGATGAATCTGAGTAAATATATAATTTTATTTCATACTGTCCAAAAGATAATTCTATATTTTTCTGTTCAGGATATGAAATAGTTTTTATTTCTTTATCTTTAGTAAATGTTATAATTGCCTGATCTTTAACATCTGGAATTTCTATTTCTAAAGGATATTTTTTATTTAAGAATAAAGATATTGTGTCTGGATTTATAGTTGATAATATTTCTTTTTTTGTTTCATATCCTGGAGAAGAAGCTATTACATATCCATTTACGCATTGAGGGAATTTATCATTTAAGACAGCATTTCCGTTTTCTATTTTTGTGCTTCCTATTCTGCATATTTCGTCAAAGCATTTGTATTGAATTTCTGCTTGGATAGGCTCTAATTTATTATTAAATGTAAGAACTTTTATTTCGGTGTTTTTGTATCTACATAATTCATTTGCATCATTTGGCAGGCTTGATCCTTGTATTGGTTCTCTTGGTCTATTTTTATTAATGTATACTATCACTGGGAATTGAAATATTTCGTCTGAAGTGTGAAGTTGTATTAATACTGGATAAGCTAAATCATAAACATAATGATATGGAACATAACAGAATCCCAACATTCCTAAACCTTCTTGATTTCCTATAGGATCTGCAATTAATAATCCTTGATCGTTTGGCCACACTTCCATTTTTGTAGGCCAGTTTCTAGAGAATAAGAAATTAATATTAACATCTGCTTTTTCTCCAATATCTTCTATAAAATATTCATGTTCTGGTTTTTTTAATTCATAATAATTTCCTTTTATTTTTATGAATGGAGTGTTAGCTTCTAAAGCATTTGTTAAATTAGCTCTAATTTCTTCAACATTCCAAACAGCAGGATTGCATTGTATTTTTACTCCATCTACTGGAGCATAAAGTCTTAATATATCAACTCCATAATTTTCTAGGAAAACTTTTTCTTTAAAATCTTCGTAAATTTTCTTAGATAAATCATACATTTTTCCTATATTAGATTCTGTTGTTATAGAGTGAGATTTTCCAATCCAAGAAGATTCTCCTTTTTTTATAACAATATTATGATATATATTTACATTTATTTTATTTGATTTGATAGAAGTTTTAACTTCTACATCTTTTCCAATTTCTATTTCAAATCCTTGCTGGGCAAATTTTGAGAAATCGCATTCTAGAATTCTTTTTTTTAAGAATTTATTTAATTCTTCTTCCATATTTTTCTTTGAAGGGATTTGTTCTTTTATGATATTATTTCCTGAAATGTAATACCAATAAGGTATAGGAATTCCTACGAAATTTAGATAATTTGAAAATGGCATGAATTCAGTTCCTGGAGAAAATTCTGGGCCTTCTATATATCCTCCTTGCTGTCCAATAATATTTGAAGCTATCTTGGTTTCTTCATCTATGCAATTTAAATAATAGGTATAAACTGGTTCTAATTCTGAAGGAGGACCTAAGAATGATAAATTATTTCTAAATATAAAAAATAAAGCTATTCCAACTAATATGACTATTGCTAGGATTATTAAAATAGTAGTCTGTGCTTTTTTTTCTGGATTTCTTTCATTTAAAAATTTCATTTTTCACTCCAGTAATATATTTTAGCCATTCCGGCTTGTCTAATATTTACTTTTTTTGCTCCTTCTAAAAATGCAAAACAATTTGCTATTGTTTGTCTGGAAAGATTTAATTTTTTAGAAAGTTCAGATATAGTATATCCAGTAGAATTCTTTTTTAATTCTGAAATAATTTTATCTTTAGTTTCCATACACTTCTTTTAGTTAACAATCATTAATGGTTTTTAAATATGTTGTTTTATAATGATTTCATTATTAATTTATAATATAGATTATCAATATTGATTAATAATAATGGTAATTATTTATGTTTTTTGTGATATAATTAAAGTGCAGTTATTTGCTTAGCGGAAAGTATTTCTCTTTTATTTTTTTTAATCTCTCTTTATAATTTCTATCATAAAGCATCATACCAATCTGGTTTTTTGTTCTAATCTTTTTATTATAATAGATTTCATTGTCTAAATCAGTTATATTTGTCAGTTTAGATTCGCCTTTAATTTCTAAAGATTTAGATAATATATAAACTAAAAGCAATTCACCATCTTCAATCTTATTATAAGTTTTATAATTTCTTATTTTATTTCCAGATAAAAAATATTCAAAAGCTCTTTTTTCAATTTGTTGAACTCTTTGACAGGTTAGATTAATTTCTCTTCCAACTTCTTCTTGAGTTTTTTCATCAATATATCTCATTTCTAAAACTTTTCTGTATCTATCAGGAATTCTATTTAATAATAATTCTAAATTATCTATATTTTCTATTTCTAATTCAAGATTTTTATCATCTAGAATCTTTCTATCTAATTTTTTCAAAGAAAATAATCTAATTGATCTTTCAAATTTTTCTTGTTTTGATAGAGATTTGCCATTTAATTTAGCTTCTAATTTTCTGAATTGTACATAATTAGAGAAATTTTTAAATCCTCTTTTTCTTGAGATATAATTATCATATTCATTGATATCTAAAAATTTATTTCCTGTTTCTGGATTAATTATTTTTTTAATTACATAATCATGATATTCAGGAATTGAATGAAAACCCTGTTTTATGGCTGAGAATATAATATAAACCATTTCTTTTGATATACCTATTTTTTTAGATATTTCTTTTCCAGTTTCTCCTTGAGCTTTAAGTAGTCTAACTTTTTCAAATATTTCTTTTGATTTTACCATATTTTTTTAATTTTTAATGGTATAAAAATAAATATGAACTTAAGAATATAAATGGTCCTACCAAGAATCGAACTTGGAATTTGTCCACGTCAAAGACATGTTTTACCATTAAACTATAGGACCTTTTTTTGTAATAATATTAAATTAGGATTTAGAATTTATCCAATTGCAATCCGAACTGTTTTAATCTTTCAAAATGTTTAATATTAAGAGTCTTTAATGGTATATTATTATTGATACAAATAGCACTAATCATAGTATCTCTAAATTCAATTTCTTGTCCTTGTTTTATTAATTCTTTTAGTATTTTTGCAGCAAGTAATCCATCCTCTTTATTAAAAGATAATATATTGTATGTATCTAGATGATTTTTATTTTCTTCAAAAGAATCTCCCATTGCGAATTCAAATACTGATATTGATGTAATATATAAATTAGAATCAAGATCAACTGAATTTATTATGGAATTATTGCCTTTTTCTAGATTTATTAGCACATTTGTATCTAATACTATCTGGCTAATGTTTTTTCCCATTGTTTCCAGAATTTTTTTAACAAATTCTTATCTATACTGTATGATTTATCTAATGGATTTTTTTTGATTCTATCTATAATTTTTCTCGCATTTCCCGATTGTCTAAATTTTTTCATTATAACATTTGAGAAACTATCATATTCACCTTTATTTTTTAATAACATTTGATAAACTTCATCGCTTATGAATATTTGTTTAGCCATAAACATATCAATACCTATCAATATATAAATTTTTTCTTTTTAGTCTCTTTTTAGTTTTTCCTCCTTTTATTTGCCCCCAATTAGAATTTTTTATTTCAGTTTCTAAGTTATTAATATTTATTTTAGAAAGATGAATTAAATCTTTAAATAGCTCTTCTGGGATTAATCTTCTTTCATTATGATAATTTTTTAAGTTATTATAGTTAGTTTTTATTCCGAATTGCAAAAGTGCTTTAAGGGAAATACAATTAAGATTTTTTATACAATTTTCTATAAATTGTTTTTGTTTTCCTTTTTGAAATTTTATGCGCATATACTAATATAATCTCTATTTTTATTAATTTAACTGCGTCACTACTTTATGCAAAAATTTATAAAGCTTTTATTTTAAATTTATAAATGAATATACCAAAAGAAATTAAAAGATTTTGTCCTTATTGCAATAAAAGAACTTTGCAGAAAATTGATGTGGTAAGTACTGGATTTAGGAGAGGAGAATTAAGAAGAGGTTCTATCACACGATCAAAAAGCAGAGGGGCTATGCCAGGAAAAGGAAACAAGGGAAGATATTCTAGAAAAGCTCCTAAAAATTGGAAAAGAAAAACTAAGACTACTACAAGAAAAGTTTTAATATACAAATGCAAGGAATGCAACAAGTCAAAAATAACCGCTAATTCAAGAAGAGTAAGTAAATTATTAATTGGAGAAAAATAAATGGAAAAATTAAATGTTAGTTTAGATTTAGAAAAGAGATTATTGAATATCGATGGGAATAATTTTGAGTTAGATTCTGGTTTAATTGATGCAAGTGATAAATCAAGAAGTAACTCTGAATATAGAAATTTATATTTAATATATAATAAAGGGGATAGCTATTCTGATTATAGTAAATTAACTGCTTTTATTGAGTCGATAGGAAAAAAGGATATAATTAACTTATGTCATATTTTGTATGATAGAAGTACTGGAAGAGAATTGCCAGTAATATCAATAAATGGTAGTATGGAAATAAATATATCATTATCATAAAAATGGCAAGTCAAACTAAAGTTATAACAAGAAGAAAAAAATTTCAGGAAGTAGAAATTCCTTTACTTAAAACAAAAATTGAGTTGATAGGAGATAGTATTTCCGAAATAGAAAATAAGAATATAAAATTGGATTTAACTAGACAATTAAAAGGAAAAAGTCTGGAATTAGTTATTAAAGTTATTAATATAAAAAATAAAGCTAGTGCTATACCTATTAAATTGAAACTGATGCCTTATTTTATAAGGAGGATGATAAGAAAAAAAATTAGTTATGTTGAAGATAGTTTATTGATTCCAAGCCAAGAGAATATGTTATTAGTTAAACCTTTTTTAATAACTAGAAAAAGAGTTTCGAGAGCGGTTAGGAAAGCTTTAAGAAATAGAGCTAAAAATTGGATAGGAGATTATATTTCTCAACTTAATAATGAAGAAATCTTTGAGGATATTCTTTCAAATAAATTGCAGAAAAATTTAAGTTTAATTCTAAAAAAAACTTATCCTTTATCTTTATGTGAGATTAGAATTTTAGAAGTAAAGAGGATATTAGAAAATTCAGAAGTGCCAAAAAAATTAGAGAAGAAAGAAATAGAAGAAACAGTTGAAGATAAAGGGTTTATAGATCAAATAGCAGAAATTGAAGAAGAAATGATAAAAAAAGCCGAGGAAGATATGAAGAAAACTCAGATTGAAGCGGTTAAAAAAGAGAAGGAAGTAGAATCAGAAGAGAAGAAAGAAATAAAAGAAGTTGAGAATATAGAAGAAAATAATGAGAATTTAGAAAAGAAAACTAAAAAAACTAGAAAAAAGAAAGAAAAAGAAAAAAATGATTGAGCAGACTTTAGTTTTAATTAAGCCAGATGGAATTCAACAAAAATTAATTGGAAAAATAATAACTAGATTTGAAGATGCCGGTCTAAAAATTGTTGCAGTCAAAATGATATGGCCAGATGAGAAAAAGGCTAAAGAGCATTATCCTTTAGATGAAGAATGGGCTAGAAATGTTTTTGATAAGAGTAAGAATTCTGCTGAAAAAAATAAAGAGAAATTTATTTTTAAAAATCATTTAGATTTTGGAAAATTTATTCAAGATGGATTAGTAGATTTTATTCAAGAAAGTCCGATAGTAGCTTTGGTTTTGGAAGCACCTCATGCAATAGATATTGTTAGAAAAATGATTGGGGCAACTGAACCAAGAGCGGCAATTCCTGGAACAATAAGATCAGATTTTGCTTCTGTAGAATCTTATCCTAATGCAAATATAAAAAAAAGAGCTGTTAGAAATTTAGTTCACGCTTCTGATTCTTTTGAAAATGCAAAGAAAGAAATAAAAGTTTGGTTTAATAACGAAGAAGTTCATGATTATAAAAGACCTATAGATGAGAATATTTTTTAGTAATCCAAACGCTTTTAAATAATAGTTTTTATAATTACATATGCCTCCATAGCTCAGTCGGTAGAGCGGCAGTTTTGTAAACTGTAGGTCGTCGGTTCAAATCCGGCTGGAGGCTTTTTTATTTTCATATAAAATTTTAAACTGCTATTCTTCTGCTCAGAATAGTGTTTATTTATCTTGATATTTATTTATCTTGATATTTATTTAAGATACTAAAACACTATTCCTCTGCTCAGAATAGTGTTTTCTAATATTTATTTAAGATACTAAAACACTATTC
>JBBSXD010000036.1:7936-27358 GCA_038045965.1 Nanobdellota archaeon
TTCTAATATTTATTTAAGATACTAAAACACTATTCCTCTGCTCAGAATAGTGTTTATTTATCTTGATATTTATTACTATAAACACTATTCTTCTGCTCAGAATAGTGTTTTCTAATATTTATTTAAGATACTAAAACACTATTCTTCGTCCACACTCTCTGCTTTTTTATCGTTTATAAGAATTAGTGCTACAGCTTCTGATAAATTGACTATATCTCCTTTATTAAATGGGCCTATTTCATTCCCTTCAAAATCTAAAATAGCTTCAGTATCTTCTATGAAGACTATCATTTTATTTTGAGATTTATTCTCATTATCTAATCCTTTTAGAGTTTCTTCTATTTTTTTATCTCCTTTTTCTAAAGATTTCATTATTCCATCAAATTGATCTTTTTCAATGGCTAACATATTTTCAAAATCTCTTTTTGATATTCCTGTTTCTGCTGCTACAAATGCAAGTTCAAGTATTTTCTTTTTTCTTCTGAGTATAAGTTCTTTAAATATAGCTATAGAGTTTTCAAATTGTTTTTTTGTTTTTGTTATGGTCTCTGAAAAATTGTCGTCTTTTTTTTCTGCGAGTTCTTTTTTGTCTTTAAGATAAGATGAAAGTTCTTTTATAAAATTTTTAGGTATAGGCCGTAATTGTTCAGAATATCTCTCTTTTCTCAATGCATCATATAACTCATTATAGGTTATCATTGTTTTGAAAATATAATTTTGTTTATAATGTTTATTGTTTAGAAAGGATTATTTCTTGATAAACTCTACATTTGGTAAATCTTCAAATTCTTTGTCTCCAGTAAGAAATTTAATGTTTAATTCTCTTGAAATTATGTAACCTAAGCAGTTTGCATAGGAGAGTTGCCTATTTTTATATTCTTGCTTGAATTTTGAGGCTTTAATTATCCAATTGAATTTTAGTTCTATACAAAAATTTTGCAGGAAGTAGAAAAAGTATATAAATTCTGATTCAGAGTGTTCTCTTAGCAAACTGTAATATATTTCATAGAGGTGGAAATATGATGTCACTATCTTTGTGGTTTTGTAAGATTCATATTTTTTATTTCCTTTAAATAATTCAATTAATGCATAGCTGTCAAAAAAGTAGCTTTTTACATCTCCCATATTTTTCTGTTTTCATTTTTCATTTTTTGCGGGTCTATTTTTGAATTCTTAAGTTTTCCAAAGAAATCTTCTAAAGTATCTTTTTTTGATATTGTTACTATCACATCATCATTTGTATGCAATCTTTCTTTTATTACTATTTCTTTTGGGATTACAATACCTAGCGAGTTTCCCCATTCTCTTATTTTAGTTTTTGTTTTTATTTCCATTTATAGTATAATTAATAATTATACTTAATATTTAAAGTTTTAGTTTTGTAAGATTTATTGTTGTAAGTTTGACAGAAATAAATTATTTTATTAGATAATTAGGAACAGGGAATTTTTCATATTCATTAAATAAAGCCTTCCCATTAAATAATCTTGAAAAACATTCTGCGGCTAATTTTGCATCTTCTAATGCATTGTGATTATCTCTGTTATCTAAAATTCCACAAAATTTTAATATATTAGGTAAATTCATAGCATTTTCTTTAAAATCGTCAATTAAAAATTTTTTATGTATTTCTAAATATTTAGTTTGTGCAACTGAACATAAATCTATGCTTCTGTATCTGGTTTTTATTATTATATTATATTTGGTAACTTTTGCTTTTATGAAATTAAGATCGAAAAAACCAATATTATGTCCCGCTAGTATTCTATCATCTTGTTTTTCTAGCCAAGAATAAAATTTATTTATTAATTCAGATTGAGGTTGTTTGTTCTTATCAGTTATTTGTTCTTTAGTAAAACCATTAATTTTAAGTGCTTCTTCTTCAATTAGGTCATCTGAATCTATTTTACATTCTTCATAGAAAGTTTCATTAGGATTGTCAAATGATACAGCTCCTATTGATACTATCCCATTTTTTAATGGATCTAAACCAGTTGTTTCAATATCTAATATTATCATTTTTTAAAAAAAGATTAATTGTTAATAAAGATTATTATTTATCCAATCCAGTTATCTTCACAAAGTCTTTTCCATAAAAAGTTTTTAAAGAGCCCATTCTGGCTTCTATTTCGTTGAATCTATGGGTATAATCTCTTGATTCTATTTTTTCTGGATTAAATATTAAAATTGGGACGGGATGATTAGAATGTCCTTTAAGTTCACATGGAGTAGAATGATCGCATGCGACTATAACTTCCCATTTATTTTTAATGGAAAATTCTTTTATGAATTTGAAGAATTTTTCATCTATTATTTCTATTATTCTTTTTTTATCTAAAGGTTTATTGTCATGACCAGGAATGTCAGTTTCTTTTATTTGAATATAACAACCATTAAAATATTTATGATTTCTTTTTAGTATTTTTATAGAATATCCTATTTTTTTATCTAATAATTTGTATAAATAATTGTATATATCCATGGATTTGATTTCTGGGATTTTAAATGAGAAATTATGCATGTCTGAAAGTTTTGCGATTCCCATCTCGAGGGGCATAGAATTTATTGACATCCATTTTGAATATTTTCTTATCTTAGGAATCTCTGATCCTGCTCCTCGTGTTAAAATTATATTTGCGGGGAATAATCCTTTTTTCTTTCTAATTTGGTTTATTGGATGATTTTTTAATATTTTATATGATTGAGAAATAAAACTATTTATTAAACTAGAAGATTTTTTTGAATCTAGATCTTTATCAAGAGGTTTTGAGAATTCAAATTTGGATGCTTTATCTGCTCCAGCCCATCCAGAATTAACGCTTGATATTTTATCTGAATGTATTCCTCTTAATATTAAAACTCCTCGGTGTTCTATAGTAGATTTGAATTCAAATCTGCATGGAAGTTTTAAATTCTTATTTATTGCTTCTGTTAGTTCTTTAGCTTCTTCAGTTGTAAGAGTTCTTCCAGCTCTTCTATCTAATAATTTTTTTGATTCTAAATTTTCTATTGTTGCAAAATTTGTTCTTAGAGCAAGATTTCCTTTTTTTAGTTTTAATCCAGCTCCAACTGCTTCATAAATTCCTCTTCTACATTTTTGAGGATTATTTCCAAATATGGCAATTAAAGAGTTATCTGAACCTGGAATTGTTTTTTTATCTAAAGGATACATTAATCCTAATTTCCCGTTTTTTGTTAAATAATCTAAATTTGGAGTATAAGCGTACTCAAGAGGAGTTTTATTATCAAGAATTTTATTTGGCAAATCAGAAGCACCATCTAATATAATTAATATCTTTTTCATATTACCCCTTTATTATTAAAAACAAATAGGAATAGGAATATAAAAGTGTTGGGGTTATTTTAATCTGTATGTTATTTATTTTTTCTTGATTTTTCAAGAAGATTGATTTGCTCTAAAGTATTATTTTTTTAGTGTTTTTTGTATGTATAAAAAATTAAGGTTTTTCTCTATGTCCAAAAACTGTAACTACAATTGTTTTTCCGTTTAATTCTGAAAATTTTGGATCTTTCAATAGACTTATTATAGAATAAAAAACAATATCTTCCTTTGGGGGAATTATTGAGAGGAATATAATCCCAGGATGTTCTTTTGGAGGAAAGTTTTTTTTATTTAGGAAATGTTTGTCGAATGTTAGAATTATTCTAGATTCTTCTTTAGAGAACTTTGATATTTGTTTATCTGTACTACCAATAGGAGTTTTCTTTAAATCATATCCTTTATTTATTAGGGAAGAGGTAACTTTTGTTGGTATATTTTCATCAGAGATAAATTTTCTCTTATCTAGCATATTCTTCACTAATTAGTTTAGAAGTAAAATGAAATACTGATAAAATGGATTCTCTACTTAAATGTGGAAAATAGTCTTTCATGATTTCTTCAATACTAACTCCCACACCAAGTAGTTCTAAAACTTGCCAAACCATTACTCTGGTTCCTTTGAAAGTAGGAGTCCCCCCGCAAATTTCTGGATCTGATACAATATAGTTATTAATCTCTATTCTCATAATTATTATGGTATAATAGATTATTTAAGAGTTTCTAAGAATTATTCTTTTTCATGAATAGTAAATAGATTATAAGGTATTACGACATTTTTGAGAGGTAAATATCCTTAATTAATTGGATTCTTTTATTTTAGTCTATAAAAGGTATTCTATAAACTTATAAATCTTGTTCTCTTTTTAATTTTATGTTTGGAAAATTTAAAGAAAAACTTAAGGAATGGTTTAAAAGTTCTTCTGAGAAGATTGAAGAAAGAGTTGAAGACAAAGATATTATTAGAGCAGAGAAAATTATTGAAGAATCTAAAGAAGAAAAAAATCATGAAACTCCCATTAAGTTTGATGAAAATAGGTTAACTGTTCCTGATTTAGATAAAGTTAAGGATGAAGCTGAGAAAATAAAATCGGAAGTTAATCAAGCTAAAAAAAAGCAGAAAGAAATAAAGAATTTTGATGAAGAATTAAGTAGAGTTAAAAAAGAATTTTATCCTCAGGAGAAAATTGAAGAAAAAAAAGAAAGTATTTTCTCTAGAATTAAATCTAGTTTCTCTTATAAAATTAAAGAAGAAGATTTTAATAATATTTTTGAAGATTTGGAATCGCTTTTATTAGAAAATAATGTGGCTTTGGAGGCTGTTGATAAAATTAAGCAAAGTTTAATTGAAAGATTAATTGGAAAAGAGATTAAAAAAGATAATTTAGAGAATGAAATAAAAAATGAACTTAGATTTGCTATAAGTGAGATCTTGATAGAACCTGATAATCCTTTAGATTTTATTAAATTAGCAAAGAAACCTTTTAAGATTTTATTTTTTGGGATAAATGGAGTTGGAAAAACAACTAGCATAGCTAAAGTAGCAAATTTTTTAAAAAAAGCTGGATTTAGTGTGGTTCTTGCTGCTGGAGATACTTTTAGAGCGGCAAGTATAGAACAAATTGAGGTTCATGCAAAAAATCTTAAAATACCTTTAATAAAACAGGATTATGGAGCAGATTCAGCTTCGGTTGGATATGATGCTATAAAATATGCAGAAAAACATAATATAGATGTGGTTTTAATTGATAGTGCTGGGAGAATGCATACTAAAACAAATTTGTTAGCTGAAATGAAAAAAATAGTTAAAGTAACTGATCCAGATTTAAAATTATTTGTTGCGGAAAGTATTTCTGGTAATGATGCAGTTGAACAAGCTAAAACTTTTCATGAAACAATAAATATTGATGGAAGTGTTTTAAGTAAGGCAGATATAGATGATAAAGGGGGAACAGTGATAAGTTTGAGTTATGCTACAAAGAAACCAGTTTTTTACTTGGGAACAGGACAAAATTATGATGATTTAGAATTATTTAATAAACAAAGGTTTATAAACAGTTTGGGTTTGTGAGTTTTATGAGAAATGGTAAGAATTTAGAAGGCAAGTTAAGAGCTATTCAAGAACTTAAGTCAGAAAAATATGTTGGGACACAAGAAGCTTTTAATTATATTGAAAGAATTTCTGCTTTTTATGATAATCCTGGAATAATATCCGAAGAAATTAATAGAGAATTAGCTAAAAATGGAGATATTATTTATCCAGCAACACCTCAGATAATTTTAGGATTGGGAGATTTTCTTGAGAAAATTGTTAATGAATATAATATAGAAATAGATGATCCTTATCTAGAAAATGATTATGATGTGGAGAATTCTCCTATATTTGAATACGATTATCTTATATGTGGGGGTCAGAGGTTATACAAATCTCAAGAAGATAGAAATCCTGGAGAATTGTCTAAATATTTAATTGAAATATTTAAAGAGGTTCAATCTACAGAAACTTCAAATCAAGGTTTTGGAGTTTATGTTTTGTATTATTCTTTAGAGAAGTTTGGGTCAAGAGAAGATAAAATGAAATCTTTACTTAATAAGGCTCTTTCTGCAGATTGGGATTATATATTTTCTTTAGAAAATTTTAGGAATATACAAAAAAAATTGAAAAACAGTATATTTTCTGAGGAAATAAGAATATCAGATAGAATTAAAAGAATGAAAAGAGATCAAGTGGATCATAGACTTGAGAATAGAAGGGAAATTCTGACAGATTTTATAGGTGATTTTATAGCCTATAAAGAAGAAGGTAAAGATATTAGTTATGATTTTTTAAGAGAATTTGCAAAAGCAACTCTTGAGGAAAGTAAAAGAAGATATAAAAGGTTTATAGATCTGAAGGTTTCTCCAAATATGATAAGAGATGAAGAGGATATTATGGAAAAGCGAAATTTTATTTTAACAACTTTAGCTCCTGAAAGAAATTTTGTTAATAGATATTTGAGGAATTAGACTTCGATTTGTGTAAAATATAAACTCTTTTTCTATTTATTTATACAATTTTGAATCAATGCAGATAGATTATATTTACAGTATTTTAATTCTCTAAATAACAAGAATTTTTAAATTATATTTCTATATCTTATCATGATAATAGGAATAGAGAGTACGGCGCATACTTTTGGGATTGGAATTGTTGAAAATGGAAAAATTTTGTGCAATGTTAAAGATAGTTATACTACAGAAAAAGGAGGGATAATCCCTATAGATGCGGCTAAGCATCATAAAGAAGTTAGTGATTATATTTGGAATAAATCAATTAAAGAATCAAAAATTAATGAAGGAGATATTGAGGCAATTGCTTTTTCTCAAGCTCCTGGATTGCCTCCTTGTTTAATAGAAGGAATGAAGTTTGCTAAGAAAAAATCTAATGAATTAAATGTTCCAATTATTCCTGTTAATCATTGTGTTGCTCATTTGGAAATTGGAAGAATAACTGGAGCTAAAGATCCAGTTTTATTATATGCTTCTGGAGGTAATACTCAAATAATCGCTTATGCCGAAGGAAAATATAGAATATTCGGTGAAACATTAGATATAGGAATAGGAAATTTTATAGATAATTTTGCAAGAGATTTGGGATTGGGATTTCCTGGAGGTCCAAAAATTCAGGAGCTAGCTAATAATAATTTTTTGAGTAAAAGAAAATATATAGAATTGCCTTATACAATTAAAGGGATGGATGTAAGTTTTTCTGGAATGCTGACAAAATTGAAACAGCTTAGAGAAACAAAAAAATATAATGATAATGATTTAGCATTTAGTTTACAAGAAACAGCTTTTGCTATTTTAGTAGAGGCATCTGAAAGAGCTTTAGCACACACTGGAAAAAAAGAATTATTATTGGGAGGAGGAGTTGCTTGTAATAATAGATTACAAGAAATGTGTAAAATAATGTGTGAAGAAAGAGGTGCAAAATTTTTTGTGCCAGAAAAAAATTTATTAGTGGATAACGGAGCTATGATAGCTTATCTTGGAGAAATTATGTTTAAAAAAGATATTAAAATAGAAGTTAAAGATTTTGATAAATTAGATATAGATTCTAGGCAGAGAACAGATATGGTTGATGTGAGATGGAAATGATTAGTTAAAAGAGAAATATTTATAAAGCACATGATATGTATTTATAGCATATGATACAAAATTATAGTAGGTATAGAATTCTGCAGGAATTTTTTGATTTTCCTAGAAAGGATTTTCAAATGAGAGAATTAAGCAGAAGAGTTAATTTAGCGCAACCTTCTGTAATCAATCATCTTAAAAAGCTAGTTGAGGATAATCTAATAATAAAAGAGAGAAAAGGAATATATCCAACATTTAGATCTAATAGAGATAATGAACTATTTAAGATTTATAAGAAAACAAATCTGCTTTTGAGAATTTATCAAACAGGTTTTATTAATTTTATTTATGATTCTTTTCTTCCAAACTCTATAATATTGTTCGGATCTGCTTCAAAAGGTGAAGATATAGAAGAAAGTGATATTGATATTTTTATTCAATCAAAAGAAAAAAAACTTAATTTAGAAAAGTATGAGAAATTATTTAATAGGAAAATATCCTTTTTTTTTAAAGAAGATTTTTCTAATTTAAGTAAAGAACTTAAAAATAATATATTAAATGGTATTTTGTTAAAGGGTTATATCAAGATCTTTTAGAATGGATTTAATAAAAATTACTCCAGATAATGAAAGAGCAAGGAGCTTATATAAAATGGTTTCTTTAATAGAAGAAAGAATAAAAGTACAGGATAAAAATAAAATGTCTTCACTAGTAGTTGCTGATTATTATGAGATAATAAAAGAGCTTATTACGGCAATTCTTTTAATAGATGGATATAAGACTTTAAGTCATAAAGATTTAATTGATTATTTAAAAGAGAAATATAAAGAATTTAATGGAAATGAAATCTCTATTTTAGATGACTTGAGAATTTTAAGAAATAGAGTAAGTTATGAAGGTTTCTTAATTGAACCATCATATCTTCATAGAAATGAATCTACATATAAATTAATAATTAAAAAATTAAAAGAATTAATAAAAAAGAAATTTAGTTAAAATATTCTTTATGTAAATATTTTTGATAAATTAAAATTAAAGAGTTACAAAAAGATTTATAAAGTCTTTTTATCCTGATATAATTGCCAATGACTATTAGGAGGCGGTTTCTGATAGTTTTTGTAAATAATATGGTTTCAATTTATGAATTAGTGGAGAAGGCAGCTAAAACTGGAAAAGTTGAGAAAGGTACTAATGAAGTAACTAAAGCTATAGAGAGAGGTACTGCTAAATTAGTAGTTTATGCTGGAGATGTTAGTCCTAAAGAGATCGTACAACATTTACCTATTCTTTGTAAAGAAAAAAATATTATATGTATAGAGGCTGATAAAAAAGATAAATTAGGAATTTCTGTTGGGTTAAGAGTTGGTTGTGCTAGTGCAGTTATTATTAATTCTGGAAGTGCAGAAAAAGATATGGAAAGTTTTGTTAAAAGTTTAGAAAAGGAAAAATCAAAAGAAAATAATAATTGATAATTAAATTGATAATTAAATTGATAATTAAAGCTATATAATCATATGAATAAAATTAGATAAATAAGATTAAAATGGGATCAAAAACTCAAAAAGTTAAGGAAGGACAAGCAAATATTACAAAAGTATCGGAATCAATTCTAACAGAATTTGCAGTTCCAGCTGTTGTAGAATCTATTGTAGGCAGAACTGGTGCTAAAGGAGAGGTTACTCAAGTTAAAGCAAGAATTTTACAAGGATTCGATAAGGGAAAAGTAATAAGAAGAAATGTAAAAGGTCCTGTAAGAAAAAAAGATATATTAATGTTAAGAGAAACTCAAATTGAAGCTAGAAGAATAAAGTCTAAATATTCCAAAGGAGTTGTATAAAATGATTTCAAGAAGAAAATATTATATTCCAAGAAAAAATATAGAAAATAGAAGTAATGATTCTAATTTTTCTTACTTTGGTCTACTTTTTCTTGAATTGTTTAAACTAAATAGTTTAGGATATAAAAAATAAAACAATGAAAATATTTAATTTCCAAGCATTTAAATTTCTATTAAGTCGGGAGGAAATTTAAATATGCCTACATGTTCTTTTTGTAAAAAAAATTATCCTATTCATCAAGGTTTGACCGTTTTTAATATAGATGGAAAAAGTTTGTTTTATTGTTCTAGTAAATGCAGAAAAAATGCAAATCTAGGAAGAGATCCGAGAAAAATTAATTGGGTAAGAAAAAGTGAAGATTTTATAAAAAATTCTTCTGTTAAAGAAAAGAAATTAAGAGATGTTCAAAAAAAATCTGAAAATAAAAACAAGGATAAATAATTTTAATCATTGGTTATTTTTTTAAACTTATTAATTATTTACTTTTTAAAAATGGAAACCCGAATGTTTATATAATATTATTTAATTTTATATAATCTGGCAATTAAAACATTTAGTGTCGGTGAGAATATTTATTAAAATTTTTTAGATTGTTAGAAAATTTAGATAAAATTTTTATGAAGTTATCTAAAAAAGATAAAAAACCCTAGATATTATAAACATTAAAATAAAACATATTTTAGAAAATCCCTATTAATTTAAATCATTGAGAAATGAAATGATAGGGATAAGGCGAGTTCATGTTGGAAAAAGTTTTGTTTTAACTTATGAAATTTTGGAAAATTATAAGATAGTCCGAATTTTAGATTATGATTATCATGATAAAATATTTAAGAAATAATATTAATCATATTTCTCCGTCGATAAATTCTATTTTAGTATGGAAAAGTTTTTAAAGGAAAAAGTATTAAAAATAGAAGGTAAGTCAGTTTCTAACTTGAAATTAACTGAGATTGTTAGTAGTTAGTCTGGACTTTATGTAAAATGTCTGATAAAAGTGATTATAAAGCAGAGAGCATAAAAGTGCTTGAAGGTCTTGAAGCAGTAAGAAAAAGACCAGCGATGTATATTGGAAGTACTGGAAAAGATGGATTGCATCATTTGGTTTATGAAGTTGTTGATAATAGTATAGATGAAGCTTTAGCTGGTTTTTGTGATAAGATTATTGTTAATATAAATAAAGATGGAAGTTTATCAGTAATTGATAATGGCAGAGGAATTCCAGTGGATATTCATCCTCAATATAAAAAACCTGCTTTAGAAATTGCTTTAACTAAATTACATGCTGGAGGAAAATTTGAAAAAAGTGCTTATACTATTTCTGGAGGATTACATGGAGTAGGAGTTAGTTGTGTGAATGCTTTATCTATAAATTTAAAAGCAATTATAAAAAGAAATGGAAAAATTTATCAGCAAGAGTATTGCAGAGGAGATCCAAAATATCCAATGAAAATAATTGGAGAAACAGATAAAGAGGAGACTGGAACTGAAATTACTTTTATTCCTGATTCTGAAATTTTTTCAAGTGTAGATTTTGATTTTGCAGTTTTAAGGAAAAGATTACAGGAGATGGCTTTTTTGAATCCTATAGTTATAGAATTAAATGATTTAAGGAATGATAAGAACGAGAAGTTTTATTATAAAGGAGGATTGATAGATTTTGTTGAGCATATAAATAAATCAAAGCCGATATTACATAAACCAATATATTTTAAGAGACAGGAAAATGATATTGTTGTAGAGGTTGTAATTCAATATACAGAAAGTTATAATGAAAATATTTTTGGATTTGTAAATATTATAAATACAAGTGAGGGAGGGACTCATGTTTCTGGATTTAAAACTGCTTTGACAAGAGCTATTAATGATTATATTACAAAAAAGAATTTATTAAAAAATGCAAAACTTTCTGGAGATGATACGAGAGAAGGATTAACTGCTATTATTAATATAAAAATGAAAGAACCTCAATTTGAAGGGCAGACTAAAACTAAATTAGGAAATTCTGAGATGAAAGGAATTGTTGATTCTATGGCTTATTTGGCTTTGTCAGAATTTTTTGAAGAAAATCCTGTTGTTGCAAATAAAATATCTCAAAAAGTTGTAGCAAGTGCTCAAGCAAGAGAAGCCGCAAGAAAAGCTAGAGATTTAGTAAGGAGAAAAACTTCATTAGGAGGATTAAGCGGATTACCTGGAAAATTAGCAGATTGCAGCAGTAAGAAAACAGAAAATACAGAATTATATATTGTAGAAGGGGATAGTGCTGGAGGAAGTGCAGTTGAAGCTAGAGATAAGGAATTTCAAGCTATATTACCTTTGAAAGGAAAAATTTTAAATGTAGAGAAAAGCAATCCTACAAAAACATTAAGCAGCGAGGAAATTATTAATCTAATTACTGCTATAGGAACTGGAATTAAAGAGAATTTTGATATCTCTAAATTAAGATATAATAAGGTAATAATAATGACTGATGCAGATGTAGACGGACAGCATATTATGACTTTGCTGTTAACTTTCTTTTTTAGATATATGCCAGAATTAATTGAGAATGGAAATATTTATGTGGCTTTCAGTCCTTTGTATAGGATTAGAAAGAAAAAAGATTATTATGTTTATTCTGATGAAGAATTAAAGAAAATTATTAATGAAATTGGGAATGCAGATGTTCAGAGATTTAAAGGATTGGGGGAAATGAATGCTGAGCAATTATGGGATACTACTATGGATCCAAAAAATAGAATTTTGAAAAAAATTAGTATTGAAGACGCTGTTTTAGCTGATGAAACTTTTAATATGTTGATGGGAGATGTAGTTGGTCCTAGAAGAAGATTTATTGAGATTAATGCTAATATAGCAGAGGTTGATTCGTAAGATGGTAGAATGTATATTTTGTAAAATTGTGAATGGAGAAATTCCTTGTCATAAAATATGGGAAGATAAAAAACATATAGCATTTCTATCTATATTTCCAAATACTGAAGCATTTAGTGTTATTATAACTAGGAAACATTATTCTAGTTATGCTTTCGATTTAGATGATAATATTTTAGGTGAATTAGTTTTGGCTGCTAAAAAAGTTGGAAAGCTGTTAGATAAAAAATTAGATGATGTTGGTAGAACAGGTATGATCTTTGAAGGGTTTGGTGTTGATCATGTTCATGCAAAATTGTTTCCTATGCATGGAACAAAATCTGTGAAAGAATGGAAAGAAATAAAGTCTAACGTTAATAAATATTTTAGAGAATATGAAGGATATATTTCTTCTCATGATTATAAGAGAGAAGATGATAATAAATTAAAAAAACTAGCGGAGAAAATAAGAAATTAAGATGGTAGAAGAAAATGATGAACAAGAAGAATTGAATTCTGATGAAGATAATAATGATAATGGAACTGAAATAGAAAAATTAGAAAAGGGTGGGATTAATCTTAAAGATTTAGATAAGGATAGGGTTCTGAATGTTGAAATTTCTAAGGAAATGAAAAAAGCTTACATTGATTATGCAATGAGTGTAATTGTTAGCAGAGCTTTACCTTCTATTGAAGATGGATTGAAACCAGTTCAGAGAAGAATTTTATATGCAATGAAAAGAATGGGGCTAGAAAAAGGAATGACAAAAAAATCTGCAACTATTACTGGAGAGACTATGGGAAAATATCATCCTCATGGTGATGTAGCAATTTATGATGCAATGGTTAGAATGGCTCAAGATTTTTCTTTAAGATACCCTTTAGTTCAAGGCCAAGGAAATTTTGGAAATATAGATGGATATTCTGCAGCTGCTCCAAGATATACTGAAGCAAAATTAAATAAAATTTCTATAGAATTATTAGAAGATATTGATAAAGAAACAGTGAGTTTTGTTCCAAATTTTACAAATGAATTAAAAGAGCCAGTTGTTCTTCCAGGAAAAGTTCCTAATTTATTAATTAATGGAGCAAGTGGAATTGCTGTTGGGATGACTACAAATATTCCTCCTCATAATATTAATGAAATTTGTGATGGAATAATTGCTAGTATGAATAAACCAGAAATAAGTACTGAAGAATTATTGGAGATTATTAAAGGACCAGATTTTCCGACGGGAGGAGTTATTGTTGGAGAAAGTTTAAAAGAACTTTATGAAAAAGGAAGAGCTAGTTTTGTTATAAGAGGAAAAGTTAAAACAGAAGAATCTAAAGGAAAAGAGTCAATTGTAATTGTAGAAGTTCCTTATCAAACAAATAAATCTAATTTAGTTATTCAAATAGCAGATTTAGTGCGAGATAAAAAATTAACAGATGTAAGTGATATAAGAGACGAAAGCAGTAAGGGGAAAGTAAGAATTGTTATAGAATTAAAAAAAGGGGCTAACAGCCAATTTACGATTAATAGATTATATAAATCTAGTAAGTTGCAATCAAGATTTGATGCAGTGCTTGTAGCTTTGGAAAATGGAGTTCCTAAAACATTTAGCTTAAAACAAATGATAGGGAGTTATATTAATTTCAGAAAAAAGATAATAAGAAAAAGAACTGAATATGATTTAAATAAAGCTGAAGAGAGATTGCATATTGTAGAAGGATTATTATTAGCACAGAAAAATATCGATTCTATAATAAAAACTATAAAGGAAAGCAAGACTTCTACTGAGGCCAAAGAAAATTTAATTAAAAAATACAAATTTAGTGAGAAGCAGGCTGAAGCTATTTTAGAAATTACTTTAAGACAACTGACTTCTTTAGAAAGAGAGAGATTACAAAAAGAAGAAAAAGATTTAGAGGAATTAATTATAAAGTTTAAAAAAATTTTGGGAGATGAAAAAGAAATTTATAAATTGATTAAAAAAGATTTAGAGGAATTAAAAACTAATTATGGAGATGAGAGAAGAAGCAAGATTATTAAAAGTATTAGAGAAATTGAAGAGAAAGATTTGGTGCAGAAGCAAGATGTGGTAATTACAATTACGGAAAAAGGATATATTAAAAGAATGCCTTTTAAAGCATATAACGAGCAGAAAAGAGGTGGAAAGGGAGTTATTGGAGCAGAATTATCCAGCGAGGATTTTGTTAAGGATTTAATTACATGTTCTACTCATGATTATTTATTGTTGTTTACTGCAAGAGGAAGAATATTCTGGCTTAAAGCTTACAAAGTTCCTGAACTTCAAAGATATGGAAAGGGACAGGCATTAGTTAATTTATTGAATATAAAGGACGATAATGTTACTAATGTAATTGCTGTAAAATCTTTTGATGATTATTTATTTATGGCAACTAAAAAAGGTCAAGTTAAAAAAATAAAATTAGGATTATTTTCAAAGCCAAGAAATGCGGGAGTTAGAATAATTAACCTTCCAGCAGATAATAGTGATCAAGTAGTAGGAGTAAGAAGAATACAATCAGGTAATGATGTAATGCTTATTACTAAAAAAGGTCAAGCAATAAAATTTTCTTCTGATGATGTGAGAGATATGGGAAGATCTAGTTATGGAGTAACAGGGATTAAAATGGAAAATAAAGATGAAGTAGTTAGTTTAGAGATTATTAACGATAAAGAAAGTAGTATATTAACTATAACAGAGAAAGGTTATGGAAAAAGAAGCAAAGTGGAAGACTATAGGAAAACTGGAAGAGCAGGAAAAGGAGTAATTAATTTGAAAATAAATGATAAAACTGGAGATGTAGTAGATACTATAGATGTTTTAGATAAAGATAAATTTGTAGTCTCAACTAAAAAAGGGATTGTAATAAGGACTAGTGTTAAAGATATAAGAGTTATGGGAAGAGCTACGAGTGGAGTTAGAATAATAAAATTAGAATACGGAGATGGAGTAAGTGCAATTGCAAAGTTAATAGAGGAAGAGATAGAGGAGAATAAGGAATAATTTTGTTTAGATTTTAAGACATTAAAAAATCATAATCAAATTTTCTATGATCAATTGCCATTAAATGAACTTCTTGTTTTTCTTTAACTATTTTGAAAATTAATCTTAATTTTCTTAAAATTCTTGTTGATTTATATCCATAAAGTTTTCCAGAAAGATATCCTCCAACATTTTCTGGATTTTCCTGAATTCTTTTTATTTTGTTATCAAGAATCTTTATAAATTCCCCATCTTTTTTATGTTTTTGAAACTGCTTAGAAAATGTTTCTGTGGAGACTATAGTCCATGTCATTATTATATATCTTGAGCAGATTTTATAATCTTAAATCTTCCTTTTTTAATATCGTTATTACTAGAATCGATTTGTTCAATAGTTTCTTCGTTTGATAAAATAGAAATAGTTTCTATAGCTTTAGCTAGTTCCTCTTTGGTAGCCATATTTATTTCTATTTCTTTTAATTTATTATAAATATCTATTAAATTTATAGATTCCATAGTTATATATTAATGGATAAGTATATAATCTTTTTGATGATATTAACTTTTTCTAGAATTTTTTAGAGAAGAGACAGAAAAATTGGTTAATAATAAATCATGAAATTAAATATTACTTTGTTCTAATTATCCTATTTTCTTTTATATCTTTTAGGCTTTTGACTAACTGTTGTAACAATCCTAAATCTATATCTGCTTGAGTTTTTAATCTTTCATATCCTTCTATTGATATTTCAATCGTTTCTAATATTTATTAATGTAATTCCAATATATAGATTTTTGTTGAAAGAAAAAACCCGAGCTGAAAAATGAGGCGAGTGGTGTAAATCCTAACTAGTTTCAGTCTAATATTTTAATGATGTCTTTTCTTAAATTCTTTATTCTGATTAAAACTCCTCTTGATTCTTGAACTGAAATATCTTTAGCATAATAGTTAATTCCATTTTTTATTTTTCTCAATTCATCAAATTCGTCTCCTTTCATGCTTTCATTTAATATTTCTTTTAAAAAACAAGTATAACATTCATGATTGTATACTTTGTATCCTTTTACAATAGCTAAAGCTTCTAATAGTTCTCTTAAAGAATCATATAATAAAGAAATCTTTGATCCAGCCGTTACTTCTGTTAGCTTAAGTTTCTCCGTCGAATTAAGCTTATTTTCGCTAATCTTTTTCAAAGATTTTATTAATTCAAAATCTGGTTTTATTTCCTTTACAATTCTCTTTTTAAGACATTCATTAAAATCCATTATAATTTTAATCTTCCTTCTAAGATATATCCATTTATGATATTATTTGCTAACTCTTTGTTACTTATATTTTCCAGAGAGCTAAAGAAAAACAGTTGAATTTTTCTCTTTAAATTAGACTCAAATTTATTAAGATGAATGTCTTTTTTATGGCCTAATATACAAATATCAATATCAGAATCTATTTTGGCTTCTGCTTTTGATAAAGAGCCAAATAGAATTATTGTTGGACTCGTTAGGTTATTGTTTAAATAATCAATTAAATTTCCAAGTTTTAATTTCCAATAAATTCTGGACAAATCAGTGAATATTTTACTGCTTCTATTAGCATAATAAAAAAGATAATTTCTATCTTTTTCAATCAATAATAATTCTTGTTTATGGTATTCAAAAAGCATTTTAGACGCAGTTGGTGGAGATATTTTCATTATTCTAGAATATTCTCTAACATTTATCCTTCTATAACTATCTTCAAAAAACAGTTTTAAGTTGTTAATTATTTCTAACATATGTTAAATTATATTAACAGATGTTTATAAATCTTCTCAAGAAAACATTTTCATCCTTTTTTTATTTATGATAAGGTTTGCATAAGGACCTTTTCCTGGTTTTGTAGTTATGTCTGTTACAAATAAAATTTCATCATAATTTTTTAGTTCTCCAAGAGCATTTGTGTAATGATTTAATTGATATTTATTTGAATCTAATTTATTTGAGTTAATTTTATCCATAAGAAAAGTTTATATAGTTCTATATTATAACATATGTTATATGAAGAGAATAATAAAACCTAATATATATCAAGAGTTATTAATTAAAACTGGAATACAAAAAGTAATGGAATTATTTTTTAAATTTCCTGAAAAAGAATTTAGTTTAAGTGATGTTGCCAATGAGACTGGAGTGGCAAAAGCTAATCTTGGGAATATCCTCAAGAAACTTGAGCAAATGAATTTTATTAATGTAGAGAAATTAAGCAAAATTTGGAGAATTAGAGCAAATAGAAAAAGTCAATATTTTCTTAGAAACAAAATAATTTATAATCTAAATTTTATTTATCAAAGTGGATTGATAGAATTTCTTTATGAATATTATGATCATCCAAAGTCGATTATTCTTTTTGGCAGCTTTAGAAATGGTGAAGATGTTTCCGGTTCAGATATAGATATTTCTATAGAACAAGAAGATTTTAAAGAATATAAAACACTTAATTTAAAGGAACTTGATAAATTTGAAGAGCAAATACTAAGAAAGATACAAATTCATGAGTTTAATAAGAGTTTTGTTGATATTAATCTTTTTAATAATATTGCAAATGGAATATTATTGTTTGGATTTTTAGAAGTCAAGAAATGAAAGAAGAAATTATAAAAATATTAATGAGAGATGGTAGAATTAGATTAAGAAGTATTGATAAAGAAAAAATAAAATCTCTTATTATTTCATCAAAATCTAATGCAGAAGTAGTTTTTTCTATATTATTAAATGAAAAGAGTTCTACGGTAATATTTAGAGAAATTTGTGAATCTATAAGGCAATTGGGGGATGCTATATGGTGGTTAAATGGATATGAACCTTTAGACCACGATATTAGTTTAGAAATTTTAAAGGATTTAAAGATAAAAAATAGTGTAGAACTAAACTTTTTAGATAGATTTAGAAAAATAAGAAACGATGCTAATTATAGAGGTTTTAAAGTTACAGAATTTCAGACAAAAGAAATAATTTTATTCTGGAATAAATGTGGAATAGAGATTTTAAATTTTATAAAGAATAAGATTAATTAATTCAAGAAAACATTTCCATTCTTTCTCTGTTTATCTTGAGTCCAGCATAAGGGCCTTTTCCTGGTTTTGTAGTTATGTCAGTCATAAATAAAATTTCATCATAATCTTTTAGTTCTCCAAGAGCATTTGTGTAATGTGTTAATTGATATTCATTATTAGGATCTAATTTATTTGATATAATTTTTATTCCATGAGGGGTATTTGTTAATAATCTAGAGAATAATATTTTTTGTCCGTCAAACTCAAATTTGTTTTCTCCTGAATATAATTCTAAATTATTTCCTCCTGCATTAACTTCATCAAATGTTTTTAATATTTTTACTGAGATATCATGACCATTAATCTCAATATTTTGTTCATAGAATTTTATGAATTGTCCGCTTTCTGATGGTTGTTGAGCGGATATAAAGTTGGATTGGATTAAAGAGATAATTGCAGTAATTATAGTTCCTGGACTAGTGGCTTCATTACCAGAAGGATTGTCTAATATTATTTCTGTTTTATCATTTGTTGCAACTTCTGCTATAGGTTTATTATCGGAGAAAATAGTAGTTACAGTATTTTCTGCTAATGAACTTTTTAAAGAATTTCCTACTGTAGTTATTTCTCCTGGTTTTGAATTATCTTTTTGTTCTGATATTAAAGTATTTCTATCATCAGAGGTTAGAATTGAAGTTCCTTTAAATTTTGTAGTTGTTTCTTCTCCTGACTGAGTTAATTCAACTTCATTAAAACCTGGAGAAGGAGAAATTCCTGAAGACTGTCCTGGATCTTCTTTATCTTTTTCTGCTATTAATTGTTTTAGATTTAATTGTCCTAATAATGAAATTATTCCCTGCACTGCTCCGATTGCTTGAGTAAACATTTGGTCAGCTCCCGCAATTCCTCCGGTTGATGTAGATGGATATATACCTTGAGGAGTTGATAAACTTCCTCTAGGATTAGAAAATGCAGCCCTTCCATCGCCAAAGCTTGGAGAATAACCTGGAGGATGGGTTCCACTTGGAGCTAGAAGAGGTTTTTCATTTGGGCCAGATAATGTTCCACCTTTTAAATAAGAACCTGTAGGTATTCCAGTAATATCTGTATTTGGATAATCTTCATTTAATTTTGCAGGAAATCCAGGACTTGTAAGTGGACAATAACCAGAAGTGCAGGGGATAGTTTCAGGTATTGATAATATTATTGGCATTAATAATATTAAAATTATTAAAGATGTTAGTATTTTT
>JBBSXD010000036.1:27458-29226 GCA_038045965.1 Nanobdellota archaeon
TGATAATATTATTGGCATTAATAATATTAAAATTATTAAAGATGTTAGTATTTTTTTATTGTTTTTTATTTTATCTTTCATTTTAAATTGATTTTCATTTAATTATATTATCTTATTTCATCTTTTAACTTTTTATACATTTTCTTTAGAAAGGATATAACTTTTTCTGCA
Source organism: Nanobdellota archaeon (assembly GCA_038045965.1). GTDB lineage: Archaea > Nanobdellota > Nanobdellia > Pacearchaeales > GW2011-AR1 > ARS1285. Next base: position 27,630 of record JBBSXD010000036.1, read on the forward strand.
TATTCTTTATTTAATTCTTTTCCATAGTAAAGAATACCATTTCTAAAATATCTTAACTCATTCATAAAATTTATTTCTTCTTCTAGAAAATTTAATTCAAATAGATATGATATTTCTGCTTCATGAGCATTTAATCCAGACGCTGAATATCCTTTTTTAAAAAGATTGGCTCTAATTAAAGACATCAATATATTATAACAATTTTCTATTACATCATTGGCATTTTCTTCTTTTAATCCTATTTTATTTAAAAATTCTGTTAATGATTTTTTCTTTCTTTCTGATTCTTTTTCTAAAGATAAAGCTCTTTCTTCATCTGGTTTTTGCTTTCTAATTATACCTAAATCAATATATTCATTAAATTTTTTTAATGGTTTCATAATTTTATATGACCTCCAATTAAAATACCACTTAATATATTATTTTTAAGATGTTCATTAATATCTTTAAATTTGCTGTAAAATTGTAAAATGATTTCCTTTTCTAATAGATTCTCAAATTTTTCAAGATTAATATCTTTCTTTTTATTTCCTATAATTGCTATATCAATATCAGAATCAAAGGTATCTTCTCCACGCGAATAGCTACCGAATAAAATTATTGTAGAACCTGGAAATGTATCTTCAAGGAAATTTGAAACTCCAGATTCATATAACATTCTTAAATTTTCTGTCCTTTTGAAAGATACTGCCTTTTCTGAATCTCTATTTAAAGAAATGTAATTTAAATTTAAGTTATTTTCTTTATCTATTTTTATTAATTGTTCTTTTTCTAAAATAATGATGGATTTGGAAATTGCTGTTGGGGAAACTTTTAATAATTTTGATATTTGTCTTTGACTCATTTTTTCTCCAGTTTTTATACACAAAACTCTAAATATTTCATTTTGAAGTTGTGTAAACTTTAGTTTATATATCTCCATATTAGTTTATATATATAAACTATAATTTATATACCTTTCTTATGTCTTAGAGTTTTCTTTAACCTCATATCTATTTAAAAATTCAAATATATAGGGATGTTCCATCGTTCTGTTTTCTAATATCATAACTAAAGTAGTATCCTTTTCAAATGCAATAAAATCTACATACAATTCTTTTTCTTTTGCTATTTCTGTGATACAATTAATACACATTAAATCTTTATTTTCTTTATGTGACTCAGTTATATATTTAGAAAGTTCAATTATATCATAAATAGAGGAATTTATTGAAATGGGATGTGTTTCTAGATTAAAATCTATTTTATTATTCTCGTGTTCTATTATTACTGGAAGTTTTGTAGTAAACTTTGTTTCTGATGGATTTATTTTTGTTAAAGTTGATGGTGGCTCATATTTTAATTCAAAGTTTTGGAAATTAATTTTTTCTAAACAAGAATCTAAATTATAATCTATGTAGTTTGATAGTTCTTGTTCTATTTTCTCTTTTGATGGATTTAGAAAAGTCCCTTTATCATAATAGTATGGAATAAATGTCCATTGAAGTTCATAATATTTTGAAGACCTTTCATTATATCCTCCTTGAATGCCGATTTTTATTAGTGCATCTTTGGCTTCAGTATTTAAGCATTCTATTATAAAGTCTTGAATATTATT
>JBBSXD010000037.1:0-15107 GCA_038045965.1 Nanobdellota archaeon
GGATGGACTTGTGATAGTGATGATTTTAATAAAGCTATAGATGTTCATCTTTATAAGAACGGACCAGTAGGTGCCGGAGGTGTTCTTTTAGGAATTTTTAAAGCAGACATGCAAAGAGGATCTCAAGTAGGAGCTTTATGTGATGGAAATAATAATCATGGATTTAGTTTTGCTCTTCCTGCTGATCTTAAAGATGGAACATCTAAAAAAATATATGCTTATTCTATTAACATAGGAACTCCTTCAAATAATGTTCATCTTACAGGCAGTCCAGCAGTTTTTACATGCAACCCTCCAAAATGTTCTGAAGATCAAACTATATTTGAAACACTTACAGTAACAAAATCAAACGCAGCATTATACAATGATCCTAATTTTGACAACAGAATATGTTACGACAAAATTTTTGGAAATAATTATCCTGAAACAAATCCTCCTCATATATGTATTGCAAACGACAAAAACACAGTACTTTGGTTAAAAACTAATTCTGATTCAAAAGTTTCTACAACTAAAAGTTCAGACTTTGCAACTCCTGTATGCTATGGAGATTTAAAATGCAGAGCAGTAGATGAATCACAAGGGCAATTATGTAATTCTGATGAGAAAATAGTTGCAAGTTTAGAATCAACAACAAACTCATTAGTTTCAGAAGGAGATGATACTGATTATAAAATAAAAATATGCTGTAAATCTCAAGTTGCTCTTAATACAGTTAATTGGGCGGATATGGAAAATAATCAAATCACGACCGCAAATATAAAAGATACTGTTCAAATGATAGTAGGGGGAGTTTATCTTAAAGATGAAAGTTTGCGTTTTACGATAAAGAAAAAAGAAACTTTAGGGGGTATTGATCGTTTAGCAAAAGATAAAGTAATTATCTCAACAGAATCAAATAAATTAATAGAGCAATGGATAGCTGGAGAAATAACATTAAATACTGGAGTAGAGTTATGGATCGGAGAATATTATTTTGAAGTGATTTTGAACGAAGATACAGCCACAAAAAAAACTAGTGGAATTTTGATAGTTACAGCTCCTGAGAATAATCAGCCACCAGTCGCAAATATTGTCTCTCCAGAAAATGAAAATATATTCTTTCTAAATGAACCAATAACTTTCACTCAAGATAGTTATGATTTAGATGATAATTTTGAATATATTTGGGATTTTGGAGATGGGATTACTATTTCAGGAAATTCTATAACTAAAGAAAATTATAATCCTGTTCATATTTATACAACTGTTGGACAAAAGTTGATAAAACTTAAAGTTAAAGATAATAGAGAATTAGAAGTAACAGATCAAGTTTCAATCTTAGTAGTTGATTCTGGAAAATATGCATTTGCTTCCATATCTGTTCCTAAAAATGAGAGAGATGAGCCTTATGGCATATCTATTGATTACGATGCTACTAAAACTTATGCTATTGATGTTATAAAAGATTCTAATGGATGCAGAACAATAAGTTGTTATGCCGGACTTTGTCCGACTGTAACTACGGGAATCTCATCTTGTCCATCTAATACAGGACCTATTAGCATTTCTCCATTATCTTCTTCTAATGATATTTATCAACTTTTAAATTTTAAATGGGAGCATTGTAAAAAGACAGATGGAGTATTTGGAAATTGTGTACAAGATAACAGACAGGGAAGTAATGGAGTGCTTTTCTCAAAATCTTTTATTAATGTCGGAGATTATTCTTCTAAATTAACTATATCATTAGGAGCTCCTTCACCAGATTCTTTTGATAAAAGTATATTTAAAGTTGCTTATGATAGATATACTTGTGAAAAATCAGATAGTTATAGTAGATGGATATCTTCAGATCTTCCAATTATTGATAGTTCTAATAATTGTGAAATTAATGATCCTTTGATACAAGGCGAAACTTGTTGCCCAACTAATGGATATAATTGTGTTCAAGATAAATGTGCGAGATCAATAACTAAATGTTCAGATTTTGAATCAGAATCAGATTGCAATGCAAATGGAGGAAATCAAGTTTTAGCTGAAAGTCAATTTAAAAATAATTTAGATATATCCAGCGAATCAAATTGTATTAATATTGAAGAGGCATTGAGTCATGGAAATAATGGAAAATGTACTTCTTCCTGTTTCTATAAATGCGAATGGAAAACGAATAAGTGTGTGTTATCTTCAGAAAACAAAATTGTTTATGGGGGCCCCCCATCTATATCCTGGTTACATAGCGATTTATCTTCATCAAGTTCATTATTATCTAATTATAAGAATTATTGTGAAGCGACAACTCAAGATGTAACTTATAAATGCACTTATGATATAGAATCTAAAGGAGATTGTAATGGAGCTGCAGATTTTTATGAAGAATTATGGACAGCAGTTCTTAGCGCTCAAAATGGAGATGGAACTCCCATAGATTGTAAAAGTTATGATGCTCAAACTAACCCGAAAATAGACGATGCTTGTAAATCTTGTGTTTCTGGATCTCACGTAGTAAATTGCGAGAAAGTCATAAAACTTCCATTTTTTGATTACAGAAATTTTATATTGTCTGTATTAATCTTGGTTACTATTTATTATTTTATTGTGAAAAAAGAGAAAAAATGAATATCTATTTTATAAAATTCTTTAATTTCTTATAATTTTCTTTTGTAAAAGAAATAACTTTTTTAGCATATTCTTCGTCTATAATTGTGCCATAGTATAACATCCCATTTCTAAAAAATCTCATCTGGTCAGCAAATTGAACCTCATTTTCTTTGAATCCCAAAACTCTCATATAGGAAATTTCTGCTTCATGAGCTTTAAATCCAGAGGCATTAAAACCTTTTAGAAGCATACAAGCTCTTATAGTTTCTGTTAAAATATCATAACATTTTTTTACATAGTCATTAGAATTAATATTATTAATACCTATTCTCCTAGTTAATTCTAAAAGATAAGCATAATTTTGTTCAGCTTCTTTTACTAAAAAATTCGCTCTAGATTTATCAGGACTTTGTGATTTTACTACACTATCTTTAATAAATTCATTAAAATCTTTTATTGCTCTCATAACTCTATTCCACCATAAAGAACAATACCATTAAATAAATTTTCTTTTAAGTTTTTATGAACATTCTTAAAAGAATCATAAAAATTTAGGTGTATATTCCTTTTAAGTACATTCTCAAAATTCTCCAAATTAATTTTTTTATCTTTTCTTCTAATAACAGCAACATCAATATCAGAATTAAAGACATCTTCTCCTCGGGAATAACTGCCAAATAGAATTATTGTTCCTCCAGCAAATTCTTTTTCTAAAAAATCAGCAAGTCCTGATTCATAGATTAATTTTAAGTTATCTGCTCTTTTTAATTGCATTATTTTATGATTTTCTCTATTTGCTTGAATTGATAATCTTCCAGAATTTTTATCTTTTTCTAATTTAATAAAATCTTTCTTAACTAAGAAAGGAAGTGCTTTTGATATTGCTGGCTGAGAAACTCCTATTTCTTTAGCAATATTTAATGCATTTAATGATTTGCCAGCATTGACAAAGAGTATTCTCATTATTCTCTGCTGAAGATTAGTTAACTTTAATTCATATATATTTACCATAGTTAATATATATAAACTTTAGTTTATAAATTTTTTGTAAAGACTACTTATAACTAAGCACCATATTTTTTATAAAAAAGAAATAAAACAGAGAAATTTATAAACTCTTTTTCCATCTTCTTATAAAAGTTTAAAGTTATAAAATGAGGTGTAAATTATATTTCTTATTAATTGTAGTTTTCTTAAGTTTAAATTTAACCTATGCATCTATAGAATTTGGAAACCTTTCACATTATATAGAAGATTCATATACTAAAAATACTGCTTTAAGAGGATGGCTAAATTTTAGTTTAAATAAAGAGCCAGGAGATACTGTCATTAGCGGATTTAATAGTAGTATAACTTTATCAGAATTTATCGATAAGAATAATTTAGCATGTAATATAATTAACTCTTATGAATGTAGTTGTTTTCCATCAGATTGTGAATCTTCTTTCTCAACTTTTAATTCACCATCAAACACAAAAAATTACACTCTAAAAACTGTTGAGACAAAATTATTTGGAATAAAATTGGACAAAAATATAAGCAAAGTTACATCCTTTAGATTTAATATTTCAACTAATGCAAAAACTTCTTGTATAAACCCTTTAATGATAGATTTATTTGATGATGGAAATATTGAATTCAAAACTTATAATGTAAGTGAAGAAGAATGTTTCATAGAAAATCCTTATGGATGTTTTAAGTTAGATAATACAATAAGCACAACAAAAATAGCTTCAGATCCTTTATGTCAGAAAATTAAAGTTCCAGCTGCAAGAGGATACAATATAGGGGCTAACGTTATAGGAAATAAATCTGCTAGTTTTACTATGACTTTTTCTGCATTAGGTTTAGAAAAAGCCTGCACAATATCCGATATAAATTTTGGTGGTAAAATTAGTTGTAAAGTAGTTTTAGATAATGATCTTTCAGAAACAACTGAAGCAGAAGTTTGTATTTCTGCAACTGAAGGGAATGAAAATAAATATAGCATTAATTTTGAAGATAATGAAACCTGTGGATTTATACAGATAGGAGAAGAAACAATCAATCATGATTTTGAAATATTTGCAAAACCATTAAAATATGCTCCAATAAACAAAATGTCTTTTAGCGATAATTTATTTGGAGAAGATATTAATCTTTCAAAAAATGTTTTTGATTATATAAATAGAAGATATAATAAAAAATGTGAATCTGGTTGCGTAATTCCAATTAGATTATATTCTGGAGTAAAACAGAATATAACTTTATCAGATTTATTAGTAGATTATGATATTAATGGATTAAATCCTGATGGTTCAGAAGAGAAAAATCTTGAAGATATAAAACCAACTCCAGCATTATACACTTCTAATTTTGTAAAATATAATTTAGAACTTGCGGATATTTTAACTCCTACAGATACTAAAATAAATAAATTAGAATTGAGAATAGGGAATAAATTAATTATTCAAAATATAAGTTTAGTAGAAATCTCAGCAATATCTGATATTATACCTAAAAAAATTCCAGCTTTAGTAAAAACAAAACTTTTTGTCATATTAGATAATCCAAAAAATTTAACATATATTTGGAATTTTGGAGACAATTCAAAATCAGAAACTACAAAAACAAATTATATTGAACATACTTATTCAAATTTAGGATTTTATGATTTAACTTTAAATGTCAGCAATGAAATAGGAACTAATTCAAAAACTTTTAAAATAGAAGTTATAGCCCCATTTCAAGCTATTAATGAAACTATATCTGATTATAAACTAAGATTAAAATCTATAAATAATAATATATTTGTTCTTCCAGATAAAGTTCAAGAAAGAGTTTCTCAAACAGTTAATATTGCTGATTTAAAAAGTGCAGTTGATAAATTAGAAGGCGATTACAAACAACTTTTTGAAACAGAAAGTGAAGAGTTAGTTAAATTAATGATAAAATTAAAAGAATTAAATGTTCCAAAGTCTTTTAGTACTTCTTTAGAGATAAAGAACTCTAAACTTATCCAAAGTGTTGATAGATTAAAACCAGAAATAATTGGAGAATTTGGAGCAGGCACTGTTAATCAAGAAAAATCAGCAGATTATTATAATGCTATAAACAGATGGATAGAAGAAAATTTAGAGATAACTATAGAATCAAAAACTTATTCATTTTATTTTGAAGATAATTCAGAAAAGCCAGTTTTAAGTCATCTTATTATAAATTTAAAACCAAAAAATTCTATTTCTGAATTATTTATGGTTATAGAGGGAGATATCAATAATATAAAATTCTTAGGGGATTATTCTGAAAGAGAAATAAATGAAAATAATTTTGGGATAGAATTAAGAGATTTAGAAGCAGGAGTTGATAAAAAAATAGAATTTTTATATCCAGAAAAAATAGAATCATTAAATCTTCCAGTTTATTTTTCTCCAGAATTTAGATTTTTAGAATTAGGATTTAGTCCTGGAGTTTGCGATAATAATAATATGTGTGATGAAGGAGAAAATTACAAAAATTGCAGAGCCGACTGCAAACCAATAAAAACAACAATAATCTTTTTATTAATATTATTCTTTTTAGCTTTTGTTATATATATAATATTACAAGAATGGTATAAAAGAAATTATGAGAAACATTTATTTAAAAATCCCAATGATTTATTTAATCTTATAAGCTTTATGAACAATGGAGAAAATCAAAATTTATCTAAATCACAAATTTTCAATCAATTAAAACAAAGAAAATGGAGTTCAGAACAATTAGATTATGCTTGGAATAAACTTCATGGCAAAAGAACAGGTATGTTTGAAATTCCTATTTTTAAAATTTTTGAAAAAAGAAAAATTCAAAAAGAATTAGAAAATAGAAGAAATCAAATTTAAAATATACGAAACATTAATAAATAAAAATTTACACTTTTAAGTATGGGGATAAAAATATTAACAGATTTTACAAAAAGGATGTTCGGATTGTTTTTCAAAAATAAAAAACAAATAAGTTTAGGTTTTTATGGTCCTCCTAATGCGGGAAAAACTTCATTGGCAAACAGAATTTGTAAAGATTGGACTGGAGAAGAAATTGGCAAAGTAAGCAATCTGCCTCATGAAACAAGAACAGTACAATTTAAAGAAGAAGTGGAAATAAAATATAAAGAAAAATCTTTGAAATTTAAACTTGTGGATACTCCAGGAATAGCTACTAAAATAGATTATGAAGATTTTATGAAAGCTAAAATGCAGAAAAAACAAGCTCAAAAAAGAGCTAAGGAAGCCACTCAAGGAATTGTTGAAGCCATAAAATGGCTTGATGATATGGATGCAGTAGTAGTAGTTTTAGATGCAACCGAGAATCCTTATTCACAAGTTAATTTAACAATTGTAGGAAATTTAGTAGCAAGAAAAATCCCAGTTTTAATTGCAGCAAACAAAATAGATTTAAAGAAAGCTGATATAAAAAAAATAGAAGCTGCTTTTTCAGATTATGATGTCATCGGAATCTCTGCTAAAGAAGGAAAAAACATGGATGAATTTTATGAGTCCATATTTAAACTTGCAAAAAAATCTAAATAAACATTTAAAAATATATATTACTAAATATAATTAAAAAGAGATCAAATAAAAAGAGGAAATAAATAAATGTCAAAAAAAATTAATTGGGATGATATTGCTTTTTGGATACTTATAATCGTTTTGTTAATTGTAATGGGATATTTACTAGTAACTGGGAGAGCATTTAAATGAAAATAAATATTAAGGAGATATTATTTTGGATTTCTTTAATAATAGCAATATTATTGTTGCTTTGGTTTATTTTTGGAAATAGTCCAACAGAATTTTTTACAATTCTCAGTCTAATTTTTATGATTGTCTTAAAAATGTGGACTATTAGTGATAAACAATTAATTACTGAAATGAGAATTAAAAGTGGTTTTGAAAATATGAAAAAAGATATAGAATTAATTAAAAATAAATTAAGAGTTAAACAATTAGATAAATAAAATGGGGAAAAAAGAGAATAAAAATCATGGATTAACATTACATTTTATACCATATAGTGAAGTATCTAATTTATCAAGTATCGAGAGAATAAAAAAATTACTAAGAATAATTTTAGATAATAAAGTTGTGGTTTTACAGGGAAGATTAAAACCAGATGAAGAGACTAGATTAATTGAAGATACGATGATTATGATAGGAAACATTAAAGGATTTAAAGGAGTAGAATTGTCAGTTATAGAAAGTGATAATAAAGATAAAAATTTATTTGATAAAATGAGATTTGGATTAGCAAAAGCAATCGCCGGACAGCATGATGCAATCACAATCATAGGTCCTGCTTCTGTAATAAAGGAAATGAGAAAAGATCCAAAAAAATTAGAAGTTATGATGAAATAATTAATAATTTTTTATCTCTCCATAATTGCTAAAAGAACTTTATCTATTAATTTAGGGTTTTCTTCATATAAAATCTCATTACCATAAACAATTTTTCTTTTCTCATCATATTTTATAACAATATAAACTTTATTTGCTTTACACACCAATTTTTTGTCATCAATTAATTTTTGATAATTTATATCATCTTCATTTATTAGATAATGATTGTTATCTAAGTTTACTCCTCTAATTCTATCTGTAATCATTTCTTCAGAATCAAAAAAAGTTTGAATGCCTCTTTCCAAACTATAACCATGAACAGTTATAGATTTATCTCTAACTTCTATTCCATTTCTACTAGGTTCTAAATTTTCTAAATTAAATTTTTTCATGAAAAATAAAAATATAAATGGTATTTAAAGTTTTGTTTCTAACTACCAAAAAATAATATAATATATATTAAGTAGAAATTAAGAAAAACACCATGGATATATTTAGTTATGACGCCTCGCTTTTTGCCGAAGGCAAAAAGTTGCGAACAAAGTGAGCAACCCTTTATGGCAAGGAGAATGTCACATATTTATATAATACAAATTTAAATTTTTACAAATCTTTATTAATCTAAATACTTTATAATAATTATGCCTCATCAATGTACAAAATGCGGTAAAGTTTATCCCGATGCCGCAAGTGAATTATTAGTTGGTTGTACATGTAATAGTCGATTCTTTTATTATATAAGACAAGAAAAATTTGATGAATTACAAAATAGAAAAAATGAGATATTTGAAGAGCTTGAAAAAGCAGATAAAACTCAGATAGAAAAAGATATAAGAGAGCTGACTGGTTTAGATAAAAAACCAGACGAACCAGTAATTTTAGATTTAGAATCTATAAGAGTAATAAAACCTGGAAAATTTGAGATAGATGTTGTTAGTCTATTCTCTAAGAATCGTCCTTTAATTTACAAATTGGAGGAGGGAAAATATATAATTGATCTTAGTTCAACTTTACTTCCAAAATCAAAAGAATATATCAAATCCACTAATATATTAAATTCTGAAATAGAAGAAAATAATAAAGATAATGAAGAAATTGTTAAAATAGAAAATGAAGAAGATGAGAAAGATTAATAAAAATAAAAAGTAATCAAAAATCTTTAAATAACCTTTAATATTAATTAGTAAATGAAAGAAGTTAATTTAATTCTAAAAGAACAGTTAAAACTAATTAATCCTTCGGAGGAAGATTTAATAAATATAAAAAAAATAAGCAGAGAATTTCAATTAGAATTATCAAGAAATTTAAAAAAGAATAAGATCAAAGCAGATTTTTTTCTTGGAGGAAGTTTAGCAAAAAATACTTTAGTAAATAAAAATGTTTATGATATAGATATTTTTGTCAGATTTGATAAATATTATAAAGAAGAAATATCAGATATTTTAGGGAAATTATTGAAAAACGTAAAGAGAATACACGGTTCCAGAGATTACTATCAAAAAAATATAGGTCCTATAATAATAGAAGTTATCCCAGTTATAAAAATTAAAAAACCAGAACAAGCATTAAACGTTACAGATTTAAGTTATTTTCATGTTAATTATATATTAAAAAAAATAAAACAAAACAAAAGATTAGAAAATGAAATTAAATTAGGAAAAGCCTTTGCTCATGCGCAGAATGTCTACGGAGCTGAATCTTATATTAATGGTTTTTCTGGATATGCAATAGAACTTTTAGTTGTACATTATAAAACTTTCTTAAATCTTCTTAAAGCAATAGTTAAATTAGATCTCAATAATAAACTTATTATAGATCAAGAGAAACTTTACAAAAATAAAGAGGAAGTTCTAGTTTTAATAAATCATTCAAAAATCTTGTCACCAATTATTTTAATAGATCCAACTTTCAAAGAAAGAAATGCTTTATCTAGTTTATCTTATGAAACCTTAAATAAATTCCAGAAATCAGCAAAATTATTTTTAAAAAATCCCTCTAAAGAATTTTTCATACAAAAGAAAATAGAAGATAATTTTAGAAATGTAAATACCAAAATAATTCAAGTTAAAACTAATAAACAGAGAGGAGATATAGCTGGAACAAAAACCAAAAAATTTTATAATTTTTTGTTATCTGAATTAAGAAAAGAATTTAACATAAAAAAAGAAGGATTTGAATATTCAGAAAAAGAAGATATAGCTAAAATTTACTTAATATTAAAAAATAAAAAACCAACTTTAATTAAAGGTCCTCCAATAAAATATAAAAAAAATCTCGAAGAATTCAAAAATAAACATAAAAATGTAATTATCAGAAAAAATTTCCCAAAAAATCGCCTACCTCTGCCTAAAAGCAGAGATTTGATCAGCGATTTTTCTTTCAAAGGAAAATTTTTTGGGATGCTCCGAAACGACCTTACCATTTATGGTGAGGTTTTCAACGTTTCGGACATAAAAAACAATTATGCATATACTATTTTAGAGCATAATTTCACATTTGAAGAATGGATTAATAATTTCAAGAAAAATAATTTAAAGATTATAAGAGAAATGGGGATAATAGAATTAGAATTAGTTAAATGAAATGTTTATAGGATTATCTAATTATCAATTATTTTTCTAAATAATCTTGGACGGATTCTATAATAATTATTAGTAATTTGAATACCAATAGATCCTCCAATTGATTCTAATCCTACATAATCATATGAAGCTAACTTAGCAAATTTTTGAGCTTCTTTAATAATTATTGAGCCTTTAGAATCATTATGATTAATTAAAACACACAATTCTAGATTTCTCGTAGAAACTTCTAAAATATCTCTTCCTAAAATAAGATTTTCATCTCTAAAATAATTCAATGAGAAACTATTTATTCTACTAATTACCGATTTAACAACAAAAAATTCTTCTTGATTAATAGTTGTAATAAAATAAGGAGAAGAATTAACATCTGTTTCAATTTCTTTTTCTAATTCTTCTGTCATTTTTCTAGAAGGTTATTCTTTTATTTAAATTTAATCCCTACCAACAGCTTCATCAAACATAAAGCTCAATGAGCTTGCAAAAAAAGGAGTATTTAACCATACAGCAATTTCCTCATCCGGCATACCATTTTTTGATATTATAAATAAAACTTGCTCATTATCAGATATAAAAAATCTAGTATCTACCTTAATATTTTTTGCTTTTATTCTAAACTTAGCATTTATCTTTTTAATTTCTTTATCATCTCCAGATAAAGCTATTTTTATTTTTATATTTGCTTTTTTTAATCTATCAAAAACTAATGAGAAAAATCTTGATTTATTTTGCATTTCAATTACCGAAGTGCATATAATAACTTCCTTTTTTGCATTTTCCAAAAGTTCTTTTATATGATTATAAATTGTTAGTTTCCCTTTTATAGCACCAGAAATGTCTTCTTGTTTAATTGGTTTTATACCAACATTATATAATTGTTCCAATTCTTTATATTCATTTGTGTCTTTTAAGTTACTAATACTTTTTATTCTTTCATTAGCATCTTTTATAGTATTTGATTTCAATTTTTCTATAATTACATTTGGTTTAACGGCAATATATTTTACTGGTTTTCCTAATTTCATTATAGCAAATCCCATTTTCTCTAAGCTTTCAAGCACATCATAAGTTCTACTTCTTGGTACTCCAGAAGTCTCTGCAATTTCACCAGCGCTTGCTAAACCTCTCCCAAGCAAAGCTAACCAAACTTTTGTTTCATATATATTCAATGCAAAGTGATCTTTGATTTGATTTATTAGTTCATGTTTTATTATCATTTTACTATTCGATTATGGTAAAATAATATATATGATGGTTTATAAACCTTTTGTATGTTGTTACTAAATAATTAGAACAAAATACTAGCACCAATATTTATATATAAAAAATTAATGAATTATAAAAATAAAATGAAAGAAAAAACAAGTTTAGTATCTCAATTAAAATATTTTGATAATTGTAATGAAGAATTAAGATTTTTAATTGAAATATGTAATAATGATATCAAGAAATTTCTTGGAGAGGATAGTGAACTTGAAATAAATGAAGATAATATTCCCCATATCAATGTGACTCAAGCTCAAATAGATTTAATAAATAATATTTTAAGAGAATCTGAAAATAATATTTTGAGACAAGCAGTTAAAAAAAGAAAATCTATTGAAGATAGTTTATGTGATTTAAGTAAAGATAATGAAGGGTTATTAGCTTATCTGCCTAAATTGACTGATGAAAGATATAATATTAAGGTTAATGAGATGGTAGAACTAATTGGAGAAGAAAATATATTAATACCTGCTTTAGATAAAAACTCTTTATCTTTATTAATGAAACCAGTATCATTATTCCCTTTCATTTCTTGTGGTATATGTTATTTAACTGCTTTTTTTGTAGAAGAATATATCAAACAAAAATTTAATATTCAGCAAATTTATCCTTATTTCAGTTTATCATTCGGAATTTTTGGTTTTTATAGGGGGGTAGAGATTAGTTATAAAGCAATTAAAACAAATAAAGATCTTCCTTGGAAAAAAGCAAAATATTTAGATGAGAAAATAAATGAGCTATTTTGATATCTTAATATATAAATACAATTAATAAGAAAAGAATATGAATTTAAAAGAAGAAATAAAAATCTATGGAGCTAAGGGGGCTGTAATTAAATATATTCATGAATATGATAATACTATCCCTATAGAACCATTTGTTTTAGTTCCAGTTGGACATGATGGAGAGATTATTTATCTCAAATAAATCAACTTGGGAAATCTTTAGTTAGAAGTTCTTTTTCATTAGAAGATGGAGAAAGATTAAGTTTTGCAGGATTATTTGATACACATAAATTTGAAAGAGAACATTCAGTAAATAATTATAGTTCCATTGATTCAGAAGCATTTGAAAAAGCTATAGCAATGATTAATAAATTCTATTAAAGAGAAAAAACAATTTTATCTCAAGAAGATATACATTATTATCATGGAAGAGATATTGATTTAATTTTCTCAGATGCAAAAGCATGGATTGCTGAAGGATGATATCAGTTTTTATCTTGCAGTTTATTTAGAGCAATGAAACATTATTATCTAGTTTTTATTGGTTTAACAAATAATTCTAAAACAGGAGACAAAGTAAGAGTTTTCTCTAATGGCATTTCTGGAGTCGTTGTTGAATAAACCTGAAAATTGTTGCTGCATTTAGTTAACGAGGAGATGATATGACTACATAATAGAATAATATATAAACAATGTAGTCATAATTTTTTTATGGTGCATAATGAAATCCAAGAAAGAAACGGAAGAAAATATTATTATAGAGTCAAGTCAGTTAGAATTGGGGATAAAGTAAGAAAAGAAAGAATTTACTTAGGTGTAAACCTTAACAAAAAAGATCTTATAAAAAAAGAAAATGAAGCAGATAGTAAATTAAATATTTTTTATTTAATTTTGACTAAGAAAGAGGAAAAATTCTTAGAGAGAATAAAAAAAGAATTTTTAAAAGAATCTAAAGAAAATTATGAAAATAGATATGAAGCATTCTGCTCATTATTTACTTATAACTCTACAGGTATTGAAGGTAACACATTAACATTACTAGAAACTTCTTATCTATTATTTGATGGTATTGTTCCTAAAGAAAAGTCATTAAGGGAAATCTATGAGACATTAAATCATAAAAAAGCATTTGATTTTATTTTGAATTATAAATATGATATAACGAAGGAATTTATATTAGAATTACATAAATTAGTAATTGTAAATACTTTAAAGCAGGATTTGATTTCACAAATAGGAAGATATAGAAATGTTCAGGTATTTGTAGGAAAATCAATTCCTCCTAATCATTTTGAAGTACCCAATAAAATGACAAAACTACTGAAATGGTATTCAGTTAATAAGAAAAATCTTCATCCTTTAATTTTGGCTTCATATTTTCATACAGAATTTGAAAAAATACATCCATTTGTTGACGGTAATGGTAGGGTTGGAAGACTGCTCATGAACTTTATTCTTTATAAAAATAAGTTTCCAATGATAAATATACCAAAAAAAAAGAAATTTAAATATTATCAAGTTCTGCAAAATGCACATTATAAAAATGATATTAAAAGTTTTGTTAATTTTTTAATCAGTATTTTAAAAAAAGAAAAATTAAGATTCTGAACTAAATTATCCCAATATCATCCAACTCAACCACATTCCAAAATATAAACCAGTAGTTATGAATGGCATTGCTGGATAATATTTTCCCTTTTTTGCTAAAACAAAAAGCAGTGAGAGAGCAATTGTAGAAAATACAAGAATTAATAATCCAGAAATTAATCCATAATTTTTATAAAATATTCCAGCAGAAATTATTGGAAAGATAACATCTCCTCCCCCAAGTATAGCTAGATTAACTTTAATTTTAGCTTTTCTAAATTCTTTTTCAATTTCAGAATCAGTCTTCCCAATATTTTTTTCTTTTAACAATCTTATCTTTTCCTTTTCTTTTTTATCTGCATAAGGTACAAAAAATCCGGTAAAAAATTTTAAATTATTCATTTGAAACTCCGCCATTTTTTGCATAACCTTTGAATGCCACACTGCCCAAATATCATAAATAGAAATTATAAATAATATAATTATTGTAGCTAAAATAACTTTAGGCCCAAAAACATTATCCAAGAAAGAAATAAATACGGCAGCTATTCCAGGATAAATTAACAATTCAGTAATATTATGAATCCATAAATTTCTTTTGAAAACTTTAATATAAGATAATGGCAAAGCAAAAATTAAAGAAATAATTTGTGAATCAATACCTATTAAAAATAATACTACATATATAGTTAATCCCAAAGCTAAAGTTGTTACAAAAAAATACCACAATCTAATAAAAGTATGAGCATTAATTCTCATTAAAAGAAAAAACAATAAGATAGCTATAAAGAAAGCAGTGATTATTGAACTTAAACCTCCAACCAAAGAACTTTCTTTAATATCTTCAGGAGGTTCCATTCCAAAAGGCAGTTCAATTCCGTTATTATAACTACTAACTACTAACAATCCTATTAATTGAGTAATAATAAACATACAAATTAAAATTAACGTTATTTTTTTATTGTGTTTCATTTTGTCCTCCTTTTATTAAATGAAACACTTGGAAATTT
>JBBSXD010000037.1:15207-16274 GCA_038045965.1 Nanobdellota archaeon
AAAAAATTACATTGTGTTTCATTTTTTAGTCCCGCTTTTGAAAAATGAAATGCTTGTAAATTTTTAAAAAAAATTTACATTGTGTTTCAATTTGTTTCTTATAGAGAACTTTGCATAAATGTTATCTTCGAAGGAAATCTAAGCAAAGTTCTTCTTAGAGAACGAGAAAAAAGAAGTTTTTCAAAGTTCTCTATACCTATTTTCTATAAAAAAAGAAATCTATTATTTAAACCTATTTGATTATTGAGAGTGTCTAAAATTAATTAAAATATTACATAAACTTCTTTATTTTTTATTGTTTAATTTTGTTTTTCAGTTTTTTCGACGGAAGACACCCCAAAAGCCCAGTAGCCACAGCCCAGATTCCAGCTGTCGCCGTAAAAGCCCGAACCAACATTAAAATCCTTGAAGTACGATTGTTGTACAAAAATGCCATTTGTATTTTGCTTAACCAAATTATTATCTGGCATATAAGAAATTAATTGTTTTCTACCAGATTTCTTTATATGTGAAAAATATTCTTTAGCCTCTTTTTTTCCTTGTGCATAAAATCTTAGTAGTTCATCATTACCATCTTGTATGATTACATCTTGTCTTTGAGGAACTAAAAATACTCTCATTTTTTCTGGCAATTTATTTTTATCTTCTTTTGCCATTTGAGAAAATTCTTTATATGTTTTTTCATCAACATAAAAGAATTTTCCAGATAAGTTTGAGTCTGCTGCTTCTTGAGCTTTATTTTTATCAAGTAAAATAGAATTTCTAGCGATTAGATAAGGTCTGTCATCATTTGGAATTAATCTCATTCCTCTTGTCCAACCGTAAAACTTCCAGATGTCTGAATCAAAATCATCATTTCTGTTTCTTTCTCTAATAATGTCTGATTCAGAGGCAAAATTTTCTCCCAGTAATCTAACAGCTTCAGTTAAATTAGAATAAATATTATTTGTTATAATCTTTGTTCCAATATATTTAGAATAAAGATTATTTATTATAATCTCTATTCCAGTATATTTTATCGCCATTTTAACAAATAATATTTACGGTATTTAAATATTTATATTTGT